>JAFGGG010000009.1 GCA_016930675.1 Spirochaetales bacterium
AATATAAAATTGTATAATCATTATGGTTAGATTTTTATGTGAGGCATTACTTTTTTTCGGTTAGATTTTTAATGAGGCAATGCGCGCTATTGACAAAAACCTTCATGTGAGTCAAAATCATAACAATTAATAAAATAAATCCTCAAATATTTTTATGAGGATTAATATATAATGAAAAAGTCAGCCAAACCGCAGACAAGCCATTCTATTAAAAGAAAGAATAATGAGGATAATACTATACCGGATTTATGTACGCTGTCGGATCTGCACTTCGGACAGCGGCTCCTCCAGTTTGCCATAGAATGTACACCTGATGCGGTATATCTCATGGAACCGAGCGCCCGCTTTGTATATGTAAACAATGCGGCATGCAACGCTCTCGGTTATTCCAGGGTGGAACTGCTGGGAATGACTGTTCACAATATCGATCCCAACTTACCCAGACAGGTATGGATCAACCACTGGCAGGATCTTAAAAACCGCGGCTCCTTTATAATCGAATCCGCTCACCGCACTAAAAGCGGAACCGTATTCCCCGTAGAAATAAGAATCAACTACCTGGCGTTTGAAGGTAAAGAGTATAATATTGCCTTCGCCCGGGATATCACATCACGTAAAAAATCGGCTCAAGATCGGGAACGCCTGCTTAAAAAACTGGAAAAAACGCTTAACAAGGTAAAAACATTGAGCGGCCTCCTGCCGATTTGTGCAAAATGTAAAAGGATACGGGATAAACACGGTAAATGGCACCAGATAGAGGTCTATGTGCACAATCACTCCAAAGCCGACTTTTCCCACGGCTTGTGTCCGCAGTGCGCCAAACAGTTGTATAAATAAGAAATCTATTATAGTATGGATCACCTAAATTACCGTAAAACCAGAGTCGTTATGTCTAATAATAAAAAACATAGTATACAGTGTGATGTAAGAGACGACATCTCAAAAGAGATTATTTATTCTTCTGTATTGAAAGATAAAACAAGGATCTGTTTTTACTTCCTCGACCATGGATGTAAAGACTGTATTACGGAAGGTTTTGATCTGCTTTCAAGCAGTTCAAAACGTTATAGGTTTAACTTCTCTTTTAAACAGTTCTCAAAGCAGGAATTGGAATATCTCACTCACATCGACAATAAAAACCACGTGGCAATCGTCAGCAGATTCTTGGACAGTACTACAGAATATCCGGGTATGGGTATCGGCCGCTATATAAGGTTGCCGAAAAAACCCGATACTGCGGAAATTGCAATTACCGTATTGGATAAATACCAAAATATGAGTTTAGGCACACTTCTCTTCTGCCTGTTAGCCCGTTATGCGCTGCATAATAATATCTCAAAGTTCGGCGGCTATATCCAGAAGGATAATCACGCCATGTTGAGGCTGTTTAACAAGTTCAACTCCACAGCAGTATCCCAAGGCTCTAGCCTCTGTTATCTGGAAATAGATTTACACACATGCAAACAAAAAATATTCGATATTTTAAAACAACAGCAACTGGAAAAGATATAAAAAGTTATATAATACTCTTTACATGAACAAGGTCAAACAATATCCGATAAAAGAACACTCTTTGCCTTCCGGTAAGGTGGTTTTATTGGAAACACTAAAATTTGATACCACCCCCAGCCGATCTCTGCTCTTCCATGATCCGGTAAAGGTTTTAAAAACCTACCAGATCGATGAAGTGGAAGCTGTACTTTGTGCGCTGGATGATTATATCGAACAAGGATATTATGCAGCAGGATTTATTGCTTTTGAGGCTGGATTCGCCTTTACTCCCCGTCTAAAAAAACTGATAAAAAAAGACAGATCCGATTTCCCGCTTGTATGGTTGGGAATTTATAAACAACCACGGATATATGATTATTCTCACCAAATGATAAAACACGGCGAGAGGATACCTGCCGCACAGTACGCCTCTATAGACGGGGCAATTGAAACCAGAATGGATTTCACCGGGTATCAAAAAAAAATAGACGAAATTAAAAAATTTATCCGCCGTGGCGATACCTATCAGATAAACTTTACCTGGAATACTCATTTCAGCCTTTCAGGATCAGCTTATGCCTTCTATAATGAAGTAAAAAATATTCAGCCGGTAAGCTATGCCGCGTATATCGATACCGGACAACAGTTCGTACTGTCTTTTTCTCCGGAACTGTTTTTTACCAAAGTCGGGAACAAAATCGTAACCAAACCCATGAAAGGCACAATCAGGCGCGGTATGACTTCGGATGAAGATGAAAAGCTTAAGCAGCAATTGTTCACTTCAGAAAAAAACAGGGCTGAGAATTTGATGATCGTAGATTTATTACGCAATGACCTTGGTAGAATATGTGAACCGGGTTCGGTTACTGTGGAAAAACTCTTTGAGATAGAAAGTTACAGAACCCTTTTCCAAATGACATCAACCATAAGCGGGCAGCTGAAGGTCGGCACAAGTTATTTTGAAATATTCAAAGGTCTTTTCCCCTGCGGCTCGGTTACCGGAGCACCGAAAATACGCTCTATGGAAATAATCAGAGAACTGGAAACCGAAGACAGGGGAGTCTATACCGGCGCGATCGGTTACATCTCACCAACCGGTAAATCAGTCTTTAATGTTGCCATTCGCACTCCGATTATCTATAATCAGAACGGAACTATGGGGATCGGAAGCGGTATCGTGTGGGACTCCGCCGCCGATGAAGAATATGAGGAAAGCCTTTTAAAAATGAATTTTCTCACGCAAAAGCAACAAGACTTTCAGATTTACGAATCCATGTTATGGGAAAACGGAGAATATTTTCTGCTGGACTATCATATGGAAAGAATAGCTGAAAGCGCACATTTTTTCTCTTTTGAATTTAGCGCTGATGATTTTTGCAAAGCGCTCTCTGAGAACAAACACAAGCTTAATGGCAACACCTGTTATAAAGTTAAAATATCAGTTTCCCGGCACGGCAGGTTTGCGGTTACAAATGAAGAAATTGTTCAAACGCCTCAGGACGAGGTGCTGATCGGTATTGCCAAACAGAAGGTGTCATCGGATAATAGATTTCTTTACCACAAGACCACCAGGAGGCATATGTATGACCAGCTGCTTAAAACCGGCCGCGCCAAAGGGTTGTGGGATGTTGTGATGCAGAATGAACGCGGTGAAATAACCGAAGGCTGCAGAAGCAATATTTTTATAAAAGATGGAGGTAAAATGATCACTCCTCCGGTCTCATGCGGTTTACTGGCAGGAACCATGCGGCGTCACATCCTGGAAAGCAATCCTCAGGCCGAAGAAGGTATAATAACCGTAAACAGACTGCGCGGCGCCGGGCAGATTTTTATGTGCAATTCCGTGCGTAAAATTGTAAACGTAAAGCTGGCGGTCGAAGATATATAGAACTTCATTTTTTTATCCCACCCAGCACCCCATAGGGAGCTCCCTCACATACCACCAGCCGTGCTGGTGGTATGTGGTTTAAAATAAAGCACGCACTCCTTATCCTCAGCCTTTAAAATGATCCCCGGCATGCTCTTGTAACTATAAATAATTTCCGCACCGTCCAATCCCGTTAAACTGTAGGTATTGGGGCGGATACGAAACATCTGACCTTCGACAGTATGAACCGTGAGCTGAGCCCCATCCGGATTATCCTTCCATTTAAAACAAAACTGCGCTTCATCCTGTACCAGCAGACGGTAATACGCTTCACGAATATCCACCCATTCTATCCAGGGATAATGGTAGGCTACAAAATCCAACAGGTCAGCAAATTCAGTTTTCATTTTTTCCCATGTTAATCCGCCTGAACGGTCGGGATCATACACATCGTCAGGGTGAATGAAGTGGCTGACCACACCGGGAACACCGGCGCCCGCCACTATGAGTTTCTGATTGGCATCCGTATTCAGATAACCCGAAGAAATACGGGGAAAATAATAAAGCTCGGGGAACTGGCTATTGGGGGCCATTTCCGAACAGACTTCCTCAGTCCGACTCCAATAGAGCATTGATATGATCTTTATGGTCGGAAATACTTCATGAAGCGCCTTTATGCCCTCTTCGGAAATAATATTATTCGGCGCCACATATGCAAAGGGAAGACTTGCCCGGGGCAGCATGGACAACCAGTATCTTTTACCCTCGTTCAAAGCACCTTTCATATTTTCAATGGAAGTCCATTTATACTCATTTACCTCAGTATCTTCACAGGTCAGCGATACATGGTTATAACCGTGAAAACCCAATTCCATTCCCTGATCCAGCATTATGTGTGCCAGGTGCAATGACGCCATATTCTCGGCGGCAAAGAATTCCGCGCCGGTAAAGGGACGCTCCACCTGCGCGTTATAATTAAAGATAATGTAGGAACTTGCGGGAATTCCATGTGCATCCAGCAGCTGTTTGATTTCCGGCCACCATATGTTCATATAAAAATCCGTATCGGTTATTGGTTCAAGCGGTTCGTTTTTTACGTTATACATGGGAAGAGGACAGTCGTCGATAAACATGTGCCCGAATCCCAATGTGGCCGCCGTTCCGACGGGGCGCACATAGAGAAAGGACTCAAAGGCCAAACCTATGAGCTCGGGAATTATGAACAAATGCCAGTCCCATGTGAGTACGCGTCCGTCTTTGGATGCCCAGACAATGGGTTGAAACCCGTTGAAATCCGTTCCCAGTATGACCGCGTCCCCGGCGGGTTCAAGATTGCCGCACCCCCAGCCCACGTCATCATATTTCATGCCAAATCCCTCACTCAATAAAAAACCCGGTTTGAATACATATCCGAACCCCTCTTTCACATCCGGATCTTCCTTGACCCGGGAAGCCAGATACGGCGCCAGGTTTGTGAAATAACCGCCAAAAAGCGAGATAAGCGAACCGCCATGTGAGTAAAAATCCGCGATAACATTAGGATTCAAGTCCTGTTCATTGGGAATAATCAAAGCCACGGTAGTATAGGGTGTGAGATCTCCGGGAACAAGCTTTTTAAAATCCTGCTTTTCGATCACTTCAAACGCGCATTGTGTCCTTTTTAACGACTCGGCAACTAAAAGACTGATTTTCTTGGTCTGCGGATGATTAAGATCGGTCAAGATTCCTATTCGTTCCTGCTTGGCCCGCGGAAAAAGTGCTCGCCGTAAAAATTCATTAAAATCAATCAGGATCTTGGCCTGCCCGTTTTCCATGTGATATATATAGCGGGATAAGATAAAACCACCATTACGATTGGTGACTATAAAAGGACTGGGAGGTACATCTTCATCATTTCTTTTCACGGAGAGAAAGACATCCAAATCCTTGTCAATAATTTGAAAAAAGTAATATAACCTCGATTTTGACACATCCTGCAGACCGCCTGCTTCGACAACTGCGGAGTCTTTACTTGTAATCTCCAGCACGGAAGCGTCGTCCGTCCATTTTCCGCTGTACCAAATGCCCAGTTTGGATAAGGAAAGATTCAGACGCGCCGGTTCCATGAATTTATCCTGCTCCATCCGGTATTGATATGCGCCGAAATTATCGATTATTATATATTTCAGTCCGGACATTATGGTGTTATCCATAAAATCAAGATATGCTTCCGGATCAGCCATGCTCGCACCCCTAAACCAGGAAATAACAGCTCGAGTTTCCCGTAATTTTTCCCGCGAAGGCATTCCCGCATCAATATCCCAGTATTCAACGGTAAAACCCAAATTTATTAAGTGAGGTTGTACATGGTACAGGATCTCATTTTCTTTTTCCGTTTGACCATCCGTGGATTTATACAATGCCAATATTCTTTTGCCCAGCGGGTCCCGGCTCACTTTTCGGATCAGCTCTAAAGAGCGCTTCTCTCTGGTCAGTCCTCTTAATTCAATTTTTTCTCCCGTTGGTGAATCATCCTGACAGGAAAAGTAAAGGCCGGTTAATAAAAATATTCCAAGAAATGACAATACAATTTTAGTGTTCATAACAGGCTCCGGGGTAACATAGCTAAATATTATTTTATCTATATACAGTATAGTAAATGATCCCTTTTATTTCCAATAATATGAAGGGATATTTTTAGATTGTCTTTTGGATTAAAAACCGAAAGTTTTCCTGTCAATAATAAGCTAATTATTTTATGTACCGCTTCAAATAATCCGATATTCAATGTAGAGGGAAAATTATGCAGCTGGCCTTAAGGGTAAAACAGTTATTAACTCAACTCAAATCATTAAAATGTGTACTGCCCATCTGCTCGCACTGCAGACGGATCCGTAATCAGCAGGGCAGATGGCTTGCAGTAGAACTGTCGAGCCTGCAGCATGCTAATATTGAACTTTCGCACAGTATCTGTCCTGATTGTGCTAAAGAGTATTACTCTGAATTCTATCCTTAAAAAACTTCCGGCTTTTTTACGACCACATTCCCGCAGCGCGGACAGCGTCCTTGCTTAAACTTGCTTACTACATCTTCATACTTACACTTCTTGCAGCGCAGTCCTTTAAGCAGCGCACCGCATTCCGCGCATACTTCATCAGCAGGTGAAACCGTTTTAGTGCAATGCGCGCAGTAATGTTCGGCAGCCCTAAAAACCTGCTCCATGGGCTCATTCTGTTTTGGTTCAGATCCCCAAAAGGGTGCTTCCTGCTTCGTAAAAAACAAGAGCAACAGCGTATGTAAGATAAAATATACAATAGTAAACACAGGAATTAATATGACAAAAACATACTGGACACTCGGCTGAGTATTAACAAGTTCGGGTCTGGGTTTTATCACAAAAAATTCAGTTACCGCGTTGATTACGGCAATAAAGGCCAGAAAAAATCCCAATACCCTGGCCCAATCTTTTTTAAAAACAATACCTGCTCCGACCAGCAGTACCAAAAACGGATAAGCCATTGAAATAAGCATGGCTTCACTTAAAATCGCATAATCTTTGTATCCGCTGATAAAAAGGGGAAATAAGCGCGGCAGGACTATGAGACAAGCACCTAAAAATATATCGAATATCCCTGTAAAAATTATCAGCGCTTGATTCTTTAATTTCATGATCTGTATTTCACTCTTTTGTTTTAATTATCACCAGAACCTTTTTCTCCAAAAGTTCCTTGAATTTATAGGCGTCCGCCAAAGTCCCTTCGTAGGAACCGTAATGAATGGGAATGGCAATCCGAGCCTTTACATCCAATGCCGCCTGTGCGGCCTCCTCCACACTGTTCATGGTATAGGTTTGACCCAGGGGAAGCAGCGCAATGTCGCAGGAAAAGGTCTTCATTTCAGGGATGCGCTCCGTATCCCCCGCATGGTAGATACGGATCCCTTCGATAGTCAAGATATAGCCGAGATACCCGAACGCCTGGGGGTGGCGCTCCTTTTTAACCACATTATAAGCGGGCACAGCCTGTATCTTTACTCCTGCTACCGTTGCCTGTTCACCCGGCTTAAAAATAACCGGTTTTTTGTTAAACAGCTTTTCGACGGTATCAATACACTGCCTGTTATCCGGTACAACAAATACTGTATCTTTTATGCCCAGCTTTTTAAGATCAGGTTCTGACAGATGATCAAAATGCGGATGGGTAATTAAAATAATATCCGCTTTATCCTGATTCGGTATTTCAAAAGGATCAATGTAAATTGTTTTTTCGCTTGTCACTATTTTAATTGCCGCGTTTCCGTACCAGTGAATATCATCGGCCAGATCCTCAGGGCTCATAGAAACAGCAGCCGGCTCATTCTGCAAAGCCTCAGGTTTCTTGTGTTGCGGAGTACAGCTATCAATCAGAAAATGTGGGAGACAAAAAAATAATAGTATAATAACCGTCGGCTTAATTCTATGAAGTGATTTCATGGCGCACTACACATGTTAAACTACTTGTTTAATTTTGACTTTATCCTCTTTTATGTGCTGATTGTAGCAGTTCCCCATTTTCAGTTTAATCCCCTGCTTGATGGCGGAAAAGGGCTGCTGCATAAAACAGGAGGCCATAATAAACGCCGGAAGATAGCATTCGCCCGGGCAGTCAATTTTAGCTCCTATTTCCTTCTGCCCGCGGCGGTAAGCCTCTCTGATGGAACCGGTTTCCAAAAGATTGTAACGCTGTTTGTTAAGCACTTCACATGGGTATAATAAATCTCCATTGGGATAGATGGTGGGGATAAGCAGAGGAAAACAGGTGTGATCTTGAAACATCAACATGGTTCTGTTGAACTGCGGCATACCCAAAATCGGATAGCCTTTTTCATTGTAATCCAGAATATGCTCAACAAGTTTAAAATACTCTTCATTATCGCGCAGAAATTTTATAGGCCGAAAGTTTTCCATCTGTCCGATTACGGAAAGCCCGATATTATGTTCGAAGCAAAAGTCCATTAACTTATAGATATCGGGAATGTTGTGCTCTCCGATTACCGCGTTCACAAGCAGGGTAAAATTCTTCTCCTTCTGCAGAGCGGCAAACTCTTTGGTAATTTCAATTATCTTTTTAGTAGTACCGGACCGCACACCACTCAGTTCATCATTCTTTTTTTCATCAAGCGTATCCAGACTTATAGCCAGATAATTCAAATAATCAGCCACTTCAGGTTTTTTATCCAACAGAAAACCGTTCGTGGTTAATGATAGAATATGATAATTCAAATCCCGGCAGGCCTTGAGAATATCAACCATATCTTTACGCAGCAGCGGTTCTCCTCCGGAAAAATAGATATGAGCCACATCTTTACGCATAATTTTTAATAATTCCACATTCTGTTCGAAAGTAAGGTCTTCCGGAGCGACCGATGAAATTCGTTCATTTGATTCCGCATAACAGTACTTACAGCGAAAGTTACAGCGTTTGGTTACTAAATAGAGGGCAAAAATAGGATCTAATTCAGAAGGATTGTTGGCTTTTATTTTCATCCAGTTATAAAGGAATTTTTTTGAAAATGAAACCGCATGTTTTATTTCATTCAGTTTAATAAGCATGTTCTTTTTATTAAATGCTAAAATCCCTTTAACCTTTTTAAAGGTTCTACCCGCAAATGTTTTCAAGCAACACCTCCACTGTCTTTATTTTATTACCTCGGACTGTTATTTTCAATAACGATCTTTAAAAAAATTACCGTGCTTCAAGCCGGGCACTGATGGCCCCGGCCGCGGTTCTTCCCTGTCCCATGGCAAGTATTACCGTAGCCGCGCCTAAAACAATATCGCCGCCCGCGTATACACCATCCAGAGATGTTTTACAGTTCTCGTCCACAAGAATATTTCCCCATTTGTTTATCTCTAATCCTTCAGTAGTCTGCTTTATAAGCGGATTTGAATCATTTCCGATAGAGACAATAACCGTATCTACGTCCACATAGCTTTCACTGCCTTTAATCGGTACAGGTCGTCTTCTTCCGGAGTCATCCGGCTCGCCCAGTTCGTAGCTTAAACATTCAATACCTTTTACTCTCCCCTGTTCATCACCCAGAATACGCTGAGCATTTTTTAAGAGGTGGAAAACAATGCCTTCTTCTTTGGCATGGGCGACTTCCTCCGCACGAGCGGGCATTTCCTTTTCCGTGCGCCGGTAAATTACGTTCACAACTTCCGCTCCCAGACGTTGGGCCATGCGCGCCGCATCCATAGCCACATTGCCCCCGCCGAATACGGCAACCTTTCTGGAGTGAAAAATAGGCGTATGAGACCGTTCACGATCATACGCTTTCATGAGATTGGCTCGAGTCAGATACTCATTAGCGGAAAATACACCGACCAGATTTTCACCTTCTATGTGCATAAATTTAGGAAGGCCCGCTCCCGTACCGATGAAAATAGCGTCAAAGCCGTCCTGTTTTAGAAGCTTTATCAAGTTGCGTGTTCTGCCCACGAGGAAGTTGGTTTTTATAGTAACCCCCATTTTTTTTAGCAGATCCACTTCGGCCTGTACGATTGCCTTGGGCAAGCGGAACTCCGGTATGCCGTAGACCATAACTCCGCCTGTCTTATGAAACGCCTCAAAGATCACAACCTCGTGCCCATGACGCCTTACATCTGCCGCCACGGTAATTCCCGCCGGCCCGCTGCCCACAATTGCCACACGTTTGCCCGTGGATTTTGCAACTGCAGGTACTGAAACCTTGCCCTGTTCTCTTTCCCAATCCGCCACAAAGCGCTCCAACCTGCCGATTGATACTGCCTTTTCCACATCCTTCAGCGCTTTTCCCAGCGTACACGGCGCCTGACACTGTACTTCCTGCGGACAGACCCGGCCGCAGATAGCCGGAAGCAGACTGTCCTTTTTAATTATATCTATTGCTTTCTGAAAATTCTCTTCGGTGATGGCCTTAATAAATCCTGGGATATCTATGCGTACCGGACAACCTGCCACACAAGGCGCCTTTTTACATTGCAGACAGCGCATGGCTTCAACATAGGCCTGTTCTTTGGAATAACCGCAGGTTACTTCCTCCATATTTTTTATGCGCGTATCGGGTGCTTGTGAGGGCATATCCTGAAGGGGTATGTGCATGCGCTCTTTATTGGTTAACTGCTTGCCCTTCAATTGAATGTAAAGTTGTTTGGCCTGCGCACGCAGTTCTTCAGGCGGTAGATAACTCATATGCTCTCCCCCCCCGTTTTTTTTGCTATCTCATTTTCAAGCCGACAGTCCTCATACGCTTTATGTTCAAAATTCTGATACGCCTTTAAGCGCAGCATCATGTTATCAAAATCAACCTGATGGCCGTCAAACTCAGGACCATCCACACACACAAATTTGGTTTTTCCACCCACACTAACCCTGCATCCGCCGCACATGCCCGTACCGTCAACCATTATGGTGTTTAAAGATACCACAGTGGGAACCGCGAAAGCACGTGTGGTCTCCGCGCAGAATTTCATCATGATAGCAGGGCCTATGGCAAACACCTTGTCCGGTTTGGGATTTTGCTCACAGAGTTCTTTTAGCGGTTCGGTAACCAGGGCTTTTCTTCCGTAAGAGCCGTCATCCGTGCAGATGATCAATTGATCGGCGACAGCCTTCATCTCCTGTTCCAGAATCAACAACTCCTTGGTGCGCGCGCCCAGTATAATGATGACCTTATTACCCGCCTGTTTTAGGGCCTTCACAATAGGATGAAGCGGTGCAATCCCGATACCGCCGCCTATACATACCACAGTACCGCTTTTTTCAATATGTGTAGGTCTCCCCAATGGACCCAGAACATTTTCAATTATGTCTCCTTTATTTAACAATGCCAAATTATGGGTGGTTTTGCCCACTACCTGGAAGATCAGGGTGATCGTGCCCTGCCCCGGATCCGCATCGGCTATGGTAAGAGGTATCCGCTCCGCATAATCGGTAGTAATCTGTACAATGACAAATTGGCCGGGTTTTCTCTCCTCTGCGATCAAGGGTGCTTCAATCCGTATTTTATACACGTTTTCCGCAAGTTGTACTTTTTCTATGATCTTATTCACGGCAACATCCTCAATATCATTTAAATTCCGGTTTTTGCGCTCACTGAAATAAAATAAAGCTATAAAATGGTATTGTCAAAAAGAAATTTGTTTATAGCATTAATAAGAGAAAAGTACAAGTCACGCTGTATAGACGGATGCCGCTGTTGCGCCGCCCTTGCCGGTCCAGTCAGTGTGAAAGAACTCTCCTTCCGGCCTGTCCACCCTTTCATACGTGTGAGCTCCGAAATAATCACGCTGCGCCTGGATTAGATTGGCCGGCAGACTTTCACTGCGATACCCGTCAAAATAACAGAGCGCCGAAGCAAAGGCGGGTACGGGAATTCCGGCGTTTAAAGCCGCACTTGTAACCCTGCGCCAGGCAGTCTGGCCGGAAAGCACCTTTTCCTTAAAAAAAGGATCGAGCAGTAAATTATTCAATTGCGGATTATGTGCATACGCGTCTTTTATTTTTTGTAAAAAAGCGGAGCGAATAATACAGCCGTTTCTCCACATCAAAGCGATATTACCGTAGTCCAGCTTCCAGTTATGTTCTGCGGCCGCAGCATGCATGAGCGTGTATCCCTGAGTATATGAGATTATTTTACAGGCATAAAGCGCCTGTTTTAAGTTCCTGATAAACTCGCTTTTTTTACCGTCGAATGGAGCTCTTGGTCCGGAAAGCAGTTTTGCCGCTCTTACGCGTTCCTGTTTCTTTGCCGACAGACAGCGGGCAAATACGGCTTCGGCGATTAATGTTAAAGGAATCCCCATATCCAAAGCAGTGATAGCTGTCCACTTGCCGGTACCTTTCTGACCGGCCCGATCCAGTATTTTATTCACAAGCGGCAGTCCGTCTTCATCCTTGAACTGCAAGATATGTCCTGTTATCTCGATCAGATAGCTTTCAAGCTCACCGCGGTTCCACTCCTCGAACACCGTATGCATCTCATCCGCAGTCATGCCAAGAAGATTTCTCATAAGCTGATAGGTTTCGGCGATAAGCTGCATATCTCCGTATTCAATACCGTTATGCACCATTTTAACGAAATGACCCGCTCCGTCGCTTCCTATCCAGTCGCAGCAGGGGGTACCGTCCGCCAGTTTGGCGGCAATAGACTGTAAAATCGGTTTCAGCTTTGGCCAGGCTTTTTGAGATCCTCCGGGCATGATTGAAGGACCGTGCAGCGCCCCCTGCTCGCCCCCGGAAATCCCGGTCCCGATATAGAGCAGACCTCTGCTCTCCATATATTCCGTGCGTCTTATGGTATCTTGATAATGGGAGTTACCGCCGTCGACTATGATATCACCCGGTTCCAGAAAATTGATTATCTGCTCAATAAAACTATCCACTGCCTTTCCCGCCTTTATCATGAGCATTATTTTGCGGGGCCTGTTTAATGATGCAACCAGCTCTTCAAGAGAATGCACGCCGATAATGTTTTTGCCCTTGGCCCTGCTTTTTAAGAAAGCATCGACTTTGGAAAGCGTCCTGTTGTACACAACCACGGTATAACCCTTACTCTCCATATTGAGTACCAGATTTTCACCCATTACTGCGAGACCCACCAAAGCGATATCTGCGGATTTTTTCATAGTCTCAGACCTCCCCTCTCAGACAAGCAAGTTGTTATTATTTCTTTTTATGCATCCATAATCCCAACGCAGGATCGGAGATGTAAAATATTTCTTCGCCCGTAGGTAATGAATTAAAACCGTTTTTCAAAGCAGAAGGGCTGTAGGTTGAAAGCGTCTGCTTTAAATCGGCAAAACCAAGATTCACACTTTCTATTTCATGCCGACTAAGGCGCCCCGGACAGTACGTGATTTTAAAACGGCCGCCGGAAGATCCGTGAATTAAATGCGCGGCTACGCAAAGATTATTGCGCAGATCAATATTTTCACTTACATACTGGATAATTCTTTCAGGACTGGAATAACCGTATTTGCGAATCAAGATATCGAGTGCCTGATCCTCGGCAAAACACATCATTCCCGGGGCCAGTACAATAAGCTCACCATGATCCGCCATAGCCATCCGGGTTCTATAGATGCTCTTATTGCACAACCAGGCACTTTTATACTTTTTAGCATCCAGATACACCACAGCCTTGTTTAAGGGTTTGTCCAGATACGTGATATTGACTTTTCGTGAAAGCTCGGCCGCCTTTAAAAAACATTCACGATCATCTCCGATAAAAAGTCCCCTGACCACAGGTTTTTTATCACCAACGCTTTCTATGACCGTAAGCACATATACAACCGGTAAATCCGTAAGAAACTGTTCGGCGGCATAATCCAATATCCGGCGTACCGGAGTTTCCACTCTTCCCATTATCTGTTCTATACCGCATAAAGCGCTGATAAAGTGACTGGAATGAATGTTTTCCGTTCCACCGGCTCCTATCAATATATTTTTAGTAAAGTTGGCCATGCCGGTTACTTCATGAGGAACCACCTGACCCAGAGAAAGGATGAGATCGAATCCTCCCTCAACAATGATTCTGTTTACCTGAACCGGCCAGTCCAATGCCCACCTGCCCTGGGTTACCTTGCCGATATAATGCGCCGGAACGAAACCAAGATTCTTTACCCCAATCTGCCAGTCATGCTCGAGAAAGAGATTGTGAGGAATATCCCTAAACATGGCGGTCAGCTCTTTTGCAGTCATAGGGAAGTGTGTACCTGTCGCAGGCAGGATGGCGGAAAGGGCTTTGCCGTAATATTTATGGATATAGCGGGTTAAATCTCCCGCCCTCGAATCAAGACGGGTAATATCAGGCGGTAGTACTAATACTTTTTTTTTACTTCCCAGTTTATCTAAAGCCTGGGCCAAACCACGTTTGAGATCATTGGTAGTTAGCTCTTCACTGACAGAACCTTTTTCAAATAAAAACATATACTAATTCCACGGAAGTGCAGCAGGCAAACAGGCATCGAACTTTTGTAAGAGCTTGTTTTCATACTCACCCGCATACGTACCGTTAAAAAATTTATCGGCAGCCGCTTTATAAAAATTTTCCCAAGAGGCTTGTTCCTGACCGGGCAGAATAGGATAAAACAGAGCTTCGCAGTTTTGAGCTGCTTTCAGGTCTCCGGGGGCATCGCCGATAATAAGCATCTTCTGAGGAGCATATTTGCCGCAAGCAGCCAACCGGACATGTTCGGTTTTGGTTCCGTATTCCTGTCCGGCAAGGAAACGCATATACTTATCGATCCCATTACCGCGCCATTCTCTTTGCAGGGCTTCCATAGGCGCTGAAGAGACGACCACCGCGTCGGCTTTCTTTGAAAGTTTTCTCAATGACTCCTCAACAAAGTCAAACGGCGGAATATTGTGTACTGTTTCGCTTATACACCGGTTTACCGCCAAAGACCAGTTCAGGGCGGTTGTAATAATCGGATCGGTCACTTTTTGGGCGTAGTTTTTTAAGGCCGCGTTGCCCAATTTGGTTTCCTTTTTTGTCCACTCTATTAATGGTTCAAGATCAGGCATATCTACCCTACGGTCCGATACTTCTCTACGCTTTTTAAGCAGCTCGATCGTGTAAATAAGACCGAGAAAGCGATTGCAGCCCCGCGTTTTAGAGTACAGGTTTACAAAATTCCAGGTTTCTTTTGCATATTCTGCTATTTTCTGTAATCCGAAAAAATCTACGGCCAGGGGGCCGAAGCATTCTTTGTGCTTAATCTCCATCGTATCAAAAGCGCAACCGTCAGAATCAATTCCGATAAAAAACTCTTTTTGCGGTTTAAACGCCACCAGTTCCTGCTGCAGATCCACAGCCATCAACAACTCCTTACTCCGAACATGCTCTAAATGAAAAGGTTATACCTGATAATTTGTCATTAACATTTTTGTTAAAATAGTATGTGTTTATGTGAACTATGTCAATGGATGTTAAACTAACCTTACGCGCATCTCTTGTTCCTGTCGATTATTAAAGTGACCGAATTTGTAATTTCTATTTGACTTTATTCAATAATTTGCGTTATAAACAAGTATTATGGGCATGGAACTTGCAAATAAATTCATACGCTTAGATATCCTCGAACCGGGTACAGAGTATCGGTGCGCACGCTTTGATTGGACAGGCCAGATCGTACAGCTTATATTTAAAGGAATCCACACCTTCTGCACAAATGAAACCTTCAAGCCGTGGAAAATAAAAAAACTGGGCCGAGGTTTTGTTAATGAATTCGGCATTGAACAACCGGTCGGCTATGATGATTGTGCTACAGGTCAGTGGTTTCCCAAAATCGGTGTCGGATTACTCTTACGAAAATCAAAACGGGGTTACCATTTTTACAAAAAATATAAAATACAACCTTTCGATTTTTCAGTGGAACGCGATAATAAAAAAATAAGTTTTATAGGCCGGGCAAAAGAAACCAGGGGTTATGCTTGCACCTTTAAAAAAAGTATAACGCTTAAAAAAAATGCTTTTACCATGGCTTATGAACTCACCAATGTCGGCACAAAACCGATTATTACAAATGAGTACAATCATAATTTCATAAGTATCAATAACCAGCAGATTGACGGTCAGTATGTACTCAAGGTTCCTTTTACCATCGATCCTTCTTCTTTTACCAAATTCGTAAATCCGCGCAAGGTGCTTTGCCTCAATAAAAGACATATTACCTGGAACAAGGTGCCTAAAAAGGATTTTTTCATCCGGCAGTTAAATCCCGCTCCCCTTAAAACAGTCTCCTGGAGTCTGGAACACAAAGCCTGTAAAGTCGGTATTAAGGCAACATTCGATTTCCCCGTCCGGACATTCAATCTGTGGGGTAAAAAACATGTGGTAAGCCCTGAGGTTTTTTTTGAAATAGCGCTTGCCCCCGGAAAAACCGTGCGCTGGCAGAGAACATACGAAGTATACGAACTGTAAAATTAAGAATCCATCTGCCACCACAGGTGGTGGCTTTTTCGGAAGTATATTACTTTGAATGTTATTTCACAGACACATAAAAAACGCATCACTTTCGGTCTTTTAACAGATTCTACCGAATCTTCATATCATATTGAAATTCTTTCCGGGATTACGGATTTCGTCCAAGAGCATGATATTAATCTGCTCATCTTTGTGGGCGGAGCTTTACAATCCGCGAATATCTATGAATATGACAGGAATAAGCTGTATTTTTTAGCCAACTCCGATAATGTCGACGGCCTTCTGGTGCTCACCCCGACTTTGGGCCTTAATATCGGCCCTCGAGGTATGAGAAAAATGCTGAATGCGTTTCATCCCTTACCGATTGTGAGTTTAGCCACCCAGCTTCCGCGAATTACTTCAGTTGTCATCGATAATAAAGCGGGAATGAGAGATCTGCTTACCCATTTTATTGAAGATCACGGGTGCAGACGCTTTGCCTGTATAAGAGGACCTGCTCATGTGCATGATGCTGAAGAACGATTTCAGGTATTCAAAGAAATTTTAAAAAAATTTAATCTTCCGCTTGAGAACAATCTTATTGTACAGGGACCATACGGCACCAACTTTGGGATTAAAGCCATAAAACAGCTTCTCGACACCCGCCGGGTACGATTCGATGCCATTATTGCATCCAATGATGATACGGCCTTGGGCATTATGGAAGAATTAAAAAGACGGCGAATTTCGGTGCCTCAGGAGATTAAAATCGCGGGATTTGATGATATTATTGAAAGCAGGTCTTTTATTCCCCGCTTAACCACCGTCCATCAACCAATCTATAGAATAGGCAGGACAGCCTGTGCCACTCTTTATAATCTCATTAAAGGGAGAAATACCGATATCCTGACTAAACTGCCCACGGAACTTGTTATCCGTGAATCCTGCGGCTGCAAATTTATGGAGAGAATAAAATCCTTATCCAGGCAAAATGAAAAACAATATTTCGTCCTCACCAAGAAATCATTCTTAAAGGAGTTTGGGTATCTGGATTCTCATTTTAAATCAGAAGCACAAAAAACCGACCAGCTTCGAGTTAAAAAGACACTGGATAATTTTCTTAACAAAGCAATATTAACTGATTCCGGATATTTCCTTCAAACCTGGCGGGAACTGCTCAAATCGATCCGCCGGCAGCAGTACAGTTTCAGCATAATTCATAGGATTTATCATATCTTAAGAGAGCATCTGTTCCCCTTGATATATAAATATAGAAATTCTTCCTATTTATCCAATCTTAATACCAAAACCGAGGAAATGCTGGAAAATCTGTTTCTGGAATGGGAAATGGATCAGAAAATCCAAAATTCCGACGTGGAAGTAAAATTAAGGGAACTCTATGAAGAGTTACATACTGTTTTGGAACTACACCTGCAGATGGACTGCATTTTCAACAGTTTAAGCGATATCGGTATTAAAGACTGCTACCTTTCTCTTTTTGTTAATCCCAACCACCCGCTTAACAACGCTCGCTTACTGCTTGCCTATAAAAACGGATGCCGACTGCACATCAAGGACAGCGACTCTCTTTTCACTTCCCACTGTCTTGTGCCAAAAAGAAATCTCATTGATGTACATGCGAGACATACCATGATTGTAAGCTCGCTGTTTTACGGTGAAGAACAGCTTGGCTTTATGCTGTATAATTTTATCGGCTGGGCGCCTAATCCCTATGAGGATTTGAGGATGATATTAAGCAGCGCGATAAAAAATGCATTGCTTTCGGATAAAATGAAACACTTGGCAATGAATTTAAAAACCCTGGACCATAACCAACATTATGTGTTATTCAATGAAACCGAAGCATTAACCGGGGCTGATCACCAGGAACGATGTGCTGATCTGCGCATACAGCGGGCTGTGGATTTCATGCTGGAAAGATATAATACGGACATTACCCTAAATGACGGAGCAAATAAGGCATTCATGTCGGCCACCTACTTCTCCAGGATTTTCAAACAGATTATGGGAAAAGGATTCCTACAATATCTTACTTCATTGCGGATAGAAAAGGCCTGTTCATTCTTAAAAACTACGGGTTTAAAAATCAGCGAGATCGCCCGTTCAGTGGGGTACCATGATGCCGACTATTTCTATAAGATTTTTAAAAAAGCAACCGGGTGCACGCCGGGTATGTATAGAAAAAAATAAAGCACAAACATCCCTTACTGCATGTGTAAAATAACAAACAGGATGAAACTATCTCATAAAAATTTACAGTAAAAGACAAAAATATCCAGTAGACAGGTGAATCGCTATTTTCCACAATACAGCAATTAAAAAAAATTAAAGAAGTGCGCATGATAAATATAACCGGCTTCTTTAATAAAAAATATAAGGAGGAATTGACAATGAAAAAATTGTTACTAGTTTTTACAACAACTCTCCTGTTTTTTTCGTTACTAACAAGTTGCGAAGGAGGGCCTGCCGGCCCAAAACAGGTGGAGTTGAAGGTTTTTATCGACCAACCGCGATTCAGGAAGCAGTATACGGCATATCTTGATCGGTTTGCGGAAAAATACAAAAAAGAAAAAGGTGTGGAAGTAACATATAATCTGGAAATGCCCGATACAAACGCAGGGCAATTATTGAGAACACGCTTTGCTTCAGAAGAAGGCATCGATATTTATTCCTGTCACGCCATGAACGATCTCCCCGAATACACAAAAGCGGGGTATGCCGAGGATTTATCATCCCAACCTTTTGTAAACAAGCTGTATGATAATATCAAGCCGGTAGTTACCGTGGACGGAAAAATACGCGCGGTTCCGCTTGAAAGTCTGTTCTGGGGAATAGTCTATAACAAAAAGATTTTTAATCAACTGAACATCAAACCCGCTTTAACCGTCAGTGAACTAAAAGAAAATATTGCAAAAATAAAAGCTGCCGGTTATATTCCGTTTTTATTAGCCTATAAAGACCAATGGATCCCCCAACTCTTGCTGCCGCTGACGGTCGGAGGTTTTCTAAACTCGGAATATCCTGATTTTATTGACAACATGAATAAAGGTCGGGGTTCCTTCGCCGATCTCAAGGAATTCTTTACAATCATGGATCTGGTAAACGCGAACGGCAATAAACGGCCACTTGATATCGATGCCAATCTTGGTAACGTGGAATTTGCATCCGGTAAATATGCCATGTATGTTCAAGGCCCCTGGATGGCTCAGGGTTTTTTGGAGCAGGATGAAAATTTTGAATTCGGTGTCGCGCCTTTACCGTTAAACGACAATCCTGAAACCGCTCAGATTAATATCGCCGTTTCTACATGTCTCTGCGTAAATCCAAAATCAGAAAATAAGGAAGTCGCGCTTGCTTTAATTAATTACATCTTGGATGAAAATGATTCCAGCGCATTTTATGAAAGCCTGAAGTTCAATCCATTGGCAAAAGTGCATAAGTTCGAAACCTACCCATGGGTAAATACCGCTATGACATATGTTGAACAGGGCAAAGGGTACATTGATCCCAAAATTCCTCAACCGGTAAAGGATGAGTCCGGTGCGGTTTTTCAAAGTTATTATCTCAAAGATATGTCTCAGGCAGATATAATTAACGCTTTAGATAAGGCTTGGAAATCAAGCCTGAAGTAACGGTAAATACCTCCTTTATTATGAGTTGGGGTTGTCAAAGATGAAAAACCTCTCACGGAGCACACGGAGGGCACAAAGATATTATTTAATTATGTTTTTCTCCGTGGACTCCGTGAACTCTGTGTGAAATTATACGACAGCCCCGACTTTTTTTAAGGATACGCTTATGATAAGGAACATGAAAAAGCACACAATTCCCTTACTTGTCTTTGTATCTCCGGCGCTTATTGCTTTTATCCTCATTATGCTCATTCCGATGTGCATAACCTTTTTTTACAGCCTGACCGATTGGAACGGCTTAAATCCTGAATATAATATTGTCGGATTTCAAAATTTCATCGAAGCGGTTGCGGACGATTACGGTTTTAGAAATTCCATCTTTTTCACGTTTAAATATGCCGTGGTTATGGTTGTTCTTCAAAATACGATCGCTCTCTTGCTTGCTTTGCTTGTTAATCGTATAAAAAAGGGAAAAACCCTGCTTAGAACAGCATTGTTCATGCCCAACATGATTAGTTTTGTTATCGGTGCTTTTATCTGGTCATTCATTTTTTTACAGGTTCTGCCTACGATTGCCAAAAGCGTGTACGCATTACGGTTCCTGGATCAATCGTGGTTGGGCGATTCTACTCTGGCTTTCTGGTCGATCGTGATCGTCTCACTATGGACCGGTATCGGTTATACCATGATTATCTATCTCGCCGCGCTGCAAAATATCCCAAAAGAAATTATCGAACAGTCCAAAATAGACGGAGCAAATACTTTTAAAAGGTTTATCCATATCACTCTTCCCATGATCGTTCCGGCCATAACCGTGTGCCTGTTTATAACCATGAACGGTGCCTTTAAGCAGTTTGATCTGGTATACGCATTAACCAATGGAGGGCCTGGCAAAAGCACAAGAGTCCTGGCTTTGGATATTTATTTGGAGGCTTTTTCCTCAAACTATAGGTACGGATATGCCAATGCCAAAGCAATTATCTTGTTTTTCGTGGTTCTTTTCTTAACACTGGTGCAATTAAAAGTCTTGAAAAAAAGGGAGATTCAATTATGAGGCAAAGAACGCAGACTTTGCTTGATAACATAAATAAACATAAAACGCTGATCCTGATATATATTTTTTTATGTGCAGTGTGCTTTTTTTCTTTATTTCCGCTTTTTATTACTGTTTTGAACTCATTTAAACCGCAAGCTCAAATCATGAAATCGGTTATCGCCTTTCCTCGCACATTAGCGTTTGATAATTACAAAGAAGCACTCGAGGAAATGGACTTTTTTAGAGTTTTTTTTAATACGGCCTTTATTACCTGCCTTAGCGTGATGGGAATAGTAATCTGCGCATCAATGGCGGGTTATAAATTATCACGGAACAAGAGTAAATTGAGTTTTTTTCTCTATCTTGTTTTTGTATCTTCCATGCTCATTCCCTTCCACTCCATAATGATTTCACTGGTAAATATGGCCAAACTATTAAAAATACATAACTCGGTGTGGGGACTTCCGTTTGTATATGTGGGAATAGGAGTTAATTTCCCCATCTTTTTATATCACGGATTTGTAAAATCAATTCCCGTGGAACTTGAAGACGCGGCAAAAATAGACGGTTGTAACGAGCACCAGACCTTTTTTAAAATTATCTTTCCCCTTTTAAAGCCGATTAATATCACGGTCGCCATACTGCAGATTATCTGGATCTGGAATGATTTTCTGCTTCCCCTGCTTATGCTTACAAACTCGAAACACTATACGTTAATCCTTTCCACTGTTATGTTCCGCGGCAAGTACTATGTGGAATGGTCGAAAATATTAGCTGCTGTTGTCATAACATGTATTCCGGTTATCATTATCTATATGTTATTTCAGCGTCATATTGTAAAAGGTATTACAACCGGCGCGGTTAAGGGTTGAAAAGGGAAGAATATTAAATAAAATTAACTTAGAGAACAATTATTCAGAGGAGTATAACGGATTTATGAATAAAGCCATAGTGATTCAAACTGCGAAAGACACGGGAGACCTGCTTAGCCAAAAGCAAGATATCTATTTTAAAAAAGAATCGGAAAAATCGACAAGCGGTGCCGGCATAACCTGTAATCCTGATTTTCAATATCAGAAGATTATCGGTTTCGGCGGAGCGTTTACCGAAGCCGGCGCTTCCGTGCTGCTTAAATTGAATAAAGAAAAACAGACGCGGATACTGGAAAGCTATTTCCATCCGCACAAGGGAATAGCTTATTCATTATGCAGAACGCATATTAACAGCTGTGATTTTTCTCTGGGTAACTATTCTTCTGCTGATGTGCCTGGTGATACAGAATTAACCGACTTCAATATTGAGAGAGATAAAGGATATTTAATCCCCTTTATCAAATCGGCCTTTGCCACGCAAAAAGCGCAATTCCGTATAGTGGCTTCTGCCTGGAGCCCTCCCGCCTGGATGAAAACCAACAACCAAATGAACAATGGCGGTAAACTTAAACCCGAATACAGAGAAACATGGGCTTTGTTTTTTTCAAAGTATATTAAAGCATACCAAAGAGAAGGGATTCCCATCTGGGGAGTCACCGTACAAAATGAACCGGATGCCACTCAAGTTTGGGATTCCTGCCGTTATACGGCTGAAGAGGAGCGTGATTTTGTGCGCGACTATTTGGGACCATGTTTAGAGGAAAACGGATTAAAACATATCAAGATCATTATCTGGGATCATAACCGCGACTTACTTTACGAACGGGTAAAAACAGTGCTTTCCGACAATAAGGCTTCAGGTTATATATGGGGAGTGGGTTTCCATTGGTATTCGGGCGATCAATTTGAAAACGTTCTAAAAACACACGAAGCGTATCCCGATAAAACGCTTTTGCTTACCGAAGCCTGCATCGAAGACGGTGTGAAATTGGGCGCGTGGGACAGGGGCGAAACATACGCATATAATATTATCAACGATTTAAATAACGGAGCAGGGGGCTGGATTGACTGGAATATGGTTCTTAACACCGCAGGCGGACCAAATCATGCGGGTAATTATTGCGACGCGCCTGTGCTTGTGGATGAAGAAAACGGAGAGATTCATTATCAAAGTTCTTATTATTACATGGGGCATTTCAGCAAATATGTGCGGCCGGGTGCCGCACGCATAGCTGCCGACTCCACTCTTGATGAACTTGAAACCACGGCCTTTAAAAATCCCGACGGTTCAATAGCACTTGTAGTATTAAACCGCAGTGATCTTATATTTCCTTTTCAATTATACCTGGGAGACAAAAGCGTTGATCTAAAAATCCCGCAGCATGCTATTATAACAATCCTTATCTCAAACACGGATTAATCTACGCCCAGTAAAGATTTCCAGTCAGCTTTATTCTTTCAAGTGCACACTGTTTAGAATCCTATCATAGTACGCTTCATTGTTATAATACATTGCCGCAAATCCGCAAAAAGAAAACACAATGATCTCTGTGCTCTTCTTCTGTAAATAGAAAGTTTTTCGATTAATATTAGGAACATTGTTTTGATCAATAAAAATAATCGAATCCCTTTCAACAGCAAGGGAAAGCCAATAAGAAGGATTAACCGGTGTTGTGTGCTGCTGCCAATTGTCATCAAGCTCAAAAATAACACCATTAATTTCGATCTGTCTCATCTCTTTTTCAACAATCTCTTTCCATGGCTGTCCACGATTGGTCTGAGACGAATGAAACGGCTTGATATTTAAAAACTCATCAGGTGAATCAGGGGCATAACCACCCCTATCAAGAAAATATCGCGGCTCTTTTTCTTTCTCGAAAATCATGTGCTTTAAACGAAAAAGCGGTGCATATGTATTTACAGTATAATGTAACGTATAGCCGAATTCCGGCCAATAATCCGCTATCACATTATCTATTTCAATGTTTTCTTTATTATCATTATAAAGAACTAAAAAATTCAGCACATTCGCAGATGTTTGCCTTGTATAATTTGTTTCTTGGCCCAACAAACAATCCATATTCACAAGCTTTGGTTTTCTATCCTTCTCAATAAGTTCAATATCATAACGGGTTTCCTGAAATGTGTTTAAGTTTATCGTCCTAACAAAGAAAGTAACTGCCTCTGAATTTTTAAATCTGACAAAATAAAAACCCGTGTAATGTGGATTTTCAGAATCCCGCAGATCAAAGTAAAAAGCATACTCTCCTATATAAAAATTATCAAAGATCGAATCCGCAGAAACAAAAGTGCTCGTTAACAATAGGATAATGACAATTATTTTCATTTTGTATGTCCTCTTTATCTTAATTCGAATATTCTATTAAATCTTTCAGTTTTCATCTACAAAAATAAAAAACTTGATAGCCGTTTACTCATTTTTTTTTTACATTTATAAAAGTATGAATCAATACGGAGGTGCGCGGTGAATTATAGAAAGTTCGGAAACCTTGATTTTGAAGTATCGGCTCTCAGTTTCGGGGCCATGCGCTTTCCCGAAAAAAACGGCAGCATTGAAGAGCAGGAAGCGGGCAGCATGCTGTATTACGCCATAGACAACGGTGTCAACTATATCGATACTGCCTGGCCCTACCATAAAGAAGAGAGTGAAAAGTTTGTAGGCAAAACCCTGCAGGGACAGTACCGCAGCAAAGTAAAGCTGGCCACCAAACTGCCCTGCTGGCTGATAGAAAAGCAAAGCGACTGCGATACGTACCTTAATGAACAGCTTAAACGCCTAAAAACCGATCATATTGAATTTTATCTTCTGCACGGTCTGTTCAGTACGCGCTGGGAACAGATCCTAAAACTCGACATGTTAGGCTGGGCGCAGAAAGCCGTTCAGGACGGCCGTATCGGTTATCTGGGGTTTTCCTTTCACGGCACTTACCCGATGTTCAAACAGATAATTGATTTCTTTAACTGGGACTTCTGTCAGATCCAGTACAACTATCTGAATGAGGAGTTTCAGGCCGGTACCAAAGGTTTAAAACATGCCGCGGCCAAGGGTATGGCCATTGTTGTAATGGAACCGCTTTTGGGAGGTACGATTGCCAATCCGCAGGGTAAACTCGGGCAAATTTGGCAGGACGCAGGATTCGATCCGATTGACGTGGCGCTGCGCTGGTTGTGGAATAAACCTGAGGTTTCCACAACTCTAAGTGGTATGAGTACCCTGGAACAGGTAAAACATAATGTCCGTCTGGCTTCAGCTCCCGATATTAACCGGATTAGTCAAGAGGAGCTTGGTGTTATAAATCAGGTTATTAAAGCGTATGAAAATCTTAGTCCCATCCCCTGTACCAAGTGCGAATACTGCATGCCCTGTCCCAATGGAGTGAATATCCCGCGTAATTTCGATCTGTACAATCAGGCCAAGGCTTACGATAACTTGTTTTTCGGTAAAGCCCACTACAACTGGCACACACAGGAAAGCGAGCGGGCCGTTTCCTGCACGGAATGCGCCTTATGCGAGGAAAAGTGCCCCCAAAATATTCAAATAAGCCAACTCATGCCCGTGGTTCACGAAACATTGGTATTCAAAGAGGGAGAAGCGTAAACAACCTTTATTTCTTAGCCAGCTTCTTAAACAACGGAATGTTGAACAAAATGATCAATTGAGCCGCCCAGGCTAAAGAATACACAATCACAGCCGCGCCTGTGGTATTTAAAGAATCATAATCTCCCTCTACCAGAAAAATAATACTCATAACCGCGGATACTATGGTAGCAATACCGACGATAAAAATATTGTAAGCGGTAAAATACCTGGCAACCGTGGGAAAACTGCATCTATTGGTAAATATTATAATTAAAACCAAATGGGCCGCGTAAATAAGCACTCCGACCGAACATAAGGCGAGCGGAAAAGAATAGTTTTCAGACAAAGTATCTGTGAAAATACCGACAGCAGCTGCAACGACGCCGGCAAGCATTACATGCAGGGCGATGGTTTTGAAGTAATAGAGCAAAACCTTTAAGCCCACCTGGGGATCTTTATCTTTTGCAGCATGATCCATGCGCCATTTAATCAAAATAAAGATTATAAGAACAATCGAAAACAAAAAATAAGAGAGAATCGGAAACAGCACGGATCCGATCCCGAATCCTAATAGTTCATGCATAGGTTACTCCTTTTATTGTGTTTGGCTTCTACAATAACGCCACTTATAAACTATTTCAATCATACTTTAGTATGAATCGGGGGATTATTTATGTACCTTATTTACTTGCACAAACGCTCCATTCACTCTATACATAATAGATAACATGACTTCCAACAGTTTACAGTATTTGGCTGAGGGCATGCTGTTCGGTCTGGCGGCGGGGATCGCCCCCGGACCGCTTTTGACCCTGGTAATCAGCGAAACACTCACCCACAGCAGGGCTCACGGCATCAAAGTAGCGCTCTCCCCTTTGTTTACGGACACTCCCATCATCCTGCTCTGTGTGTTTGTGCTGATGCAGTTCAGCCGCTATGAGATTGTACTAGGCATCCTGTCATTCATTGGAGCAGGATATATTGTGTATCTGGGTGTCGAGAACATGCGCGTAAAAGAGATAAGCGCAGACACCGCAGCAGCCGCGCCCCATTCCCTGTGCAAGGGTATCATCACCAATCTGCTCAATCCCCACCCTTATCTGTTCTGGATAACGGTGGGTGCTCCCCTGCTTATAATAACGACGGAACTGCACTGGACAGGACCGATGCTCTTTCTGACCGGTTTTTATGTATGCATTATAGGTGCTAAAATCACCATAGCTCTGCTTACCGCAACTTCTAAAAGCTTTTTATCGGGCAAGGCTTATGTCTATATAATGCGCCTGTTGGGCATTTTGCTTTTAATATTTGCTTTGCTCTTTATAAAAGAGGGATTGGAACGATTACATATAATGGAGTTTGGAATATAAAAGTGAACCCCGACATTCAGTATATTCTTTTTGACTGTATGGAAACCCTCATCGACATGAATCCTGTTCCCTCACGTAATGATTATGCTCTTTGGGCTTATGAAAACTCGGGAGTTAAAGACCTGTGGCCTGATTATAATGAGTTTTTGGCTCACTATAACCAGGCCAGAAATATACTCAATCTACGGCATGCTGATTTGCGCGAAGACAGTTTTTCCGACCGCTTCGTAATCATGTGTAAAAAAAATCCTCGGATTTCCGCGCAAAACCTCTCCCCTGAGGAGATCGCGGCTCAGCTTTGGCGAAATTTTATGCAGGCTTACTACACACGCTGTTTTGTGCACGAGGATGTGAAACAAATGCTCCCCAGACTGGCGGATAAGTATAACCTCGGCCTAGTATCAAATTTTAAATCGGCAGGCGGTATTCAATTCTTGATGAAAGCACATGGTCTTGCCGGTTATTTTGATTTTATCCTCGCCTCCATTGACTTCGGCCGGCGTAAACCGCATAAAAGCATCTATCAGGAAGCGATTCGTAAAAGTAAAACACCGCCCCAATATATTCTCTTTGTGGGTGACGATATACAAAACGATATCGTGGTGCCGCGGTCTTTGGGCATGCAGACCCTTCTTTTGGACAGATATAACATATATAATAATAAGGATAAAAAGATCAAAACATTTTATGAGTTTGAAAGCTTACTTTAATCTTTTGCCAATAAAAAAAGGCCGCCTTTATTGCCGCGGCCTTTTTAAAAGCATAATACGTCTGTATAGGATTACTAAAATTCAAAACTCACACCCGCTCTTACAGCGGTCATGATTAATAAAAGCGGACTTAAAGCATCAGTTCCCGGTGCGTCCAATGGCATGGTAACGGGAATATACATATAGATACCCGCGTTTATGGCCATTGCCTCACCAATATCAAAACTCAATCCGGTGGCAATTTTAACAAAAATAGGTCCGGCCACATCCATACTATCCCCACCGGATATTGTTTCCGTAGACCCGATATATATTCCGTACCCTACTCCGAGCTCCGAATAACCGAATCCGTAATTTATTTGTGCATTGGCGCTTGCAGCGAGAAAGACAATACTGGCTTCAAACTCATCTCCACCATCTGTCCATCTTCCGTACAATAATGGAAGATACGCCACTTCAATACCACCCATAAAACCGTCAACATTTCCGAAATATAATTGCACGGCGCCGGTTAAACCTCCGGGTGAAAATCCGGATCCTCCGGTATCAAACATCATGCCCAATAACCATCCGCCGTAGCCGACCTCTGCTTGTATTTTCATAAATTTATCCGAAGAGTCTTGAGCAAACATCAACCCCGGCAAAGCAATGCTTATAATGAGAAGTAAACTTATCTTTTTTATCATTTTATCTCTCCTTCCAAAAAAAGATTACTATATACATAATTATAGGTACAAAAATCAATAATTTTCAACTTTATTAGCTAAAATCTTAAATTTCCTGCTTTGAAAGTAATCTCAAAACAACTTTAAAGCTTAGAAAGCTCGTCAAACGCATAAAAACAGGTGTGCGGATTACGCCGGGCTGTCCGGAAATCTCACGCCTGTATTATGAAGCATCAGCTCATGGCACAGGACCAAAACTAATATTTCATCTATACACTTTTCACAATATTCGTTACATTGACAGGTAACCGATAGTACCTAAAAAAGGATGCGTATTTATGGAAGATCTGATACGGGAATTTCTGGCTCAAAAAAGCTTTGCCGTTGCCGGTTCGTTTCGTGACAACACAAAATACGCCTATAAAATCCTAAAGGATCTTATCGCGGCCGGCTATGAGGTGTATCCCCTGCATCCGACACTGCAGGAAGTTGAGGGGCTTCCCTGTTATAAAAGCGTAACCGACATTCCCAAAACGGTGGATGTTGTTGACCTTGTAACCCCACCGCACGCAACCCTGGAGATCGTCCAACAGTGTACACAAAAGGGCATCACCCGTATCTGGATGCAGCCGGGCGCCGAAAGCAGGGAAGCTATAGACTTTTGCCATAGACATAATATGAAAGCAATATACGGCACCTGTCTTATGCTGAATTTAGCGAGCAAGCCATGAAAAAAGTCTTTACCTCAATGAGTACAGGACTTAAAGAGCTGGATCGGGTTTTTCAGGGGGTGCACCCCGGAGATAATATTGTTTTTCAGGTTGATTCCATCGAAGACTACATACCCTTTGTTCATCCCTTTTGTATTGAGGCCACGGGGGAGAAACGGGAGCTTATCTACTTCCGTTTTGCCGATCACCCCTGGCTGCTGCCTGAAAACGTAAACGCTCATATCTATGAACTCAATCCCAATGACGGATTCGAAAACTTTATTTCCGCTATTTTTGATGTTATCGAAAAATTCGGCAAGGGCGCCTGTTATGTGTTCGACAGCCTTTCCGATCTGGTAGCGGACTGGTACTCAGACCGTATGCTGGGGAATTTTTTTATGCTCACCTGCCCCTACCTCTACGATTTTGAGACCGCCACCTACTTCGCGCTTTTACGCGGACATCATATGAGTATTGCCATTAAGGCCATCCATAATACGGCTCAGGTTATTGTCGACGTGTACAACCGCAAGCAGCAGCTTTATCTGCATCCGTTGAAGGTGTATAAGCGCTATTCCCCGACTATGTATATGCTTCATCAATGGAAAAATCAAAACTTTGTCCCGGTATCCAACAGCGCGGTTATCGCGGAGATTATGACCTCTCTTCCCCAGCCCTGGCTGGATTTTACCATGCAGCCGCTCGATATCTGGACGCGTGCCTTTATCAAAGCAGCGGGAGCGTTGGCAAAGGCCAAGGAATCTCCCTCCTGCGGCAGTGAAGAAACCTCCCTCTGCACCCAGCTGCTGCGCATGGCCGTTACCAGAGAACCGCAGCTTTTAAAACTGGCCCAGCGGTATTTCGACTTACAAGATCTGGTGGCCATCGGAAAACGTATGGTGGGAACAGGGCTTATCGGAGGCAAATCCGTGGGCATGCTTTTAGCCCGTGCTATATTGATAAAGCAGAATCCCAAATGGACGGAACTGCTTGAGCCTCACGACTCTTTTTTTATCGGATCTGATGTGTTTTACAGTTACTTAATCCAAAACGGCTGCTGGTGGTTAAGGCGAAAATTGAAAAAACAAAAAACCTTTAGAGACCATTCGGAGGAAGTCCGTGAACGTCTGCTTAACGGGAGTTTTCCCGAAGAGATAGTGGCTCAATTCAGAGAGATGCTGGATTATTTCGGTCAATCCCCATTAATCGTACGCTCCAGCAGTCTGCTGGAAGACGCGTACGGGAACGCGTTTTCGGGCAAATATGAGAGCGTGTTTTGCGCCAATCAGGGTACACCGGCCGAGCGTTTGGATTCATTTATAAACGCGGTGCGTCAGGTTTACGCCAGCACCTTAACCTACGAAGCCCTGGCCTATAGAGCCCATCGGGGGCTGTTGGACCGGGATGAACAGATGGCATTATTGGTAATGCGCGTATCCGGTGCCAGATATGATACATTTTATTTTCCTCAGCTGGCGGGAGTGGGATTTTCCTATAATCCCTATGTGTGGAGCAACGATATCGATCCCAAAGCGGGAATGATACGGTTGGTGTTCGGACTGGGCACCAGAGCCGTGGACAGAACCGATGATGATTACACACGACTTATCGCACTGAACGAGCCCCTCAAAATGCCTGCCGTAGACACAAACGATGTAAAAAAATACACTCAAAAACGGGTGGATGTGCTTGATCTTGACGCCAACAAACAGCGCACCGCCGATTTTGAAAAGGTTGTTGCCCACAATCAGGATATTCCGCTGGATATATTCGCATCACAGGACCGGGACCTGGAACGCCGCGCCAGAGAGCACGGATTCAAGAATATATTTCCATATTATCTGAACTTCGAAAAACTTTTGCAGCAGACCGATTTCATCAATAACATGACGGATATGCTGGCCTCACTGCAGAAAGCCTATAGATATCCTGTGGATATAGAGTTTACGGCCAATTTTATCGCCCCGGAATTATACCGCATCAACCTGGTACAGTGCCGGCCTTTTCAGGTAAAAGGCGAGGTGAGCGCGGTCAAAGCACCCAAAGACATTGCTTTGGATAAAATAGTGTTCAAAACACAGGGTCCGATTATCGGTACCAGTCTGGCAACCGCCATCGACCGTATTATCTACATTGTACCGCAAAAATACAGCAACCTTAAACTGCAGGAGTGTTATGCATTAGCCCGCATTGTAGGGCAGCTTACCCACCTGGAAGAATCAAGCGAACAGGATAAAAAAATAACCGCTTTGGTGGGACCCGGCCGCTGGGGAACAACCACTCCCGCCCTGGGTGTGCCCGTAAGCTTTTCGGATATCAATACGGTTTCCGTACTCTGCGAAGTGGCCAAAATGCACGAAGGCCTGATTCCCGACGTGTCTTTGGGCACGCATTTTTTCAACGACCTTGTGGAAACCGACATCCTCTATCTGGCCATCCACCCGGAAAATAATGAGTCTGTATTTAACGAAGAGTTTCTGGAAAAAACTCCCAGCAAACTAAAAGAAATGCTGCCGGGAGCCGCTTCCTGGGCTTCGGTAATCAGGGTAATCGAGCCTGATGGTAACTCACAGCTGTTTTTAAGCGCCGACGCCGTGGGTCAGGAGGCGGTGTGTTACCTAAAAATTATATGACATTGATAAATTTCCTTTCCCTATAGAAACTCATAAAAAACTATGATACTATTGCCTTTTTTTAAGAACGTGGGAATATTATACATGATTGAAAATTATGTATACAAAGGATGCGTGAATTGAAAAAGCAGGGCTTATACGATCCTACTTTCGAACACTCGGCGTGCGGTGTGGGCTTTGTTGTCAACATCAAGGGGCAAAAGTCTCATCAGATTGTTGAAGACGGCATTACTGTTTTAAAAAATCTTGTGCATCGCGGTGCCGTTGGAGGCGATCAAAAAACCGGTGACGGCGCGGGTGTTTTGTTCCAGATCCCGCATCTCTTTTTTTCGGGTCAGGCGGACCTGGAAAAGATCAACCTCCCCCTGGAAGGTGAATACGGCGTAGGCATGCTTTTTCTCCCGCGAACCTTGGAAAAACGCAAAAAAATAATGCAGGAAATCCGGGTGATCGTAAAAAAGCAGGGCGGTTCGGTGTTGGGTTTCAGAGACGTTCCTACCGATCCATCCTGTTTGGGCGAGATGGCACTGGAATCCATGCCTTTTATTACCCAGGTTTTTATGGTGTTTAATGAGTTAAAAAACAGCGAGCTGGAACGTAAATTGTATGTTACCCGCAGGCTGATCGAAAAGAAAGCTCTCGCCCTGCGGCTTTCTCTTGAGCAGTTCTATATCGCCTCGCTATCCTGTAAAACCGTCTGTTACAAAGGCATGTTCGTGGGGCAGCAGGTGCGGGACTTTTATCTTGACCTTAAGCATCAGGATTTCATCAGTGCTTTGGCGGTCATTCACCAACGCTACAGCACGAACACCTTTCCTTCCTGGCCGCTGGCTCAGCCCTTTCGTTATCTGGCGCACAACGGAGAGATCAACACCTTAAGGGGCAATATCAACAAGATGATGGCCAGGGAGACAACTCTTAAATCCGCTTATTTCGGCGCAGATATCAAAAAACTGCTGCCCATTATCAATACAAGCCTGAGTGATTCCGGAATTCTGGATAATGTGTTCGAGCTGCTCTCACAGAGCGGCCGTTCCCTGGAACATTCCATGATGATGATGATTCCCGAAGCCTTCGGCCAAAAGTACCATATCAGTCAGGATAAAAGAGCTTTCTACGAGTACCATGCCGCGATTATGGAACCGTGGGACGGTCCGGCCGCGGTTGCCTTTACCGACGGTACCAAAGTGGGCGCAATTTTGGACCGCAACGGTCTGCGTCCGGCCCGCTATATTGTCACTAAAAGCGGTAAGTTCGTACTGGCATCGGAGGTCGGGGTGCTCGACATTCAGCCTGAAGATATTTTACAAAAAGGCAGGCTTGCTCCCGGAAAAATGATCCTGGTGGATACGGCTCTGGAAAGAATCATATACGATAATGAAACAAAAGCCACAATCTCCCGCCAAAAACCCTATCGCCGCTGGCTGGATAAATATCGCATAGAACTTAAAGGATTATTTCAGGCGCCCGGTCCGGTCGATATTGAGTATGAGTCTTTGAAAACACGGCAAAAAGTTTTCGGCTACACTCTGGAAGAAATAAATATGATCCTTGGGCCCATGGCGGTTAACGCGCAGGAACCCGTCAGCTCAATGGGCAATGACGTGTCGTTGGCAGTGTTATCCGAACGACCGGTACTGCTTTATAACTATTTCAAACAGCTTTTCGCTCAAGTTACCAATCCGCCTATTGATCCGTATCGTGAAAACCTGGTGATGTCGCTTATGAGCTTTATCGGCAGAGAGCACAATCTCATGGACGAAACACCCCTGCATTGCCATCAGCTTAAACTTCCCCACCCCATCCTCACCAATGATGATATGACTAAACTGCGCAACTGTGATATCGACGGCTTTAAAGCCGCCGGACTTTCCATCCTCTTTACTCAACAAAGTGGACATAAAGACTTTACGGAAGCACTGGGTCAACTATGCAAGCAGGCCGAAAACAGGGTGGATCAGGGTTATTCGCTTATCATCTTAAGCGACCGCGGAGTGGATGAAACCAAAATTCCATTGCCCGCGCTCTTGGCCGTATCGGCCGTGCATCAGCATCTGATCAGAAAAGGCAAAAGGCATTTAGCCGGTATTATCGTTGAAACCGGCGAAGCCAGGGATGTGATGCACTTCGCCACATTGATAGGATTCGGTGCCAGTGCCATAAATCCCTATTTGGCCTTTGAAATCATCGCGGATTTGAATAAAAACCACGATCTGGCGCAGGATATTAAGACCGAAACCGCGTTTGATAACTATATCACGGCCATAAAAAAGGGCTTATTGAAAATTATGTCCAAAATGGGTGTTTCCACGATAAGAAGTTACAAAGGCGCACAGATTTTTGAAGCGGTCGGTTTGTCATCCTCGGTAATCAACTCTTTTTTCCCCGGCACGCCCTCACGGATTGAAGGTGTGAACCTGGAGGCAATCGCCAAAGAATGTCTGGCCAGGCACAGACTCGCTTTTACTGCCGACCGTTTCCGGCAGCTGCACCTGGACTCCGGAGGCGATATTCATTACCGCACCGATTCTTTAAACCACATTCTTATTCCGGAAGCCATTACCACACTTCAAAAAGCGGTCAGGGAAAACGACTATGCTCTTTATAAGAAATACTCAAGGCTTATAGATGACGCGAGTAAAAACCTCTGCACTCTGCGCGGTCTTTTTAAATTTAAAAAGGCAAAACCTGTTTCATTAACCGAGGTAGAACCCGCAGAGTCAATTATCAAACGTTTTGTCACATCCGCCATGTCGTTCGGCTCAATCAGCAAAGAGGCTCATGAAACAATGGCCGTGGCCATGAACCGCCTGGGGGCCATGAGCAACTCCGGAGAAGGAGGCGAAGACGAGGAGCGCTACACACCGCTGGCAGGCGGCGATCTGGCCATGAGCAAAGTTAAACAGGTGGCATCGGGGCGCTTCGGAGTGACAAGCAATTATTTAATTCATGCAGAAGAACTTCAGATAAAAATGGCTCAGGGAGCAAAACCGGGCGAGGGCGGTCAGCTTCCTGGTCATAAAGTAAACCAGATTATAGCCAAGGTACGCCATTCAACTCCCGGCGTGATGCTCATCTCGCCCCCGCCGCATCACGACATCTACTCCATAGAAGATCTGGCCCAGCTGATCTATGATTTAAAAAACGCAAATCCCGCCGCTCGTATCTCCGTGAAGCTGGTTGCCGAGGTGGGCGTGGGCACGGTAGCCGCGGGTGTTGCAAAAGGAAAAGCCGATATGGTATTAATCAGCGGCCATGACGGAGGCACCGGAGCTTCTCCCATCTCTTCGATTAAACACGCGGGCATCCCATGGGAGATCGGACTGGCCGAAACACAGCAGACACTGGTACTCAATAAACTGCGCAGCCGTATCCGCGTACAGACCGACGGCAAGCTGAAAACCGGCAGAGACATAATCATCGCCGCGCTTTTGGGCGCGGAAGAGTTCGGTTTCGGTACCATGTCATTAATCAGTTTGGGCTGTATCATGATGCGCAAATGCCACCTCAACACCTGTCCGGTGGGTGTCGCAACTCAAGACCCTGAGTTGCGTAAACTATTCAAGGGCAAGCCCGAACATCTGATTAATTTCATGAGGTTTGTTGCGGATGAGGTACGGGAACTCATGGCCGAATTGGGGTTTAAAACCATGGAACAGATGATAGGACATGTGGAACGCCTGGAAACAGACAGTGCCCTGGCGCACTGGAAAGCCAAAGGTCTTGATTTTTCCAAGATATTTTACAAGCCCAAAACAGCCAAAGGCAGCTCCCTCTATTGCACGGCAAAGCAAAAACATGATTTCAGTCTTTCTTTAGACCGTGAGTTAATAGCTCAATCCAAGCCAGCGCTGGAAAAACAAAGCCCGATTAAACTTTTCGCGCCCATCCGCAATAACAACAGGACCGTTGGTGCTACACTGAGTTCCGAGATCTCCAAACGCTACGGCACAAAGGGACTGCCCCCGGATACCATCTACTGTAAATTTTCCGGTTCCGCAGGGCAAAGCTTCGGCGCTTTTCTGGCGCCGGGCATTACTTTCGAGTTGGAGGGCGACAGCAACGATTATTTCGGCAAGGGTCTTTCCGGCGGTAAACTTATTATTTATCCGCCCCGCGGCTCGACTTTCAGACCTCAGAACAATATAATTACCGGTAATGTCAATCTATTCGGCGCCACCGGCGGAGAGGTCTACATTAATGGCATGGCCGGCGAACGTTTTGCGGTCCGCAACAGCGGCGCTGTTGCCGTGGTGGAGGGCGTGGGAGACCACGCCTGTGAATATATGACAGGCGGGATTGTCGTGGTATTGGGAAACACGGGCATTAACTTTGCCGCCGGCATGAGCGGCGGGATTGCCTACGTGCTGGACGAGGATCAGCTGTTCGACACCAAATGCAATTTGGAAATGGTGGATATCGAACCCCTTACCACAGCTGCTGAGCAGGCTTTACTCCATGAACTGATTCAAAATCACGTCAAGCACACGGAAAGTGAATACGCGGCGCGTATTTTAAGGGACTGGACCGAAGTGGTCATGCGGTTCGTAAAAATCATGCCCATTGACTACCGCCGAGCGCTTGAGCGCCTTAAAAAGCAGGAGTCCAAAGAAAGTGAAGTCGTGTCGGTAACCGAGGAGGTGTTTTAGCTAATGGGCAGGGCGACCGGTTTTATGGAATTCAAACGTAAAAATTTCAGTTACCGCACGGTGAAAGACCGGTTAAAGGATTATAAGGAATTTACCTTTTTACAGCCGGAAAAAGAACTGAAGAAGCAGGGCGCGCGCTGCATGGACTGCGGCATTCCCTTCTGTCACGCCCTGGGCTGTCCTGTCTATAATCTTATTCCTGAATGGAACGATCTGGTCTATAAAGGCAAATGGAGAGAAGCTTACGAAAGGCTTGAGATGACCAATAATCTGCCTGAGATCACCGGCAGGATCTGTCCCGCTCCCTGTGAAACATCCTGTACCCTCTCCATTAATTCCAGTCCGGTTACCATCAAGCAGATCGAGCTTGCCATAATCGAAACGGCCTTCGAGCAGGGCTGGGTTGTGCCCACGCCGCCTCCTATTGAGACCGGAAAGCGAATCGCCGTGATCGGCTCCGGTCCCGCCGGGCTGGCGGCCGCTCAAGCATTGCGCCGTTGCGGTCATACCGTGGTTGTTTTTGAAAAGGACTCCGCAATCGGCGGAATTTTGCGTTACGGTATCCCTGATTTTAAACTGGAAAAAGGAATCATAGACCGCAGACTTGCCCAGATGGCAGCGGAAGGTGTAATATTCGAAACCAACGCTACCATCGGTGACGACCTTTCCGCCCGCTACATAAAACAGAAATACGACGCCATTCTCCTGGCCCTGGGAGCGGGGGAACCCAGAGATCTCTCGGTGCCCGGCAGAGGTTTGGAAAACATTTACTTTGCCATGGATTACCTGACCAAAATGAACAAATATCTTACAGGCGAACTTAAGGAACACGAGATAATCTCGGCCAAAGGAAAGAAAGTACTGGTCATCGGCGGAGGAGATACGGGCGCGGACTGTATCGGTACCGCGAACCGTCAGGGGGCTGCTTCGGTGCATCAGTTTGAGATCCTGCCCAAACCCCGTGAATGGCACAAGCCTTATAATCCCGAATGGCCGGCCTGGCCCAATATCCTGCGCACCGCTTCCTCGCATGAAGAGGGCTGTGAGCGTCAGTGGAGTGTGATGACCAAACAGTTCACGGGCCGGGGAGTAAAGGTTGCCAAAGCTCACTGTGTTGCGGTTGATTGGAAGCAGGATCCGGACAGCAAACAGTATAAGATGAAGGAAGTTACCGGTTCGGAATTTTCACTTGATACAGACCTGGTCATTCTTGCCATGGGATTTTTACATGTAAAGCACAGCAAGCTGCTTGAGGATCTGGGGATAAAATACGATGAGCGCGGTAATATTAAAACCGACGGAAATTACGCAACAACCGTTCCCGGTGTGTACGCGGCGGGTGACGCGGATATCGGGGCCTCTTTAATTGTGCGCGCTATTTATCACGGCCGCCGGGCCGCGGAGGTTATGGACGGTTATTTGCGGTAATAGGGATTCTTGAAATACAATCCCATACTTATACTATATGTTAATCCTGTCAAGTGATTCCGTTAAGAGTTCCCGACCGCTCTAATGAAAGGTTTTATCCTGATTCTTTTTTTTCTTCTTCCAGGGTGAGTTGTGCTAAAAGCAGATCCTGATTTTTTGCCATGTCAAGCAGTGCCACGGCGGTCCGCGAAAGCTCTTTACCTTGAACTTCAATTTCCTTTATCGACGAAGTTATCTCCTGAATACTCGACACATTATCTTTATTAAAGCTTTTTACATCACCCATGGTTTTTTTTACGATCTGCGAAGTGTCATTAATTTTTTCCATCACCTGAATGATAGCTTGAATCTCCTCTTTACTGTTCATAAGCAGAGCGGAAATATTTTCAAAAGAGTCCTTTGCCTTGTATGCTCTCTCTAAATTATTGGCAACTTCGCCAATATTGTTTTTCGATTCTTTCACTACATACTGCATGCTCTTGAGGATCTCATTAATAATCTGCCTGATGTTTTCCACGGCGGCCGCCGACTGTCCGGCCAGCTCCCGCACCTCCTGAGCAACTACCGCGAAACCCTTACCCGCCTCTCCGGCCGTCGCCGCCTGGATCGAAGCGTTTATTGCCAGCACGTTGGTATTATCAGCAAAATCTTCGATGGTTTTTATAATCGTACTGATTTTAGCAAACCTTTCATTCAGATTAGTAATGGATTCATTTATCCGTGTTATTGACTGCTGCAAGGTCTCTGCCGATTGATTGCTTTTAGTAATAGCACCCATTCCCTGCTGCGACTCCTGGGTTATATTTAGAATCGAATCCGTAAACCGCTTGATGACATCATTGATATTGCCGATGCTTTGATTAAGCTCTTCAAGAGTAAGGTTTGTAGCCGTTACCTTATCTTCCTGTGATTCAATCCCGCTTTGGATTTTCGTTATAGCACTCGTAATCTGAGTATTTGCTCTGTCGGATTCATCCGCAGCAGTCGCCAGATCCTGACTCTCATTCGTAAGAATATCGATGTTATCCGCGATATTTAGAATGAGTTCCCTAAGATTAAGGGGTTCGGCGATGTAGGTTGTTACCGGTACACCGGCATCCACGGCTTTATTAATTTCCGGAACAATCCTGGGATCAAATACACATGTGGCGATACCGTGATATCCTTCCTTAACCATTTTTTGAATAGCAGGCGCGATAACCTCCACCTGACCAAAAATATCATATCCTTTAAATGCTTTCACAATATCCACTTTCACGTTTTTGAAAGCAAGTTTCCGTGCCGCGTCTTCACCCCCCTGCTTATTGAGCGCAAAGACATTATAATCATCAGGAATAATCAGTCCTAATTTTAACGGTTTATTGGACTTGCGTTCAACCGGAACCGCGAATTCGCTGTATTCATGATCCGTCAATTTTCTTGCCTGTTTACTTTCATCCCAATACTCGCGATAATTTTCCAGGGTACAGACAACGGGTGTCAGGTTGAGTTTCCGGCTGACCGGCTTCCAGTCCGCTTCTATTTTATTATACAGATGCACAAGCGAATTATAGGTCTGCGCCACCGCGTTTTGACCGATTATAATCGTAATCAGACCCTTTTTTAAATTCGCGATATTCTCATCATGAATATCATGGGTAACAATTCTGGCCTTATATTTTTGCTGTACCTTTTCCAAGACCTGGCAGGCCGCAAACGGAGTAAACCCGTCGGTCATATAGATCAGATCAACTGTAGGATACTGTTCAAGCAGGCCCGGTATCAACTCTTTTACTACAGATCTTATTCCCTGCCCTTCCACTATTCCCAGCACTTTTATGTTTGGAAAATGATCTTTTAAGAAATTGACACAGCCCTTGCAGCGCAGCACATGATTTACCTGCGTAAACATAGTGATAATAATAAGGATCTGTCCTGTACCGTCCAAAGCCTGTGCAATGTGCTTACCCACAATCTGGCCTTCCTGGTAGCTGTTGTTGCCGGTAAAGCACAACCGCTTTGAAGGAACCGCGGTAATGGAGTTGATTTCCGAGAGGATATTGCTAATTAATTCTGCCTGAACTTTGTTTTCTGTTGAGTACTGGCGCTTTAAAAACGGGGCCACCGATACGGCCAAATTACCCGCTCCGAATTCCGAAAGCGCTGTGGCTATTTCCTCAAGCTTCTGTTCCATAAGCGGGGCCTTGTCCTCTGTGTGTGTAAAATACTTTTTATAATAGTACAGCACGGCCAGCCAGCTTAATGTGCTTATCAGAATTAATATCATTTTTATTAATACTGTTTGCAGAAACGTGATAAAACTTAAAATTATCAATGAAAAAAAAGTAAGCATTAAAGCACACAGAAAGAGAGGCAAAAGTAATTTACCGTCTAGCTTCGATTGAGACATCTATCCGTCATCTTCTTTCTTTGATTACTTTGTTTCTCCGCAAGCATATATAGCATAATATTTTTTCCTTGATATTACAAATAATTTTTATTGACAATAATCCTTGACATTAAAAACATCCGTACTATACCATTGAATTAATGAGTCTGCATAAAGATCATATTACGATTTACGATATCGCCAGAAGGGCGGGTGTTTCCGCGGCTACGGTTTCACGTGTTTTGAATAAGCATTTCAATGTCAGCACCGAAACAAGGGAACGGGTAGAAAAAATTATTCAGGAACAGCATTATGAGCCCAATGAGATCGCACGAACTCTGCACAACAGACTGTCCCGCACAATCGGGCTTTTGGTACAGTCTCTCAACAACCCGTTCTTTGTGAAAATCTGTAATGAAGCGGAGGAGTACTGTGATAACATCGGATATACCCTCTTAATCGGCATTACCAGCAATGATTTTCAAAAAGAGAGCAAGCTGCTCAACACCTTTTTAAAAAAACAGGTGGACGGATTCATTCTGCTGGGAGGGAGAGCCAATGAGTTTCATCCGGACAAAGAGATGATCGCTGAGATGGATCTCATGTCAAAACATGTTCCCATTGTGTTTATTAACGGCGGAGTGGGCTTTAAAAACTGTTTTGTTGTGAATACAGATGAAGCCATGGCTTTTGACAGCATTATGAAGTATCTTTTTTCCTGCGGACATAAAAAAATCGGCCTTATTACAGGGCAAAGAAACCTCTGGACCACCGATGAAAAAGTAAGGATCTATAAAGAAAATCTAAAAAAGAATCGTTACGGACTGCAAGAGGACTGGATTGTTTCCGGGGAATATACCATAGAAAGCGGAGAGCAGTGCATGAATAAAATATTATCCCGGAAAAAACTCCCCACAGCGGTAGCCTGCACGAATGATATTCTGGCTATCGGCGCGATGAGAGCTGTCTTACATAAAGGTTTAAAGATCCCTGAGGACGTAAGTATTACCGGATTCGACGATATCTTCATGGCCGCGGAGTTCATCCCCCCTCTTACAACCATACGTCAAAATTATTCATTGCTTGCAGCTCATGCCGTGCGGACTATAATCGATTATATTGAAGGTAAAGAGATAGAAAAAAAGATCATCATCAAGGCCGAATTAATTGTAAGAGATTCCTGCGCTTCCCCGCGAAATTAAAGCAGATACTTAAAAATCTGTTCGCCCTGCAGGTCTGCCTCACGTCACTTATTTATTGGTAAAGAAGAATACACTGTTGCCTTTATATGCCAGAACCGCATTATGAGGTTTACCTATGTTTTTCCAGATCTTTTCATTAATACTCACCGTACCTGAATGACATTTATTATCCAAAACCAGATAGCCGTGCACATACGCTTCATTGTCGATTACGCTTTTTTCCTGGGCGTTTAAATATATGGCACATGATTTGTTTTTATCGGTCAGACCCAAATCAAAACCGTCATTGGGATGAATGACAATCCTGTTTTTAGGGAGAGAGAAATCGGTATAGACTCTTAAAGAACTTGTTTTCTTCATCCTTAAAAGCTCATTTTCTGATATCTATTATAGTTGCTTTAAATTAAAATTGGAAATATTTTTTAAATTAGTTTTTGTAGGCAACCGCCATAATATGGGGGCTGGCTCCGATCAATGTCGGTTCACATTCAAGACGTTGAATTATATCTAATAGAAATTCCCGATACTCTGTGGTATTCCAGCTAACATCAAGATCACGCATCATGTAGCTTATGCCTTCAATACCAATGGTGGCTTCATGCTGAAAACCGGCCTGTTCTATCTCGGAACGCAGCTCTTGCGGATGCTGAAAATAGGCATCGGTGAAGTAGAGTTCATTTCCGGTGGGATTCCGATGCTGACCATCCTTTAAATCATGCTGCATAATTTCTCTAAACTCAGGATCTTTATAGTAACCGGAGTGCAGGCCGTCGATGGCAGAGGCATATCGGGAAATAATGACCGCAAAAAGCACTCCGCCCTTTTTTAATACCCTGTAAGCTTCTTTTAATGCCTTGATACGATCATGAACCTTTCCTAGATGATATAATGGCCCCATTAAAAGCAGCGCATCGGCAAATGAATCTCTGAAAGGAAGTTGTCTGGCATCACCCAAACTACAACTGGCTATCTCAGCACCCTTTTGAAGTACAGAAGCCTGCTTTGCCTGTTCAAGATGTTTGGGTACCGGATCAATGAGATGCACCTCATACCCAAGACCCGCGAGCCAGCAGGAATATCTGCCCGCAGCTCCGCCTACATCCAGTATCACTGAGGGTGCTCCAGGTAAATAGCGTGCTATTATCTGCTGCGAGCGCACAAACTCAATTTGCCCAAAACAACTTTCCAGCCTGTCTTTTTCATTAAAACCGCCATAATAATCGGTTATTTTTTTAATCGGGTCCGTCATCTGTTACTTCCGCTTTGCTTATTATTTAATATAAGAATGCCGTCAATTGAATAGCCATCATACTCTTTACTCTCATCAAACAGCGCACCAATATTGTATTCCGTGTCTTGCCAACTGCTCCAGCCGTTTATTACAAAATACATGTTTTCATATCTGTAATATACTTTAATTTTGCGGCCCTGCAGGCTGCGGAAGCTGCGGTTTCCTATTGAGAGGATCTGCGCGTTTTCATAATCACTCTGCTTAAGCACAATCTCCTCACATTCCCTGTTCTCAATATCTATCGCTATAGTAAAATTATATTTCTCAATGAAATATACAAGCACATCGTTTTTCACATTTATAGTTAATCCTTTAAACAGTTCCGAAATCGTATTCAGTGCATCCGCTATCTCATCGGCAGTTTCGTAATCAATGGGAATGAAACTGGCAAGTTCTTGAGCCTCGATTATTCCCTCGGCGGAAACCACACACAGACTTAAGTATACGGGCATATACCAGGATGCCCCCATCGGATTTGCCGAAGATCTTGTTTTACACAATATCTGCCCCGAACTATTGCGGGCAATGGGAATTATACTGACGGAAATATCAGACGGGCCTGTGGAAAACAGCGGCCGGCAGCTTAAACAGGCAACCAGCACAATCATTAATTTATATTTTATATTCATATTATACTCCATTATAGCGTCTGGCAGCTTATTTTCAATTGATTTTTGTTGATTACCTCAATACTTAATGTATTGTCCATTACTGTTATATATCCTGTTATAACAGTTAGTAATTGTGCATTATCCATTATACGCAATGATCCAGCCTTGGTTAACTGGGGAAGCGAGATTGTGGTTAACAGATCGTTATAGGATATTGACAAACTGCCAATCGAAGACATATTGGGCAGTGACAGTGAGACAAGTTTATCCGCATTTCTAATACGCATCACCGTAAAATCACTTACAAACGAGGAGAGATCCAATACGGAAAGTTCGGGATTATCAATTCTTCGAATTTTATTGATTATCCTCTCTTTTTTAGAATATTTCCATGATTATTATTTTATCTGAAGGTTACAGCCGGCGGTAAAGGAGTAAAAAGCGTGAAACCAGCGGTATTATATTACTCAGAAACAGGAAATCCTGAAGTTCTGGGCTGGCTTAAAAAGAACAGGCCTGAAGCATATAAAACCGCTGTTACTGCAAAAGGCAAACCCGATGATACAGACTATGAAAATGTGGAATCATGGGTAAAGCAACTGTATCAAACCATATTATCTGACTTTTAAAGGAGGAGTACCTATGGGAATCATTGCCTGCTATATTTATGATGAAATGGTGGATTGGGAGGTTACATATGCCTGTCATATACTGTCTCAAGGGCCAGGTGATAAACAGAAACAAATTACTACCATATCGACAGATGGATCCGACATAAGAAGTTGCTCCGGACTGCGCTTTGTAGCGGAAACTCGCGTAAGAAATATTATAGAGCAGCCCGCAGTTGAAGGCTTAATTATTCCGGAGGGTTTTTGCCACGAAGACTGTGAGGAGCTCTCTACGCTTATAAGAATACTGTATAAACAGGAGAAGCTGTTGGCCGCGATTTGTGCCGGACCCATTTTTCTGGCCCGTGCCGGAGTATTGAAAGATGTACACTATACAACTATGCTTGCGGAAGAATTTTTTACCATCCAAAAAATAGCGGATCCGTTTCCCCGACAAAATTATACAGCTAAAGACATTGTGTGGGACAAGAATGTTTTAACGGCAAAATTCAACGCCTTTCTTGAATTCGGAGTGGAAATATGCGACCGGTTCGGTTTTTTCAACAGCCCTGCCGAGAAAAAAGAAAGTTTACAGGTGTTTAAAACGGTCAGGTGTTAGCAGAACCGCTTAAATATCCTGCAAATTGCCAAACTAATCCATAGCTGAACCTGTTTTGCCTTTTCGGTCACAGTTGCTTTATGTATTGCGGAATAGGAGTTTTTCCATAAACCGCTGGGCTGCTGATGCTCAAGCAGCCAATCCAATCCTCTTTTAATATCCTTGTCGTCTTTGGCAAAATCTAATCGCCAAAGAGAATCGAGCGCCGAGACCAGATTATTCCACCAAAAGGGAAAATTGAAGTTTACCCAGTTATCCGGGTGCTGGTATGAAGTATAGAAGTCTTTTTGAAAGAACTTTGATTTTAATAGATGTGCGGCATGCCGGGCCGCTTCCGATTTGCTGTATTCAGGATGAGCCGCGAAGGCCCGGATTACCATCCCGGTCCAATGCGGAGATGACGGTTTTGTCCGGTCATGTTCCTGCAGCGGTTCCGTAACCTCAGAGACAAGTTTATACAGTTTTTTTCTTGGTAAAAACAGTGTCTGGAAAGGAGCGCCGACCCAACCTCCGTCGTCCTGTCTCATCTTAAGTAGCCATTGGAATCCCTTTTCGATTCGGGGATCATTCTGATAACCGGCCTGAATTAAAAGCCCCATTATGGCACCGGAATAGTACATGGCGTACTGGCCGGCTAAAAAACCCCGGAAATCACCTTCGTCTGTTTGACAGGAAAATAAATATTCGGCGGCCTTTTCAACAGCCGGAACTTTATTTGTAAACTCATATTTCTGAATGAGAAAACGAAACTGTTTCCATGTCTCTATCAGACTATAATTAACATCCGGATATTTATATTGATTTTGATTAGTTGATTTGAATGAACCATCGGACTGCTGTTTTTTAAACAGTTTTTGTACTTCCGTCAGCTGCCATATTGTATCGATAGGTTCTACTTGTTTTCGCATAAGATCACGTTGGGCAAAATAGTTAAGAGCATAATCATCAGACTGCAAGAGAGGTTCAAGAGGATTATATGTAAATTGATTCAACCATGTCATAATGCAACAAGCGAATTATAATATTTTTTTTAAGCTATGCACAACATGTATCCTTGCCTCTGTTTGCTTATATGATCGCATTTTCCATAAAACTGAAATATTCGGTTTTACCTAAAATTATGTGATCCATCACTTCTATACCGATAATCTCACCTGCTTCCACAAGACGCCGGGTAACGCAAACATCCTCCACGCTCGGTTTACAATTTCCGGACGGATGATTGTGAACCAAAAACACGCCTTTGGCACGGTCGGTTATGGCGTCTACAAAAACTTCTCTGGGATGGATCAGACTTTGATTGAGAGTCCCGATAAACACAACCCGCTTTTTTATCAGGCGCGATCCACCGTCAATTGTAACGGTCAAAAAATGCTCCTGCTTTTTGCTGCATAACTCTGCCACAAAAGGCATGAGGTCGTGCGGTGAACTGATTGCGTGTTTATCTTTAACCAGATATCGTCGTGCCAACTCAAAAACCGCTGTTAGCTGAGCAGCTTTTACCGGTCCAACCCCCTGTATGGTTTGTAATTCATCCATCCGGTTTATGGTATCAAAGTCATTGCGCATTTTTAGTGCGATCTCTTCGGCTACCGCACATACATCTTTACCCTTTATTCCGTTGCCTAGTAAAACGGATATCAGCTCCTGATCCGAAAGGCACGAAGCGCCCCTTTGGATAAGTTTTTCACGCGGCCGGTCGTAGACAGGTATCTTTTTCAATCTTTTAACTATTTTTCCATTACGCCTTATACTTAACACATGTTTAGTTTAATAACAATAATACAAGTAGTCAATACGAAATTATAATTTTAGCAATACAAAATTCTCGTGATTGCTTTTTTCAATTCTTTTACATCAATAGGCTTTTCAAAGAATTTATACACGCCAAGGCGGGCAAGCTTGTCTTCATTTCCCGTCAATCCGCCCGACATCACAATAAGGGGAATTTCCGGGTACTGCTTTGTCAGCTTTTTTATTAGCTCCGCCTCCTGCATATCCGGTATATGAAAGTCCGTAATAATGACGTCATAGGTATTAGTTTGAACCAATTGTAATGCCCGGCCTCCGCAATCGGCGGTATCTGTTTGGCAGACCGGAAACAACAGATGTCTTTTTAAAAGCGATCGCATTATTTCGCTGTCATCAACCACCAGTATTCTTTTTTGCATTTTACTTTTTCTCCTTTTACACTTTATATCAGGATACCACTATCAGTTGTGCTTTACAATAGTTTTGCACATTTTTTAATTGGTAGATGTTTTTAGGATTTCATAGTAGAAAAAAATACTATATAGAAAATTATGAATCTTGTTTATTTAGGCGAGATAATAAAACAACTCCGCAGGCAACTTGGTATGACGCAAAGTCAGCTGGCAGAAAAAATTAATATATCCTATCAGCAGCTTCAAAAGTATGAAAAGGGTGAATCACAGATAGGCCTTCAGCGCTATCTTGAAATAGCCAAAGCTTTGGAAACCGCACCCCATGTTCTGCTTGAAAAACTTATTTCCCAAAACATCTCAGAACCTGAAATACAGTATACTTCAGATAAAACCCAGCAGTTAAAAGTAACGCCTGAAGAAAAGAAACTCATCGCCTATTTTAGAAATATTAAAGACAAAGAAGTAAAAAACAATCTCATAAAGTTATTTAAATCAGTATCAGAATCCGATTCTCAAGAAGAGTAATTACAATAGGTTTTACAATGTCAACCAAGCCCTTTACATGAGAGGCAAGAAACATATGGATACCCGTATATGGGATTCCTGCGCGCGCTATACATTGTCTTCTGTTATTGATTAATCCGGAACAGGCAAATCAATACTTCAAGACAAGTTTTTTACTTATATGAAATACTCTGCATACTTAAAATAATGGTGTCTTCATAGTCCTTAAAAATGGACTGCTCCCCGGCAACTTCGATAATGAGGATTTCATTGTCACAAACAATCACAGCTGTCAGATATATATAGGATGCATTACCGTAAGGAAGACCCCATTTAAAATAAACTCCCTCTCTTTTGTCTGTTTCAAAGCGCTGCTCTTCGCCAATCAATGTATACCCCTCTTTTTGTAATTGATTGGAAAGCGCCTTTGCCCAAAAATCAAGCTCCATAGGGGGATAGTTTTCTACTTTTTTGACTTTAAACAGGATGCCTTCAGGGCTTACCGCCTTATAGAGTATATCGTGTGCGTCATAATAGCTCATTTCCACTCTGGCAAAACCATCGGGTTTTTCAATTTTAAAATCCGAACACGCCGAAAGCAGGACAATCAGAGCTCCTAAGAGAGTAATGTATCTCAATGTCGAGTTCTTAAAAAACACTCCTAAAAGCCCTCCTGAATGAACTTATAAAAATCGATACTGTTAATCCAATCAAAGGAAGAGGGAATATCCTGCGGTATACTCTGCTGGAAGTAATTCAAATTAATAGTGGCCAATGCGTACAGCCGGTCCACATATATTTTACGCAATTTGCCTTTAAGCTCCTCTACCTCTTTTAACAGGGTAATTACCTCTTTCTCGATGGCCAGTGTTCCTTTAATGTCGGCACGGTCCAGAAAAACAAGCGTAGAACGCAGCATCTCTTCCCGGCTTGCGATACCGGACTGTATTTCCAGAAAGTTCTCACGCAGATCCGTGGCCTTACTGGTCAGCGTTACCACGTCTTCAGCTATTGATTTAAGAAAATCACGCAGCTCATCCATCTTCTGCGAAGGAAAACGGATTATTACCCTGGTGCTGGATTTTACCAAAAAATATCCGCCTGCCTGTTCCGCCCATCCGGTTATTTTCTCAGCCACAATATCAGGTTCGGCAACAAGCAAAGTGGCTTGTAACTGCTGGTGCAGATAATCGTCCGCCGGAAAGGTTAGAGTGGTAATCGTTAAAAACAAAGTAATAACAAGTACATAACTTATCTTTTTCAAGATCATTTTATTTCCATATCCTCTACTGCACGTCTTATACTTTCATATTTTTGATTGTAAACAACCTCATCTGAGAAAAATACCTCTATGACAAATATTTTATCACCTTTTACCAAAGTACCGACCAGATAATAAAACGGTTTACTGTCCTTGCTTTTTAAAAGCACTCCCATCACCGGTCCTTCTGAAAAACCTACTATTTCCCGATAGAATCTTTTCAAATGAAAATTAAGCGCCCTCTGCCAAAAAGCCGAATCTCCCTTCGGCGAATTTATGGTTGTTCCGATACGGACACGTACTCCATCCGCACTCTCCGCTCTGTAAATGACATCCTGTTCGAATACCGCATACTCGTCATCCAGTTCCAGTTCAACGGCTCCATCCAGACTGGTAAGCGAAGGGAATAAAGGATTGAGATTGGCGATCCAGCTAAAGGGAATTTTTTTCTGATCCAGTGCCGCCTGGGTAATCCGGGGAATCAGGCGGATGGTAATCCGTGAATAGCGTATCTGGTTCTCAACCAGTTTCAGCTCCAAAGTAATACGTTCAATCTCTTCGGTAAGCCGTTTGATTTCCTTTAAGATTTCAAGCTGTTCCTTTACGTCCCGGGTGCGGCCCAGCAGGGCGTAAAGCCTGTTTCGTGTTTTTATGCTGATTTGCAGCCGTGATTTTAAATCCGTATAGTATTCGGTAACATCTATTGTCTCGATTGATTTATGGACCAGTTCTCCCAAAGCGAGAATTTGGCCAAACAGCTCGCCGAACCGTTCAACAGGCACCCTAATGGTAATGGAGTCCTCATACACATCTTCAACATAACCGCCGCTTGTTTCCGCAATCTTGGTAATCTGTTTTTTTACTTCTTCCACCACATCAACTTTAAGCTCACCGTAACCGGAATAAATCTTGTTGCTGGCATCCTGTTTGGCCGCAACAAGATTGGCGGCAAACGCGGCTGGATTCTGATTTTCCAGTCCCGGCGGCCCTTCAGCATTAAATCCTGTTCCTTCCCACTCCTTTGTTCTTTCCTCTAACGAAGATAAATCTTTTCCGGCTTTGTTTAATTCAAGCTCTTTCGCGTTTTCCTCCGATTCATCATAATATGTTTCAGAATTATCGGATTCAATCTTGAAAGCGGCAGGATCTCTATAACTCGGAGCGCAGGAGATCAAAAAGATAAAAACAAGAAAAAACAGGGTTTTGATAACATTCAGCATATAAAACGTATTATACACCATTTATCCCCGTATTCAAGATCAGGATACCATGTTTTTTATTTGTTGACTCACATACCTCTTTAATCATATTATTTTAAAAGATAGGAGGCGCTCCTATGAAACAAAAACCCACACCTTGCGAATTGCTTTCCAAAGTAGACATCTTTTCATCATTAGATACGGAATCGCTGGAGCTTATTGCCCAGAAGATGACGCTGGTTACTTATAAAAAAGGCGATATCATCTGCCGCGAAGGTGAAACAGGTGACCGTATGTTTGTGATCGTAAGCGGCGAGATCACTGTGGTAAAAATGGGCGCGGAGGGTGTGGAAGTGGAAATTACGGTACTCAAACCCGGAGAAGTAGCAGGGGTTATGAGCATTTTTGATAAAGACGTGCGCTCAGCCACATTACGCGTCAAGAATAATGCCGAACTTCTCATGCTGGATAAGGAAACATTTCAACACATCCTTTCCCGGAATACTGAACTTTCAAACAAACTACTTGCCTATTTAAGCAGACAGCTGCGCGCCGAAACCTATACCGTGGCCAAACTTCTTACCGGTGACGTGGACAAGCGGGTAAAAGTCGCGTTTTTCGATACCAAACCGTATACTGAATCGATCTTCCGGGAACTAAATAAAGAAAAGTATGCCTTACACTTTTTCGAACCCCGTTTAAATACCAATACCGTATCGCTGAGCTCAGGCTTTCAGGTTGTCTGTGCTTTTGTCAACGATGACTTAAGTGCACCGGTTTTAGAGCTTTTAAAGCGAAACAAGGTTGAGCTTATAGCCATGCGCTGCGCTGGCTACAATAATGTTGATATCGAATGCGCGCACAAATTGGGAATCAGTTTAACCCGGGTGCCCGCCTATTCGCCGAATGCCGTGGCTGAGCATGCCGCGGCCCTCCTGCTGGCGTTAAACCGAAAAATCAACAGAGCGTATAACCGTGTGCGCGAAGGTAATTTCTCCTTAAACGGACTTGTGGGATTTGATCTTTATCAAAAAACGGCCGGCGTAATAGGTATTGGCAAAATCGGTAAGTGCCTGGTAAACATTCTGCGCGGATTCGGTATGACAGTATTGGGTTATGACAAATATCAGGATAAGGATTTCGCCAAGGCTCATGAGCTGCATTACGTGGAGCTTGACGAGCTGTTCAGCCGCTCGGACATTATCAGTCTGCATGCTCCGCTTATTCCGCAAACTCATCATGTTATTAATAAATCCGCAATTCAAAAAATGAAACCCGGGGTGGTCCTCGTAAACACCAGCCGCGGTGCTCTTATCGACACCACAGCCTTAATAAACGGATTGAAATCAGGGAAAATCGGGGCCGCGGGTCTGGATGTGTATGAAGAAGAAGAGGAGTACTTCTTTGAAGATCTGTCGGACAAGATCATTACCGACGATACCCTGGCCAGACTCATGACCTTTAATAATGTGATTATCACCAGCCACCAGGCGTTCTTAACCCGTGAAGCCCTGTCTGAAATAGCGCGGGTTACTCTTGAAAGCATCACGCTTTATAATCAGGGCAAGCGCCTGGCTGAACTGCCCAACGCCGTGCTGCCTAAATTTAAAAAATAAAAAGCAGCCTAACAATTTATAACGGAACCTGTCTTTAAAGTACTATAAAAATCACTCAAAAAGTTTATGTATTACAGTCCAAAAGATTAATTTTTGAAACTTCAACATGATACGCTAAATGATTGCTGCAAAAAAATAATTACAAAAAGGAGGAACAATATGCGCAATGGATTAAAACTAACTGCTGTGATTTGTTTTTCAATCTTTTTTATCACAGCCTGTTCCATCTCCGGAATACCGGATAAAGAGAAATCTTCTGTCGAGAATACTCGTGCAGTAGCCCAAGGGGCTTTGGAGATGGCGATTCAATTTTTTCACTTCAATTACTGCGGAAGCGGACAAACCGTATTCTGGAGAAGCAACTGCCATATGAATGACAGTGTGGTCGGCGGATACCATGATGCCGGCGATCATGTGAAATTCGGTCATCCGGCCGCCTTTTCAGCCACACTGCTCTGCTGGGCGGATTATGAGTACGGCATAGGGGCAGGTCCGGAAATCAAACGCTTCATGGACTACTTTAAACAGCTGGGTACCACAAATTTTATCTACCAGATCGGTGATCCCGGGTGTGATCACGGGTATTGGGGGCCGCCTGAAAACGATTCCTGCAACCGACCGGTCTACAGGTCGTCTCAGTGTTCTTGCGTCATGGCCGGAACAGCGGCGGCTCTTGCGGCCGGTTATGTTACCGGTAACAGCGGCGATCTGACTCGCGCCATCCAGCTTTTTGAAGCTGCCGAAGCCGCTAAAAGTGATGCCGGATACACTGCGGCCAACGGTTTTTACGATTCACACAGCGGATTTTACGACGAGCTTGCCTGGACGGCCGTCTGGATCTACCTCGCGACTGATGATGAGCAGTATTTAAACAAAGCTGAAACCTATATCGCCCAGACCGATTGGGACGACTTTCATTGGACACATTGCTGGGATGACGCCAAACACGCGGCGATACTGAAACTTGCCCAGATTACAGGGAAACAAAAGTATATTACCCAGGTTGAACGTCAATTGGACTGGTGGATGCCGGGCGGGGGTATTACCTATACTCCCGGAGGACTTCCCTGGCTGGATAATTGGGGAGTACTGCGCTATGCTTCGGCTCAAGCCTTCCTGGCAAAAATCTGGTCCGATTACCCCATGGGAAATGAAAGCAAGAAATCAGGATACAGAAATTTTTCTATCGATGTTATCAGCTACATCGCGGGTGATAATCCCAGAAATTCGAGTTATATCATAGGTTATGGGAACAACTGGCCCACCTGCCCTCACCACAGAGCCGCTTCTCCCGACAAGTCGTGCCCTGCCACATATGAACTCACAGGTGCTCTGGTCGGAGGACCGGATGCAAGTGACAATTATGTGGACGATATTAACAACTATGAAAGAACCGAGGTTGCTATTGACTATAATGCATGTCTGGTTGCAGCTCTGGCTGCTGTAAATGGTAATCTTATTTCCCCTGTCTACCCGACTCCAACACCACCCCCTTCCTCAGGACCCGGAAACGGGACCGGACTCACCGGTGAGTACTTTAACAATATTGATCTTACCAATTCCGTACTCACCCGAACAGACGCGACAATCAATTTAAATTGGGGCGGCGGTTCGCCGAATTCAGCCATCGAAGCCGATAAATTCTCCGTACGATGGACAGGCAGAATAGAAGCCCAAATGAACGAAACCTATACCTTTTATACTCTCACGGACGATGGAGCCAGATTGTGGATAAACAATCAGCTTGTGATCGATGACTGGCGGGATCATGCCGCCACTCCGGAATACGAGGCTTCTGGCAGCATTACCCTGGAAATGGGCCGACAATACGAGATTACACTGGAGTTTTATGAAAATTGGGGAGACGCTTCAGTTCAACTTTTTTGGTCCAATCCATGGCAGGAAAAACAAATAGTTCCTCAGAGTCAGTTATATCCGTCAGGAACAACACCAACTCCTACTCCGACATCGACTCCAACCCCCACTCCGACGCCTACGCCAACTCCAACTCCAACTCCAACGTCTACGCCCACTCCCATTCCGGGTCAATACACGGAGATCCAGCTTCCTCATACCTATAACGGTGCGGGGGACTACTATTGGAAAACAGATGATTTCTCTACAAATCCAAACGATTGGAGCAAGTATGTCAACTCATGGAATCTTGAGCTGCTGGAGATTAATGGTGTTGATTGCACAAATAAATGGATAGCCCAACATCAGATTCCGCCAGCAGCGGACGGCTACTGGTATATCCATTACAAAGGCAATTTCGGATGGAGCCATGTTGAAATGAAATAATATAACAATGTGACGGAATATATTTAAATAATAATGGTTACTACGGCCCCGACGATCAAATAAGTCGGGGCTTGTTTTTAAAAGCAATCCAAGGCATGATATAACTAAATTAATTATTTTCAAAAAATAAAAAAAACTCCAATTCAATATTTATTCTTTTTTATATTTCCTTTATCTTAAGTTAAAGTATATGTCTGTTTATGCAATTATATCCATTACTACTTCGATTACCATTGCTTTTTGGTCCGGTTTTATCTATTCTAAAAATCCGAAAAGCAAAGTAAATATCCTGTTTTTTCTTCTCTCTTTGACATTTGCATACTGGTCATTTACGGAGTTTGTCACACGGTATACGGATAGTGCCGACACAGCTTATCTGTGGCTCAAACTGAATTTTCAATGGTCGTTTTCCGCGGCACTGCTTCTGCACCTTGTCCTTGTGTTCACTGATAATCTCAGAAAAAAATACAGATTATATATTGTAACTGCAATGTATCTTCCCGCTCTGTTTTTTTCAATAATAGATATTTCTACCGACTATATTCTGGGAAAGGTGGTAAAACATATATGGGGCTGGACATATACCGGGTCCGACTCATTCCTTTTTTATCTGGCAACAATCTGGGCAGTAATTTTACCTCTGCTGGCGATTATAATCTGTATTCAAAAATACAGGCGCTCAAAAAGCATAAAAATGAAAAAACAGCTTGGCTTTTTAATAGTCGGATCCTGTTTCCCCCTGTTGTTAGGTTCTATTACTGACGGTATTTTTCCCATATTTCACATTGTGACACCGGGGCTAACCTCGGTAGGTTTTTTCTTCGGTATTTTTTTTATCGGTTATGCGGTACTAAAACACGGTCTTTTCGACATTACGCCTGAGGAAAAACTTGATATTATCATGAAATACTCTCCCGATATTATCGTTACCATCGATCGCGATGCCACGATAAAGTATATTAACAAAGTACCCGCCGGATACGGTTACGACGATGTCTGCGGAAAGAAAGCCGTTGAATTCCTCCATAAATCATATCATAAAAGCTTTGACCAGATATTACATAAAGTGTTTACTTCAGGGGAGTCCTCAATTTTCGAACATCAGTCGAGGGTGGACAACTGGCGGATGTCCAGAGTCATTCCATTGAGTACAGGAAAAAACCATATAGAATCAGCCATGATCATCTCGACCGATATCACTGAAATGAGGCAGATGCAGTTATCGCTTATAGAAAGTGAATTGCAATATCGGGACCTCATTGAACAGTTAGCCGAAGGTATTTTGATTTTAGATGATGAGGGTCATATTCAATATGTTAATCCAACAGCCGAACAGATATTTCAGAAAACAGCCGCTCAATTAACCGGATGTCTGCAAAAGGATTTCCTCAAATCAATTGATGAAAAAGCGGAGATCGAGATCACGCGTAGCGCCAAAGATACGATCATAGTGGAATCTCAAACCGTAAAAATAACATGGCAAAACAAAACAGCGTACCTGGTATCATTGCGTGATACAACCCAGACCGTTGCTTTGAGAGAGAAGTTAAAGCGTTTATCGTTTTACGATGAGCTTACGGATTTATATAACAGACGCGGTTTTTTTGACATGCTTGAACGTCAGATCAAGTTATCGAATAGAAAGGGAACTAAGTTTTTTTTATTGTTCGCCGACTTTGACGGCCTTAAAGAGATAAACGACAGCTTAGGACATGTAACGGGCGATAAGGCTTTGATAGATTTTGCCCTCATCTTAAAAGGCTGTTTCCGCGAAAGCGACATTATTGCCAGAATCGGCGGAGATGAGTTTTCGGTTTTTCCCATTGACGCCGATAAAAAGGCCTGCGAGCTGCTTTTAAAAAGAATAGACCGGACAATCACTGCCTTTAACAATAAATCAAAGCAGTCGTACCGCTTGTCTGTCAGCATCGGCACCGCCTTTTACGACCCGGCGCAGCCATGTTCACCGGACGATCTATTAAGCAGAGCGGACGCCGAGATGTATAAAGTAAAAAGAATGAAAAAAAATAATAACATATAAAAAAGGCCCGCTTTCAAAGCAGCCCCATAAGAATACTCAATTATAAACTTCAAACTCTCTTAATGAAAAATTGGTGTTTCCCGCAATGAATATTCTGATATGTCTCTCATTTATATTTTCAAGTAAAACCTCATTCACACTATTAACACCGCCCGTGTCTTCCGTAACCGTAAAAACGTCCTTCCAGTTATTACCGTCAGAAGACGCCTGCACAATAAAAGAACTGGGATAATGTTCTCCCCATTCCAGAACAACTCTGCCGACGGGCATTTTCCCGCCCAGATCTACTGCAATCCAGTGAGGACCTTTTTCCGTTGCCGGAGACCATTCGGTTTCTTCCCGACCGTCCAAAGCCATGGCGCTGCCAGACCCGTTTTTCAGCACAGAAGAAGCGGTGGACGGTTTATGTAAGGCTATGTTCGGACCCAAGGCTTTGGCATGCTCGGCAATATAGTTCACTTCCATATTCATTAATGTATGAAGACCGGCTTCATTATATACCACATTATATTTCAGCTTCATTTCTTCGTACCAGGCCTTGGTAAAATCATGCCAGTGCTCTTCGCATACTACTTCGTAAATCTCATCTCTTACCTCTGGGAATGTTAACTGAATCATTCTGCCGTCTTTTTCCCGCACCGCTGCAGCTTTGTTTTTTTCATAATAATCTCTTAAAACCTTTTCCGTTATCGAGGAAAGGATTGTTTCAGTAAATTTCTTTCTTAATTCCTCGCGGCACTGTTCCAGCGCAATTTGCTTGATAATGGTTTCGTGCGGCACGTTCTGTTTGGAAAGTTCATCATAAGCGGTTTTGAAATCAGGAGTATTCATTAATCCTTTATCCAGCTCTTCCAATACGGCGACATCTGCAGACAGATATTTGGAAAACAAATAATTCTTGTGCCAGTCCATATCCTCGGTTATCTGGCGATGACGCCGCGCGGTAAGCAATAAGTCTTCCCTTACATCCTTGATCCTGACCGAATATTCCCTGTCCTGATAATTGAATTTTACGAGCCATGTCCCGTCACGGGAACAGGAGTTTAAGATACCGGCCAGCGTCATTAATACAAGCAGGTAAAATGTTAATGATCGAAGCAACATGAAATACCTCTTAAAAAAGGGGGAAAAAGATGAACTTCTCCCCCCTTTTTTTGTGATGTATGGTTTAATAATTGTTGAAAGTGATGCGTGCCAGATTCGCGGCCCCGTTGGTACTCTTGATGTAAATGGTGTGCGTCCCTTTGGCCACATTCGGATCCATACCACACCCGGTCCATTTATAGGTACTCCAGCCTCCGGTGGAAGAATAGTTGACAGTTCCGATCCGCGTTCCCCACGCGCTGTCCAGTCTTACCTCCATGCTGCCGTTTAAAGTGGTCGCGTATTCTACGCTGAAATTATTATATCCGGTAGACAGATTCACATTATCGAACCTGATCCAGTCACCGGAATCAAAACTTCCCACTCCGCCGTTCCAGATCGTGACCCCGCTGGAGGCGCTGCACTGCCAGGAGTTTAATGTAAAATTAGGAGCCGTGGTTGTGCCGCCGCCACCGCCGCCGCTAAGCGGTGTGTAGCTGAAATTTCTGTAGGTCGTGGTACGGGAACCGGGATACCACCAGCTTCCGAGCCAGTCGTTGACACTTCCGTCATGGTTCCACACGTTCATCATCACCTGCATGGCGTGTGAAGGCAATGTGGAACTGCTGCCGTTTACCGTTCTGCCGCCGTAGGTGATATAGGTGGGCGCCCATGTAATCGTTGTCGAACCATTCCCCATAAACTCATGTCCGCCTCGTCCGTCCTTGTAATAGTTGTACTGCCATCCTTTGGTACCTATTTTTTCCACGTCAATTTCATCCCACGGACTGCCGGTGTAGAGGAAAAACGCCTGCACCGTACCGCTTTGGGTAAATGTGGACATGCTGACTGAGAATGTGCCGTAGGTAAACGTATCGTTACTCCTGTACTCTCCTCCGGAATAGGATCTGCCATTGTAATACGTATTATTCAAGGTGATTGCCATTCCGCTTCCGCTAAAGTTTATATTATTGGGATTCCAGGCACATCCGAACGGCGATCCATTGTTCCAGTTCGCTTTGTGCCACATGCCGCTGTTAAACGATGTCAATGAATCGCTTCTTGCGGTACTGATGGTTTTTGTCACTGCCTGACTTTCCCCGCTGCTTTCAAATTCAGAAAGCGAACAACCAAAGAGAAATAACAGAACCACACAACTAATGAAACCAACATATAAGTTTTTTCTCCAATTCATGAATACCTCCTTTAAATAATTGGAAAACTATTATCCTTGCCAACGGCAAGTAAAAATAAAATCAACCTGGTTTTCTAACCACAAACTTTCATCAGTCTTCATACTTTTATGTATTGATTTTTAAAAAATTTGTTTTTTAATATATCTGCAAATTTAATTTAGTATTTTTTGGGTAGTTATTACAACATGAAACCGATTCCACATACACTGCAATCGATTACAATGTTGAGAGAGTAGCTAAAAATGGATTATTAATAGGAGAATATATGTTTTATCCGTGAAATTTATTTTTTAATATCTTCCTGCAGCATAAACTCAAGCGCCTCAGAATTCCATGCCAGATACAGCCGCTTCACATCCAAAGTGATATTATACTCACTTTCCATTTGATACCGCATAAATTCAGGCAAACTAACAGATATGGTATCAACCTTTTCCGAAGCATGGGTTTGAACATTTACAAAATGAAATGAGAACGACTGGTCATTTTCAAATGATTCGAAATCTTTCCGGAATTCAACAATTTTTGTTTTCATCTCTTCATACGAAATCTGTGTTAAATCTAAAAAATACTCAATTTTTAATATGGGAAAAGCCTGTTTCTGCTGTTTCTGCCAATTGCTTCCCTGCTGTAGATAATAATTAACCCTGTTCCCGCCGTAATCGGGCTCCTCAACATTAAGAACAATGATTACCTGCTGGTTCTTCCCGGGGAACCGACTGCAGTACTCCGCGAAGGTTCCTCCGCCTGTATTGCATGTACTCCAGTCTGATTCAATCGTGTTTCCGTAAAAACCCAATATCCGATATTCAGAACCATCCGGGTTGTCACTGTGGCAGTCGTTCGGCATGAGTTTGTAAAGAGTACCGTCCTGTAATTTTACATCATATTTTAATGTGTCTTGTAAAAAGGTTTTAAACAGCCGGTCGATATCACCGGAATAAACAGGAGAGGATCCGTTTTCTGATTCGACAGCAGCATTGCATTCAGTAAAACCTTCAAGCTTACCGTCCAAATTTATTTCAGAAATACAGGTGTCGCTCCATTTATCACCCTTGTATACCGCTAAAATCTCAAAAGTGAATTCAGAGCCTTTTAATCCGGCACCCAATTTCACAATCTGATAAAACGGTGTATCCGCCAGTTCTACAATCTTCGTACCGCCATGGGAATCGCTCACCTTCATCTTTTTAACACGGTTATTCATTAAATAGTATTTCAAATTTCCATACCCGTTTCTGATATAAAAATGATTTAAGGTAATGGTATGGTTTTTTAGCTTAATAAATATTTTCTGGCCTACGCCGTCTCCCGCTACCCCTTCGCTCCAGGATTCCCATGTGTTATCAACCAAGAGTGCGGCTTCATATGAGTTTTTGGCAGAAGGCTGCAAGGCACTGGTTGCGGTTATTTCAAATTCAAAAGACCATGTTGCAGAGGCAAGCATGTGGAATAATATAATGCAAATAAATATTTTTGTTTTCATGATTAATTTTATAAGACCATTTGTTTCCAAAGTCAAGAAATTAAAATATAATATCTCTTATTTCTTTATAAGGAGTTATCCAATGATAAAAGGGAAAAATATAAACATAAGACTTGTCCAGGAAAAGGATCTGGAAGAATATCATAAACTCTATAATGATATTGAAAACAGAGGCGATCATTATTATATGGGGCTGGAACCTGAATCAATGATTAAAAAGAATTATGGTGAAACGGGTTATTGGAATGAGAATTTCGGCCGTATGTTAATTGTCGATAAAAAGGATAAAATGCTGGGTTATATTAATTATTTTAAGGGTATCCCTTATTTCAGTTCTTATGAGATCGGCTACAGGTTGTTCCATGAAGAGATACACGGGAAGGGCATTATGACGGAAGCGGTAAAACTCTTTATCGGTTATCTATTCAGATCCACCGGTGTTAACCGCCTGGAATTAAGAACACATCCAAATAACAAAGCATCACAAAGGGTTGCACTGAAATGCGGTTTCATTGAAGAGGGGAAGGCGCGAGGCGCCGTATTATACAAAGATAGATATACAGATATGATGCAATTTTCTCTTACCAGACAGGATTATTATACGAACAGTCAGCGATCATAATACATCAGCCATCATGATTTGCCTTCCGGATTCATCCGGGCACTTTTTTATAGCCCATTCTTCTTCAATCAATGCAGACTCAAATTTACTACAAATAGGGTTTGGAATTTTTTTAAAAAAGAGGTATATTTTGAACCATGAAAACTTACAAATTGCTTATACCCATATTTTGTTTTTTATTATTGTATATGCCTTTTCTTTATTCTCAAACAGAAAATATTTCATTGGCGAAAGCCGGAACCGCCATATCTTTCTATGAGACCGGAGAAGTGAAATCATTTACTCCAGCAAAAAACCATATTTTTTCAAATGATATGGAGGCAAAAGCCAATACAGAAATAGTTTATCATAAAAACCAAGTAGCAAACCGGTTTATATTGGCCAACGATTTTAAAATTACGGAGGACAATCGGATTCTTAAAGCCGGGACAGAACTCATAATCCATGAAAACGGCAAGATAAAGCAATGTACTTTTAAAAGCAATTGGGAAACACCAAATGGCATGGTCATAAAGGCTGGTACTGAAATCATGTTTTATGATAATGAAAACCTGCAAAAGTGCACTTTGGCTTCCGAATGGACGGATTCCAAAGGTATGTTTCTTAAAGCGAACACCCAGGTAACCTGGTATGAAAATGGTGCGCTGAAGCAGTTTACACTGGCTAAAGACTGGGAGACATCTGCAGGATTTATTTTTAAAAGCGGCAGTTCACTTGATTTCTTTGAAAATGGCGCGATTAAATGCGGTATACTCGCCCGCAATAAAAAAATATCCGAGGGCATGGAGGTAAAAGCAGGCACGGAAATTGTGTGGTATGAAAAAGGCCCTGTAAAAAAATGTACTCCTGCCCAGAATTGGAAAGCACCCGGCGGGATTGTCTTGAAGGCAGATCATGAAATTCTTCTCTTTGAAAACGGTGATATTCAAAAATTAACTCTAGCTGAAAACTGGGTAAGTCCGACAGGACTGGAGTTAAAAGCTGATACAGAATATGAGTTGTATGAAAACGGTAAAAACAAAAGATATACTCTTGCCACTGATTGGAAACTTACGGATAAAATAATAATTAAGAGCCAAAACGAAATCCTATACTATGATACTGGCAGTGTACAGCAATATGTCCTGGCCAAAGACTACAAAACTTCGGACGGGACAGTATGGAAAGCCGGTACCGCTGTTATTGCCTATGAAAACGGAATAATAAAAGAATGTACCCTGGCCAAAGACTGGACAGAAGCCAACGGTATTATATTGAAAGAAAATACCAAAATACGATTTTTTGAAGATGGTAAAATCAAGAGCATGATCCTGGCTGCGGACTGGGAGTCCTCTGAAAAAATGATCTGGAAAGCGGGCAAGGAAGTATTTTTCTTCAATAACGGAAACGCGCAAAGTTTTTATCTAGCCAAAGATTGGAAAGCTCCCAGCGGCATCATAATGAAAGCCAATACGGAATTTAGTTTTTATGAAAACGGAAACCCCAAAGAGTATACAATTACCCAAGATTGGGAAGGGCCCGGGGGATTAATTATCAAGGGCGGCACGCAGGTTATATGGTATCAAAATCTAAATACCCAAAAATGTACTCTGGCCCGAAATTGGAACGCCCCAAACGGTATGGTCTTAAAAGCAGGATCCGATATGCTATTTTATGAAAACGGCATCCCCAAGGAGATAACTTTGGCGGAAGACTGGGAAACGTCCAATGGAATGCTTATAAAATCAAATACTGTTGTTCAATTTTATGAAAATGGTAATATAGAAACATGCACTTTAGCCAGGGACTTGGAGATTATATATAACTAGTTGACAGATTTATATTCTTTTGTATGCTATAGCTATGGTTATTAGCAGAAGAATATTGTTTTTACTTGTATTTTTCATCATAGTCTCTTTTTTATATACCGAATCCATAGAAACTCTATTTCAAGCAATCGAGCAAGATGATCTTGCCCTGATAAAAGAGCTTATTGCCCGAGGCATGGATGTAAACACCGTCGGTGAATTTTATTATAAAAACGGAGTTACTCCTCTGCACGCGGCCAGCGTTTCCAATAAAGTGGAAATTGTGACTTTTCTGCTCCAGAACGGAGCTGATGTAAATAAAGGTGATGAAATAAAAGATACTCCACTCCATTGGGCCGCAGGCGAAGCCAGTCCCCAAATTGTAAAACTTCTTTTACAACATGGCGCCGACGTAATGGCCCGCAATCAGTGGAACATAACTCCGCTGCATGATGCCGCATCATTTGGGACAACAGAAAATGTTCTCCTGTTATTAGCAGCAGGTGCGGATATAAATGCTATAGCGGCCAGCAACTGTACCCCTCTCTATTATTGTATCGAAGGCAGACGGCTTAAAACAATCAAAGTGCTTGTAGAAAACGGTGCCGAGGTGGATATTGCCGATACCAGCGGCCGGACTCCTCTCACTCTTGCCTCAACCTACGGATATCCGGAAATAGTGGGATATTTGGCCGAAAACGGTGCTAATGTGGATTATGAAGATGAGGACGGCTGGAGACCGCTCCACTGGGCAGCTCAAAATGGTGAATTGGCCGTGATAAAGGCACTGGTAGAACATAACGCGGATGTAAATACCGTGATAAAGGCCGGCCGCAGAAAAGGCTTTTCCGTGCTTGATATAGCCGTATTTTTTAAACACGCTGAGATAGTGGAATTCCTGATATTGCAGGGTGCCGTTACGGCAAAGGGCAGTTAAGGTAATAAAATCTGAATCAATTTTAAAAAAGCCTTCATGAAAGATAATACTGTTAAAAAAGGATATCAGACGCTTATAGACTCCAACGGAAATCTTATTTTTACGCAGCAGAAAATAACTCCTTCATTAAAGCTGTTAACAGAACATGAAGAAGCTTTATTCACACTCACATCACTGAAAAGGGGAAAAGCTGGATTTGTTTTTTTCTGGTCCGGAGGAGATTACGGTGAGTTAATCGAGGAATGGCAGATCAGCGAAGGCTCCCCGATTTTAAAAGCTCATTTTAAAGTAACGGCAAAATTTACAAAAAATCTGAAGGCCATTTTTATCCGGGAATGGGCTTTTCAAGCTGAAACTACTCCCTACTTCATGATTCCCGGACATTTGTACGGCAGCAATAATCTTAAAAATTCAAAGGGTTTGCAGCCTCAATTAAATTACCGCGGTGATATCAGTTATCCAAAAACACCTGTTTTTAGGACCAGAGCCGACCGCTCCACTCATAACGCGGTCATTGCTCAATGGAGCAAGCTTATTCTGGCTGTGCAAATTCAAGAGGTTACCTCCGGTAATAAAAGTGAATACTACAACGGACTGTGCATCGATACCAGAAATTTTGATGTGTTCGACCGTATTGGTTTTACACTGGGATACCATCACTTTCCGGTACAGTATAAAGGCAAAATCTTCGGTCAAAGCCCTGTTACAGAAGAACCTGTTCTGAATTTCATACCATTTACCAAAGAAAAAACATATACTGCCCACGGACGCCTCTACCTGGCTGCCCGTACCGCACCTTTCGGATGGGAAAAGGCGGTACAATGGTTTTATGAACAGATTCATCAGCCCCCGGCTAATGACGTTCCAAGACAGGAAGCGGTTTCAGTATTAGCCCGTGCTCTGGTTGAAGATGCTTACGATAAAGCATATAAATATTTCCCCACAGTTGTTTCAGGCTCCCATGCGGATACGTGCAATGCCGGCGACATGTCCTGGACCGGCGGCATGCAGGTCATTTATCCCCTTCTACGGGCCTCCGGCCGGGTTCCGCAGGCGAAATCCACCATTCTTGATTTTGTGAACAATCTTATTAATAACGGAATACATCCATCCTCCGGTTTTTTTTATGAGTCGCGTAAAGAGAACGCCTGGCGCATAAACGGCTGGTGGAGTGATCATGTTACTCTCTATGACCGCACCTTAAAAAGACTCTCTCACTTCCATTCCTCCTATATAAACGGCCAGGCTGTGTGCTATCTCCTGAAATCATATCAATACGCTCAAGCATCAGGGTGGGATCAAAAGGAGTATTCCGCCTGGCTTAAACCCTGTCTTAACATTCTCGCCAAAGTCATAGCCCAGCAGCGTTACGATGGAGCATTGGGTGTTTATTTCGATCCGAACGACGGTACTGCCCTTTCCTACAACAGTTTTCAGAGCGCCTGGTTTTTCGCGGCACTGGCCGAAGCATATGACATTACCGGAGATCACGCATACCTTAAGGTTGCTGAGAACTCTGAAGGCTTCTATTTCGGATTATTGGAAAAAGGAGAGCTCTGGGGCACTCCCATGGACACGGGCGATGCGGTAGATGAAGAGGGAAACCTGGCTTATGTTACGGGCCTCGCAACCCTGCATAAGGCCACCGGAAAAAAGAAATATCTGGACCACCTGCTGCATGCCTTGCATTATGAGTTTTCCTGGAAATTCGCCTATAACACCCGATTTGAAAACGAGCCGCTTAAAAGCCTGCACTGGTCCTCCTGCGGCGGAAGCATTACTTCCAGCCACAATCTGCATATCCATCAGATGGGCAATTTAATCGCGGAAGAGATGTATTACGCCTATCAGCAAACAAAGGATCCTTACATCTTAAGCAGGCTTAAAGATACCTTGAACTGGGGTTTGGGAACTTTTAATCGACATGACGGCCAGTTCGGCTTCGGTAAAAAGGGCTGGGCCACGGAACAATTTTTCCATACCGACGCTGTTCAGGATGATCCCAACAGGATTCCCGACGGCGGTATCTGGAAGGACTACCTAAGCTGGGCCGCGGCATGCGTGCTGCTGTCAAGCGTCGCCGATATTCCTGATGAGTATTATGGATAAAGAGCGTAGTATAAGAAATCCAACCAAATATTTTTAAAAAACACTTGTCAAAACAAGGAAAAAGATATATATTCTACTTTATTAGATAAAGTACTTTATTTATTTAAGAGGTGAAAATATGAGTAATAAATCAAATTTAAACGGGATTGCAGAAGACATCCTCTATCTAAAAAAAATGATAAAAACCTCAAGGGATATTTTTGCTCATTACAAAAAGATATTCGTCGTCTGGGGGTTTATTAATGTATTGGGAGGCACAGGATCTTTTCTATTGCTTATTTACTCTCTCGCTGCTTTTATTCCGCTGATATGGATACTATTGGTTCCTGTCGGAATTGTTTTTTCCTTTATCAGCGGCATGAATACCGCCCGTACTTTTAAAATAAACCCCTTGTTCACGAAAATATTAATGGCGCTTTGGATGTGCTCCATAGCCGGAATTGCGATTATTTCTTTAACAGCCATATTTATACAAGATCTACAAGCACAATACATACCAGGCCTGTCATTTATCATTTTGGGTATCAGTATGATTTCGTCAGCTGTCCTATTCGAATCAAAAGCCGGCTTTTTGTTAGGTATCCTTTTCTTTCTGACAGCTGTCGTTACACTCCTCTTTCCCTTCTATGCCACATTGGCCCAAGGTATTGTCATTGGAGGAGGGCTCCTGTTTTTTGGAATAAAAAAGAATGTCTAAACTTAATATAGAGAATATAGATCCGATTATACACTCTAAGTACAGACTGGCGATTCTGGCTTTGCTGGCCGGAGGCGATGAGATCGATTTTAACTTTTTTAAAAGAGAACTGGATATTACTGACGGCAATCTTTCAATCCATTTAAAGAGATTGGAGGAGAAATCATTTATTACCATGAAAAAACAGTTTGTTAAAAGAAAACCTAAAACCTCCTACCGGATTACCGAGAATGGGCTGCAGCAGTACAAGCAGTATCTGGAGGAGATCAGCAAATTGTTTACCTTATAAATGAATTATTAACATCAAACAACAAAATCACAGGGAGGATTTTATGAAAAAGAGAAATATTTTTAAAATGATATTACCCATCATGTGCTGCTTGCTTTTTTCCTGCTATGACTATGTCAAGGCGGAATACGATCCTGTAGCACTTTCCCAAGACATTATCGATGAGTTCCCGGAGAGTCATTTCATCGACGGCCTGACCTGGATTTCCAGCGAGAAGACCTACTGCAATCCGACATGTTTGCAGATGATAGGCGAATGGAAGGGAATAAAAAAACCCGTATCCTACTACAACTGGCTTATGGGCAATACCTACGGCGCTTTTTATAAGGATTCCTTTACCAGTTTTATGCCTCTGGCCAATCCCATGAAAGGAATTATGTTCGCCAGTCAGTATATGGGTTTAAAACGCATGTTCTATTCCACTGATGATAAAGAGCTGTGCGCAAAAGCCATCAAAACATTCATATCCGAAGGGTATCCCGTGTTCGTCATGATAGATTATAATGTGTTCACGGATGACGATTTCTTCTTTCCCCATGCGGAGCTTCTGGTAGGATATGATAAGGATTCCTTCTATTATTACGAACCCGGGTTTTCGGATCGTTTTGAAAAGGGGCAAAAGGGATTAAAAGCTCCGATATCTACCATGCTAAACGGAATATACAGTTTAAGTACGTACAAGCAGGTTCCATCCAATAAATATTTTTTTATGGTTTTCGAAAATAGCGAACTAAAAACCAATGTTAATGAGGTCTGGAGACGTAACGCGAAACTTTTAAAAGGAAGCGAAATAGCAATTGTCAATTTAGCGGAAGGCGCAAAAGCGGTTAAGGCGCTTGCCAGGGATATTAAAAATAAAGCAGTCCCCGCATGGGGTTTTAAACACCTGCTGCCTCTGTGGTTCAAGGCGGGCAGCTATTCAAGAAGCGACAACGCTCTTTTTATAAAGAATAACTTCCCGGACAATCAAACTCTGCAACAAGTTGCGGATTTATTCTTAGAAGCATCCCAATACTATGATGAGATAGTGAAGCTTTTAGAAAATTTAAAAACAGCAGCTCCAGTTCCCGAACAGAAAATAGCAGAGACATTAGTCTCAATAGCAGAGAAGGAGCAGAAAATCGGTACATTACTGGAAAATATCAGATAAAATATATGCAATGGGCAGCTACTGAAGATGCCTATTGTATGGATGTGGGCAGCGGCGTTTTACTGTCTTTTCTTACCCAGACAGCACTTCTTATATTTTTTGCCGCTGCCGCAGGGGCAGGGAGCATTGCGTCCTATTTTCTTACCGTAAGGCTTGAACATGGATTTTACCACAGATTGAAACATGCTTTTAGTGTCCTGTTTAAAAATCTTCTGCAAAATACCATAGAGTTCCGGATGCTCTTTTGCCATTACCGCGGGATTCTCAAAAAAGTATTCGCTTACCACGGCAAAGAACTCCGCCCTGCTTGTTAAAGCATAGGGATTGATATCCGATCTTCCCTCTTCAATCTCATGTGATTCCTTTTTTATGATGTTAAGCCACTGCCTTAATACGTTCCTGTCAGTGATCAGAGGTGGGACACCGTCGATATATCCGTCTTCACCGTCAACCTTATGGGCGAATTCATGAAAGCCCACGTTTGTCTTATCACTGTCGATGCTGAAACCATGGTAAAGTGATGTTTTGGAAAGCACCATGGTTGAACCGCCCCTGGTAACCAACCCGAGGATATTTGCGCCTGAAGCGGAAAGATCATAATCCTTATCAAAATCATGCGGATATATTAATATTTCACCCAGCTCATCATACTCCCAATCCGGGTAACTAAACGTGGGAATTATGGCGCTTGCCGCCACCAACACCCGGCACTTATCGTCCACCTCGGTTTCAATTCCGGTAAGTCGCTTTTCTCCCAGAAAGATCTGCACTTCCTGTTTAAACCGCTGTTTCTCATCATCATTTAATAAAGAATAATATGAAACCTGGGTGTTCAATATATGTTCCATTTCTGCGGGAAAGGGATTTTTTATTATTTTTTTTCGTTTCCGGTATTTTCTTATAAAAAATAAATAAAGCAGCAGCATCAGTATACAGCAGCCGACAGACGCCGCCATGATATACATAAAATTCGATTTATAGAGCCTTATTATAGGCAGCAGGCTTATGCCCATTACAGATGATGCGATAAAAAATGCGAACAGAAGAGAGTACAATACATGTAACCGGTATTTTTTAGTCGTAAAAATCATATCTTTCGTTTAAAAATAATAGATCTGTTTGACGACAATAGTCAAGGAAATTGTTTCAACACTTATATATAAAACCGATATAGCTTTCTGGAAATCAATTGTGAAACAGGTTATATTTCTTTATATTGAGGTTTCAGGCATGAAAAATAAATATTGTCGTATTATTTTGTTCCTCTGTGTTATTATATCCTACGGCTGTCCCATAAATGGTGCTCCGCATATAGAATATCCGGAATTCGTCAATGAAACCCAGGTCATCATCAATGGATATGATCTTGACGCCATGGAGCCGTTTATTACGAAAGACGGCAGCATCCTATTCTTCAACAGTCTGAATGACGAGGTTGACACAAGTTTATATTATGCAACCATGGCTGATGCCACTCATTTCAATTCTCAGGGCAAGATATCCGGCGTGAACGGAACGCCTTCTCATCTCGACGCGGTGGCAAGTATGGACACGTCCAATACCTTTTATTTTATTTCAACAAGGAATTATCCCGCCGTATTTGAAAACCTGCAGTCAGGAACATTTAACAATGGGACAGTGCCTCTGGTCCAGCCGGTAACAGGAGATTTTTACATTTACTCACCGAATTGGATTATTATGGACGCTGAAATAAGCGGGGACGGAAACCACTTGTATTACGTAAACGCCAGGTATGACGGACAGCAATGGCCCGAAGAAGCGATGCTGGGCATTGCCGAGAAACAGGCTTTGGTGTTTATAAAATCAACTTTATCCGCTGAAATCTTTAAAAATGTGAACAATCCCGCTTATCTGGTTTACGCACCGTGCGTTTCAGCAGATGGAAAAGAGGTTTATTTTACCCGCTCGAAAAAGGGGACGGGCATAACTCAAATATGCGTGGCCGTGCGTTCAGATACAACAGCAAGCTTCAGCAGACCAAAAGTAATCACAATATCCGGAGAAAAGGTGGAAGCCCCTTCTCTTACAGCTGACGGAAGCAGACTGTATTATCATAAAAGAATTACCATAAACGCGGAAGAGGAATATCATATATATACAATGGAGAGGAAATAAGGCAGGAGCTTATCTTTCCGCCGCAGACCAGTTCACCGCGTTAATTACCATCTTTTGGAAATACTCATTAGTCAGCTGCTCGGTACTGTGTCCCAGGCTGGTGTAAAACACCCGGCCCATTCCATACGGTTTTATCCAGGTTATAGGTCGAGTGAAACCTTGAAAATCGCACGTCATCAGTGTTTCAAAGGGCGGATACAGTTCAAGCAGATACAATTCCTCAATCAGTGAAAAGTCTTTCAGGCCCGCCACAACAGGATGGCGCGGATTATTTATTTTAAATCTGTACCGCTCGCCCATTTTGGGATGGGCAAGCAGTCTGCAGCCCAGCATTTTATGATACGCTTGAGATTCTTCAAAAGAGCAGCAGGCGATATGTATGCCTACAAAGCCTTTGGGCCTGCCCGTGCTTCCCCACGGTGATCCGATTATACTCTGCAGCAATCCCTGCTCCTGTTTCTTGGTTATTTTTGTTTTATTCATGTAGCAGACGATGACATCAAAAATTTTTATGTTTTCCGGTAAAAACAGATCGGGGTCTTCGGATAAGGTTATAGAAAAGCCTGCGGCTGTTAAAAAGCCTTCAAAAACCGGACCAAGTACTTTAAAATCATGATAGCCCGTTTCATCCCCGCCCATAACAAGCACATTATAACTTACCATGGCATTTCTTTACCTTCTACATCAATATAAATACTTTTTTTATTGTGCCAATCCTTCAGCAATGTGCCCGCCACTTTGGCGGCCGCCTGTTCGGGCGTGATAGGGGCTTCGGCTCCGCCCATATCCGAGCTGAACCAGCCCGGATGCACGGCCAGCACCTTGATTCCCTCTTTTTTCAATCTGTTGTCCAATATTCTGGACGCCATATTCAACGCGGCCTTGGACATGCAGTAGGCGTATTCACGTTCACGCCAGGCATTTCCAATCGATCCGGCTTCTGAAGATATGTTTACGATTAATTTTTTTTGTCCATTTTTGACAAGAGTAAGCAAATACTTCACCACCATTAAAGGAGCAAGAGCATTTACAGTAAAGGTTGGTATATACACGGAAAAATCGATTTCTGAAAAATCCGGTTGTGCATGTTCAAGATGAATCCCGGCATTGTTTATAAGAATATCGATGCCTGCCGTTTGTGCTTTTATCTTTTCGGAGGTTTCTCGCAGCTGTTTTTCATCGGTTACATCCGCTGTGTATATAAAAAGGTTTTCCTGATGTTTATTCTTTAACTCTGTAATTTCATTGCTTTGTTTTCTCAGCAGTGCGTATACCCGGCAGCCTTTTTCCAGAAAACGCTCGCATAAACAAAGACCCAGCCCCCGGTTGGCGCCCGTAACAAAAATGTTATATTTCTTTATTTTCACAGATCATACTCCATAATTATACATTAAACAGAAAGTGAATCACATCTCCGTCTTTTACCACATACTCCTTGCCTTCGGAGCGGAGCAGTCCGCAATCACGCACTTTATGTTCGGAGCCTTGCGTTTGAATATCATTAAAGTGAAAAACTTCCGCCCTGATAAATCCTTTTTCAAAATCCGTGTGTATTTCACCTGCTGCCTGAGGCGCTTTGGTCCCTGCCGTAATAGTCCAGGCCTGCAGATCGGTCGTGAGAGTGTAAAAAGTTATCAGGTTTAAAAGCTTATATGATTTTAGGATAAGCTTCTCCAGTCCCGAATGTTCAATACCCATAGCCTTAAGATACTCGGAACGTTCGGCAGCGGAAAGTTCGGAAATTTCCTCTTCGATCTTTCCGGCGATCGACAGACATTCACTACCGGTCTGCCTGGAATAGTCCTCTACCTGGTTGATTATTTTACTGTCGACATTGTCTTCATCGGTATTCACAATATAGAGTACCGGTTTATGGGTGATAAGCCCCAATTCCTTTAATAGAATTTGGGTATCCCAACTTTGTTCAATAGTCTTAAGCATTTTTCCATGATTTAAATGCTCATGCAGGAGGTCAATATGGTCAAGACGCTTGAGGAGTTCTTTGTCATTCGACTTTGCCATTTTTCTTGTCTTGTCTCCCGCTTTTTCCAAAACCTGCATATCCGCGAGCATGAGTTCCGTGTTTATAATTTCAATATCAGAAAGAGGATTAATTCTGCCGGTAGGATGCACCACATCCTGATTGTGAAATCCGCGCACAATATGGATAAGCGCATCAACAGTGCGTATGTTGTCTAAAAATTTATTGCCTAGTCCCTCGCCCTTAGATGCGCCTTTAATCAGGCCGGCCACATCCATAAAATCAATGCGAGTTGGAATGGGATTTTTTTTGGAAAGAAGCTCAGCAAGAATCTCAAGTCTTTGGTCAGGAACTGTAACAACTCCATGATTGGGATTGATTGTGCAAAACGCATACTCTGCCATCGGGGCGTGACCTCCGGTAAGAGCATTAAAAATCGTTGATTTTCCCACATTGGGAAGGCCGATAATACCGCAGCTTGTTCCCATATTTAACTCCTGTGTACTTAACGCGTTCCGATTATAAGCGCGTTATAACAATCAATCATAAATTTATAGTAATCAAGTGTCAATGCTGCGGATTAATTTAATGTACCGAGAGAGAAACATCTGCGGTCCCTCACATAACCGGGTGAAAAAAAGAGAAAATCCCGAATTATCAGGATTTTCTCTTGAGCCTTGTTTGTTTTTTTACGTAATATTTTTTCTAGATCAGACCATGCGCCAGCATAGCTCGCGCTACTTTCATGAAACCGGCAATATTGGCGCCGTTTACCAGGTTCCCGGGAGTACCGTACTCTTCAGCTGCCTGGCTTGCTGCGGTATGAATATTCACCATTATCTGATGAAGCTTTTTATCAACTTCCTCGAAGCTCCACGCAAGACGCTGTGAATTCTGAGACATCTCAAGACCGGAAGTGGCCACACCACCGGCATTAGCCGCTTTGCCCGGACCAAAGCTTACTTTATTCTTAATAAATATTTCCGCTGCTTCCGGTGTACACGGCATGTTAGCGCCTTCCGCTACCGCAATACAGCCGTTCTTTACCAGAACCTCTGCTGCCTTTTTATCCAGCTCATTTTGAGTGGCACTAGGCAACGCGATATCACACTTCACATTCCAGATATCAAAACATCCTTCATGGTACTCGGCCGATTTATGTTCGTTCACATACTCTTTAATTCTCTTTCTTTCAACCTCTTTCAAACGTTTAATAGTCTGCAGGTTTACCCCGTCTTTGTCATAGATATACCCATTGGAATCAGACATGGCTACAACCTTTGCTCCAAGTTGAGTTGCTTTTTCGTGTGCATAAATTGCCACATTGCCCGAGCCCGAAATAACTACGGTTTTACCGTCGAACGAGCTTTTGCGTGCTTTCAACATCTCATTGCAGAAATAAACACAGCCGTACCCGGTTGCTTCGGTTCGTACTAATGAGCCGCCGAAATCAAGACCCTTGCCGGTGAGCACACCGTTAAACAGTCTGGTAAGCTTTTTCCATTGACCAAACATATATCCTATTTCTCTCCCGCCAACTCCGATATCACCTGCCGGTACATCGGTATCCGCACCTATATGGCGAAAGAGTTCACTCATAAAACTCTGACAGAACCTCATTACCTCGGCATCGGATTTTCCTTTGGGATCAAAGTCCGAACCGCCTTTGCCCCCTCCCATCATCAAACCCGTAAGAGAGTTCTTAAAAATCTGTTCAAATCCTAAGAATTTGATAATAGAAATATTTACCGAAGGGTGAAACCGCAGTCCGCCCTTATAAGGTCCTAATGCTGAATTGAATTGAATGCGAAAACCTCGGTTTACATGTACTTTACCCTTATCATCCATCCAGGGTACTCTGAAAATAATCTGCCGTTCCGGTTCCACGATTCTATCCAAAATACCGGCATCCCGCAATTCAGGATTTTTTTCGATTACCGGCTCGAGTGATTCCAGTACTTCCATTGCAGCCTGCAGGAATTCAAGCTGTCCGGGATTCCTTTTTTTAACGGTATCATAAACACTTTGTATGTAGGTTGACTTAATTGCCATTACATATCCTCCTTCTATAGCAGATAGCATAATATTTTTTTATTAGCGGCAACTGATTGCCGTTATAAGAATACAATAATTTAACATTCCTGCTTATTTTTGTCAACATAATAATATATTTTCTGAAAAAATGCGAAAAAAGGTAGATAAGGTTAAAAAAATACATATTTTTACATACTTTTTGCCTGCGCACTATTTCTTTAACGGCAATATTGCCGTTAAAGAAATATTAAATGAGTGAAGAGACCTTTTCTGATAATTCTTTGTAATGAAATAAGTTATTATACTCGATTAATCCGGAAAGAGCCCGTGAATAGACTTCGATTCCGTATTCCTCTAGAATTGCCACAGGATTTAAACCGCCGATTACTATAGCGCCGGCCCGACCCTCAGTAATGGGAATCTTAAGCAACTCTTCTCCCGGCCATCCTACCTTCATAAATCCGCCTAAACCCGCCAGATCAAGCTCTCTGGCCAGTTCAATAACCTTCTCTCTACTGGAAGCCGGTATCTCTCGAAAACTTGCCCCGATAAGACCGTTTCCGTTATAGGTCGCACCTTTATAATCGGTCATACCGCTTTTAATAAATATCTCCAATGGATCCAGAGTTGTTCCGTCATAGTTGATCAGAGCGGTAAATCTGCGCGGTTCGCTGTTTTGAATCTCAAGTAAACCGCCAAACCGGGAATACACCGGAATGCCGTGTTTGAGCAGCACTCCGTTTAAGGTAATGGAACAGACCGTCCCCACTCCCACCATATCATTCGGAATGATCATATCACCGATCTGCTCCCCCGGCTGAATCAGCGTGATAAGCTGTCCCATACTGTAACCCGCTTCGAAAACTCGCGTCATATACAGAATAGCGCCTTTAATCTCACTCCGTTTAACCAGACTTACATTTACCACGACCGTGCCCTGTTTATTTTTTAAATCAAAGTTCATACTGTAGGACATCTCGTCAATTTTAGCCGCCAGGAAACCGACCTTTTCAAAAACCCGCGCCTTGGATAGCTCCATCAGCCCTTTTGCGGTAATCCGCCTGCCCTGACGTCCGATACACTCGGTAAGACCGTCTTTATCCATGGCTTTAAGATGAAACCGCACAGTGCGTTCGCTGATATCATATCTCAATGCTTCAAGCAGTTCGGTAATCTTCTGGCTGCCTACAGCTTCATTAGCATCTTTGAGAATTCGTAAAATTGCCAGGCGTTTGCGTTCAATTTTATCCAGCATAACAATCCGTCTTATAGTATTGCGGCGAGCAGCATATGGTAAAGTTTCTCAGGCGCGGTTCATAAAACCTCTACTCCCTTGTCTTTAAGATACTGTTTTACCTCATTGGGAGTGTGCAGCTTGAAATGAAACACACTGGCCGCCATGAGCGCGGCGGCTTTACCATTTGCTGCCGCATCGTAAAAATGCTCCAGCTTGCCCGCTCCTCCCGCTGCAATCACGGGGATGGTAACCGCTTCCGCTACAACCTTAGTCATTTCGAGATTGTAGCCTTGTTTTGTACCGTCTCTATTAGTAGCGGTAAGAATGATCTCACCTGCTCCCAATTCCTCAACTACATTGGCCCATTCCACGATTCCCAGGCCCGTGGCTTGATTACCGCCTTTAATCACAACTTCATATTCCAGAGCAGCTCCGCCCGCCGGATTTTCTTTGCCGTCTATGGCCACAATTATTTTTTCTTTACCGTATTTCTTTGCTGCCTGCCGGATAAGCTCAGGGTGCAATACAGCCGCCGTGTTTATGAATATTTTATCTACTCCCAGCTCAAACAACGCAGCCATATCTTCCATATTATGAATTCCGCCGCCCGCGGTAAAAGGAACGGTTATCGCATCTTTGACCTGCTTCACCCATTCCAATCGGGTAGCGCGCTGTTCCACGGTAGCGGTAATATCACGAAACACAAGTTCGTCCGCCCCCTGGCTGCAGAACGTCACAGCCGCTTCCACGGGATCACGTGTTTCAGTGATCACATTCAAAAACTGAGCGCCCTTTACCGCTTTGCCTTCTTTAATGTCCAAACAAGCTATTACCCTTACCGGCGCCATCTATTTTCTCCATAAATTGTATTTCTCTGTAACTAAAGCATGAAAGACCTGTGCTGTCAAGAAAAAGCTTTTTAGACCTGCTAAAAACGCAGCCCATATCTATGCATGGCTATTCAAAACAATGATTATAACATGAGGTTGGTTTTAATTATGGTATCTACTATTCGTTACTCTATTTCCAACATGAATGAAAAAGGCATATCCATACAATCATTCCAACGATATTTCTGAGTCATATTGTCGTCGACCATTATAAGGAAAAACGCATAATGCTCCAGGTCACGCCAGTTATCAGGCTGCCTAAAATGCCAATATTGAAATTCTGATTTTTCTCCGGTAACCCATGTCCAGCTTCCTTCATGGCCTTTATCAGTATATCCGATCCAGACATTATCCTCTATTTTATGAGATTTTAACGCATTAATGATGGCCTGGTTTTCCTCAGCCGAGGTAACGGTAACCAGATGACCGCCGTTTTGCTCACAGATTTTCTTTGCTTCAGACCATGTTGCACTCTGTTTGGAAATATAGTATGTGTGCCCTCCGTACTTCAATAGCAAGTCGAAAGACGCTTTCAACTGCGGATTTTCCTCGGTCTTTGTGGTACTGACCTCCTTCTCCTCCGCCGGTGCTGTTTCCGGTTTCTTCTCCTCCGCAGGCTTATCTGTTAAAGCCGCGGTTTTATTCGGATCTTCGCCGGTTTCGGCCTGTTTTTTTGTATCCTTTTTCTCCTGCACCTTTTCCCCGCCCGCAAGCTCCTTCAGCACAATGGCATATTCCTTTTGAGTATCTTTGCCGGTTTCCACCGTGATACTCTTATCCGTGAAGCCGGGCTTCCTGACCGTAAAACGAATGGTTTTGCCCTCTTCATATAGTTTCTGAAACCTTCCTTTGCCTACCGCCATACCATCCAGATAAATATCCGCGTCTTTGGGTTCGGCGGTGATTTTTATTTTAATCAATACGGGAACTATTTTTATCAACCGGATATCATCCTTTTCTCCATCAGGCTTTTCCACTCCTGCTCTGACCTCTTTAATCTCCATCTTATCCAGATCCTTAAGCTCATCCTCTCTTTCCGCCGAGATCTCCCGGGGCTGATTAATGCTCTTCTTAATCTTTCCCGCGGTTTCCGTAACCAGATCAGAAAGCGTATCCAGCTCTGCATCCGACAACTCTTTATCCCGATCCGCCTTTTTTATTTCCTCCACCATACCCTTGACCATCCGATCCGCTTCCTCAGCCGCTTCTTGATTTACAATCACCTCCTGACGCGCCTTTACAACCAGGGCCGTGTCTTCCATTTTCCCGACCAACTCTTTTAGCTTTGTATTATCAAGCTGAGTTTGCTTCTCTATCTTCTCCGCTTCCGCACTCTCGGGGACTATTGCCACCTCGCCTTCCTTCACGGCAAGGACGGTTTCTTTGACATCTGTCACGCGTACTGAAAATTCAGTTCCGCGCACGCCGCATACAGCAGTACGCGTATGGACCTTGAAAGCTTCCGTACCGGTCAACCTGGATACTTTACATAAAACAGATCCCACAGCCAAATCGATATCCACCTTTGTCTGTTCAGGTTCCAGCCAAAAATCCTTGAGACAAATTTCGGTATTATCCTGAATTCTTACCACAGCTTTCTGTCCAAACTGCAACTCACACAGTGAATCGGCTTCCACCTTGATGTTGTCACTCGGATGCACAATGTTGCCGATTTCCAGATACTCCCAATCCGCCGTTCCTTTTACAAATACCTCTCCGGACACACATACAACCAACGCTTCTTCATACGTCAGTGCGGCCTTTCCCGACTCAAGGTCCTGATCGGATAACGATTCGGCTCGCGAACCTGCCTGCTCGGGCTGCGGACATGCGTAAAATAAAGCACATACGCCTGCCGCAAAAAGCAAGAGTCCTAACACTATTGTTTTGCGCATTTTTCCCCCTTTGAGTATTTCAATAGTTACTTATCGCTATCTGGTTTCTTAGCTTTAAGCAGAAAACAACAAATCAGTCTCCACATTATATTGTATGTCTTCTCCTCGGTTTTATGGTGCTGACTGTTTAATCTTGGATCCCGTCTATTTCCAAAATAAAATAAAACATCCTGTCTTCGGGAAAATCACCCCAATGATAAGGCAACTTCCTCCAATGAGTTAACGTAGCAATCCAGATCATGGCGTAGTCTTCACTACGGTTGAAATTGTCTGGCTGCCCCTCATCCCAATATGAAAATGAGGACTCCTCTCCCGTAATCCAGATCCATTTGCCTTCCTTGTTTTCGTCCGTGTAACCGAGCCAAAGATCCTTGTCTATGTTTTTTGTTTTTACCGCCTCAACAATGGCCTCGTTTTCCTCATCCGAGGTAATGGTAACCAGATGACCGCCGTTTTGCTCACAGATTTTCTTTGCTTCATGCCATGTTGCACCCTGTTTGGAAACATAGTATGTGTGCCCTCCGTACTTTAAAAGCAAATCGAACGGTGCTTTCAACTGCGAATTTTCCTCGGTTTTTATGGTGCTGACTGTCGTATTTTGGCTGTCTTCCATCTCTAAAATGAATAAATTCTTATCGTTAGCAGGAGCATCATTCCAACTATATATATTTTTCACCCAGTATTCTAAAATAACCATGATAGCGGCACAATCCTCTTGATAATTACCTCCTCCATTATCAGGCTGATGCTGATCCCATTTGGTATATGAAGTTCTTTCTCCCGTAACCCATTTCCATCTTCCCTCACTGTCAATATCAGTAAATCCAATCCATATATTAGCATTCGGCTTATAAGATTTTATAACATTAATGATGGCGTTATTTTCCTCAGAGGATGTAATCGTTACCAGATGACCGCCGTTTTGCTCACAGATTTTCTTTGCTTCCTGCCATGTCTCTCTCTGTTTGGAGATATAATAGGTATGCCCCCCGTACTCCAAAAGCAAGTCGAATTTCTGTTTCAACTGCGGATTTTCCTCGGTTTTGATGGTGCTGGCCTTTTTCTCCTCAGCAGGTGTGGTTTCTGTTTTCTTTTCCGGGGGCGTTGCGGGCTTGCTTTCCGCGGGCTTGGCTTTAAAGGCGATGCTTTCGGTTAAGGACGAAGACGTCCACGGCACCTGCTCGTTTCCCGTCTCGGCCATCACATCCTTTCTCACGTTTCTCATAAACAGTTCGATATCCATGGACGGATTATCTTTTAGATTTTTCAATAACGCATCCGTAAACACACCGTTCCTGCCCTTGCCGTCCGCGGCCACCGAGCCGGGCGCGGTGGCATAGACGATAAGCGAGCCCTTGGGCGCTTCCACAACCGTCAATCCCCTGTTTCCCGACCGGGAACTGCTGAAAGGATTGTCCCGGCACGCGTCCAGGATAAGGATGTTCACCCTGTTGCCGGCACTTTCCATCTTGGACAGTACGAATCCCACATCCACGGCCTGGTACTCAACCTCATCCTCCGCCTTTATATCAGAACCCACCGGGATCAGATAGTTAATTCCTTTAACATTGCAGCCGTGACCGGCATAGTAGAACATTCCCATGGTATTCCAGTCTTTCATCAATTCCCTGCCGAAATCCCTGATGGCTTCCTGCATTTTCTGTTTATTGGCATCGATCAGTTTGGTAACCGTAAATCCCAGCTTTTTCAGGTTGTCGCTTATGTCGGCCGCGTCGTTGGGCGGATTCTTCAGCCTGTTTGTTTTATATGCCCCGTTCCCGATCACCAGGGCCACCTTTCGCGTCGGATTGGTTTCCGCGTTTATAATAAATAAAATTGAAAAAGCAATAGAAACAATGATAGACCAGAACAACAGCTTTTTCATTTACTGCTCCTCCTTTTTTATGGTTTTTCTATAATAGTGTAGCTGAACATCTCTTCGGCTACGCCCTCATTTTTCTGTGTTGTGGTGAGAGACTGGTATATTTTTTCAAAGGCCACATCGCCCAGATCTTCAAAAGCCGCTTCTATCTCCTCAAACTGACTCGGCGACGCAACCACTTTTATAAATTCCGTGCCGTAAGGACTCCCTAGCTGAAAGGCGAAACCGTAATAACTTTCGGGGATGGAATACACCCTGTGCTTGTGAATAAAATTATTGTGATGATAGGTATTGGGAAAGATCAATGTCATTTTACCGTGTACATCTATGTGATAGATCTTGATATAACAGTCCCGGTTTGCTTTGAAATGGATAACCAGATTTTCACCATTATAATATACTCCGCCCTCACCCCGGTTGGGCCAGGCGCTTATGGTAAGATCCCCAGGACTCGCTTTATCTATCTCTTTCACCTTATCAACAACAGCGACCGCGTCATCGTAATTGTCCGGCCGCACCAGTACTGCCTGTGCTATTTCATCACCCGGAAATAAAAATGATGTTTTCCCGAAATATGTTCCCTTTACTATGTCAATCAGCTCTATAAACACCTTCACATCGCTTCCCTGACTGTAGAACCGTCCGGATAAAATGGCATTAACCCCTTTTAACTGTCCTATAATGGTCTCGGAAGGCTCCTCAAACAAATCGGAAAGATTGAGCGCCTGGGTCTCAAGAATTTCTTCCAGCTTATGTTTGGCAAATAATTGATACTGGGGGCATTGGGTTACTATTTCGCTGATGCAGTCTTCCAGATACTTAGAGAATTCAGAACCCATTTGATCGTCGGCATACGTAAAATTACCCAGGCTTACGACAAGTCTCTGCGATCCGGGAGCATAGATGTTATCCAGGCTTTGTCTTATATTCTGGTTTTTTACATCAGCAGTAAGCACACAGAGGCAAAGTAAGAGGATAAGCAGAAGAATATACTTTTTTTTCACTGTGATTATTATAACCCTAATTTTGCCATTTTCAAGTGAAAAATTCATAAAAACACAGTTCCGCTTGACTTTGCTTTTCTATTTTATTACCTATGTATTATTCAATAAGAACAGGAGCGGGACATGGACGCACATACTATCCTCATTCTTTTTCTTGGTTTCTTTTCTCTTAAACTTATATGGGAATCTCTGTTAATTCTTCTTAATATTAAAAGCAGCAGAGAGCATGCCGCTAAAATACCAGCCTTTGTAAAAAAAATTATCGACAAAGAATCATATACCCGATCCGTAGAATACAGTATTACAAAAGGGAAATTCTCTCTACTTAATGATGTCGCAGGAGCTTTTTTTTTGGTATTACTCATTTTAAGCGGTTTTTTAGGCATAGTGGATGACTATTTATATTCACTCAATATTGGCACATATCTCCACGGCCTGCTCTTCCTCTTCAGTATTGGGCTTGTTTTTGCTTTTTTCTCACTTCCCTTTTCACTCTACGCTCAATTTGTGATAGAAGAACGCTTTGGTTTTAATAAAATGACTCCCGCGCTCTTTTTTTTTGACAGACTAAAAGCGCTCATCATCACTGTTATTATCGCCGCGCCGCTTTATTTTGTACTGTTATGGCTGCTTGAAGTTACAGGAAGCTGGTGGTGGTTGTTGGCTTTCGGCTTTTATACGCTTTTCCAATTATTCATTACCATTATCTACCCGGCAGTAATCGCTCCTCTTTTCAATAAATTTACTGCGATCGAAGACGGAAGCTTAAAACAAAAAATAAATGCTTTGTTGAAAAAAGTTCATTATAAATCAAAAGGTATCTTTATAATGGACGGAAGCAAACGCTCCAAACACAGCAATGCCTATTTTACCGGCATAGGTAAAACAAAACGCATCGTACTTTTTGATACGCTGATCAATATTCTCAAGGAAAATGAAATTACCGCGGTTTTAGCCCATGAAATAGGCCATCAAAAGAAGAAACACATTATCAAGATGCTTATACTTTCGATTTTAAGCGTATTGCTTGCTTTTTTCCTTATCCAGCTCTTGCTGAATTATCATCCGCTGTATACTGCTTTTGGTTTTTCCCGTGTCAGTTTACATGCCGTGCTTATCCTTTTAAGTCTGTGTTCGGGCGCCTTTACATTCATGCTCACACCGCTTTTCTCTCTGCTGTCTCGCAAACACGAATACACGGCAGATAAATATGCCGCGCAACAGGTGACCAAAGGGGCGATGCATCTTAAAAATGCCCTGCTCTCTCTTTCCAAAGACAATCTGTCCAATCTGACTCCTCATCCTCTTTACAGTTTCTACTACTATTCGCATCCCACCTTGGCGGAGAGAGTAAAAGCCTTGGAAAAACTATAGAGTGTGTTCTAAAAATAGAAAACGAAATTTACTCTGTTTATTCATTTGCAAGAAAGTGAGCTGCCGCCCGATCTATCTTTTCGGAAACCACAGGCCTCCCGTTATAAAGGCAAGTGCAGATAACACGCGCACAAAGGATTTCTCGCTGCTCCGGCTGGGAATAAATATTCTGGATAAATATATAACGCAAGCGGCCCTTTTTCTTTAAATCAAGAGTCACTACAAAAAGATCCCCACTTTTAAGCGGGAATTTATAATCGATTTCAAGACGAGTTACTACCGCATCAATACCCTGCTTATGCAATGCAAAAAAATCCAGCCCGATGGACTTTAAAAACTCATGCCGAGTATGTTCCAGATAATGAAGATATTCGGCATTATTCACAATACCCTGCAGGTCACACTCATAATCTCTTACCGAGAAATCAAGTTCAAAATGATGTTTTTTATCCTTCATGGCAACAGTTCTCATTTTTTACCTGTTTTTGCTTAAAAAAGCAACACCATAATAAAAACATTGTTTTGCAAAATTATACATTCTGCATAATAATATAATAAGTAATAACAATATACTAAGGAGTATTCTCGTGCCTCTATGGAAAAGGAGGAGTTGTTTATTCCGCTTCCTTATCTTAATTTCGCTCTTTTGCTCAGTTTACAGGCTTGGCGCGGAACCCATTGTAGTTCTTAACACCAACAAACAATCCATCTCATTAGGATCACGTTTAATGATATTGGAAGACAAACAAAAAAATATGAGTTTCTCAGAGGTCAAACAAGCCAAGGACCAGGGTTTATTTAGGCGAAGTACTTCTTCAACACCCAGTTTCGGCTATACAGCTTCCGCTTACTGGGTATATATAACAATTAAAAACGATCTTACCCAAGACAACAACTGCCTGCTTGAAATACTCAATATGGATGAGATCCTCTTGTATCTACCGGATAAGGAGGGCAGCTATAATCAGAAAAAAGCAGGTCATCTGGTAGAAAATCCGGCCGGTTTCTTAAAATACGGAAATGTGCTTTTTAAAATTACTATTCCTGCTCAAAGCACTCAAGTCTTTTATATCCGTTTTGAAAATCAGGATCCGATGATATTTCGCCTTAATCTATGGAGTTTAGAGACATATTTTCTTTCCAATCAAACCAAACAGATTTTTTACGGCATCTATCTGGGCATCATTGCGGCCATGATCCTCTACAACCTGTTTATTTTCCTTACCCTAAAAGATATTAGTTACCTTTACTATGTGCTTTATATTTTCAGTATTGGTTTTTACCACCTTTTTGCTGCTGATGTTATTCAGGAGTACTTTTTTAATATGCATCCCTGGCTTATGGATAATCTGGAAACCATTGCCACAGGTTTTGTCTTAATTTGGGCCGTGCAATTTTGCCGGCATTACCTGCTTACCAATAAAACCCTTCCCAACTGGGATAAGGCTCTTCGTATAGGCATGTATTTTGGTGTTATCATAATTCTTACTCCCCTCTTCCTGCCCTTTACTATACGATCCATGGTCAGCAGCTTCGGGCTGCTTCTGGTCATTATTACTATTCTCATTACGGTAATTATTTGTTTAAAAAAAAGTTACCCCCCCGCTTTTTTCTATCTTTTCGCCTGGTCGATTGTAGCTATCGGAGCGGTCAGTTACATATTAAGAAACTTTGCCATACTGCCCAGCTTTTTTATCACCGATGAGAGTATCCTTCTAGGCTCGATATTAGAAGCGCTCTTACTGTCCTTCGGCCTTGCCTTTCGTATTGATATACTCCGCAAAGAGAAAGAACAGGCTAAAGCTCACGCCTTAGCAAGTTTAAAAAAAGCAAATAAATTCGAGCATGATTACAGACAGCTGTTTATGCTTAATCCATTGGGTATCGCACTACTAAATGATAAAGGAATATATATCGCCGCTAATCCTGCGTATTGTGCGACATATAAATATACATACAAGGAGATAATCGGTAATAATTTCATAGACCTTATAATACCCAAGAACGAACGTGCCAAAGAAAAACAAAAATTCAGTCAACTGTTCAATAAAAATCAAAAAAAACTTTCAGTATCAGAACAGCAACATATTAATAGGAAGGGCAATCTCATAACTACCCAATGTTATAGAGATTATACTACCAACGAAAGCGGAGAAGTAACAGGCTTACTTTTATGTACCGCGGACATTACCGAGGGTAAAAAACAAGCAGACCGGATAAAGGCTTCTTTGGAAGAGAAAGAATACCTGCTCAAGGAAATACATCATAGGGTGAAAAACAATTTACAAATAGTCACCAGCCTTATTAATTTTAAAGTCCGGCATTTGCAGAATGCAGAACACATGGATATCTTTAAATCCATTCAAAACCGTATTAATTCTATTGCATTGGTGCATAACCGCTTATATCTCTCAAAAAATTTAGCTAAAATCTCATTTAAAGAATATATTCAAGCGCTGGCAAGTCATCTGTTATCGGCTCTTAAGATAGAGTCACATAAAATATCAATAAAAATCGAGGCAAAAGATATTTATTTGGGTATATCACTTGCCATTCCCTGTGGATTAATTATAAACGAACTGCTTACGAACGCATTAAAATATGCGTTCCCCAAGCCTTCCGGAGGTAATATCAAGATTTCCTTTTATAAAGAAAAAATTCATTTGGAAGATTCAAAAATACATTATATACTTGAAATAAGAGATAACGGTATCGGCTTTCCTGAAGGTTTTGATTTTTACAATACCGAGACCTTCGGCTTGCAGTTGGTGATAACACTGGTTGAACAATTGGAAGGAAATATTGAAAAAATAGGACGCAAGGGAGTGGGATTTAAAATCAGGTTTTATTCCGAACAAGGATAAGAGAGGTAGTCTTCATATGGACCAGAAGAAAATATTAATCGTAGAAGATGAACATATTATCGCCAAAGATATCAAAGAGAGTCTGAAAAATTTCGGTTATTCCGTAGTAGATATCGTATATACAGGGAACGACGCCATAAAAAAAGCGGAAAAACACCATCCTGATCTTGTTTTAATGGACATTATGCTCAAAGGAGACATGAACGGCATAGAAGTGGCCCAGTATATCAGGGATAACATACATATTCCGGTGGTTTTCCTTACTGCCTATGCCGATGAAAAAACCCTACACGGCGCGAAAATAACCGAACCCTTCGGATATATTATAAAACCGTTTGAGGACGCGGAATTACACAGCACAATTCAGCTCGCGCTCTATAAATTTAAGATGGAAAGAAAGCTGGTAGAACGCGAACAATGGCTCACCACCATCCTCAAAAGTATAAGCGACGCGGTTATTGTAACAAATAAAGACGGAAAAATTACTTTTATAAATCCGATCGCTGAAATGCTCACGGGCTGGAAAAACAATGAAGCACTGGAAAAAGACCTGTTCGAGGTCTATAAAGTAATTGATGATAAAAATATCGGAACCACGGACGAAATGATATCGGACCTCTTAAGCCAGGATATGTTTATCGCACGTTCCAATCAACTCCTTATCTCAAAAGATAATACGATTATCCCCGTAGATACGGTCCTGACAAATCTTGCCGATGATGAGAGCGAGATAACCGGCTCCGTGGTTGTGATTCGCGATATTACCAAACGTCTGGAGGCCGAAGAAAAAACTATTGAAAGTCTGGAAAAACTGCGTAAAGCCATGGGGGGAATTATCCAGGCAATGGCTTTTACCGTTGAAAAAAGAGATCCGTATACAGCCGGCCATCAGCGCCGTGTCGCCGATTTAGCCCGCACCATTGCCAAAGAAATGAAGCTTACCCCGGATAAGATTGACGGCATCCGTCTGGCCGGTGTAATCCATGATATAGGCAAGATTGCAGTACCGTCGGAGATCTTGAGTAAGCCGGGAGCCTTGAATGAAATAGAGTTTAACCTTATAAAAAAACATCCGGAAGTGGGTTATGATATTTTGAAGAATATTGACTTTCCCTGGCCTATCGCCGAAATTGTACGTCAGCACCATGAACGAATGGACGGATCGGGTTATCCTCGCGGAATGAAAGGAGATGAAATTACTTTGGAAGCCCGCATTCTTGCCGTTGCTGATGTGGTGGAAGCAATGGCCTCCCATCGACCTTATAGGGCTTCATTGGGTTTGGACAAGGCTTTGGAAGAGATAACTGTCAACACGGGGGTAAAATACGATAAAGATGTGGTAAACACGTGTATTTTACTATTTAATGAAAAAAAATATGAGTTCCGCTAAAACACCGTACTTCTTTACCTTATTTCAAATTTAAGAGGCAATGCTTTCAGTTTATGCGTTAAATCATCAAGGTCGCTTTGACTAAACGTCGTACTATCCATGAACCTGTGATCCAAGGTCTTGGAGGGAACAAAGTTTTGCAACACGTATTTTTTAGCGCCCGGTATTAACCCTGAGATATTGAGGATATGCTCTTTAGATAACAAATCTTTTACTATAGTTGTTCTAAACTCATGCTCCACTTCCGAATTAATTATAAGGTCTATACTCTCACGTATTGCAGTATTCAGAGAACCGTTCTTGTACACCCCGCTTATTTTTCCGTAAAGATCAAGCGGAGCCTTTATATCCATGGCAATATAATCCAAAAGCTTGTTATCCAGTAACGCGGACAACACTTCCGGGCGGGACCCGTTCGTGTCCAATTTAACCAGGAAATCCAGCGCTTTTATCTTTCTGATGAATTCCGGTAAATCGCTTTGAATGGTCGGCTCTCCGCCCGTAATGACAACCGCGTCAATTTTTTTAATTCGTTTCTCTAAGAACGAAAAAAAAACCTGCGGCATAATCTTGGGCATAAAGAGTCTGGAGTCCACAAGCTCAGGATTATGACAGTACGGGCAGCGAAAATTACAACCTTGCGTAAATACGATGCAGCTGATTTTCCCCGGATAATCAAGCAGTGAAAATCTTTGTAAAGCCCCAATGAGCATTAGAGCGCCTTTAATTTATAAGTCTTTCGCAGTTTAAACTCTTCGGCCTTGCCTTCATTCCATTGGTGGATCGGCCGCAAATAACCGACGATTCGTGAATAAACTTCGGTTTGCTTATTGCATTTGGGACATGTTATATGTTTACCGGCCAAATATCCGTGTGAAGTGCAGATGCTGAATGTGGGAGAAATCGTGAAATAGGGAAGATGATAGTTCTCACATATTTTTTTCACCAGGCGTTTAATGCTTTCACCCTGCTTGATTTCCTCCCCGACAAACAGATGCAGGACCGTCCCACCGGTGTATTTTGTCTGGAGTTCATCCTGCAGATCAAGGGCTTCGAAAATATCGTCAGTATAATTCACAGGCAGCTGAGAAGAATTCGTATAAAAAGGCTTAGCTCCGTGCTCGAGCTCTGCGAAATTGGCGCAGACAATATTCTTATACTTCTCTTTATCCATTTTTGCCAATCTGTAAGAAGTGCCTTCGGCCGGTGTGGCCTCCAAATTGTAGTGGTCTCCGGTTTCTTCCTGAAATTCCAACAGACGGTTGCGCATAAAGGTTAACACACGCGCCGAAAACTGCTTTCCGGTATCTTCAACAATCGAAGTGCCCAATAAATTGAGACAGGCTTCGTTCATCCCAACCAGACCGATTGTGGAAAAATGATTTTTCCAATACTCGTCAAACCGCTCTTTCACATTTCTTAAATAAAACTTTGTATAAGGGTAAAGGTTTTTCTCGGTTAACTTTTCCAATACTTTTCGTTTGATCTCCAGACTTTTCTTGGCCATTACCATTAACTCATCCAGGCGAGCAATAAATTCATCTTCGTCCTTGGACAAATACCCTATTCTAGGCAGATTAATAGTAACCACACCAATCGAACCTGTGAGGGGATTGGCGCCGAAAAGACCGCCTCCGCGCTTATCGAGTTTTCTTAAATCCAGCCGCAGTCTGCAGCACATTGAGCGTGCGTCTTCCGGCGACATATCCGAATTTACAAAGTTTGAGAAATAGGGAATTCCGTATTTGGCGGTTGTTTTCCATAAGCTGTCCAATTGGGGATCATCCCAATCAAAATCTTTGACAATATTGTATGTGGGAATGGGAAAGGTAAACACTCTGCCCTTGGCATCACCCCGACCCATAACCTCTAAAAATGCCAGATTTAAAATATTCATTTCCTCCTGAAAACCGGAGTAGGTTTCTTCTTTATATTCGCCGCCGATAATTACCGGTTTATCCTTAAACATTGAGGGTACCTTTAAATCCATGGTTATATTGGTAAAGGGAGTCTGGAATCCCACACGGGTGGGCACATTAATATTAAAAACGAATTCCTGCAGGGCCTGCTTTACCTCTTTTGGACTTAATCCGTCATAGCGGATAAAGGGAGCGAGCAGCGTATCAAAATTGGAAAACGCCTGCGCGCCCGCGGCTTCCCCCTGCAGGGTGTAAAAGAAATTTACAATCTGACCCAAAGCGCTTCTGAAATGCTTGGCCGGTTTACTCTCTATTTTACCTGATGCCCCTTTAAAACCCTGCAGCAGCAGATCCTGCAGATCCCAGCCCACGCAGTAAACAGAGATGATGCCCAGATCGTGCATATGGAAATCACCGCTGCTGTGTGCCTTTCTGATTTCAGGCGGATAAATTTTATTAAGCCAATAAATTTTACTGATTTCGGAGGAAATATAATTGTTCAAACCTTGTAATGAATAGGCCATATTGCTGTTTTCATTGACCTGCCAGTCAAGCTGGTCAAGGTAGGTATCGATCAGGTCCACATCCGCGTTTGAGACTATCTCACGGATTTTGGCGTGCTGATCACGATAAATAATATAGGCCTTTGCCGTTTTAATATATTGGGATGAAATAAGAACTTCTTCGACTATATCCTGGATTTCTTCTACGGTAGGCAGGCGATGAACAATAAGTTCATGGGCTAGATTTAAAACTCGGAGGGTAAGCCTTTTAGCTACGTCCTCATCGAACTCACCGGTAGCCTCCCCGGCCTTGGTGATGGCATTAGATATTTTCTCGGAAATAAACCTTACCTTATTGCCATCTCTTTTAATAATTAAATTAAACATAGTCCCCCTCCTCTACTACTGTTATATAAAGGTAGAAGATTAAAATCAAGTAACTTTTATAAACTTTTTTTCTTTATATCCGCCCGAGTAGGCACTAGGTAATTTGTATTGATTAATTATTGGCACCTGGTAGTTGTATGCTCTCTCCGATATGCTATCCATCACCCTAAGGTAGCCTACAGATTATTTTTAAAAAAGTAAACATAAAATGTATTCAATTATTATTTTTATACTATTTTTTTTTCATTACTACTAATAATATTTTAGGTAGTTATAGATATTTATATATATAATTTTTTACATACTTTACAACAGACACATAATTATTAAAAGTCGCTTATGTTTCTGCTTGACATAATATACTAGTTTTCATATTATTACCTTAATTGCAAGTTAATTACTTGCAATTAAGGAGCGGTTGATGAGGTTATCCAAAAGAACGCGCTATGGAATCAGACTTGTAATCGAGCTCGCGGCCAACAATGACAAAGTGATGAATTTAACGGAAATTGCCAAGCGCCAGGATATATCAATGAAATATTTAAGTATGATCATCATTCCCCTAAAAAGAGCGGGGATAGTAATTTCCAGCCGCGGCGCGCATGGAGGATATAAACTGCTGAAACCCCCTACCCAGATCACTGTTGCGGATATCGTAAACCTGCTGGAAGGAGATCTGGAACCGGTTGAGTGCCTGGCTCATCCGGAAATCTGTAACCGAACTCCATTGTGCGCGGCCAAATCTTTATGGGAAAAATTATCGGCGACCGTGTCTGAGTTTTTTCATTCCGTTACGATCGCCGACCTATTAAAAGAGAAGAAGATAAAATTAAGGAATTCTAATTTTTCATATCAAATTTAAGGAGGTAATACATGAAGATAGCGGAAAATATAACGGAGCTTACAGGAAATACCCCGTTGGTTAAAATAAATAAATTAGCGGAAGATATTAATGCCACAATTGTAGGCAAACTTGAATTTTTTAATCCCTGCTCGAGCATCAAAGACAGAATCGGCGTCTCAATGATTATGGATGCGGAAAAAAAAGGCTTCATAAAAAAAGATACCGTCATTATCGAACCGACCAGCGGAAATACAGGTATAGCGCTTGCCTTTGTCTGCGCTCAGCGCGGATACAAGCTCATACTCACCATGCCCGAAAGCATGTCGATTGAGAGGCGCAAACTGCTCACCCTTCTGGGGGCTGAGATTGTGTTGACACCTGCCCAAGCCGGCATGAAGGGAGCTGTGCAGAAAGCCGAGGAATTGGCAAAAAAACATAAAAGCACATTCATCCCCCAGCAGTTTCAAAATCCGGCCAATCCGAACATTCATGCTGAAACCACTGCTGAAGAAATCTGGCGGGACACGGACGGAAAGATCGATATTTTTATCGCAGGAATAGGAACGGGCGGAACCATTACCGGAGCAGGCAAGGTGCTTAAACAGCGGAATCCGGCTATAAAAATTATCGCCATTGAGCCGTTTGAATCCTCGATTCTCTCAGGAGAACAAGCGGGGCCTCATAAGATACAGGGAATAGGCGCCGGTTTTATACCGGATATTCTGGAAAGAAAATTAATTGATGAGATTATCCGTGTTGAAAGCGCGGCCGCCATTGAAACGGCAAAGCGTCTGGCAAGAGAAGAAGGCATTTTAGCGGGCATCTCAAGCGGCGCGGCGATCTTCGCGGCATTAAAAATCGGCGCCAGAAAGCAAAACCAAAACAAACTCATCGTAACCATTCTGCCTGATACAGGCGAAAGATATCTGTCCGTATGGATGGCGGAGAATAATTAATCCACGCAACAAAGGAGAAAAAAATGAGTAATAATTATAATGTGGAAACCATTGCTCTGCACGGCGGTCAGATACCCGATGCGGCAACCTACAGCAGAGCTGTCCCGGTCTACAGAACCAGCTCCTATGTGTTTAAAAGTACCGAGCACGCGGCCAATCTGTTCGGACTTAAGGAGCCGGGCAATATCTATACCCGGATTATGAATCCCACGCAGGATGTACTGGAAAAGCGCATGGCTCTATTGGAAAACGGGGCGGCGGCCCTGGCCCTTGCGTCGGGAACCTCGGCTGTTTTTTACTCAATCATCAATGTATGCAGCGCGGGTGACGAGATTGTCTCGGCCAACAACCTTTACGGCGGTACATATACAATGTTTGACAACATTTTACCGCAGTTTGGAATTAAAGCAAAATTCGTTAAACCTGATAATCCCGACAACTTTGCCCAGGCCATAACCGAAAAAACAAAAGCACTTTATATCGAAAGCATCGGTAATCCTGTACTGGATTTTACCGATATCAGCGCGGTCGCTGAAATAGCGCATAAAAATAATATTCCTCTTATTATCGATTCGACCTTTACCACACCATATCTTTTGCGCCCGATCGAGCATGGAGCCGATATTGTAGTACACTCTCTGACCAAATGGCTGGGCGGTCACGGTGCCGGTATCGGAGGGGTGGTTGTCGATTCGGGAAAATTCCCCTGGAAAAATAATGAAAAGTTCCCGCTCTATAATGACCCTGACGCAAGTTATCATGGTATACGGTGGGCGCACGATTTGGGCGACTTAAATCCGCTGGCCTTTATTTTTCGGATGCGGCTTATCCCTTTAAGAAATCTGGGCGCCTGTATCTCTCCAGATAATGCATGGTTGTTTTTACAGGGAATAGAAACGCTTGCTTTACGCATGCAAAGGCACTCTGAAAACGCCTTAAAAGTAGCGGAGTATCTTAAGAAACACCCGAAAGTCGCATGGGTTCGCTATCCCGGTCTTAAAGACGATCCGTCTTACCCGGTGGCCGGCAAATACCTGAAAAAGGGCTTTGGAGGCATGGTTGTATTCGGAATCAAAGGCGGTAAAGCCGCCGGTGAAAAGTTCATAAACAGTTTAAGCCTGATTTCTCATTTGGCTAATGTGGGTGATGCCAAGTCACTGGCTATCCACCCCTCAAGCACGACTCATTCGCAGCTGTCGGAAAAACAGCAGCTGGAGGGCGGTATTACGCCGGAACTCATAAGACTCTCGATCGGAATCGAAAACATAGATGATATTATTAAGGATATTGAACATGCGCTTGAATAATGGATCAACAAACAAAAGGAGGAGCCCGTTGTGATTGTTGTGCCCAAAGATTATCACATCAAAAATGAGCTGGAAGAGGCTCATATTCAGTGCATAACCCAGAGCGAGGCGTTGAAAGAAGACATCCGCGCCCTGCGCATAGGCATATTGAATATCATGCCCCAGGCCGAAAGTTACGAATACAGCCTACTTCAACCGTTAGGCCAATCTGTAATCCAGATAGAGCCGGTCTGGATACGCTTAAAAACCCATACCTATTCCAGCAGCGATAAAAAACATCTGGATTCTGTATATATTACCTTCGAAAAAGCCATTGAAAAGGCCTATCTGGACGGACTGCTGTTGACCGGCGCGCCGGTGGAAGAAATTCCCTTTACAGAAGTAACCTACTGGGATGAAATCATGCGGATCCTTAAATATGCAAGACATAATATTGCCTCCACCTTGGGCATCTGCTGGGGAGGTCTGGCCCTGGCCAAGTATGTGGGAATTGAAAAACAAGTTTCGCCAAAGAAAATATTCGGTGTGCTCGAAACCAGAAATCTTAATCTAAAACACCGCATAACCGGCAATATGGACGATCTGTTCTTCTGCCCGCACAGCAGCCATTCAAGAATTCCGGATGAGGTTATGGAAAAAGAAAGAGACAGGGGGACAATCAATTTACTTGCCCATGCCGAAATCGCCGGGTATACCATATTCGAAAGCACGGATCAGCGTTTTTTAATGCATTTGGGACACCCCGAATACGAGCCGGAACGCCTGGTGTATGAGTACACACGCGATAAGGAAAAAGGCAGAACCGACGTGGAACCTCCCGTAAATCTGGACCTTGAACATCCTTTGAACAGATGGCGCGGGCACAGAACAGAACTCTTTAACCAGTGGATAAAGTATATTCATGAGACCACACGGTATTAACAACGCAGCGTTACGAATACGCCTCTTTCCAATAAAAAGAGAACACCATTTATCTCTGCCTACTTTCTTAACTTCATTATTACTCCATTTTATTCTTTAAGGATTTCATCTTGTCCCGTATGGACGCGTTTTTATCTTTTCTGTGGTCGATTTTTATGACTTACAACTTCCTGTGTTTTTCTATAATAATACGTAAAAAGGTTTTACGGAATGTCAAATCACAGTATCGGGTGATTGTATTTTTTACCGCTTTCTGCTTGAATAAAAATCCATATGTTGATTATTGGAATTATTACGGGTCTGGGCATGGCCTTTTTTCAATCATGCTCCTATTTAGGCTCACGCTTTTTTTACATAAAAAGCGGTAAGGGCGGTTTTCATCTGCTGGCGATTGCCCATGTACAGATGGGTATCGCAGCCGCACTGCTTTTATGGCTGGTCTGGCCCGCGAACTCCATACCTTTTGCTGGAATCGTCTGGATCATTATTATAAACAGTTTTGCCTATATGACAGGTCAGGCTTTTTTCCTGCTGGCTTTAAAACATGCCAATCCTTCCCAGATTGCCTCGCTTCTGGCATTAAAGCTTATCGGGATTTCGACGGGCAGCCTGCTTGTTCTCCATATGAGTATTACCGCATTTCAAATCGCGGGCATTGTTTTAAGTCTGGCCGCCGTACTGCTGCTTAATTCCTCGCGCGACAGAATTCCCGTGGAAGGCCTTGTTTTTAGTCTGCTGGCCGTAATCGGTTACTCGGTCTCGGATATCTGTATTGCTGTTATCGTAAAAGATCTGGAGCTGGTACAGGTTGCAAACCCGTCCCTCGTCGGCATGGCTCTGGTCTATATCTGTACGGGTTTTATGGGTATGATTATGCTGCCCTTTTTAAAAGACTCTCTGAGAAAACCTGTTCTCTGGCTTTCCGCCCTGCCGTTTGCAGGAGCGTGGTTTATTGCCATGAATCTGCTTTTTTACGCTTTTCTGCTTTTAGGACCAGTGTTCGCTAATATTCTGCAAACAACCAGAGGTATGATTTCCGTACTGCTGGGTAAAATAATTTCAAAACGCGGCTGGATAAAACTTGAAGAAACAATGCCGCGGCACGCCTTTATACGCAGGCTGGGGGCGGCCATGCTGATGACCGCCGCAGTCTGTCTGTTCGTGGTAAGCACATGATTTTTTTATTGCAAAGGAGGAACAATAATGGTACTCCACGACATTTTTGGTAATGTTACTTTCAGCCAATAGTCTCCAAGATTTATCGAAACAGTACTCGGACTTGAAGCGTCATTCTCCACGACTATTACCAGTTCACCGCCGGGATTTAAGAATGCAATCGCGTTATCCCATCCGTGAATAATACTTACATGATGTGCTCCCGGTTCCACAAAATAGCTGAAATGCTTAAACGCGAAAAACATGGGTGTGTAAATAACCTGTTTGGTATTCTTATCCACCACTATCGCCGCGTTCTGCGGCCAGGGCCTTTCGGAATCTATGCTCTTACCCTCTTCATCCAGTACAATATTCCATAACAGATATGAGTTTACTCCCTCATCGAAAAAGGCCTTTATTTTTTTCCATGTATAACTGCCGTATGCCCAATCGTTTTGGGGTTTGTCGGGATCGAAACCCGGTTTCCAATGCCAGTTGCCGCACTCGGTTTCGGTCTGCATCAGTCTTTTATCCGGATACCTTTCGCGGGTCTGATCTACGGAATTAAGGCCTTCCCATTGAAAACCCACAATCGAAACAATTTTATTCGCTTCCGGGTCATTCAATACGGTGAGAGGGAATTTACGGAAATCACGGTCCTGAACGGTACCCAGCATTATTTCGGCATTCACGTTTCTTGCTTTAAAAAGGGGTCCCATATAATCACGAATAAAAACCAAGAACTGTCGCGGTGTCCAGAGGCAGCTTGGGTATTTCGTTTCGATGAGCGGTTCATTTTGTACCGCGACCGCGTATAAATTTACACCCTCTTTCTGGTACTCCTCCGCGAAACGGGCCAGGTACAGGGCAAAGGCCTCGTATATCTTGGGATCATCCTTCATGTTTCCGCCGTCAAACGCGCCGTTTGTTTTCATCCATGTCGGAGGAGTCCATACCGAACCCCACACCTTTAAGTCGGGCCTGTAGCGCATGGCCGCTTTTATGTATGGAAGAAGATATGTGCGATCTCGTTCAATGGAAAAATTTTTCATCTCAAAATCATTCTTTGTTTCATCGTGCGTATACCGGCTTATCGCGTAGTCACTGGCTCCGATAGGCACTCTGCATATATTGAACCTGGCGCCGTCTTTAGGATCAAACAATTCTTCTAGCACGGCATCTCTTTGTTGTGTTGTAAGGACGGAGAGGGCAACCCAGCCTTTTTCATTAAAGGCTCCGCCAAACCCGTCAATCTCCTGGTTAAGAGAAGCAAGATCGATTTCAATATCAGCTCTGCCGCCTTGACCCTTCAATATAGTTATAGCTTCCATATCCTGCCACTGTTCACTCTGTGTACTTACTTTCCAGCTGGCGGCAACAGGCTGTTCCACAAGCTCATTTTTCTCCGCGCATGCAGCCAAAGAAAAAAGTAAAATAGCAGTTATAATAATTGAACTTATTTTTTGAATCATCCTGCCTCCTTAATACATATGTTTTAAATAAAACAAATTAAAAATGAATCTCTCATGTTCGTCTGCTAATATTTTAGCAATATTGGCATAAAAAGTCAAGCTTTATTATCATAATCGTCACGGCATCACGGGAGTTGGAAAAAGCACTTCCGTAGAATCGGGGCAGTTTGCTTTTATATAATCGATATCAGCCTGTTCTGTTTTAAGCCAATGCACCGGGATGAGATATTTCGGTCCGAATGTTTGTACCGCTTGTACCGCTTCTTCACCGCTCATGCAATAAAAGCTGCGTATATTACAAAAAGCGATATCGATATTTTTCAGTTCTTTCATCTCAGGGATAAAACTGGTATCACCTGAAACATAAAGCCGCACGCCCCTATAATTAAACACAAAGCCTACAAAGCCACTCTGTTTGGTATGCGGAGCGCTTTCATCAGTATTGTAGGCGGGAAACGCTGTGATTTCCATTCCTGCCGCGTTAAGCTTTTCTCCCGCTGCAACCACCTGTATATGCCAGTTTTCATCAGGCAATCGGGTTTCCAATACATCCTGACAGTCGATAATTGTCACAATCTGAGTTTCTTCCTTAAGCAGCTGTTTCACATTAGCCACCGAAAAATGATCGTTATGCGAATGAGTAATCAGAATCAGATCCGCCTTTGGCGTGGCGTCTGTTATTGTCAGAGCCGCCGGATCGATATAGATTACTTTTTCATCCATAATACGGATACAGGGACTGCCAAAAGCACTTGAGCTTTGCAGCCATTCTATGTTTTTAATAAGCGCAGATACATCCATCGGTTTAGCCGCTTGCTCACAGCTAAAAAGCGACAATCCAAGTGTGCCTATTAAAATAAGTAATAATTTTTTCATAGCCATCTCCTCTAAACAATGATTTCAAGCAATAATAACATCTTATTGCTAATTTTTTAGCATTATCCGCTAAAAGAGTCAAGCCCCTCTTTTCAAATTCATAGTACATCCGGACGCACCCCTGCTCATATAAAAAATTGACTTCCCCATAGCAAGCAACTATAATTTTATTATCATTCAAGGAAGCATTCATGAAGATTTTAATCGCGGACGATGACCTGATTAGTCGCAAACAGCTGGATACATTAACCCGAAGTCTGGGGTTTGATACTCTGGTTGCCGAAGACGGAAAGCAGGCCTGGAATATCTGGAAAAACAAGAGACCGCGCTTTGTTATAACGGATTGGGTTATGCCGGAATTAACCGGACCGGAATTATGCAAAAAAATCCGCGTCGTCGAAGGCAGTCAGTATACATACATCATTATAGTCACTTCAAAAGATCATGTGGAAGATATTGTAACAGGGATGGCCGCCGGAGCCGATGACTTTATAAAAAAACCGTTTATTAAAGAGGAACTCGCAGTCCGCATAAGAGCCGGTGAACGGATTTTACTTTCTGAGACAAGAGATATCGTGATATTTTCCATGGCCAAACTGGCCGAGTCCCGCGATCCGGAAACAGGTAACCATCTGGAACGTATTCGCCATTATTCAAAAACACTGGCACAAACCATAATCCAATTAAATACTACCGGAAAGGAAATAAATGAATCAATAATCGATAATATTTTTCTTACCAGCCCTCTGCACGATATCGGGAAAATGGGTATTCCCGATTATATTTTACTTAAAACAGGCCGGCTTGATGATGTAGAATTTAAGATTATGAAAACCCACAGCGTTATAGGGTTCAATACACTGAACGCGGCCTTAAAAAAGTATCCCAAAGCCGATTATCTAAAAATAAGTGCTGAAATCGCGCTTTCCCACCATGAAAAGTATGACGGCACGGGATATCCCAATCAATTAAAGGGTGATGAGATTCCATTATCGGCGCAAATCGTTTCACTGGCCGATGTGTATGATGCCTTAGTCAATAAAAGAGTATATAAAGAAGCATATCCTCATGACGTGGCCAAATCAATTATTATTGAGGAAAAAGCCACGCATTTTAATCCGCTTATAGTAGATGCTTTTCTGGCGTGTGAAAAAAACTTTGCCGAGATTTTTTATCGCTTTAAAAGCGAAGATGTGGAATACTATTGACCCCGCAACATCAGAAGCCGGCTGTTACATGACAGCCCGCGTAATAAAACGAGAAAAACGAGTAATCAAATTCGACATGTAACGCAGAGACTTGCGTGATAATCAACAGCCTGTTTTTATAGGGAGATTCTACAACGAAAGTAGCAATTATTTTTGAGAAGTTTCCGAAAACAGATATACAAGATATTTTTTTTTGCCTGTTTCCGCGAACAGCATATACATCATATTCCTCTGATCCAATCTCACGATATTCTATTGTCAGTGGCTGCATGTTTTCAGGTAAAGCATAAGGCAACTCGACCAATCTACCGGGATCATTTTTAATATTATGCTTCCGCATTGCTTTATCCAGTTCTGAATATATTAAAGGATCGTCCTCTTCGTAGTACAGATCTCTAAAGGCATCAAGAACCTCATCCGTCAATATGTTAATAATAAGCCAGGCAGGAGAGTTATATGATCCTTCTTGTATAATGGCAACCTTTCCGTCAACAGACCAACCGGCGACAGCCACAAGGTTTATGCTGTTTGGTTCACTCTCTTCCCGGTTGTCAAAAACAATCAGGGTGTCGTCTATGTCGATCGATTACGCAGAAACAACCATAAAACTAAAACTGACAATTAACAAACCGTATAAAATCGTTAATAATTTTTTCATCATGTATTTCCTTTTAATAGAAATATTATATTGTATATTAAGACTTTTTTATAAAAGGACCAATACTTTTAAATTCGACCCAAAAACCACTTCTTCATGCTAATATTTATTATTTAATCTCACTTCCCTTTTTGGCACCCGCCTTTTTAAGCAGGTTTGCGATCTCTTCATGTTTTTGTCTTTCCGCCCAATCCAATGCCGTATATCCCCAATCATCTCTCATATTCACCAAACAACCTTTTTGGATTAAAAGCTTTACGATATCCGCATATCCTCTCTCGGCAGCGACAATTAATAGGGTCTGCCCGCAATTGACGCACTCATATTTTTTATTTAACGCCGCGCCTCTTTCCAAAAGCAGTTTTACAATCTCATAATTTCCGGAAACAGTCGCCACGTAAAGAGCATCCCAGCCATTATCCCCTTCAATACCAAGATCACTGCCCTTATCAAGAAGATAGTTCACTACGTCTATGTGATTATACGAGGAATACATCAGAGCTGTCCAATCGTTGTTGTCTTGGGCATCGATAAAAGCGCTGTTTTCAATCAACACCTCTACGCTTTTAAGATCTCCTTTCATGGCCGCAAATATCAGGGCTGTTGACTGATAATTATCCCTTACGTTAACAGAAGCACCATATGTAATAAGGAGTTGTACTATTTTTGAATGCCCCATTCTGCAGGCATACATCAATGCGGTCCAGCCATTTTCATCAGCCGCGTCTGTATATGCGCCCTTTTCGATAACAAGCTTTGCAATATCAACATGGCCGTTATACGAAGCCCACATTAAGAGTGTTCCCTTTGTCGAATGCCCCATACCTTCATAAAGGTCTAATATAGTGAAATCAACCAGAATATTAATATCATCTAATTTATTGATAAGCTTTTTTACGAGTCGTACATTGTTATTTTTTACTGCTTGGAATAATTCATCATTTACATCAGATGCATGCAGGGCAGCCAGATGAAAAAATAAAACCGTAATAAAAATCACCTTTTTCAGCATTGCGTTATCCTCCTGTCATCAAGGCTTATTTTAGTTATGTATACATACAATATCAATCATACTTTGGTATGAATAAAGGCCCCCTTATTTGGAGGCCTTTATTATGATTTCGCTCAAAATATGCGGTTACGCCCGCAGCAGTTCATCCTCAAACTGCCGGGTATATAGACTGTAATAATGGCCCTTCAATGCCATCAAATCCGCGTGAGCTCCCTGTTCCTTTATTTTACCGTCTTCAATAACCAAAATCCGGTCCGCGTTTCTGATTGTCGACAGCCTGTGCGCCACAATGATACTTGTTCTGTTCTTTAAAAGCTCCTGTAAACCCATCTGTATCAGGTGTTCGGTGAGGGTATCAATCGAGCTGGTGGCCTCATCGAGAATAATCACATCCGGATTATTTAAGATGGCTCTGGCGATGCTTACCAGCTGTCTTTGCCCAACAGAAAGCATGCCTCCTCCTTCTCCCACCTCCGAATCATACCTGTCCGCCAGTTTTACAATGAAGTCATGAGCATGGGCCTTTTTTGAAGCCGCAATAATCTCATTCTTTCTTGCATCAGGTCTTCCGTACCGGATATTTTCCATTACCGTGCCGGAAAACAAATGCGGTGTTTGCAGTACAATACCGATCTTGTCCTGTAAAGATCTCTGTGTAATCTTGCGATAGTCGACTCCGTCAATTAATATCTTCCCTTTTTGAGGTTCATAAAACCTGGGAATAATATTGGTAATTGTTGTTTTCCCTCCTCCGGTAGGACCTACCAGCGCAATCATTTCACCGGGATGTACCGTAAGATTGAGATTATTTAACACCTTTACATCCCTCCTATAGGAGAAATGGATATTCCTGAACTCGATCTTTCCCTTTATGCCTTTGATGCTTTGGGCTTTTTCCCCATCCACAATTTCCGCACGGCTGTCCAAAAGCGTAAATACGCGTTCGGCACTGGCCAAAGAGCGCTGCATATTGGCATAGACTCGCGCCAGATCCTGAATAGGCCAGAGCATAAATATGATATAGGAGATAAAGGCCTTGATACCGCCCACGGTAATAAATCCGGATTCAAACTGAAATCCACCGGACCACAGCACAATACACACTCCCAATGCCGTGGTTAATTGCACGGCCGGCAGGAACAGGGCCGACAAGAATCCGGCCTTAAATGACGCCTTGTACATGGAATCCGTAACGCCTCCGAAGATACCCGCGTTCTTTTCTTCGACCCCAAGGGATTTTATCACCTTTACACCCGAGATTGTTTCCGAGAATTTACTGGTGATCTGAGAATTAAGCGCTCGTACAGTCCTGTACTCCTTGATGATTAATCCTTTGAACTTCAACGCACTCACAATCAGGATGGGAAGAATGATAAGCACGAGCAGAGCCAGCTGCCAGTTTATGATAAACATGAAAACCATGGCGGCCGTAACGTTCATGGTGCCCCATATGCCGTCCAGAAACATCCAGGTTAATAACTCGGTAATCCTGGAAGCGTCGGATGTCATTCGTGAAAGCAGCCAACCGCTTGAGGTTCTATCAAAATAAGAAAAGGACAGCGTCATAATATGATCAAACATCTTCTGTCTTAAGCCTTTAAGAGATTTTTCTCCCAAAAGCCCCGCGAAAAATATAAATCCGAAGACAAAAACCGCGTTGGCACAGATCACACAAAAGTAGAGTGTCATATAATAGAAAACCGCATCCAGGTCCTTATTGGTGATACCGACGTCGATCACGTTCTTCAGCAAATATGTTTCTGATGCCTGGGCTATGGAAAAAAGTCCGATACATATCAGAAATCCGACCAGTAAGGGCCAGTTTTTTCCTGATAATTTGATTATTCTTATAAACAACGTACTGGTTTTAAAATGCTTTAATCTCTCCTCTTTATATTCTCGCTTTTTCATATTTATTCTCCTTACCGTTATCAGTCTGGATTTGAAATATCTTTTTGTAGATACCGGGCCGTTCAATAAGTTCCTCATGCCTGCCTGTTTCTACAATCTTTCCTTTATCCATTACAATAATTTTATCCGCCTTCATCAGGGTTTCTATCCGGTGAGCGATAATGAAAGATGTTCTGTCCCGCATCAGATGATCCAGGGCCTGCTGTATTTTCTTTTCGGTTTTAGCGTCAATTGCCGAGGTGGAGTCATCCAGAATAAGTATTTTAGGATCTTTTAAAATCGTTCTCGCAATGGCAACGCGCTGTCGCTGCCCTCCGGACAGACTTACTCCCTTTTCTCCTATTAACGTGTCATAGCCTTCGGGAAATGAAAGGATGGTCCTGTGAATACAAGCCATTTTAGCTGCCTGTTCCATTTCCTTTTGGGTTATCTCCCGTTTCACACCGAACAGCAGGTTCTCTCTTATCGTTGTCGTGAACAGGAACGGCTCCTGTTCCACCATACCGATATTGTCACGCAGGTACTTCTTTGTTAATGAAGTAAGGGCGTAGTTATCGATATAGATCCGGCCTTTATCGAGATCATAGAATCGCGGCAGCAGGTTAACCAATGAAGTCTTTCCCGAACCCGTAAGCCCTAAAATTGCAATTTTTTCCCCGGCCCGAATTTGCAGGTTGATATCTTCAAGGATGGGAACTCCTTCATTATAAGAAAAACACACGTCCTTGAATGTGATATTACCTTTTAGCTTGTGCTTAAGCTCGAGTCCCAATTCAATATCCTCTCCCGCCACATTCAAAATTTCCTTAATTCGAAAAAAGGAGACCGAACTCTTGGAAAGCTCGATAATCATTCTGCCCAGCTCCTGCAGCGGCCAGATAATGGAAGCCACCATGGCGGTAAAAGCCACATAGGTGCCGAAGGAAATATCCCCGGTTAGCGTTAAGTAAGCTCCTATAGTGGCAATGGCAATAAACTGTGTTCCGCACAGCAAGACAGACAAAGGCCAAAATGCGGCGTGCAGGAAAACCAATCTTTTACCGCGGCGGCATTGCTCCGCGTTGATCTTATCGAAATGCCCGGCTTCCCATTGCTGTCTGGCAAAAGCCTTTACCACCCGAATACCGGACAGTGTTTCCTGGACCGAAGCTGAAAGCTTTCCTTCCTGATTCTGATACGCTTCAAAACCGTTTACGATTTTTCTGAAAAAGAACAATGATAACAGAATTATAAATGGAACGGCAATAATGGATCCCAACGCCAGCTGCCAGTGTAAAAAAAGAATCGCCGCAAAATTAATTGTGAAAAGAAAAATAATCCGGATGACTCCCGGAATCTGCTCATAGTAAAACTTTCTCACACTGTCCACATCGGATGTCGCCCTTTGCACCAACTCTCCCGTCTGCATCTTATCGTGATAGCTGAAAGGCAAAGCTTGAAAATGCATGAATAAATCATTCCTGAATTTATAAGCTACTTTTTCCGCGCTTTTGGCGCAGCCTTTGCCCGAAAAAAAGGCGCTTAAACCCCTTAAAAGAGCGGTAATTAAAAACAACAATGCAAATCCTATGATGGTAATTGCACCCACCTGTTTAGCTATAAGGAGGTCGACAGCCGCGCGGATTATAAAATTACCGGCTGTTGATAATCCCACTGCAATACCCAAAGCCGCCAGGGCGAGAATAAATGTTGTTTTATATGCGCCCAACACACTGTAAAGCGTTTTTAATACCAGCAAGGGACTCTTTCTTTTATCCCTGCCTGAATCATGCTCTCTCATAAGCACTCCTCTTGTCTGTTGTTAAAGCATTCCAAAATACTCTGACTTTCACATCCAATGCATAAAAAAACCGCCCTCTTTAAGGCGGCCCTTTTTAAGCAATACGTTTTGCCTAATTAACAAAAAAAAGGCCGCAAACCTTTACACGGTCTGCGGCCGGAATATGCAAGCTCTTTTAAATTCTAGCGCCTATGCTCCCCCGCAGACACACCTCTCCCGTCAATTACGAGAGTAAATGTAATACGTGCTGCTTTATGGAACATTAACATCAACAATTCTCCTAAAATTTAAGTTGCACTATTTTTAATGCAGAATCAGAATAATGTCAAGGGTAAATGGAAAAAATATTGAATTTAAATCAAGGATGAAATACAATATTTTTTAACACGCTGTTGAGGAGTTCCGTATGAAAAAAACACTGCTTTGGGTAATTTTTCTTTTCATTTCCCTGGCATATATTTCCGCGGAAATGATAAACGGAACCGTAGAAATATATAATACGGCGGACGGTAAAAAAATCGGAACTCTCTATGACGGAACAAAAATAAAATTGATTACAAAGCAGGGCTCCTGGTATAAAATTGCAGTGAGTTTTAAAAATCATAAAAATATGTATCAAGCATTAAAAGCGGGAAGCAAAGAGACTCATTTTCTATATGAAAATCTTTTAGGGAGAATCGGTTATATCAATAAGGATCTGCCTTTGCAGGCCATGCTGGCCGGTGATAAAATTACAATAGAAGTTTTTGTCAAAAATGAGTGTTTCAAAGATACCGTCAAGTATTACCTGGAAGGAAAACGCGTGCTTACTTCGCCGCGGTCGGTTCATTTTTCTTTTTCAAAAGCGGTTCCGGAAACAGAGATAAAAAAGATTATAAACAATGTTAAAAATATCGACTCCACCACCTACGATCAGGATGTCCTCTATATTGAAGTCGGTTATACAGACGATAAGCCCACTACCGTGTTATGTTACAGCTTAATAGACGGTGCGTTCGCCATTAAGGAAAGATATCATTGTGATGAAAACGGAATGCCTGTAAAATATATTACCGGCTATGATCCTGTTGAATCGCATGTTTTTACATATTATAACAACAATGCATATAAGGAATTTTACTGGTCCAAAAGCCCCCAGACCTCAATTTACAGTCAAAGCGGATATATTAAATTCGTACTTTATACTGAGGAGTATGAATTTGAAATAAACATAACTCTATCGGTCGCTGAAAACGAATTCTATGATCCTTCGTTTTATGTGCTGGCAGATACAGCGACCATCTTCAAAATAGACCGTATTTCCGGGCAGACAGTGCAAAAACAAGAATTTGAGTTCTACACGCGAACAGAAGAAACATTATGGAACATAGAGCACAACAAACTGTTTAAGGAACAGATCCTCAAAATACAGAGTGGCATTAATTTTAAAAAAGAGTTCGCACAGATAATAGAAGATTTGCTGATTTTTTATAGATAATGATATTTATCATAAAAATCAGCTATTTCCGACTTCAACTGCCGCTTTTTTTTATCATCACACCAGGAAGCCGCGACCGCGTTATATAACAATAATTTTATATCATCCAGACTAAAACCCAATTCATCAATCAGACACAGATAGTCCTGCTCCAGACTGTTGTTGAACATTTTGGGATCATCGGTATTGATGCAGATATTGAGCCCTTCTTTAAAATATGATTTCACAGGATGTTCCGTGACCGAGTTAACCACACCCGTGCGCACGTTGGAAAGCGGGCAAACTTCAATCGGCAGTTGTGTTTCTTTTAAGTACGCGACCAGGTCCTGATCTTCATAACTTCTTGTGCCGTGCCCTATTCGATCAACCTTTAACTCCCGAATCGCACCCCACACACTGTCCGCGCCAGCCGCTTCGCCGGCATGAGCCGTGGTTCGGAAGCCGTAAGCGCGCGCTTTTTCATACACTTTTTTAAAAGGTTCGGGAGGATACAGCTGTTCGGAACCGCCAATCCCGATTCCTATTATGCCGTAACTTTTTAAATCTTTTATTTTTTCCAGCTGCTCCATACCTTTTTCAGGACCGAAATCCCTGCACAGATCATAAATAAGGCTGAGTTCGATTTCTTTTTCCCGTGCAGCCATGCCTTTTGCCACCGACTCAACAATCCTCCCCAGTTCCAGTCCCTTTTCGGTATGATCCCCGGGCGTAAAAAACAGTTCCGCATATCTGATATTCTGTCCGCTTAAATCTTTGGCCACACCGTGCGCGATAAACTCAAAATCCTCATATTCTTTTAAGAATTGATTTTTCCAAATCCATGTTTCAATAAAATGGGGAAAATCCTTAAACAAAAACCTTTTGTTTAAGTTTTCAATATTGTTGTCCAGTTCCTTATGACCGCCGTACTTTTTAATCAATTCCCATAGTGTTTCCAAGGGAATGGCGCCTTCAAGATGCAGGTGCAGCTCGATCTTGGGCAGCGTCTTCAAAAAGCTGTTATATTTTTCCATTCCTTTTTATGGCATAAGATCAGATAAGGTTCAAGAAGGATTGATGAAGTATTGAATAAGTGAACTGTACAAATAGTCCCGCTTGTGAAAATAGGTATAAATAATAGCATCTAAAATTCAATGAATAACCACACCTGTTATAATTATCCGTACGGATCACATTGGAAATCAATACACATGTCGCAGCATAACTCATGACAGATCCTCGGCTTTATTCTCATTTGCTATATTATATAACACCTTATTAAAAGAAGTGTTACTTACCTATTTCGTCACTCTAATTATTAAAAAATAAGGCATCAGAGTGGCGTCTTTGAGTTTGGGATATTTTTTAACAGTACTGCTATCGGGAAAAGGCTCGGCAATCTCTTCAATGCTAAATCCTGTGTTCACCAATATATTAATCCATTCGCTGATACGTTTGTTGAATCTGGGTATTTTAAATCTGTTATATTTAGGTTTTGATTCAGGCGGTACGGCACTGAACATCCACTCGTCAATCTCTCCCTGCGGATTTTGAAAATAATTTTTTATAAGATATCCTTTTATTTCACCGTTCTCATACACCCATTCACTGTCGATCCGATCATAAAAGGGATGCATTATGGAAAACTGAAAAAATCCGCCAGGTTTTAAAACTCGGTAAATTTCCCTTAAAGCCTTTTCCTGGTCAGGAAAATCCATAAAAACCATGGTGGAAACGCAGAAATCAAAATAATCCGCACCAAAGGGAATATCACAGGCGCTGGCCACCATGAATTTCAAGCTTTTGTTTTTTGATTCGCGCCCCTTTGCATGCGCAATAAAGGTGTCAGAAATATCGATACCGGTTATTACGGCTCCTCTTTCAGCGACAAGCTGTGTGTTATGCCCCTCTCCGCAGCCCACATCCAATCCAACCATATTGGTTACCGGCGGCAGCATGTTTAAAAAAGCGGGCGTACCAATATGATCGCGGTAAAGATCGTAGCCCTGACGGGACAGCTCTGTCCACGCTTGGGCGTTATTATTCCAGTATTTCTTTATATCATGTTCTTTCATTTTCTTTTAAAGCCGGTTGCGCAGGCAGGATCATTGTATCCTCCCGTTTTCAAACCGTCGTCAAAACCAAAGGTTTTAATGCATACTGTATCTGTTATTCGATATACCTAATTACCGTTGCGGACATTCCGCCGGGGTATGGTTCCAACTCCAATAAAGCATCCCCGCCGTTCTCCGCAGCTTCGGCCTTTAACTTTTCGGTTAAGCGTATTGTATCATTCGAGCCGGTCGCATTTACCACCCCGATCTCAATATATTTTTTATCAGGTACTTTCGTTCTGTATACTTCAATCTCTTCCGCCGTTCTCCTCTGCTCAAATGTGTTACTCACGGCTGAGGGCACAAACTGCACACTGACGCAATTGTATAAAAGCACTGTCAAACCAATTAAAAATAGTACATAAAAGTTTTTTTTCATTATTTCCTCCTGCTTAATAATGTTCCGGTTGCCGTATATGCAATCACTTCATATGTCATAACACTCGTTGTCATACTGCCGTCGGGATTGAAATTGGTAACAACCATACTCCGCGTTTCCGGATTGCATTTTAATTTAAAGTCAACTACATATACCGCACCCTGTTTAGCCGCCTCATCCCGAATGAGTTTAAATATTATGTCAAGCTCCGGATTATCTCCTCTTAAAACTACAATGCCGATTTCCAGATATCTGCTCATATCTCCCGGTTTCACGGATCTGTAAACAATAACGTCGGATGCCGCTATGGGCTCCGACATTACGCCCTCAGATATTTTTATTTCGGCTGTGGGAATTGTCTGGATATTAACACAAGCTAAAAGAGTTAAAGGGAGTACACATAGCAGAAGATACTTGTACATTTATTCCTCCTTTATCCTTTTTTGGTAACTTTACCGTGTTTCAGCAGCTCCAGGACCTGCTTTGCATTCAGATCACCATAGCTTTCGATACCGTATTTTATACCGGCTTTCATGTTTTGTACCAGATACTCGATGAATTTACGCTTTCCTTGTTCCTTTATACACGTACAAAAACCAAGTATTTCACCCTTGGTCTTTCCAATAAACATATCTCTTGCACACGGATATTCATCGCATTCCCAACAGCCGTCGATGTTCTTTTGCGTGCAGCAATCACGGTGATAGCAGCCCTCCTGGCTAAGATATTTACCGCAATTGGTTTCCGTTATTTTGCAGCCGTTGCAGGTCCCGGCCAAATGGCAGAGTTTACAGACAAGTCCGCAGTAGGCGATGCTGTTTTCCAATTCCCGGTTATTCATGTGCCTTAAAATTTCCTTATTACTTGATTGTATATATTACCTATAAACTGTCAAGTTTAGTGATAATAATTACAACATTCACTGTCCCTTAAAAATACTGTATATTTGGAATATGGCCCGACTCCGTATCGGCACGTGTCATTGGAAATATCCCTCATGGGTGGATCTTGTATATTCACAAGCCAAGGGTATCAATTACCTTGAGGAATACGCACGTACATACAACACGGTGGAAATCGATCAATGGTTCTGGTCTCTGTTTAAGGAGAATCGGGCGGTACTGCCAGACCGTAATACCGCACGTGAATACGCGCAAAGCGTACCCCAAGATTTCATTTTTACCATCAAAGTTCCCAACAGTATCACGCTTACCCATTATTATAAAAAAAGCAAACCCGATCCCCTTATCCGTAATCCTTACTTCTTATCCGCAGACCTGTTTAATCGGTTTCTGACAAGCATAGAACCTTTACATGGGCGCCTGGGACCGCTCATGCTGCAGTTCGAATATTTGAATAAATTGAAAATGGAAAATCTCTCCGTTTTTTTGGTTTTGCTTGAAGATTTTTTTAAACAAATTCCAAAGAATTTTATTTATGGAATTGAAATCCGTAATCCCAATTATCTACAGCCCGCGTACTTTGAATTCTTACAAAAACATAATATCCGTTGTGTTTTTCTGCAGGGATATTTCATGCCCGACATTATACCGATATATAATAAATTTAAAGATTATATAAAAGATTGTACGGTTATTCGTCTGCACGGGCCTCATCGGGGGGATATCGAAAAGCTGGCTCACAACCGCTGGGATAAAATACTCATTGCCAGAGATCAGGAACTTACCGCAATAGTGAACATGGTACGGCACATGCTGAGTCGCGGGATTGACGTTTTTTTAAACGTGAACAATCACTATGAAGGATCGTCTCCGCTTACTATCGAGCGCATACAAAAACTGTTGTTAGGTACGGCCGCTTGATTCAACTTCTTACTCGGGGCTTACGGCACGCTCTTTACCTGTCATTTCCTGCACCTGAAATTTAAACATGGCGGTATTTTGCCATGTGCTGCTTTTTGTATTTACTTTTTTCATCATCCTGTCGGGGCTTTTTTCAAAATGATCGATTAGTACTTTAACCGCCTGTATCCTCTCGGCATCATCTTCAATTATTGTCATTTCCCCTTTCATCACAACCGATCTGTATGAGTGCCCGCATTCGTTTTCTATAAAACCCTTATCATCGATAACCGTCAGGTAAGCCTTTGAGTTTACTTTAATGTAATCATATTTCCGGCCCTGTTTTGCGCCGTGAAAATACAAAGCTTTGTTTTTACTGTCATAACCGTAGCTTAATGTTACAATATAAGGCTGATTGTCTTTACAAAGAGCGATTACCGCGTATTTTCCTTTTTTAACAACCTGCTCTAATGCGTGGGGATCTTTAATCTCTCTGTCCGTTCTTCTTATATGATACGCCATGATTCTTCCTTAAAGCTCTTCTATGGCTTTGGCTCTCCGCATTTAAAACATTTTTCATCATCAAAGACGGCGTTTTGTGCGCCGCAGTTTTCACAGATCCACTGCTCTTTGAAGGTTACGGTTGCCTTATGTGAGAATGCATTTCCGCTCTTTGAGGACGCGGCTGCGCCCTTTGAAGCCGCGGCTGCGTCGGCGGGCGCATTCTTACTCTGCAAATTATTGGTAATAATTACAGACGATACGGCGCCTATAATAGCACCCAGAATTCCGCACAATAAAATCGATCCCAACTCATCACTCACTGAAAGACCAAGAACAACACCTATTACTTCCAAACCGACCCATAGTGCCACAGTCATAACAATAATCGGGACCTTGTCATATCCCTTTTCCGCAGCAACTCTGCCGTTTCGCCTTGACAAAAAAAATAATCCGATTATTTCCAGCATGCGGTTTACCTCCGCTTATGATTTTTTCCAGTCATCTGTACAGACTCCCATCATAATGGATTAAGGGATGTTGCTCAATATAATCTGGTTAAAATCCATAGTACATACGCCATTCCCGCTCTATTGCGGAATACGACTTATTATAAAAAGCAATAAACCTTTCTTCGGAAAGCGGCGGATTGAAATAGAAATCAATAAATTTGTCTTTACCATATTTTTCTATTATAAAAGTCACCAGGCTTTGAAGCTCCGTGTACTGAAGCAGTCTTATTTTTCTATTCCAGGCGGCAGCCGGCCGTTTTAGAATGCGCGTGCGTATTTTTCTGCTTTGCCCGGTGGCATGCAGGCGCTCTTCCGGTTTCAGCACAAGGTCCCTGTAAAAAATGCTGAACTTAAACGACGTATATTCCGCGAATCCCTCACCGAGAGGGGTATCATGGGGAAAAATATCTCTCAATATTGTGGTCCACCATTCGCGGAAACGCTTTTTCTGTTCATCTCCTTGTAAATACGAAAAGGATTCGGTCCGCCCAAGATCAATTTTAAACAGTAAATCCACCATATGGGTTATTTCATGCGTGAGCACCGCTGTGCTTAGGCTGTTATAATATGGAAGCGCAATGCCGATCTCAATTTTCAAACCCCGGTCATCAAAACTGTAGCCGAAATTCATGCTGGCGGTCTTGTTAAAGCCTTTCCAGTATTTGGAATTCGGAGGCAGTGTTAAAGTTATTTTGTTATTATTCAAATAGCTGAAGTTGTTTTCGAATCGTTTCAGAACAGTCCCGTCAGGATTGATAAATCCGGTAAGATCGGAAATATACTTTTCGCACAAATACATTATCTTTTCCATATCCTTTTGAGCCTGTGTATTTTTAAACACCCTGTATACATAGTGCTCACTCTCATATTCAAGAACATCGGCTTTATGTAATTCATAATCATAAGGCCTTGTCTCATCCCAATACAGAAAGGCATCCAGGCCCATTTCCATGGGAGTTTTTCGCAGTTTATGCAGCATGTAATCTTTTAGTTCCGCGATTGTCCGAACTGTCTCCAATTCCGATAAACATGAGTCTGGTCCGGCCGTCACCACATAGGAGAGCAGTTCCTGTATTCCATCAGATATCAGTTCGTGTTCAAATGCCTGCTCCGTTTTAATCTGGCCGGCCAGTCTCCTGCTGATCTGCCTGATACTCTCCCGGTCCTCCGGGGTCAGGTCATAATATGAAACGCAGGAACAAAAATATAATACCGAAACAATCAATAATAATTTCTTACAAATAACGTGTATTTTCACAATTTTTAACTCCTTTGGCTTATTTTTTTGGGTATTGTTTAATTGTCTATATAAACAATATGAGGTGAGGATGATTACAAAATATTTTTTAAAACAGGGTAATCAGGCGGCTGTTCTTACGCAACAACGTCTTGTAAAACCTAGTAATAATACATGGTAAGCGACTCTTCCATCTGTTCCTGATCCAGCACTATATAATTGGAGTCAAACGTAGGCTCTCCTTGCAATCCATTGTCGGCGTTGGAAACAGCCATACCCTCGGCGGGAGGGGCGTTCTCCCTCATGTCCAGCAGGCCGTCACCGTTCTCATCATGAAACACAAAAATGTAGTACATATCTTTGGGAAGATCGTTGAAGATGAACTCCGCCTGTTGAGCCGTGATGTCTTCACTTTTACTATGCAGCAGTTTTTCGTAAATGGCATTAAATTTATCTTTGTCACTTTCTACAGGCTGTTTGGTCAGCTTATAGATCCCGTCATTTTCATCAAGAGTATAAAAACTCAGAAGATATTTTTTATCTTCGTCTGTAAGAAAATTGTTATTATTAAATAACTTGTCGAATACCGCCTGCTCAATCTGCTCCGGCAATGTGTTTTGCCAAAAATAATCCACGGATAATTCATACAACTCCCGACTGTAAATGGAAATATTGGCCTTGCCCTGATTGTTTTTAAATCCGTTTACCGTTATTTTTAATTCTTTGATGTTTCCTTGAAACAGGGCCGATTCATCCAGCTTGTCGGCCGGATCCGCGGAATATTCGGCAATTTCCAAATGCAGGAAAGAGTTGTCCTGGGAAAAGCGCCGGGGGAGAGCGGCCTTATAAAGATGCGCGGATTCTTCCAGCTCCCTTCCCGGAATAACGGGGAATTGGGGGAAATTATTTTTAAATCTGTTCACCAGCCATACACGCGACTTTCCTTTAATAAAATTACCGAAATAGTGTCCGGCCACACCGTTCGGCGCGAAAGCTTCATAGTTGCCGAAACCTGAAAAACCCTGTTTAAGTAAAAGGTAATGCTTATGCTCAGGATAATAATACGTGAAAATCCCGAACTGGTGTTCATCGCTGTGCAGGAACACATCATCCGGACCGACCTTATCCTGTAGATAGGCCCGAATCTCAGCAATGGGGCCGTTTCTCTGCACGGTTTTAATATCGATTATCTGCGGAATAAAAAGGGCCAACAGCAGAACGGCACTTATAATTTTTAACACATCCTGTTTCAATATAAGAATGCCGTACATCCAGACTATAATATACAAACCGATAACGCTGGTGAAATAGCGCGGCATTAAGATCGGTCTCACCAGATAAGAAAGTATAAAAACTCCCGCAAACGTAGCCACCGCAACAATAATACTTAAGAAGACGAGGTTTCCCGCTTTTTTACGATGTTTGACCGCGTTGATTATTCCCATCACAGTCAGCGCGCCTGACAAAAGACAGGCGATGTTGACAAAAATGTGACTCATTGTCGAGCCGAACTCATGCTGAAAGGGAATAAAAAGGGTGCCCCACAGTATCCAGGGAGACGTGGGCGCGGGTATCCAGAAATCCTTGGCAACCTCCGAGGCCTGGCTTAAAACCACAAATATCCAGGGGAGGTATAACACTATGACGGAAGCAGCGATTATAAAATACGGTATGAGTTTTTTTCTGTCCTTAAAAAAAAGCCACACAAAAACAGCCGCATACACAATCAGGCATTCCAGCATAAGATACACATGCGTGTACAAACCGAGAACAGTCACAATACCGAAAATAATCCAGTCTTTGCGCTTGCCCCCGGTTACCGCCAGATAAGCATAAAGCACACACGCCGTTGTAAAAAACGCGGCCCAGGTGTACATTCTGGCGTTAAGTGCCTGACCTACGAATGCCGGAGTAATTACCGTGATAAACGTAAACAGCATACTCGCTTTTTTGCCGAAAATCCTTTTCACCGGACTTAAGCCCAGCGCGGCCAGAGCCAGGACGCCCAGGAGCGAAGCTGTTCTCAACGAAAAAGCGTTATTCCCGAAAATGAATGTGATTATTTTGGTAATAAGAAAATAGAGGGGAGGATGATTATCTCCCGCCGATATTTTCACAATATCAACAAACGAATGGCGTACCAGACAGCCGGTAAAGGCTTCATCATACCAGATATTATTATTGGTTATACCAATAAATAAAAGCACCGCGCCTGCGACAAAAATGCCGATCCAGACAATGTAATATTTTTTTTGCTCGATCATCTGTTCAAAATTCATATCATGTCCCCTTTATTCACCATATTTGCTAAAATATTAGCATTTGTCAAGGGAAAATGAATTGTTTTTTAAAAGAAAAAAACCCCACTATCGCGCCGCAATTTAAACCGGGGGCTCGCGCTGCGGAACGCGCCATCCGTGCTCTGTATTGTTAAGGTTACACCTTGCAGACCGGCGCGATTTTCTCTAAAATAATCCCATGGTCGAATATGACGATATGACTCCCGAAGAAAGGGACAGGTTTATCTACCTCATTTTAAGTGAAGATGCGCTCAAAGCCATAGTTCTGATTATGAAAAAAAAATACGGCCCCGATGTTACCACCGATAGAATAATGCGTTTTGCCTATAAGGTCGCGCGCAACAGAATGACTCCCGCGCATTTAAAAAAGAAGCGTAAAAAAAATAAAATCAAAAAAAATCCCAACGGCTGATACAGCCGCATAAACGGCCTTTTTCCTCTTTAAAAGACCTCTGCGCGATATCCTAAAACGGTGAACTCGTGATGACGGACTGCGCCTTGCTGTATCCCTGGTTCAGCCAGTCCGTCATCTGCTCCGGATCGAACTTAAGAGAATCGTCGGTTAGCTGATGGTCGGGGCGAATTCCCTTTACGATATCAATCAGCCTCCTGTCACCTCCGAAAAGATCGGGATAGGCATTCAGTACCTGCTCGATTTTTTGCCACACCGAGGGATCTCCGGAAAACTCCTGTTTAAGTTTATCTTTTGTGTCCACGGCATAGTTGATAAGCTCTGCCCGTTCCACATCGTTTAAAAGCGTTTCATTTACCAAAATATCGAGAGTGCGGAACAGCGTCTGATCCAGACGGTTGAATTTCGACTCGCTTACTCCGAACGTTTCGGGATCCAGAAACACCGGCAGGATCTTTTGCGCTCCGTTATCGATAGCCTGACGCAAAGGCAGAAGCTCCCGCACCCCGCCGTCATAACACACATTATTATTGATCTTCGTGCACTCCATAATCACCGGCACACTGGCCGAGGCCAGTACCGCCTGGCGAAATTCTTTGATATTAATAGGGCGATCTCCGGAGCCGTTCTCGTTGGGCACTCTGTCCTTGGGCGACACAACATACGCCTGTCCTGTTTTATAATCCGCGTATACCACATAGCAGTAGGGAGCGTCATCACTCTGCAGGTAGGCAAAGCGTTCGGGTGTCAAATTGTTTTTTATGATCTTGCGCAGGGGTTTTGTGCCGTAGAGAGCATCAGGCTTAAAAATAAGAGACATGATGCAGCGTTTATCGAGAATATCCTTCGTGTGAACCGTGGTATAGCAGTTGATAAGCGTTTCCAGCGCGGATTCTGCCAAGGCGGGCTCCTTCAGCACACCCGCGATCGGTGTAATGAGCGCGCCGGTTGACGTGCCTCCTATTATTTCAAACCAGCCGTCATCGTGGTACGCTTCATAAATATATTTTACCACACCGGCGGCAAAAGCCCCTTTGGCTCCGCCGCCGGAAATCACTAATGCGGTTTTCATTTCAGACCTCCTTTTTTTATAGTTTTCATTATCGTTCAACTCAAGGAGGTGTCAAGAAAAATATTATTTGCTATTTACATTATCCAGTTACCCTTTATTTTCTTCCAATTAATCACAAGCATAACTAAACCAGATACGCCAACAATAAGCATAACTCCATCCTCAAACACTCCGAATTTAGGTATTTGAATGAGGATGGGAAACGGAATCGCCCAGAACAGAAGCAATATGTAAGACAGTTTTGTAACATGGGGCAAAGCCATGATTAAAAATATGAGGGCTAACGCCGCTGTGGGACAGGGGAAACTTCCGGGAAGCAGCATGTTAGGATAGTTATGCCCGGCCAGCAATCCGAACAGCGGGTAAAGAAAAACAAGAATAAGACCTGTCACAGTCAAAGCCCTTATACTCTTTTTTTCGGGAAGCTTATATACAATTCGTTTTCGAAAAATATCAATAAAAAACAGTACGGCAAGACTCATAAAGAGAATTACCTGCGGAATATAGAGTTTGAATTCTTTTCCCAATAGGAAAAATAATACCACCCCGATCCAGCTGAAGCTTAATGTAAAATAAATCTTCATTGCTACGTTGGCTGTCTTCCCCGGTTTAATAAAAAAGTAACCAGTTAGTATAAGAGAAACCAAATACAATATAATCTGCACAGGGAAAATCGTAAAATTATAATTTGCTATTACAGACCACCAGTTTTCCGCTGATACCATATCTCCCCCCGGCAACATCTTTGAAAATAAAACCTATACGCGAATCCGTGTCATCTACCCGAATAATCTGCTTTCGTATGCCTGTTAACGGAACGCTGAATGTTTCTTCATCAACAAGATAAACATACAGTGTTCCCTGTTCGCGGCACCGTATCGTACCGCCAATGGTATAGCCTTCTCCTGCAAAAACCACATAAGCGGCCAAGACTGCCAGAATGCAATATACAATAACCTTTTTGAAATAGTGATTGGTGATTTTCATAATAGACTCCTTCCTTAAATTGACTGACAATCAGTCAATTTAATCAATAAAAAAATTATTCACTCCCCTTTAATCTCTCTCCCACCCGTCATCAACTTTTTATAAAAAGAAAAACTTCCTTTTCGGACACCAAAAGTTGATTCCATTAACTCTATTAAGATATCGACTCTTGTTTCCAGTTCACTTTTATTCCAATTGAAGATGCCCGGATCAAAAAGCATATTCCCGGCAACCATAAATATTTCCGTAGCCACCAGCGGGTATTTGACATTGAATACTCCTGCTTTCGCGCCCTCGCTCACAATATCTGCCATTATGGGAACAATCTTTTTAACCACCTGCGCGATTAACCTTTCATGGATATCCACGCCTTTTATACTGTGCAGATTCATATTGAAACGCTGATTTACCCGCAGCTGAGCATAAGAAATCTGCTCCAGCTTCTCTAAGGCGGTAAGATTTTTATCACCTGCCACGGTTTCGATCTCATCTAAGATAGATGTAATATATGTCTCTATAATTGCATCCAGAATATCTTCCTTGGATTTAAAATAATGATAGAAGGTTCCCTGAGCCACATTAATATTTTTCACGATTTCGCTTACCGCTGTATGAGCATAGCCTTTTTTTAAGAATAGCTTTAAAGCGGTTTGTATTATCTCTTTTCTTCTTTCTTCAGGATCTTTGGTTATTCGCATATTAAAAGTATAACATTATATTGACTGACTGTCAATCATTTTTAAAATAAATTCTTCACTTTATTGATTACTTGCCTTAAACTTTGATTTCATTTAACATATTAAGTAAAAAATGAAAGCCAAAGAAAATGCAAAATCACTTAAAAATATCATAATTTTAGCTTTATTTCTCTACCCATTATTTTTTATATTGGATCTTATTGTATATTTCCAATATAAATTTGAGTTACTCACTATAAGAATAATTGTATCTATAATTCTTTTATTATTTCTATTACTTATTAATAAAGTGAAGAATTTATTTTTTTTAACTTTTTCAACTCATTTAATTGCAGCAATGGGGATCTCATTTATGTGTGTTATTGTAAAAAAAGGATTTGCATCTCCATATTATGCTGGAATATTTCTTGTAATAATTGCTGCATCGGCCTTCTTAAGATTCACTCCAAGATTATTTAATATTTTATTATTATCTATATTAAGTCAGCATTTCATAATGCTTTCATTTCTACCCTTTAGATTAATGGATTTAATGAACAATATATTTTTTTTAGGTTCCGCTACTCTTATAGCAATAATGATTCACTATACCATATTTAAACTATCACAAGAAATAAAAACTCTGGAAGAAAACAAAACCTCCTATTTCATCAATCTGGCCCATGAAACCAAAACACCGTTAACCCTCATTACCAACTATTTAAACAAGTATATCCGGAAGAAGGGAACGGACCCGGATTTAACAATAATAAAAGACAATATCGGAAAACTTAAGAAAGACATGATGAATTTTCTGGATTATGAAAAACTGGAAAAGGGCCAGGAATTTTACGATCATACACTCATAACCGATCTTTCGGAAGTCGTAGATAATTCAGCAAACCTTTTCAAAGAGCTGGCCGCATATAAAAAAATCAGCATAAAAACGGATCTGCAGCATGATATTGCCGTGGCGGCCGATCCTGCCGCGGTTGACCGTGTTGTCAACAATCTGCTGGATAACGCGGTAAAATACACCGGTAAAGGCGGCAGTATATACATAAAACTACATGCCAAAAAGCATGAAATAGAGTTAACCGTAAAGGATTCGGGAATCGGTATTTCCGGGGAACAGCTCCAGCATATTTTTAAAGCTTATCATCAGATATCACATAAGAAACGAAACATCCAAGGCATGGGTATGGGCCTGAATATCGTAAAAAAGATTGTCGACGATATTGAGTGCAGAATTGAAGTTGAAAGCACCCCGTCAAAAGGATCCGAGTTCAAAGTATATTTCCCGGCACACAAAAAGGGGGAAGGGCAATCAGTGCCCGCTGCGCCGGAGCAAAGCGAATACCCTGTAAAATCCCTCTATAATGAAATAACCGCAGATACTGTATACGAACCCGGCAGATATACGCTACTCATTATCGAAGATAATCCCGACATGCTGTTATATCTGAAGCATGCCTTAGGTGAGTCGTATAACGTACAATGCGCGGAGAACGGAAAGCAGGCGCTGGAAAAGCTTTCTGCCATACCCGTACCGCATCTTGTAGTATCGGACATCATGATGGATACCATGGACGGATATCAGTTTTATGAGGAGTTTAAGAAAGATAAAACATATAAAGCAGTACCCGTTATCTTTCTCACCGCAAAAAACACTCAGATTGAAAAGATCAAAGCCCTGCAAAAGGGTGCGGTCGATTTCATCCGTAAACCCTTCGAGATTGAAGAGCTGAAAGCCAAAATCAGTTCCGTAATAAATGTAACCCAAGCCCAGCAGGAAAGCAGTAAACAAAAACTCATAAAACAGGTTATGAAAACATTAAACGGTGCTTCGGAACAAGACGACTTCTCATTGCTGTTTGAAAAAAGATGCAGAGAGATTGAAATATCACCGCGAGAGAAACAGATTATTTTTTTACTGTTAAAAGGGAACCAGTATAAAGAGATCGCCGACCAACTGCATATATCCATGAATACCGTAAACAGTCATATCCGCAAAATCTATAAAAAATGTAGCGTGAACAATAAATTAGAGCTGCTCAATCTGTTTAAAACCACATAAATTAGTGATAAAAATCACATAAAAACATTATTTACACAACATGCGAAAATAAGGTAAAAGACCTATGTTTGACAGTACTCATTCTTTTAAAAAGGAGAGAAACATGCTTATGACAAGCAAGATTATTCATCGAAGCAGAGTGCTGGAAATGGTTGATCAAAATTCTATTACACTCAAAGAAGCCTCCCAGCTTATTAATCTAAGTTACCGCCATTTAAGAAGATTATATCAACGATATAAACAAAAAGGGTACTCTGGATTAATCCACGGACTGCATGGCAGAACATCAAACAGGAAAATTAAAGAAAATATACACAACAATATTTTAACTTATTATAAAAAAAACTTCCCCGGTTGCTGTCCCACTCAAGCCGCACAAAAACTTTCCTGCTTGGGCTATGCCGTAAGCCGTGAAACATTAAAGCGCTGGCTGTTGAAAGCGGGTATATGGAGTCAAAAACAAAAACAGAGTGCTAACCGGTCAAATAGAAATAGCAATATGAATTTCGGCGAAACCATACTGCTTTTTAGTCGAACCGCCGACTGGTTGGGGAAAAAAATTGACGAATCATGCCTACTGAGTCTTGTGGATAAAGCGACAGGCACAATCCTCAGCTTGATGGCGGAACAAGAGACAGTACAAGCGGCCATGCAAATATTATGGTTATGGACGAAAAAATACGGAATACCCATGAACATCTGCTGTGAAGGTAAATATATTTATAAGGCGGATTATAAACCTGCAACCGGACATAATATTTTTGATGAAAAGCCAAAGACAGGTTTTTTCGCTTCATGCAACACATTGGGACCGGAGATTATTGTCATGCGCAGGTCTCAGATAAAGCAACATCTGCCTGAGAACTTTAGTATCTATACCAAAAAATTATTGAAGCAATTACGATCAGCAAAAATAAACAACATACAGGAAGCAAACAAACTGATGAGTAACGGATTTTTAAACAATTTTAATAAACCTTTTGCGGAAAATTATAACTACTTTCAGGACTTTCATGTGCGTTTAAGGGAAGAAAATAATCTAAGCGAGATAATCTGCTTCAGTTCTAAAAAACCTGTTTCAGGAAAGCGTACTATCGAGTATGAAAACAGATTATTCCGTATTACTGAAGATAATCCACTGATTCCCCGTCCGCATTCAGAAGTAGTGGTAAAGGAATGGTTAAACGGTTCCGTTCATATTTTGTATAAAAAATATGAACTAAAGGTAAAAGAAATAATTAATAAATAACTGCATATAATAGTCTTATCTAAAAAAGTGATTTTAACTTTTTCTAATTCTGCTTATTTTGTGTAGCAAGAATAGTCTGCACGCTCTTGATTAATTCTTCTTCATTAACGGGTTTCTGAAAAACCGCGGTGGCGTTTAGCGACTTGAGCTTGTCTTCATAATAGGCCCGGTCCGAACCGGAAACAACTACCACGGGAATTTCTCCTTCTTTTTTTCCCATCAGCTCGAAAAGCAGTTCCTCACCTTTATTTATTCCCAAATCAAGATCAAGGATTATGATATCCGGCTTATCGTACTCGTGATATATCTTATCGCGAGCCTCACTTAAATTGGATGCAAAAAGCACGGTAAGGCCAGCGCTTTTTAAAATAAGTCCCAGTTCCTCGCGTATAGACTGGGTGTCATCGATAATCAAAGCACGCTTGTTCTTTAAAAGCAGTTCGGTCTCCGGCTCCTGTTTTAAATACGAGCTTAACGGTTTGGGCGCTGCTTTTATTAGTTCATGCACATATTTATTAATTCTGATAACAAAATCGGCCCCTTCTCCGGTTATGCCCTGTTCTGCTATGGTGCCGCCCATTTCTTCAATACGCTTTTTTATGGTACTTAGGCCCACCCCGTGTTCCATAAGACCTTGGCCGTCTATAGACTTTCTCGCCGTTCGCTTGGTTGAATATCCTTCAAAAACAGCCAGCTTCTTTTCCTCCGGTATACCCGGTCCGTTATCTTTAAAGTGGATAACAAAAAACTCACTGTTATCTTTATCTTTTTCCGAATACACTTCGATCCAGATTTTTTTATCTTTTCGTATGTTATCATGATCGCTTTCCAGAAGCGCCCTGAATGAGTTTAAAAATAAATTCCTGATGATATCCTCTTCCAGAATAAAGTCATACACCGGCAGCACAACCACTTCGTCCGTATGATTTTCATACCCAAATTCAATATGATACGCATCCAGCTCTTTTTCATAGGTATCCAAAATATTGTAATACACCCTTTTTAAGGTGGCGTTTACATGCGATTTGATGTCGATGTCTTTTCCTCTTTGATAAGAAATAATCGCGTAAATATAATCGATAATACTGTTCATATTGAGATATAATTCATCAAGTGAAGTAATTGCTTCATTTGAATAGTGCTCGATTTTTTTACTGATGAACTGTTTAATCTTATCCAGATTTTTTCTTTCAAAACTGCTGGAAATAGTTCTTTTTACCTCATCAAAAAACTTCTTATATTCACTGATTGCAAAAGATACATTGTCTTTTTGCATTTTTAACAGCGTGGTGTTTTCAAAATAATCCATAATATGGGTGATGGATTTATTAAAGGCCTCCGGGATCTTTTTCTCAAGCTCCTGTACCGCGTCTTTCAGCAGCAGCATTTTTTTAGAAAGCTTTTTACTCATACCTTTTTGTACCGCGTGCTTGTTCATGATGGTATGCGATATGTTCCTTAAACCCGCGTCGGTTTCCTGCTCCATTGAATGTAGTGTGGACTGGGTTAAGCTCAGTTCTTGTTTGGTTTTGGCTAACTCATCTTTTGTTTTCTCTATTTCCAATTCTTCTTCATATTGAATACGCTTTCTTAATAGAAAAGTTTGTCTGATATAAAACTCGATAAAATATCCGGCAATCATTCCCATAATATTAGCGGATACAAGAAAAAAGTTATTGTTTAAGAATATTGGTATTCTTTCTGGAAACGAAAGCATATTATTAAAAAATATAGCAACAAATTCATAAGCTAATACAAGAATCAAACCAACTATACTCGCATACATAATACGGATACGCAGTAAGGTGTAAACGGCAATTATTACAAGTATTATTCCCACATAATATAAATAAAATCCTTGTTCTGATTCCTGAGTGATTGCAACCATAGCTGCAATTCCAAATCCTGCTATCAAGGCAGAAATACTTAACGATAATTGCATTATTTTTTTAAATAGATTAAATAAAGATAAAAATAAACATAGAATAATTGCTGGACAAATAAAAGCATATCTTATAAACCATACATTGTGTTTATTTATTGGAACAATCCATATATCTAATATTCCAAAAACAGCTACTAAAATAACACTTAGTAAAAGAGCGACACGTATAACACCTAAAGAACTTACATAATAATCATTAAAGAATTCAGATTCTAGCTCTTTGTTGAATTTTGAAATAATATGTCTAAAATGCAATTGAGGTAGATCACTGATTTTTTTTTCATAGTATATTTGTTTTTCTGTTTTTTGGTTATTTTTCATTTTTTTGTTATTTCAACATATTGATATACATTCTGCTGATCTTTACTGAAATTTACATTTTCCATACTATCTAGATCATCTATAATTGTATGAATTTCTTGTTCATCTTTATAATTGAGATACCACTCGCCAACATACTCCATCCATAACTTTGTTGGATTATCAGGATGAGCATTCGTAAAAAAAAGTTTTCCTCCGGTATCTATGTTTTCCCATAAAGTGTTTAAAATTTTTTTTGCACTTTTTACTGAGAAATAATCTAATAAACCAACTATATAAATAAAATCTCTTTTTCCTATCAAATTACATTTTTTATTTTTAATAATAAATCTAATAATATTTTCTCTCATAAAAGTAGTATTATTAATTGTCTTTTTTTTCAGTTTTTGTTTTATACGCTCTAGTGCCAATTTATCCTGATCTAAAAGAAAAATATCTTTTTCTTCTAGTGTATTTTTATTTAAATGCCAAAACTCAATACAAGAACCACATCCTATACTAGCAATTCTTTTTCCAGATAATTTTACTTTTTCTTTTATAAGATTCATACGATCAACAGTTGCATGAGGATTTTCCATACTAAATGTAAGTGAGGAAATTAATTTGCCAAGTTCTGTTTCCCCTAGATAACGATAAGAACCTCCTTTTGTTATAGCAAACCAAATCATCTCTAAATTTTTAAAATCACCGGCATAGCCTCTTGGTTTATCATAACTATATTTACAATAGTATGATTCATGTGCAATGCTTAAGAGTAATTCTTGAAATATTTTCTTTTGCTTTTTATCCTGTTCTTCATTGAACGATTTACGATATTCTGTAAGCTCCTTCAGTTTTTCCTGTAAGATTCTTGAAGCTTCTTCTTCGCCCTGTTCCCGGGCGGTATGAGGTAATGAGAGAAGTATGTCCTTCAATTCCAAATATCGCTTTTTCATTGTTGTGCCTTATTTTTCAAACTTCTTTAGATGTGCTTTTTAGAATTGATTTTTTTCTCTATTTTTTTGTACCCAAAATCGCTGTCTCTGTCCAGCACAATTTATTTTTTTTACTGGATTCATGGTGGTTGACACGCGAATTTATTGCTTGGTGCTGCGAAACTTTCATCAGTCGCCAGGTGTTACAGGTTGTATTTATTGCTGTAAGTCGTTGAATTTGCACATGGCGGACCAGGCTTGCCGCTAATCCGTTGTTGGACAACGTTTCTTATCTTTTACTGTTGCAACACAACCAGGGAGATCGGGGACATAAGCACTGTACCCTGTATTAGTCTTTTCAAAAACAACTAAATATCTATGCATAAAAACTCCTTAATCCTTAAGCTTTGCTTGTTTTAAGATACTATTTAATGTTCCTGGAGCTATCTCATCAGACAATTTATAAAAAGCAACTGTAACCAATCCCCTTTTCGTAGAATGTTTAAATTGTTTATGGCTACCTTTTTGGCGCACATCAAATCACCCATCATTAATTAATTTTTTTATGATATCTTTACCTGTAATAGGCATAAATAAGTCTACTAAAAATCAATGTAGTTTGCAATATTTTGATCATTTTCAAAATGTCATCTAATCCCCGAATGCACACCCTGCCACAACTCCTACATCATACCCGGCTTGATATTTTGCCGTAAACGCTCCACCACCTTCCGTATCCTTCCGGCCCGTGTTTCCGGGCGTTTCGCGTCCTTTATCCAGCCGATATACATGGTCTGGTAGCTGTTGGCAAACGCATTAAAATTTTTCCAGGCCGGGGGTGCCTTCCGCAGGGCTTTTTCAAGATCTGCCGGCAGCGGCGGTTTTTCTTTTGACGAATAGGCCGCCTGCCAGCGGCCGTTGGCCTTTGCCTGCTTAATTGTCTCCAGTCCAGCTTCTGTCATCTGCCCGGAGTTTATGAGTGCCTGGGCCCTGTTCCTGTTTAACTTTGACCAGATACTGTTTTTCCTGCGCGGGGAAAAGCGCAGGATGTAGGTGGCGGCATCCACGCTTTGCATCTTGCCGTCAATCCAGCCGGAACAGATCGCTTCTTCCACGGCATCGTCATAATACACTCCCCCGGCATCCGCCCCTTTCTTGCGGATCACCAGCCACGCACTGGCCGCCGAATTATGATTGGAAGCCAGCCATGCGCGCCATTCGGACCTGCCCTCAAATAATAATGGTTTGTTTATTGTATCATTATTCTTCATAACCGCTTCGCCATCCCAATCTGACTTTAACTCCTTATCCGTCCGTCACTTTCTTCCTCAAAAAAAGCGAACCTACCGCGCCAAGTAAAGCCGCACCTCCGGCGGCAATAAAGACCGGACCGTACGAACCGCCTGCCTGGGCGATCCGTCCGGCCGCGAACGGGCCCGCGACCTGTCCGATACCGAAAAATAAAGTGATAAAACCGATAGCCGCGGGAGCCAGGCGTGAGCCCAGAATATCGCCTGCCGTGGCGGCCATTACCGCGGGGATACTGAACGAGGTAAGGGCAAACAGCGCTGCGGAAAAATAAAAACCGAAGGGTGTCTTAAAAAGGCCGAAGCTCGCGTAGCATACAAACTGAATAAAGTAGATAATTACGAGCACGTACTTTCTGCCGATTTTATCCGAAATCCATCCCCAGCAAAAACCGCTTACGATGCTCACCACACCTACTCCGAACCAGAGGGTGCCCGCGTGCTCCATGGAAAAACCGCCCTCTCCCTGCAGGTAGCGCGCGAAAAACATCGTGTAGATAATATACGAAAATCCATACATCACGTATATGAGGGCCAACTACCACACGGTCGGGTTTTTATAGACCATGTTCCAGGCGGGCACGGCAGGTTTTATGTGTTTTTTTGCCGCTGTCTGCGGGCTGTTGCGTAAAAACAGCGTGCTGAGAATAAAAGACAAGACACAGATCGCTGCGTAAGCGAACCAGCAGTAGCGCCAGCCGTCCGTATTATAATTCGCAAGGATAAAGGGAACCAGCAGGCCGGATATCACCAATCCCAGGCTGGAGCCGCTTACCACTATTCCCGTGGCCAGTCCTCTGCGCTTTGTCAGGAACCAGGCGGCTATCAGTCCCATCACGGGAATATTCACTCCCCCGGTTCCCATACCGGTAAGGGCGCGCATAATACCCGCGCCCCAAAAATCATCGGTAATTCCTGTAAGAAATATGGAGACGGCTAATAAAGCACTCGACATTAAAATGATTATCTTCGGACCGAAGCGGGAGGATAATATGCCTCCCGCAATCGATAACAAAAGGTAGCCTATCATATTGGCGGTCGCGATATCGCCCACTTCAGCGTCGCTTAGGCTTAATCCGCTTTGCATATCGGGCAGAACCATGGTATAACCCAGACGGCCCAAGCCAATGGCGGCAGTGGTGGCGAGCAGACACACCGCGAGTACAATCCAGGCGTAATTTGTATGCTGTACTTCAGCCGATTTAGCGTTTAACAGAAACGTATCCTTTCATTCCGGGCCCGTTCTCACCTCGCCGCAGCCCGGCCCGGAAAACAGAGATATTTCACTCACCAGTTCATGCCGATTAGTTTCTTCTTTTGGAGAACGTGTATTTTTTTGTATAATTATTGCGGCCGCTGTTGTCCGTAAAGCGCGTGTAAACCTCTACCTGTAATTTATTGCCGCTCAATAAACGAATCACCAAAACCGTCTCACTGAAATTGGTATTGTAGACAGCGGAAACCACCTGCGTTTGGTTAATCATACTCTGGGAAACACTGTTCGCATAGGGAAAAGCCTTGACCACGCCCCAGTCGCAATCTTCCGGGTGACATTTGCCCCAGACATGCACAAAAACATTACTGCCGCTTTTTGTAATCTCTATTCTGGTAATCCCTCCGGTGTCGGCATCTACGTTTTTCCAGCTTGCCAGATACTGGTTCAGATCCGCAAAACAGAATGAACCGGCAAAAAAAACAAAACAGAATAGTATGAAACCGATTTTTGATATTTTCACAATCATCTCCTTGCTAAAAAGAATTAATATGGGTAATATCATTAAAATTGAATTGACACAATCGGTCAATAGTAATGCATGTAATTCCTAAATAATCATGAAAAAAAAGAGTCTTTTACCGCAGATTTTTCGCATCTCTCTTCCCATCACCTTAAACATGCTCACTCAATTCGCACTTCAATTTACCGATATGGCCTTTGTGGGTCATTACAACAAGGACGGGTTGTCGGCCATCCTCAACGCCATGATCCCGGTTTTTGTGTGTTATACTTTTTTCTTTGCCTTTTCCAAAGGAACAACCATCCTTATCGCCCAGAATATCGGCGCCAAAAAGTATCAAAAAGCCAAACGCTTCTGTGAAATTTCATTTCTGGGAAATCAATCCATCTCCTTTGTGTTTTTTATTGTATGGATAGTATTCGGCAGAGACATCCTTGTCTTGATCGGCACACACGAAAGTATATTAGCGTTAAGCACCGGCTACCTGCAGATTATCTGTTTTTATTTTCTGTTTTTCGGCATCGAAAATGCCATGCGTTCTTTTTTCGAGGGCATTGGTTTTACTCTGCCCATATTTCTGGCCACGATTATTCGAATAAGCCTTAATATAATTTTAGACTGGTTATTAATATTCGGAAACATGGGATTCCCCGAACTCGGTGTGGAAGGGGCCGCACTTGCAAGCCTCTTAAGTCTTTTCGTGGGCTCGGTCATATTATTTGTTTTTGTGCTCGCCAATAACAGGTATTTCAAAGTTACGGTTAAAGATATTTTCCGTTCCAATATACGATATTTTATCCGCGCGTTTTTCCTCGGACTGCCGGCAGGTATCGAGCTGGTACTCTGGTCGTCGGGACACATGGTGCAATTAATGCTTTTAAACAGAGTCCAACTTTTTTATATTGATAGAATCCAATTATTATACGTAAATGTCGGACAGAACCTCTTAACAAACGCTTTCGCCATTTATAACCTGCTGGTCAGGTTCGCGCTGTTCATATATATGGGCATAGGAGTGGCGGCCGTCAATCTTGTGGGAAAGTAGACAGGGGCCAAGGATAAAAAAAACGTCCTGCGCGCGGGGAACACCTGTTTACTCATAGCGTTGGCTGTTTGCGGCGTAGTCGCTCTGTTTTATGCCTTCTGGCCGCAGCAGATTGTGGGTATTTTTTCACCTTATTCAACCATTATAAATAAGCTCTCCGGTCTTGTGCTGATGATTATTCTGATCTCGTTCCCCAAGGCGGTTAATGTGGTTATTACCAATTCAATAAAGGGTACCGGCAACACACGCTGGTCGCTCTTTACCCAATTACCGGGTACATTATCGGTAATTCTGCTGGCTTATATTTTTATGTTTGTATGCAAGCTGGAACTGCCGGGACTTTTCTTGGCTATTTTTATCGATGAACTCTGGCGTGCCGTTGTTAACTACGCGAAATTCTTTTTATCGTCAAAAGAACTCTCTTTAAAATTGTTGATAAAAAAAATACGTGTGCTTTTTTCATACAGCTCTTAACTGTAATCAATCTTATTATCGTGTGTATACTTTCTTTATAAAAAGTACATCCTCTTTAAGATCAAACTCGAAAAAATAAACCCAATCATAGTCATCAATTACTATCTCCCAATATTCATTTCTAAGTTCTCTGGTTCTTATAAGAGGCCAGGCAATTAGGCCTTTTATATTATACGCGGCTAAATCGTCGGCAGCAGAATAGCTGCTGATAATCTGCATAATCACAGTCTGCGCTCTATGAAAGGGGATAATATAAACTAGTTTAAGAATGATCATTCCGTCTTTTATTTCATCCTGATCCATTGAAGTATTATCTATTTTTAACAAGTAGTCTGTTACGGAAAGAGGTCTCTCTTCTAAATAACTATTTATCTCTTCATTTTCCTTAATTAAAGATAAATCTAATTTCGTGTCCTTATATTTTTCCAGATACATTCGTTGATATGCCTTTATGTGTTCTCCATGATTAGTATAAAAAACTTTAATTTTTCTATTTACGCTATGGTCTTTAAATCCGTTCCCTATTAATTTTTGCAGTTCATAAAAATCCAGATTATGTATGTCTTCATGTAAAGAATATTTAAACTCCCGCAACTCCATCTCAAAATCATTCGCTTCCGATATCTGACTGTTCACGCAGCTTATACAGACAAAAAATGAGCATAAAACCACATAAAAAATAAAGCGCTTCATCATCTAAAACTCCTTGTAATTTTTACTCTCCCAAGACCTCTTCTACCGCGGAAAGCAGCTCTTCCTGATTAAAAGGCTTCTGTAAAAAACTCTTCACGCCCATAGCCATCACTTCCTGCACCCGCTGATCCTTTCTGAAACCGGACATAAGGATTACTTTTACACGTGGATCAAGCTGCTGCATCTCCATAAATACCTGTTTGCCGGATTCCTTGGGCATGACCATATCCAATAGGACCACGGATATTTTTTCGTGATGCGACTTAAAATGCGCAAACCCCTCGGCCCCGCTTTCGGCACTGAGCACTACATAACCCACCGATTTAAGGATTCGCTCTACCGATTTTCTGATTACCTCTTCGTCTTCAATAATCAACACCGTACCATGACCATGGTGTACCGCCTTTTTAGGCTGTTCTTTAACCTGTTTTGTTTTTTTGATACGTTGAATGGGGAGATAAATATGGAAGATGGAACCCTGCCCCAATTCCGAATACACATTGATATGCCCGTTAAAGCGTCTGATAATACTGTATACCATGGCCAATCCGAGCCCGGTTCCTTTACCTGTATCCTTGGTGGTAAAAAAGGGCTCGAACACTTTTTTCACCGTGTCCTCATCCATGCCTATTCCTGTATCTTCTATGGAAAGGCACCAATAATCTCCGCGAACCGCATCTTCGACACCATTACCTACCGGCTTATACAGGATTACTTTTTTTATACTTATTGTAAGCGTACCACCCCATTTTTGGTTTTTAGGCCGCATAATTGTCATGGCGTGCGACGCGTTAATGCAAAGATTGAGAATGACCTGTTCCAGCTGAGCGGGATCAGCCATAATAGGTGCGGTTTCCGGGTGATACGATATATCAAATTCAATGCCCTTATCAAAAGATTTGCGGCAGATCTTGAGTACGTGATTAAGAGCATCATTGAGATCAACCGAAACAAATCGTACTTCTTTACGCATGGAAATAGTAAGCAGCTGCTGAACTAAATTTGACGCTCTTTCCACCAGCTGGGTTATCATTTTAAATTCTTCTTCAAAATCGGATCTGGAAAAGGAATTTTTAGAAGGCAGTATACCGTGATTAAGAAAAGAGATGGTGGCCAGAATTCCACCCAAAATATTGTTGAAATCATGGGCCAGTCCTCCCACCAGAGTTCCCACCGCCTCCATTTTTTGCGCTTGAATAAGATGCTGCTGGATTTTCTCCTGTTCCGTGATATTATTCAACTTTATAACAGCACCGGTAATCTCTTCATACACTAAAGGAAAAATGGTAACCGCCCAATACTGTTTTTTTAAGGGCACTTTCTGGAACTCGATCAGCCGGTTCTCATTTACTACCTGTTCAAAGGCTTCCTTATATTTTTTCAGGACCGGTGCCGTCTGCCAAAGTGTTTTTTCAAGCGTTGCTTTGGCCAGTTCCGGAAAGCATGATTTTGCCACTGCGTTTATATACGTTGTACAGCCGTCAGGGTCTAAAGCGATAAGCGCCACAGGCATGGAATCGATAATACTGTTTAAATAGATCTGTAATTTTTTGGTTTCACGAAACAACAGTGAGTTTTCAAGCGCGATCGCCGCTTGTCCGGCCATGGCGTTCAACAAATCAAGTTCATGTTCCGTAAACAGACCCCCCACAAGATGGTTGCTGAGATATAACAAACCGATTTTTTTGTTCCTGCTTAAAAGCGGGACACAGAGAATGGATTTCAGTCCGTATTTATTAACGTGAGGATCGCTGCGGAAAATAGGATCATTCCCCGCATCGGAAATAACCAAAGGCTTCCCTGAGTAATCGACTTTGGAAACCACACCCATACTCGCAGGGCTCTCCTCCGTGCCTTCGATCACCACATGATATTTGGAAACAGGTTCATTTGCTTCATACAAAAACAGTTCGCCCTGTTCCGCGCCCACCAGCTGAATCGCGTGATTTAATATCTCTTCCATCAACAGATCAATATCATGAATGATATTTATTTTTTTTCCGATATCGATTACCGTATCCAGCTCTCTGCTTATGGTAAAAGATCCCGGTTTGCTGTGAATCACCGCGCGTTGCGTCTCTGCTATTTCCGTATGTATATTCGCTCTCTGTTCCATGAGTTCTTGAAGCAATCTTTCAATCTTATGCATTTCATACTCGGCCCCGCAGTTGTCAAAATCCAGGTACGTGTTCTCCAGTATTTCTATTGCCCGGCGAGGATCAACTGCCGTTAAGAACTCTCCATAGCAGTAAAAAAACACGGCTTTATTATAGCTTTCAGGACTATCTTTAAAATATTTCATCCCCTGTTTAAAGATTCGTTCCGCTTTTTTACGATCATTTTCCACAAGCCACGCATACAATACAGAGATCAGGTAGAAGATGCCTCTTTGACAATCATAGGCTTCTGCCAGTTGTTTACACTTGAGATAATACTTTTTAGCTAATCCCAACCGCCGCTGTCTCTCCGTTTCGGTCTCGGCATATTTTATAAACTTGTCCAATAATGCTTCTACAAAGAAGGGGAATATCCTGGAAATCACTACACCATGAGCCTGGTGTTCTTTATTAATTATTTCAAGCGACTTATTAAAATACTCTTCGGTTTTATAAAAATAACCCTTTCTGCTGTACGCTTTAACCAAAAACAAATATGTATATTGACAGTTTACTTTGTCGGAAACCTTTATAAACTCAACCAAAGCGTTTTCCAAGAGTTTTATGGCTTCATCGGTTCTGCCGAGGTGATAGGCAGCAATTCCCGCGTAAAGGTCTCCGAGACTTATCAAAAGGGTGTTGTTAAAGATATTGCCTTTGGCTCTTACCTCCTCGGCAAGTTCTACCAGCATATTAAATTTTCCATGATACTCAAAAATCTGGGCACAACAGTTGCTTATCTCCTGAAGATAGGTGACCGTATGCTGCTCCTGCAAAATGCCCAGCGCTGATCTTGCATTTTCATAGGCCGAAATGTTCATCTCAATTGCTCCGTATACAGCCAGAAAAAGGGCCTTTACCAAAGGAGGATTATCTAAGGCTCCGATATGTTTATTTATTCTCCTTAAAAAGCGCCGGATGCGTTTATAGAGTTTTTTCACCACTGCCGGCGGACCGTCGATCGATCCGAGTACCGCGCAATGGGTAAGGAGAAGCTCAACACCCTCTTCGCTAATCCCCGCCCGATCGCACAGGTTAAGGGCTTTAAAATGAGAGTATATAAGCAGTTCCCTTTTCATGGCCCACAAACACACCCAGCCGATCATTTGAAAAAGCATCTGTTTTTTATACTTTATACTTTCCTTCCTAACTATGATTTTCTTTCTAAACAGATAGGGAAAAAGGGAATGTATGAACTGTGTTATTATTTCCTTAAGCAGCTTGAATCCCAGTACAGACATGTTTTCTGATACTCTTTCATTCAGTAAATGCAGAGAATTTTTCAAGATCCGGATCGCCTCATCATATTTTCCGTTGGCTACCAGGCTGTAACTCATTTTTTTATACAATTCAATTTTGTCTTCCTTATCTTGAATAAAAGTCAGCGCCGCTTCAAAATGTTTTCCGGATTCATGATAGTCTCCAATATGTTTCAGCGACTCGCCTAGTTTTTCATGCAGCACACCCAAGTCAGCCTGTCCCCGGTTTTTACTTCGCTTTTTGGTTTTAAGGGCTAAATTAAAAAAGCGGACCGCATCCTGATGGCTGTTTCTGCTTTGGGCGAACTCTCCGGCCTTGATTAAATACTCAATCTTCTTTTTGTTATTATTGGAATATTGGTAATGATGAAGTATTTTATACACGGATGTATCATCCAGTGCTTCCAGATAGTGAGCGATTCGTTCATGGTACTTTTTACGAGTCGTAAGCGGAATCTTATCATAAAAAACCTCATGCACGATGTCGTGACTGAAATAAATGGATGATCCTCCTGAAATAACAATGTTGTTCGCTTTAGCCTTCTCAATTGCCTGAAATATACTGTCATTGTGCAGTTCATTAAAACAAAGAGCCAGATGAGAGAATTCAAATTCCTTTCCGTATACAGCCGCCATGGCAAGCACCTCGCGTTCCTCCTGTGAAAGCTGGTTGGCGGTATTAATAATCAAACCGGCCACATTCCGCGTATACGGCAGCACATTAATCGCGGAATAATCAATTTCCCAGCCGTCTCGGTAACTCACCACTCCTTCACGCAGCAGCATCTGCACGAATTCCTTTACAAAAAAGGCATTGCCCGCTGTTTTTTGATAAATAACGTGCGCGAGTTTTTTTAGTTCTCCGCTTTCATCGCCCAACATCCGACATAATACCTGGAGCACCTCCTTATCCGAAAGGTTCTTGATTTTTAAATGGTGTATATTCTTTTCTTCAGCCAATGCAGCCTTGAATCCGCCTTCACTGCCTGTATCACCTTCTCTTGCAGCCAAAATATAAAAAATATTATTCAGATTTTTTGTTTTTGACAGTTTCTTTAACAGCGCCAAGGTTTCATTGTCTGCCCACTGGATGTTATCTATAAAAAACACAACCACCGGCAGGTGTTTGCCCATACTTCCCAACAATCTTATAAATACATTATCAAATCTTATTTTTTCTTTATCTCCTTCCAGCTGCTTAACCGAAATACTGCCGGCAAACAGATTATTGAGCTTGGGTATGGAATAAGAAAACAAACCGCCCAACTTCCCCAATACCTGCTTAATGGAATCTTTTATCGAAAAATACTTGTCTTTGGAAAACATCTCTATCAGGTCTAAAAAATGATTCACACAGCGCGTGAAACCACTGTAGGGCAATGGATTTTCCCTCTCTTCGAATTCCGTACTTACACAGATGCCTCCCGTTTTGATAGTATGCTCTTTTAATTCCTCCAACAGCCTTGTTTTACCCACACCGGGCTCTCCGCTTACCAAGACTATTTTCCCTCTGCCTTTTTTTGTCTCCTCATACAGGGATTTCAGATATGCCAGCTCATACGATCTGCCCACAAAACTTATGTGCTCCTTTGAAATCTCCGGCCTGGTGGAGCTGCCCGGAATAAAATTCAATCTCTTGGGTTCACCGGATATTCCTTTTTGAATACTTTTCAAATCTCTCACAAGAATTTCAGTGTTGGAATACCTGTCCGCTATCTCTTTTCGTAAAAGTTTTTCAATTACGTGTTCCAGAATCTCCGGCACCTCCGGGTTATATTTAGTTAAAGGATACGGCTCCGAAGCGATATGCATATGTATAAGTGAATAAATATCATTATGCTGGTAAGGAAGTTCTCCGGAAAGCATTTGGTAAAATAAGACACCTAAGGAATACAGGTCGCTGTGCAGATCGACAGGCCGCTTTAGCACCCCGCTTTGTTCGGGTGACATATAGGCAAAGGTGCCTGAAATATGAGATCTGTATACACTGCCCAGATCCTTTAATAAGGCAACTCCAAAATCCAGTAATTTAATGCTGATCTCATTGGTGCTGACAGTGATTATGATATTCCCCGGCTTAATATCACCATGTACGACATTTTTATTGTGAATAAAAGCCAATGTTTCCGAAAGCGGTATGGCTATCTTTAAAAAAGTTGACACATCCAATACGCCCTTGTCCTTTAAAAACGCGGCCAAATCCTGGCCCTCCACATATTCCATGGCAATATAATTACTGCCGTCGCTTTCCCCGAAATTATATATTTCTACAATATTCATATGCCGCAACTGCTTTAGAATACTGGCCTCTTTGTTAAAGAGCAGCAGATTCTCAATATTCTTACTCCTTTTCCCCTCCAATATTTTTTTTACCACGAGCTTCTGCCTGCTTTGTATATCTTCCGCCAGCCAGATCTCGCTTATATCACTGCCGGCAATTTTTTCTTTGAGTTTATACTTTTCAGCAATGATAATTTCTTTAGACTTCAACCGGCTGTCCCCCTTTTTGCTTTTCCGGTATAGATAATATCACTCACTTTGAGGGGAAGCAGTGGTACATATTCACTTTTTTCTTTAATTTCACAGGCCGGCAAATATGAAGGCAGACTAACCATGTAATGCGCCATTACCACTATCTTATTATCATCACAACAAAACGGCGGATCTAAAAGTAATGTCACAAATAAGGCTGCGTAATTTGGATGAATATTTTTATGTTTGGTAATAAGCGGTGCTATTTTAAACAGCAACTTTGTATATGTGCCAAGAGGATAATGCCATTCCTTAAGTAGTTCCGAAAGTTTGGTATAGCGTTCGTCCGGGCCCTGTATTAATGGCCGGCCAAAGCCAGGGAAAAATAAACCTTTACCCAGATATTCTTCTACTATCTCCTCTGCCGGGCGATTTGTTGAATCCTCCGCAAACTTTTCAAAAAATCGTTTACAATTCAACGAAGCGCCAACAGCAAAAATCTTTGAATTAGCAGCCGCGTGCGCTGCGCCAAAACATGAAGATAAGGGCGCGCCCGATGCTGCTGCATAAGCACCTGTTCTTATACTCCAAATTCTCATATCAGGATAAATATTCATGCAGATGAAAGTATCCATCAATTTTGTTTCCAAGTCGGTCGGTCTTCTCCCCAATGCCCACAACAATATGGACTCGGTTTGGGTAAGGTTCCCTGCGAGTTCGTCAATTACATCTTCTCCGCAAAAATCGATCTTCCCGTCCACTATACCTCCGAGTGAAGTAGTAATTGTATTGTAGCAATCATGGTACTGCTTAAGGCTTTCCTGTTTTGTTTTCATTCTTCCTCTCATCCTGTGTTTTTTGTTTATTGTTTTTTATTATGTTCGTTCCCTGATTTTCTTTCATAATTATACACAGCATCAGAAAACCAGGTAGGATACTCATACCATTTTTCCGTATAACGTTCACTTAAGAATCCCAACATGGAGGCTCCGCCGGCAAGCATATAAAGCCCGTGTCCCTGTTCAGGTGAAAATCCGAGATCCAGCAGTGAAGCCCCGAATACGCCATAGAGGCGTATTCGATGTTCACATTTTTCCGCTATTATAGTTTCTATCTTTACCAATAAACGGACGAAATTCCCATCCCATTGCCGCTTCTGCAAAAGCTTAAGAAGCCGGACGGCCTGAGTATCCTGTTCGGCATATAAAAATCCGAATCCGGGAATCTGCTCATTGTTTTGATATCTGTCTATTAATGCATTATAAGAAAAAGGGAATGCCGTGTCTTGGTCTGCTTGCTTTTTGATATCCAAAAGCATCCTCATAACGGCTTCAACCGCCAGTCCGCCCTGCAGCTCACCCATGGCGCAGGAAAATCCGGCCGTAAGCGCTCCGCCCACGGGACAGCCCCCGATGGCGGCCGACATAGCCGCTCTATTCTGGAGATCGCGCGGCCCCGGATTCATGACAGCGGTAAGCAATAGATTAAAATGATTATTTGATTCCTTTGAGGGTAATTCACCTTTTAAATGAAGAAAAACTAGCTCGGCCCAGCTGTAATTTCCTAATAAATCATTATAAAAATCATAACCATGGCAATAACTCTTCTCAGCATAGAACGGATTATGAGCGGCTGCTTCTTCACACCAAATTGAAGTCTTTATTTTGTTTTCTAATTTCTTCAAGCATACTACCTCCTACAACAGCTTTAACAACTTTCTCTATACTGTTTTTTTCATGTACTTTAAAACTGCACGAACCCTTTCTATAAAAGGAGGTTCTTCTTCCGCATCAATAATCGCATCGATGACAGCCGGCTTTTTTTCTCGAACGATCTGGGGCATTATCTCGCACAGCTGTCCGGGTTCCGTAACCCGGTATCCGGTTGCGCCCATCACCTCGGCAAAAGCCACAAAATCAACCGGATGGAACTGTGACGACAGGCTTTTGCCTATCACTGCACGGTTTCCATGGTACACCATTCCCCACTTACTGTCATTTAAAACAAGCCAGATCGCCGGAATATTATATTCAACCGCGGTATGAATTTCATTGCCGTTCATGAGTACGGCTCCGTCACCGACCACGGCTATCACCTGTTTTTGGGGAGCCGCCAGAGCCGCGCCGACAACACCGGCTGTCGCATGTCCCATGGAAGCGAATCCCAAAGCGATATAATACTTTTGGGGGGGATTAATCACCAAATAATGCAATGTCCAGGCATATGAATTCCCCGCATCGGCAATTACAATGGCATCCTTCTCCAAACAGCTATTCAGATCATGCATTAACCGCTGCGGCTTTAAGGGAACCGCATCGGAATGCATTTTTTCAGGTTCCTGATAAATTCCGGTTTGTCTCTTATATTCTATTAAACTCTCGAATCTTTTACCGTTCACGATATGCTTGAGAGAAGTAATCGGAATCTGGTTTTTAATTCGCAATAAACTTATAAAAAGCTCCTTGACAGCCGCGCCCACATCACCCACAATACCCAGGCTTACCGGAAAATTCTGACCGATATTCTGTGAATCAACATCAATTTGAATAAGATATTTACTGGGGAAAAGATCGGGATTCCAGGCATCCGTGGTCCACTCCCCCAAGCGACTGGAAATCACAAGCAGCAGATCGACCTCTTCTTCGAATAAATATTTTTTAGCGCATAAATTGCCCGCAAAACCGAAAACACCGAAGGAAAGCGGATGACTTTCGGGGAAAATCCCCTTACCCTTGGGTGTGGTTAATACCGGACAGTTTAACATTTCGGCAATATGGATGAGATCCTCTCTATGATATTCTGAACTTATACCCGGGCCCACCAAAATCGCCGGACGCTTGGCATTCACAAGCAGGGTTGCTGCTTTCTTTATCTGTTCAAAATCTATTGCCGCGTGTGAAACACGGTACTTTTTGGCGTCACTGTGTATATCAATCTTATTAAATTTGTATGAAGAAACATTAGTGGGAATACTTAAATGCACCGCCTGCTTATGTTCTCCCTGAGCCACCCTTAAGGCGCGGGTAAGAAGCTGCTGAAGTACTTCGGGCTCTGAAATCAAACTACTGAAACCGGTAAACTGACCATAGATCCCTACCGTATCAACACCAAACTCCGAGCTCTCTTGTACCGCGCCTTTACCCATAGTATGCGTGGCCGGCTGACCTGTAATTGCCAGCAGAGGTACCCGATCCTGCTGCGCGCACGCCACGCCGGTAAGCATATTGGTCGCGCCCGGACCGGCCGTGGAAAGGCAGACACCAATGCGACCGCTCACACGGGCATACATATCAGCCATAAAAGACGCGCTGCCCTCATGCTTGCTCATAATAAAATTAATGTCCTCTGCCTCTTCCAACGCCTCCAAAATCGAGATAATAGTACCGCCGGAAACTCCGAATACATATTTCACACCCTCAACTTTTAAATACTCTATTAAAACCTGGGCGCATGTTACGTTTTTAAGTGTGTTAAAATTAGTGATGCTAAAATCAATGGGAGACATAGAGGCCACCTTCGGACCTAAGTTCAAGTTTAATATAGAATATATCCTATATTTCCTGACTTATGCCACGATAAGTGATATATCCTGTTTTGTCAACAAAATTTTCTCCTCCACAATATTTTAATATACACGGAAAGCAATCTTTACTACAATTATTATGGAAAATATATTATAATGGGGTAGCAAGGAGACAAATGGACCTTACGGGGACACGGATACTTATTGTAGACGACAAACTGGACAATCTCAATACCTTAAGTCATATGCTGCGTAAAATCGGTTTTGATGTCGATACCGCACAAGACGGCGAAAGTGCCATAAAAAAATGCCATTCCCATAAATTTGACCTGGTGCTTCTGGATATCGTCATGCCGCGTATGGACGGTTACCAGGTGCTGAAGGCTTTAAGAGAAAACTATTCGATGATCGAGTTACCCATAATAATGCTTACGGCGGTATCTGAAAATTGTGATATTGTGAAAGCACTCACGATAGGCGCCAATGATTATGTTATAAAGCCCTATGATTTTTCAGTAATTAACTCCAGAATTCGCACTCAGATCAGCCTTAAAAAAACACAGGAAGCGCTTAAACAAAGCGAAGAGCGGTACACCCTAGCCGCTCAAGCCACAAAGGACGGTTTATGGGATTGGGACTTAATCACAAATCGAATTTATTATTCTCCCAATTGGAAAGCTATTATTGGATTTTCAGAAAAACAAATTGATAATACACCTGACGAGTGGCTGGGACGCATCCATCCTGCGGATAAAGAACAGGTTGAACTGTATCTGGAGAAACTGAAAAAAGGCGAAATAAAGCGCTTTGAAGTCGAACAACGGATAATGCATAAAAACGGTAATTATCGCTGGGCAGTTGCCACAGGGATTGCAGTAACTAATAATAACGGTAAGTCCGTACGTTTAGCGGGCTCTTTGGTAGATATTACGGACCGAAGAATTTATAATGTACTGACAGGACTTCCCAATCAAATACTTTTATTGGATCAACTGGAACGGGTCTTGCGTCAAATCAAATCAAAAGCTAAACAGACGGCCGCCCTCTTGTTCATCGATCTGGATCGCTTTAAGCTTATTAACCAGGCGCTGGGCATGAAAGTCGGTGATAAAATATTAGTACAGATCTCCGAAAGACTGGCCTCTTGTATCAGCTCCGAAGATATTCTGGCCCATTTCGGCAGAGATGAGTTTTTAGTACTCATAAACGAGTATGAAGATTTAAAAAAGCTTTCGGATACAATAATTTGCTTAAGGGAAATCATTAACAAACCGCTTCTTATACCCGAGGCCAAAGAAGATATCAGCGTTTCCGCGAGTATCGGAGTAGTGATAATCGATAAAAAGTATCAATCCGTGCAGAAAGCGCTACAGGATGCCGAATCAGCCATGCAGCGCGCCAAAGCCAGTGGTCCTAATAACTTCCGTTTTTTTATTAAAGAGATGTATACACAGGTTAAGGAACGGCTGAAAATAGAGAACAGACTGCGAAAGGCCTTGGAACGTGAAGAACTTGTGCTTTACTATCAACCTCAGGTAAGTATAAAAAGCGGCGAGGTAATTGGTGTTGAGGCATTGGTTAACTGGCACGATCCGGAAAAAGGCCTCATCACACCGGGCAAACTGATCCCCCTGGCTGAAGACAACGGCATGATCGTTCCCATGGGTGAGTGGATTATGCACGAAGCATGTCGTCAGCATATGGCATGGCAGAATCAGGGGTTGTGTTTGCAGCGGATCGCGGTTAATTTATCCGCCATTCAATTCAGCCAGAGAGATCTTTATAAGACTCTCGAAAATATTCTTAAAAAGGTCAAATTGGATCCTCAGTATTTGGAATTGGAAATTACGGAAAGCAGTGCCATGCAGGACGCGGAAACCACAATAAAAATCATGAACCGCCTTACAGAACTGGGTATTTCCTTTTCGATTGACGATTTCGGCACAGGATACTCTTCACTTTCGATACTTAAACGCTTTCCCCTTACCACACTTAAAATCGACCGTTCCTTTATTCAGGATGTACCCGGAGACGATGATGCGGTAGCAATCGTAAAAGCAATTATAGCCATGGCTCAAAGTCTTAAATTCGAGATGATCGCAGAAGGAGTCGAGAACCGGCAGCAGCTCGATTTCTTGCGGGATTTAGGCTGTCAAAATTTTCAAGGCTTTTTATTCAGCAAACCTCTGCCCGCAGAACGTATGACGCAGTTTTTAATGTCAAAAACTGTAGCTGTATAATCATGCTTTAATTAATAACAGCGGGATACTTGTTTTATGCTTTAAATGGTCGGAGACACTGCCGAATAACAGATCCAGAAAGAAATTATGTCCATGAGTGGCCATGGCGATCAAATCATAATCACCCTCATCCAGTTCATGAAGTAATTCCCGTTCCGGCTCACCGCTGAGAATTATTACGCGTACGGGGATATCTTCCGCTTTAAATATTTTTTCCTTGTCGGCCATATATGCGGTTGTTTTTTCACGCAAAAACCGGTCCTGGTCAAAAGTGTGTGAGTGCACCACATGCGTAAGAAAAACGGTTGAGTCGTGTATTTTAGCAAGTTTGCAAACATGCTGTATAATAATATCATCCACTTATCCTCCGTTATTTGAAATGAAATCTTTTTAATGCGCAAGTCAATGCAACCGGAAAAAACATTAAATTAGTTCGATATCTATGTTCATATTCGCTTTATTTGAGTATAATAAGACTATAGATTTGTAAATATTCATGGAGATTATAATGTTTAAAACAAATAAGTACAGGTTAAGACTCATTATCCCTGCATTTCCCAATTTTAATATATACAGCTTCACCGCAAGAGAAACAACATCGGTAGGCCCGCTTTCGGTTGCCACTGCCGCCAACCAATTGCAAAACTGGGACGTAGAAGTAATCGACGAAAATAATTGCAGAAGCAGTCTTTGCCCGAAGGATAAACACGGTCTTCCCGATCATAAAAAAATTCAACAGGAACGCCCGGCCGATGTAGTCGGATTTTACGGTTCTATTACTACTTCCATACCGCGATTGTATAAACTGGCCGCATTGTACAATGATCTTGGAGCAAAAACTGTGGCCGGCGGGAAACATATTGAAAATCTGCCGGAGGAAGCATTACAAAACAATGTGGATGTCGCAGTTTTCGGCGAAGGAGAAATCACCATAAAGGAACTCCTGCTTGCATGGCAGAACAATAAAAAACTGGATCAAATTAAGGGAATAGCCTTTTTAAAGCATAATACAATGCATAAAACAAAACAGCGTCCTCTTATCCATAATTTTGACGCGCTGCCATACCCTGATTTTAATCTGCTGCTCTATGCAAAAATTAAATATTATCCCGTAAACCGCATCCGGGGCTGTAATATGAAATGTGAGTTTTGTGCGGTTAAAGAAAAAGCCAGATACGGCAGTCCTGAGCGGCTGATGGAACAGATAAAACATCTTGTAGAGACCAGAAATGCAAGAAGATTCTTTGAGACCAGCGATCACTTTGCCACAAACCGTAAAGACGCAATTGAATTCTGCAACCAGCTGGCCGAATATCAGAAAAAAATCGGTAAGCGCCTTTACTTTGTTATTCAAACCAGGATCACGGATGCAAAATATCCTGAATTATTGGCTGCCATGAAAAAAGCCAATTTCTACATGGTATGTATCGGTTATGAGTCACCGATAGATGAGGAATTACGCGCCATGAATAAAGGCTATAAATCCAAGGACCTGATTAAGTGGACCAAGGCCTTTCATGATCACGGTTTATTTATCCACGGTATGTTTATCTTCGGCTATCCGCAAAAAGAAAATTTTAAAATATCTCTTCCCCTGAAGGAAAAAATAAAAAGGTTCCGCAGCTTTATAAAAAAATCAAAAATAGACACACTTCAGGTGGTTCAAACAATTCCCCTGCCGGGAACGGAGCTAAGACAGCGTTTAAGAGAGCAAGGCAGATTATATCCATTAGATAAAATCGGATGGGAATATTATGACGGTCAGTTTCCTCTTTTCGAGCCTGATAACGGTGTATCTCCGGAGAAAATGCAGCAGGCGGTTTTTAAAGAGATAATGGGTAAATTTTACCGCTTTCATAGCTTTTGGCATATAACAACAAATATCCTCTTCCATTTTCCGCGCTTGGTTTTTTCATCCGCTTTTACGATTATAACCTTCAGGGTAAAGCATATAATCAATGCGTTTTTAATATGGAAAAAAAAGTATTTCAGAAATCAACTGGTAAGGTTTGGCGGATATATAATTTTGAAAAACTGGATAAAAAAACTTAAAACCGGAAGTTTTTTAGAAAAATTAAACAAAGCTAAATTCGATCTTAAAGGAAGCTAATACACTCTTAAGCTTTTAGGCTTGCATTTAAAATATCGACATTATTTAAATTCTCCGACATAACATCCTTAATACTATTAATGGAAACAAAGAGTTCGTTTTCTTTTTCTTCCTGTTCTTTAAGTAAACCGGTTATAGTTTCAAATGAACCCCTAAAATCAACCAGTGTTGTTTTAATTTTTTCATCATCCTTCTGCTCTTCTTCACAGAGCTTGTTTATTTCCACCGTATCGTTCAATAAGCTTTCCACCGATTGTAAAATATTAATCGATTGGTTTTTTTGTTGTTCGATTAAATCAGTTATATGGTTTATCTTCAACGCCGAACGTTTTGATTCATTAATTATATTAAAAAGTCTATTATACACATTATCTGTTAATTGATTGCTTTTAAGTATTATATTTTTCATATTGCTTAAATTCTCGAAGCTTGTATCCAGATTCTTTTTTGATTTGGCGGCGAGATTTCTTATCTCATTAGCTATAACCGAAAATCCTTTTCCGACAACACCGCTGTTAGCGGCCTCGATAGAAGCATTTATGGATAGCAAATTGGTTTTTTCGGTAATATCCTCAATGGATGATAATATTTGATTAATAAATTCCGAATACTCCGTAATTTTATCGATGGTTTTTTTTGATTCCGAAACTATTTGTTTACTTTCATCGGCAATATGAGCAAGTTTGTTGGCAGTATTACTCGTTTCAATGGAAGAGGCTGAAGTAGCCTCAATATCCTGCTTCATTTTAGACATGATGCTGTTTACATCTCCCACAGCGCTTGTTTGGTGATTGATTGCTTTCGGTATTCTTTGGCTTGAGGTAGTTATCCTATTGGTAACCTGATTTATAATCAATTCAATATTTTCAAACTGTTTAATTATTTTTTCCAGCATTGCCTTGTTTGTTTCGCGGTTGTTTTCAATCACTTCCATTGATTTTTCTATATTTCCTTTCAGCCTTGTACTGGACTCTACTAAATTTGTAGCGACATATGAAATATTATCCATCATCTTTCTTAATGAAATATTTTTTTTCTCCACTTCTTTTCGATTGTCTTCCGATTGCATAAAGACCTGTGACTGCTCGAGAGATAAAGAAAAGAATATGCTTAAAACCATTAATAAATAGCCGTAGGGAACAGTCCATGCATAGGGCGTCAGGGAGTTCATCACATTATACATATCATGACTGCTTGTAATAATTATCATAATAAAACCGGCTAATACCGCTAACGGACTGTAATTTTTATTCCTGAAAAGCGCTATAAAAACATAACGAAACAATAATAGCGCAGAGAATAATAATATCGGCAGGATAATATACAGCATCGCGCTGTCGAACACGGCATGAATGGATTGTTTTGTGTTTTGCAGAGCAATAACAAAAGCTATGATTATTGCCGGAACCGCAACGCCGAGTTTGATAATTATTTTGAGTTTTTTCTTGGCAGCAAAAGATTGTGTATACTCAATAATAAACAATAATAAACACATTGCAGTCAGCGGAAATCCGAATCTTGATATTTTTTCATTAACAACTTGATTAACCATGTTGTTTGAGTAAGTTATGTTGAAATAACTGAAAATAACAAACAGGCAGGTTAAAGAAAAAAACAAGTACTTTTGTTCTTTACACCTATGAGCAAAAAAGAGGAATAAAAAATATAAAAAAAGAATAAAGGCAATCAAGGACGATCCCTGGATAAGATGAACATTAAAGAGATCCCTAAAGAACGCTTTTACAGAGCCCCTGTTATACGATAAGATGGTCACAGTATCCAAAGGACTTATTTCATATTTAGGATATATCTGAACAGCCACTTCATTTTTTTCCTGACCGTATTTCAGCAGGTCCTGTGATAAAAAAATATTGGGTGAAGAATAGTTTGATGAGTTATATCCGTCCCTGAAAATTCCGGATGTGAATACCTTAATACCATTAATATAGACTTGATAAGGATAATCAGACGGCCCAAAGTGCAGAGCCAGTTTTTCCTGCCTCAGCGATTCGTGGATAAAGAATTCCCCTCTGAAGGTATACATTCTTTTCTCTACATCTTTATCCTGCGGAAGGTTCTTGCCGTCGTACTTCTTAAAGCCAATTTCGTGGATATCCTCCGTGATATAGTTACCTTCATCCAGACTGCTTTCCAGAATGAATAACTCAACCACGACCTCATCAGCTGCATCCGAAAGAGTATTGTCGGCAAAGCCAAATTGATGGAAAACAAATAAGCATAAACCAATAATAAATACTTTGTATTTTCTCTTCATCTCATCAGTAATAGTATATTATTAAATTCTATAAAAAGTTTAGTGGATGATAATCACGGAGTCAATAAAAATTGATTTTTATTGTCATAATTCTTTATGCGGATTATAATAATTATAATGAAAAAGTTTTTTTGCTGGTCTTTATTTGTTTTTGCCGCCTTTTCATTATTACTGCTTATCAATGCAGAGAGTAATCCAATCAAAAAAGTGGCCTTGGTAATCGGAAACAGCGCCTACAAAACATGCGGTTTAAAAAATCCTGCCAATGACGCATATGATTTAAGCAAAAAGCTGGAGAGGTTTGGATATGAGGTTATCAAACTGATAAACGCGGGCAAACAGCAGATGAAGGAGGCAATAAGAACCTTCGGCGACAAGCTTTCCCAGGATTGGAATACACTGGGTTTATTCTATTATGCGGGTCACGGCTGCCAGGTAAAGGGGATTAATTATCTTATCCCTGTGGACGCGGATATAAAAGAGCAAGACGAAGTCGAATACTCTGCTATTGATGTGGGATTTGTCCTGTCCAAAATGGAAAGCGCCGGAAACAGGGTGAATATCCTCATGCTCGACGCCTGCAGGGACAATCCGTTCAGAAGTTTCAGGACAGCCACACGAGGGCTTACGGTGGTTGAAGCGCCCAAAGGATCGCTTATCGTCTACGCCACGGCGCCGGGTTCGGTGGCCGCGGACGGCAAGGGAAGAAACGGTGTATTCACAGGCGCATTGTTGAAACATCTGGACAAGAATCCGGGAATGGATGCCGAGCTTTTTATAAGGAATGTCCGAAAAGAGGTGATGGTTGAAACCGGCAATGAACAGGTGCCGTGGACGTCGTCATCACTCACGGAAGGCATTTCGCTTAAAGGTACTATGCCGGAAAATACAGTCACGATTGTTACAACCACAAAAGAACTGGAAGGCACTCTTTCTATCTGGTCGTTTACCGATGAGTTTAAAACCGAAGGCATTATCGCGCGCTTTGAAAAAAAGCATCCCAAGGTAAAGGTAAACCTGCATGTTGTTACTCTCGGAGCCTATATAAAAGACCTCACGTCCAGATTACGCACAGGCAAGGATACCCCCGATATTTTTACGGCTGAAAACTCGAACCTTATCGAACTTACGGAAAGCGATTTTTATGAGGACCTTTCCCGGGAACCTTATAATGCGGATGTATCGGATCTTTTTCTCTATCTGGTAGACGCAGCCACTGATTCTAAAGGAGCTTTACGGGCCGTTTCCTGGCAGGCCACTCCCGGTGGTATCTATTACAGAAGAAGTCTTGCCAGGCAGTATCTTGGTACCGACGATCCTGTTAAAGTGGGCAACATGCTCGACTCAGAAGAAAAATTTCTGGATGTTGCCCGAAAGATTAATCAAAAAAGCGGAGGAAAGGTTAAAATACTGCCCAGCTATATTGATTACATGCATTATCCGCTTTGCCGGCGAACAAAAGCTTTTGTAGGGAGAAACAATAAATTTAATCTTGAGCAGTGCATTATCGATTATTTTGACCTGGCCAAAACCATGTATAACGAGCACCTGACTGCGGAAATTCAACAATGGTCATCTGAATGGTTCGCAGAAATGAATAAAAAAGACGCAAAAATATTCTGTTATATTTTACCCACATGGGGGCTGCACTATCAGCTTAAAGCACATGCAAAAAATACTAAAGGAGACTGGGGGCTGTGCAAGGGACCGGACTCCTATTTTTGGGGCGGCACCTGGATAGGAATCAATAAAAACTCAAAGAATAAGGAAATCGCCTGGGAGTTTATAAAAATGCTGACTCAGGACCGAGAAACAATTAGATGGTATGCCAAAACCACAGGCGATTTTATCGGTAATCAGGCAATAATAGAAGAAATTAAAAATAATTTTTCCGAACCGTTTTTAAAGGGCCAGAACCACTATCTTTATTTCGCCGATGAAGCACCCAAGGTGAAGGGATATATTATGGGGAAATATGATCTGGATATCTGGGAGCTAATGAAGAGCGCTATCCAAAACTATGTGAACGGCACGCTCACCAAAGAAGAGGCTCTTGAATCCTTTAAGAATGAGATAAAACAAATTCATCCGGATGTGATTGTGGAATGAAATTGTAAAAATCAGAATAAGCTAAAGCTTATACTTTTCATTTCTTGTAGCACAAAATAGCAGCATCACAAAGGAATTTGCAGATAGACCAATTTCTTAAGGAGCAGGTGCATCAGTTTAAACGCTTCGGGTGAAAGCCTGTCCACAGTATCATCCCGGGTGTGTCTGATCCTCCAGGTTAAGGGCTGGATCGCTGAGTACTTCTGCCTCACCGAGCGCGCGTCCACAGCATTTGTTCTCCCCCTCAGTCTTTGCATTTTGCCTTTAAGCGTCTCAAGATTCTGCTGATACTGCGCCGCCTCTTCATACGGCAGGACACAAATCTGCATGGCGGGATAACCCTGCAGTAATAATCCCAAATTATCCGAGAAAGGTGTGCGTATGGATAAATACTGCCCCTGTTTTATGGTTTCGAGCAAACCCACAGTATAGCTCCTCAACAGCTTTAATTTAGTATAAACCTCCGTACGTGTCTTCCGGTGGTCTTCCAGCAGTCTTTCCCCGGCCTCACTGAGAATGAGAGTATCCCCCACCCCGCACATATCGAAATTAAAAAACACACAATTTGTAATTTTAAGCCGCTTTAAAGCCATGCCCAATTTATACGTACCCTGCTCTTTTATCTGATCCGAATTTGAAGTTTCTTCATGATCACTTAGGACCATTTGTACATTGTGATGCTGTATTTTACTTTGCTTTAAAAAGAGCGCCAACTCAAGCAACTGAAAAACAGCAGCGCTGTTATCATTGGCACCGGGAGTGCCCTCTTTTCTGTCATAATGAGCAACGAGTGTTTTTATATAATAATTTTTCGGATCATAATGAACGGTATCATATTTGATAATAATGAAATTCGAACCGGCGAGCGAGCTTATGGTATGCGGTATTTTATTCTGTAACAGATATGAGGTTAAATAATTAAAGCGATTGCAATCCGAAGCACAAAATTCTCTCAACTGTTCAAGCAAATCCTGATTCATATTAGCAATGAACACTCACAGTTCAATTATCATATTTGGAAATCCGAAACCGGATCATGGCTTGTCTTATATACATAATGCTCCGGCTGATAGTATATTCTGCTGTGCGGAGGAACGGATGTTAAAATCCAGACATTACCACCGACAACCGACCCTTCTCCGATGATTGTGTCCCCTCCAAGTATGGTAGCTCCCGCATAAATCGTAACGTTATCTTCAATTGTAGGATGCCGCTTTTTATCACCTTCTGCCTTTTTTACACTTAAAGCGCCCAGGGTTACTCCCTGATACAATTTTACGTTATTCCCGATTTTAGTGGTTTCACCGATTACCACACCCGTACCGTGATCAATAAAAAAATACTCACCGATAGTCGCGCCGGGATGAATGTCTATCCCTGTTTTACTATGTATATATTCACTCATCATACGCGGAATTAAAGGGACTTCGCGAATCCATAATTCATGAGCTATCCTGTGTACCAGAATGGCTTCCAGGCAGGGATAAGACAGGATTACTTCTTCATGTGATTTTGCCGCAGGATCTCCCTGAAAAGCCGCTTCCACATCCAGTTTTATCATCCTCCTGATTTCCGGAATAGCGCTCACTACTTCGCATACTATCTTTTCCGCATTCTCCTTTACACCACTGCTGTTTTTTCCCGTCAGTTTATTTTGATACTGAATGCTTTTTTCAACTTCGGGGGAAAGACTGCGTACGATACTGGTGATTTTCTCTCCCACCACATACTTTATATTAAGCTTATCAATCTCCTCATCTTCCCGGTAACCCGGAAAAACCAGGGACTGAAACTCATTCACAATCCTCATTATACTCTTTTGAGACGGGAGATTGGGTCCCTGGATATGGTTAATCCCCCCGATTTCTTGATATGATGCAACGATTTTCTCTACTATTTTATCTATTTTTTGCTTCATACAATATAATCTGTGTATAGAATAACAGATTTGTCAAGGGTTCCCTTAATTATCCGACTATGCTAAAGTACCATATCCTAACACGGAGGTTCTAAAATGAAACACACCGCATTATTAGTCTTTTTAGGTATAATCTGTTTAAGTTTTATGCTTTGTAAAACCACCGGTCAGGGAAAGCCGGTGACGGCAGATATACTCATCGGAAACTGGGAAACCATAAAAGGCGATGTTGAAGAAATAGCCTTTGCGATTGAGGAACAAGGTGTTAATACCTATACTTCCTACTTACATCAGAGAATATTCGAAACAGGATTATGGGAGTTTAAAGACAATCATCTGGTTGTCGACCTGGATACGGGTGAAAGCATAGTGTATGTAAAGGCGACTGTTGCCGGTGATATTCTCACACTGAGGACACAGAGCGGAGAAGAATCACAATATAAAAAAATTACTCCGTAATATTTTTTTAACCGCGCCCTTACAGTATGACAAATTCCCCATTTTCTATAAGGGGAACAGTCTTGCCTGAGCTTAAGCGTGCCGAAACACTCACCTCGGGGGAACCGATCATCACATCCACATGAATCTTACTTACATTGAACCCCGCTTCATTTTTCTGCTCTGCGTCCAGCTGTTCAATTCCCTTAAAGCATTCGGAAAACGCGGATCCGAAAGCAATATGACTGGCAGCGTTCTCATCATAAAGCAGGTTATGAAACACGTAGCCGCTTAAAAATACCGGAGAAGTCGATTCCACAAGGGCTACTTCACCTAAAAGCCTGTTTTCGGGTCTTGAGAAAATATAATGCTTTAACGTATCAATCCCCCGGCTTCCGGAAATATCGCTGAGCATACCGTTTGTAAATTCCAGCCTGATTTTTTCTATATAAATATTTCGATATACAAGCGGACGGCTGCATTCCACCCAGCCGTTAACCCTGCGAAAATCAGGCACTGTAAATACTTCTTCTGTGGGAATATTCGGAACAAAAACCTGGCCGTTTTGGCAATATGACTCTCCTCCTTGCCAGCGTGCTTGATTTGAAATTCCGATGGTCAGATCTATCTGCGGACCCTTAAATGATAATTCACTGATTTTAAGTCGATTGAGTTTCAGCTTGATAGAATTGAGTCTGTCAATATGCTCACGCCACGTTTTAAAAGGATCCGAAGTATTTATTCTGCATATTAAAAAATATTCCTCCCACAATGTGCGGACGGCCTGCTTCACGGGAAGGCGCGGAAATATTTTTTGCGCCGTACCTGCCGTGGCCGAAGCCGCTACGCACCATTTCAAGGCGTTTGTACTCACCTTATCGTGAAAAAATGCCAGGTTTTCCGCTCTTGCCAACAGCATCTTGTTGCTGCGTTCAGGATCGATATTTTCATATTCTCCTATCCGCTCTCTTCCCGCGAAAGAGAGAAACACTCCATTGTTTTCCAAAACTTCTTCATAGGCATTAATAACACTGCTGGAAAAATAATCCAAACTAAGAAATTCCGCATGTTCAAGGCGGATACAATCAAGCAGTTCATCCAGATAAATAACATGTACATAAGAAGCGCCTTTTTTATACGCCTGCTCGGCACAGGTGAGGGCAAGCTCCCGGTGCACGGTTAAGGCTTGAATTAAACAGTATTCCCCTTGCTGCAGGTTCACCCCCAGCGAAAGTAAGAGATCCGCGTACGCCTTAAGCTTTTGATTAAAAACATCCTCATCCATAGTAGTACCGCATGATTTATCTATTTCTTTTATCGGTATGGATTAGAGTGAAGCCCGGGCTTTCGCGAAAAAAACTTCATAAAAAATATTATGAAGCTTACATAACCTTTTTAATTCTTGATTCTCTTTTCATAATAATTTATCATTTTATATACTAAATTTTTATGGGAGACCTATCAATGAATAAAATTATATCTTTGATAATGTGTTCTATTGTTCTCCTCTTCGGTTGTACAACAATCAAAACTGACGAACAGTCCGTAATCGATTATTATGATGAAGGTAATTATAACGACTGTATTAAAGCCACAGATTTGATAATAAAGCGTGAGCCACAAAATGCTTTGGCATATCTCCTTAGAGGAGAATCATACTGCATGATTGGTGAATTTGATAAATCTATCTCCGATATTAGCCTGGCAATTGCGCTTAAGCCGGAAGAATACTATGCATATGCTTCACGCGGTGAGACTTACCGGCTGAAAGGTGATTACGTCCTTGCCCTGAAAGATTTGAACAAAGCTCTGGAACTTGATCCTGAAAGTGCCTACGCATATGCTAACCGCGGAGATGTCCTAAGATCTTTAACAAGGTATGATGAAGCACTCCAGGATTTAAACAAGGCAATTGCTCTTTCTCCCGACTATGCATGGGCATATATGAGTCGTGGTTGTGTATATGCCAAGATGGGTAATAATGAACAGTCAATGCAAGATCTGAATAAATCTATCGATCTTAATCCAGGTAATTACTATGCATATGGAAACCGTGGATTAACTCTGAGGACGATGGGCAGATATGATGACGCCATACAAGATTTAAATAAAGCTATTGAACTTAATTCTAATGATTTCTGGTTATATGCTATCCGTGGATCCGTGTACTACCTGAAAAAAAATTATAATAAAACCCTTCAGGACCATACCACAGTAATCAAGCTTAATCCAGATTATACCTGGTCATATGTAAAACGGGCGGAAATATACATCATTAAAAAAGAATATAAAAAAGCAATCAAGGATCTGGATAAAGCACTGGAACTTGAACCCAATAATACAGAGGCGCAATCAAAAAGAAAACAAGCTTACGAGTTATTGGAGAATTAAAGTTATACAGAATACAAATCGAAGAATTCTATGAAATTATAACGAATTCCGGGCTTTCGCGAAAAAAACTTCAGGTAATTTGTAAAAATAATTATAGGCAAGCTCTAAACTTTTTATTGATATTTTTTCATCTTTTCCGTGAAACATAGAAGCATAATCATCTATGGAAAACTCTTCGTCAAATAGAGAAAAACCATAGACAACCGTGCCTTTATTGCGCCAGAATCTGCCGTCCGTTACACTGCCGATAAACAGCGGAACATAGTATGCCGTGGGATATACAGGTGATACCACTTCTTTGGTGGCGGTAAATAGAGGCGTTTCCAACGGGGAAACATTGGCAGGGAAATATTCCATAATTTCAATGGTAAAATATTCATTAAATGGGCCCAATAGCTTTTCTATTTCTTTCACCACATCTTCTACGGTTTGCCCGGGTAAAAGCCTGATGTCGATCTCAATTATACCTGAATCCGGAATGATGTTTGTTTTACTACCGGCTTTTATCAGGTTTGGACTCATTGTCATACAGCTGGCAGCGTGCAGAAATTTCGCCAGACCGGGTGCTTTCAGATAAATCTTCTGCAAAACCTTTTTCAATTCTCTCAGGCTGGAAAGTGCTTTCACTTGTTTTTTATCTTCGCCAATGGCTTTGATCATGTTTAAATACTCTTCATGAAGAGTATGCTTGGGTTTATAACGCGCAATACGCTCCACCGCCCTGCCGACCTTTACCGCGGCATTGTCGGAATGAAAGGGCAGGCTGCCGTGTCCTGCCGTGCCTTTTGTCTTTAAGCGCACCCAGACAATACCCTTTTCACCGCAGGATATGGTGATTCCCAGACCCTTTTTGTTATGAATAAAAAATCCTCCCAATTCCGTGACCATATAGTCGGCTTTAACCTTATCCCAGTGTTTTTCTACAAGCCAGCGCGCGCCCAGTCTGCCCGATGCTTCTTCATCGGCAACAGCCAAATAAATAAAATCACCGGGAAAGCGGTCTCTTTTATTCACCAGCTCGGCCACGGCTACCGCTTGTGAAGCGGTCATATTGAGCATATCCACCGCACCCCGGCCCCAGATATATCCACCGCGCTTATCGCCTGAAAAAGGATCACAGCTCCACTCTTCACTATTGGCCGGAACTACATCCAAATGTCCCATATACATAAGAGAAGGAGCTTTGGGGTCCTTGCCGGGGATGCGAACCAGGAGGTTGGAACGTCCCGGATGTGATTCCAATATTGTTGTTTTTATTCCGTGTTTGGAGAAAAACTTGTTCAGTGTTTCCGCGGAACGTACTTCCTGACCGGAATCCGGAGTGCCGTCATTCACACATTTATTGCGGATAAGCTCCTGCAACAAGGGAACCAACTTTTTTTCAACCGTACGGTAACTCGCCATTATGTATCCTTATTAGAATTCAATCGTAAATCTGTTATATAAACCTCTGTAAGCTACAGGATGAAAATCAACCTTCCTCACCAAAGCACCCGGAGGACCCTTTTTCAGCCATGCGGAAAAATTCTCAATACTTTCTTGATCTCCTTCCGCATATACTTCCACACAACCGTCAGACATATTTCGCACATACCCCTTTATTCCAAGCCGCCGCGCTAAGCCTTGAGTCGAGTAGCGAAAGCCTACTCCCTGTACCACACCAGAAATCCGAGCTCTAAATGCTTTATTCTGTCTATTTCCCTTATTTTGTATGTTCAAGGACATCTGCAATTTCTTTTTCTAATTCGGCATAATCAAAAGGTTTGTAAAATACTTTGAACGGAATATGGATATTTGGCTGTAAAAACCCGCTGGTTATAATAATCTTCTTGTCGGAACAGTATTTATTGAGCAAGCGAATCCAGTAATCACCGCCTAAAATATCCATCCTGTAATCCGTAACAATAAGATCCACATTATTATCCAACAACTGCTTCAGGGCGCCCACTCCGTCTGAGGCCACAATTACCTGATATCCCTTTTGCTTCAGAAAATCACGCAAGGTAAGTCTGATTGAATCTTCATCTTCCACGATCAGGATGAGGGCCTGCGATTTTTTAACCATCTTCGCCTCGATATTTATTCAGCAGATCAAGTATCTTATGCTTCAACTGTTCCAAATCCAAAGGTTTGGCAAAAAATGCATCCGCTCCATTACGGATAATTTCCTGCTCTTCAATCGGATCATTTAAACCGGTAATGGCTATTATAGCAGGGCTCTGTGCGTTACCGTTTTCTTTTAACTTCTGACACAGCTTATGTCCGTCAATGCCGGGCAGGTTTATATCTAAAATGATAATTCCCGGTGTATGCTCTGAAATAAGCTTACCGGCTTCAAATCCATCATACGCCTGTAATACAGTATAATCAGGAAACTTTTTTAATAGATAGCGTTTTAATAGATCATTGATATCTTCATCATCATCAACAACTAAAATAATATTCCAGGCCAGTTTTTCATCATCCAACTTTTCAAGCTCTTCCGGTATTCTCATGCCGCGCGAACTTAAAAAATCTATTAGATCATCGGCATATACTCTGTACTGTCCGCCCGGTGTAATAAAAGCCTTTAAATGCCCGTTTTTTATCCAATTAATTGTAGTTTGATTTACAACTCCGCAGATATTTGCCACTTCAAGAGCAGAAAAAATTCTTACCTTTTTGCCATTTTTTGCCATTTTTGTTACCCTTACCAAAAACTTACTTTTATTTAATCTTTCAATTATATAAAATTATAATACTTTTATTTACTATGTCAATCTGTTATCCCTCAATTTTAAATTAAGGCTTGCTTTTTTATGAAAGAAATGTACAAAATAAGAACTGCTGTGAAAAACAATTTTAGACAAGCAGTTACAGATTATCGCTATTTAAAAAATAAAAACTATTCCGATAAATCCTCCTTAAAACTGGTTGGTGATCGTTACCGGCTTTCAAAAATTGAGCGCAACTGCCTCCTTCGCGGTATCGTGGATACGACTACCAGCATAAAAAGAAAAAATAAGCTGATCGGATCCGAACAAATAGCACATCAGCACCTGGGAATTGATTGGTATAATGTGCTTATTACTATAGAAAGTTATTTAAAGGGACATTTTCTCTTTTTAGCTGATGACGGCGTGATTAGAGATACTTCAGCTATCCATGGCAGCTACAGACAAAGCAAAATTACGGAACGGGCGATTGAGATAATAGGCAATACCCTCGTTATTATAAAACCGAAGGAGATGAGCATAGCTATTGACTCACCGATATCACATTCGAAAGAAATGGCGGATGATCTGCGCCGCAGATTTAATAAGCTACTGACCATGCCTTGTTTTCTATCACTTGCGCATTCAGCCGATTTTGAACTGAAAAGATACCGGGGAGTAGTCGCGTCATCAGATTCGGTTATAATGGATAGTGCGGAAAAAATCTTTGATTTGGCACATTTTAGCCTGCATACCTACTTTCAGTTTCAGCCAAAACCTCTGGATGAGTATATCTTTCATGAGTAGACTGTCATTTGTTAAGAAATAATATTCTTATGTTTTAAGGCTTTGAGAATTAAATTGACGGGAAATCCTCTTGTTTTGAGTCTTCTTATGAGTTTTTCGGGAGTGTCATGTCTGCTCATTCTTATTTTTTCCAATAGTTTTAAAAGATTGCCATACTCTTCCTGTTCAGAATATAAGGCAACTATTTCTTCGGCTATTTTTCTTGTAACTCCGGTACGCATTAATCCGGCACATAGGGAAAATCTTCCTTCATGACGACGCTTAATCCGAGAATCTATCCATAACCTGGCGAACTCTCTGTCATCCAGATATCCGAGTTCTGCAAGGTTATCCAGCACATATGAAATATCATGCTGTTCAAAGCCTTTTTTTTCAAGTTTTTTTTCAAGCTGATAATACGAATGAGGTCTTTGTGAAAGAAAAAGCAGAGTTTTTTTTTGAATCTCCAGCCTTACCGATTGAGACAACAACTCTTGTTTTGTCCGTACCTTAATAATCTGACCTCGGTAGAGGGCATGGTCTCTGATAATATCATTTAAGATAATAATAGCTGTTTTATCTGAGAATGTTAGTTTTCGTTTATTATGCTGTCCTGCCTGCTTGGTAATTGAGACCAGAGTTAATTTAGCGTTTTGAGAATTGGAATCTTCTACGAGCGCCTCTTCTTCCATATTTCTTTCGCTCTACCATACGCGGATCTCGGGTAAGAAGACCATTGCTTTTAAGTGACGCGGTATTTGATGAGTCCGCCTTCACGAGTACACGGGCTATTCCGTGTCTTATAGCGCCGGCCTGACTGGAAACACCGCCACCTTTTACCGAAACCAATAAATCATAATTAGTGAGATTATCAGTAATTTGCAAGGGCTGTTTAACAATAATCTGATGCCAGGCCAAAGGGAAATAATCTTCTATTTTTTCTTTATTAATAGTAATCTCTCCCTTGCCTTTTCTCAAAAAAACACGTGCTACTGATGTTTTTCTTCTTCCTGTTGCAATACTCAAGTTTTTTACCAATTGTATTCTCCTCTAAGCAATATCATAAATCAGACTTCCAAAACTTCCGGCATCTGAGCACTGTGCGGATGATCTGATCCTGCATACACTTTTACATTCTTAAACAGTTTTCTCCCTAAACGCCCCTTGGGAAGCATGCCTTTTATCGCATGCTCCAAAGGAAAGGTCGGTTTTCTCTGTATTACTTTAGCAAGACTTTCAGTCTTTATTCCACCGGGATATCCTGTATGGTGGTAATAATTTTTCTGCTGAAGCTTCCGGCCGGTAACTTTAATTTTCCCTGCGTTTATTATTACAATCTTATCACCCACTTCCAAATGTGGTGTATAGATCGGTTTTTGCTTACCCCTTAAAACCGGCACTACTTTCGCGGCTACTCGGCCCAGGGTTTTTCCCTCCGCATTTACCAGATACCATTTGTGAGTAATGTCCTTCTTTTTAGCAAAAATCGTTCTCATAATATATTACCTTTATTGTGAATTAATATAAAGAGCACATATAGTTACATAATACTGTAATTATGTCAAGCGGTTTAGATTTATTCTTCTTTGCTTGCGGTTTTCTCTTCTTTTTTTGCCTCGATCTTGTCTTTAATATCCGCTATTCCAATAAAAAAAGCAATAATTCCTATTAAAAGGGCTAGAATAGGTGCTCCGCCTTTAAAGAATTCAACCACGAACGGCCACCAATCACGACCGTAAAGTATATCCGCAGGTAATACCGTCCATACAGCAGCAGCGATAAATATCAACCCAATAATGAGTGCAATCATTAATAAACCCCCTTTTGATATATAATAAGTTCCTTCTGCAAAGATATTTATTTTTCTAATAATGTCAACTCCTTTTTTGAAGTTTTTTTAACATGCCACAAGCAAAGCTGGCGGTATAGCGGGGGAACACCCCATAGGGGAGCGATGTGGGCGAAAAAGCCATCACCATACGCGGCGGCTTTTTCGGAAGTGAATACACCCAATATCGGAATATATATTCATGTTTGGATCCTAAATAAATAAAAAAACATGTTCCGACCACTTGCACAAGAAGTTATTTTTTATTAGCTTATGCCTATAATATCTTAATTAAAGGAGTTCAAAATGAAGGTCAAAATCGACGCCGATTTATGTACAGGATGCGCACTGTGTACGGACAGCCTTCCTGAAATATTTGTAATGGCTGACGATGTTGCTGAAGTAGCTACACCTAACGTACCGGCTAATCAAGAAGCCGCAGTTCAAGAAGCCGCAGACGATTGTCCGGCAGAAGCAATTATAATTGAATAATAGAGAGGCCCTTTTTAAAAAAAGGGCCTTTAAAATGTAAAAAAGTATATTAGTTCTTTTTTTTCTTCGTTCGCTAAGATATCGGTGATATTAAATTCAGTACTTAACAAGAACGGCAATTTCAAATTTGATTTACTAAAAATATTTGCCATATCACAAAAACATGGTACAATTAATACTATAATGAAGAAGTACATCCTCATTTTAAGCATATTGTTCTGTGCTTTTGTAGTGTGCACCTCATTTCTCGCCCCGCCGGGAGAACAGTTATGGCGCTTTATTACAGGTGGAAGAATCCGGTCCCAACCGGCGGTAGGATACAACGGAATTGTATATGCTATCTCCGAAGACAGGTATCTTTATGCCCTCAATTCAGAAGGGGTCTCCTTATGGCGGAGTGATCTTAAAGAACGGGTGAGCGATTGTTTTACTATTGGTTACGATGGCAGCATCTATATCGGATTGAAAAATGGAATCATAATCGCTCTTAATCCGCACGGTAAAATAATTTGGAAGTTTAATACCAAAGAACCATTAAAATACTCACCAGCTTTGCATGGTGACGGAACGCTTTATTTTATAACAGACCAAGGCACTATTTTTGCCCTTTCCCATACCGGGACTGCCTGCTGGAAGAAAAACCTGGACTTGTGTCCGTCAGGCAGCCCTGTGGCAGACGCCGACGGCACGCTTTATATTCCCCTTAACGATCAAAAACTCTCAGCCCTTTATCCCTGGGGGGAAGAAAAATGGCAGCTCTCACTTAAAGGCAATCCCCGCACACCTGCGATTGCCGCGGACGGCACACTTGTTTTAGGAACCGATCTGGGTAATCTATACACGATACATCCGAACGGGCGAATCTTATGGTCATTCACTTTCAACACAGAAGTCTTAAGTCCTATTATCGGTAGGAACGGGACTATTTACGGTACCTTAAAAAACGGGCAGGTGTTTTGTATTGATAAACACGGTGAACTGCTATGGATCGTGAGTGTGGGTGCAGCGTTATCCCGCTCCTGCGTCATAGGCTCAAGCGGTACACTTTATGTTTCAGCGGATGAAAACCACCTCTCCGCCCTCTCCCCCAGCGGAACCGTTCTTTGGTCGCAACAAATACAGGGAGAAATGACAGACCTCATGCTTTCCCGGCAAGGTATTCTCTATGCCGGATCAAGCGACTGGTCGCTTTATGCATTTAAAGCGGAAACAGCAATGGCAAGCCCGTGGCCTCAATATCAACATGATGCTTTGCATTCGGGGCAGTCGTCAAGAAAATTAGCAAGAGTTTCGATTGAGGATCTTTACGGAAATAACCCGGACTATCTCTATTTCAAAAATTTATTACTATCTTTTAACCCATATCTCATGCAAAAGGGCCTGGATGAAATCCAGCAACGATATGATGCTTTAGCCATAACATCAAGCAGGAATTATTTATTCTTTCTCTTAGGCAAGGTCGCGGGTATCAGTATTACGGAAATCGATAAGTATTATAATTATCCTGAGGACGGTTATTCCAGAATCCGGGAACAAGCTTGCAGACTATATACACTGCTCGGCGGATTTTATGCTCGCGATTTGCTTTTGCATTTAATTGAAGATGAAAAGGAAATGAGCATGAAAGCCGTGGCTATCCGCTGTCTAGGCATACTCCAGAGCGATCCGGAAGGGAGCGCGGTAAACCACATGGCATCTTTGATTTTATCAGGCAGGGGAAATACCCCCGATAACAGCCTGGCGCGAGATATTACGCATACATTGCGTAATATTGCTTACTACAATGGCGCACTACCGGCAAGCGGAATAAAAACACTGTTAACTATCAGTCAGGGGCACTATTTAAAAAATGTGAAAGAACAGGCTTTGACTGTATTACAGGAAATTCAATAATCAAGGAGAGGGAATTATGAAAAAAATATTTTTAGTTGTTATATTATGTTTCCTCAAGCTTTGTGTTTGGTGTGAGCTGAAAGTAGACCGAGACGAGCTAACCAAGGGCAAAGGTGAGGAAATAGGATTTGTTAATTATAATGGTCCCTATCTTTATTACTACACCTTGGAAGAAATCAGAAACATAGGCGTTTTTTTGGGAAACAATATCGCAAAAGTATATTCACGGTCCACATTTAACGCACTTTATTCAATTATTCATGCTGTTGATTTAAATGATTCCTCGGAAAAATTTGACGCTGATATTTTTGTTATCGAACCAAACGCTTTTTTAGATCATGTTAGAAATCTACGTGTTATTTTGGCCGGATTTTTACAGAGTGCTTACGGTTATTCATATGATGACGCCCTGCTTATTGCCAAATTCATAACGTATTACAATGCAACCTTCAGAGGCGATGTTTCATATTTTAAAGAACACTATAAGGCAGTTGTGATGCGCCATGTTTCAGCTTACGACGCGGGTTTAGCCACGACATACAGCGAATGGCCCGGACGAACCAAAGTTTTGATACCTTTAAGCGATGATTTTGAAAAAGGCGACTTAAGTTCGCTGGACACCGAAGAGCTTACCAGAGAAGAAGTTATTGAGGACCTGAAAAAACTTGATGACAAAGGGGTCGAGGACAGAAAAGATATAGTGGAACTGCAGGAAAGGGAATTGGAAAAAGAAGAAAAAAAGCTGGAGGAGGATAAAGCTATCCTGGAAGAGGACAAGCGCCAACTGGAAGAAGACAAGCGTAAGTTGGAAGAAGATAAAAAAAGCGGAGAATATACCGACGAAGAAATCGCGGAGCGGGAAGAGGATATCAAGAAGCGGGAAGCTGAAATAAAGGAGCGGGAAACTGAAATTGCCAAGCGCGAAGAGGAAATTAAGGAAAAACAGGAAAAGATTAAAAAAACACGGGAAGATATTGCTGAAGATGACCGCAGTCTGCCCTCAGACAGTAAAAGCACCGACCGTGAAACCAGCATAACCGAAACTACCGATAGCGGTTCAGGTCAAGGATTATTCTTGAAAGTACAGGAGGGTGCCGAAGACAGCACCGGAGAGATAGTACTTCTGGATTTTAAATCAGATACATTATTGGCACGCACTGAAAATATTAAAATAAAGGAGCGCAGATTTTATGTTTTTTCGGGTGCTTTGCTGGTAACAGCCGAACCTGATGCTGAAAATAAAAGTTATCTGATGCTGCTCGATCCGGGTTCCTTGGAAGTCAGAATCAAGAGTGATGAGGAAGTATTTGCCCGCTCTCTAGTTCTCATGAACTCCAATAATATATTTGCGGTTATTAAAAAAGGGAACGCGTATTACATAGGTAAGTTCGACAGAAATTTAAAATTGCTTACCGCCACCGAGCAGGAAGTAAATCCTCTGACTCCGCTGTTTCTTTCCGGTAATTCACTCTACGCTCAGTCTAAGAGAGGAAAGGTGTTACAGCTGGCAGTGAGTAATTTAACGCTGCAAAAAACAGCTACGTTACCATAGCATGCAAACAGGTATCATAATTATATTTACCGGCGAGGGCAAAGGAAAGACAAGCGCGGCCCTGGGAACGGCATTACGAGCAGCCGGCCACAAGCAAAATGTGTGCATCATCCAATTTATTAAGCATAAACATATGGTATGCGGTGAGCACAAGGCTTTAAAAGCCTTTTTACCTCAGATAGAACTGTATACTATCGGTTCGGGATTTATAACATCTAAAAATCTCAAGAAGAAAACTCATCAGGTACAGGCTCAAAAGGCGTGGCTTCTCGCTCAGGAAAAAATTCTTTCCGGCAAATTTGCTTTAGTCGTATTAGATGAGCTTACTCATGTGATTTCGTTGAAATTGATTTCCGAACAGGAAGTTTTAAATTTTTTAACAAAAAAACCACCACATGTTAATGTTCTAATTACAGGCAGAGCTGCTTCTTCGTCTCTACTAAAAATCGCCGATCTGGTTACGGAATGTACTCAAATAAAACATCCGTACAAAAAAGGCAAAAAAGCATTAAAGGGAATAGACTACTGATCAGAATATTAAAAATACGTAATTTATTTAATTATCAATCTCTTCAACCGTTCTTATTAATTCCTCGTGTTTGAAAGGTTTTGTGATTACAAGGTAATTTTCCGCTAAAAAGTTTTCCTTAAGTTCATCCAACAATACTTTATCATCACCTAAGGCTGTGGAAAAAATAAATTTTGCTTTGCTGTTTAACTCAATAATTTTTCTTGCCGCTTCTATTCCGGACATTATGGGCATGGTTATATCTATAATAACCAAATCGGGCCTAACTTCTTTGTATAATTTTACGGCTTTTCTACCGTCTAGTGCATAGCCGGCGATACGCCAACCCTGTTTTATCAGCAGCGGCGCCATTTTATAATGCACATACAGAGAATCATCCACGAGTAAAATAGATTTCGCAGAAGGGTTTTTTAATTTTAAGGTATTAAGCTTTACCCAGACTCTGCCATTTTGTTGCTGCACATTTTCCCCCCGCAACTGATCAAGTAAATTGGCAAAAACCAAGGAATCTATATCAACACCCGCCTTTGCGTATTCCATATTAATAATCTCTCTCAGTATCATTGCTTTCTTTTTAACCTCGTCGATAGACAGACCATACCATTCTTCCAGCATATGGAATCCTTGCTTCAAATTACTGATTTGAAAAGCGGGTATGGTAATTGCCACAATAGTCCCTCCTTCGGGATTATCTAAAAGCTTAATATCCCCCCCCTCTTTATTTATTATATTCTGGACTATCCACAATCCCATGCCTGAACCTTCAATGTGTTTAGCAGTTTGGGCCCTGTATGATCTTTGGAACACCTTGTCCTTTTCTTCATCGGGAATCCCCATTCCGTTGTCCATTATCTTAATTTCAATATCATCCTGTAAGCGTTGCAACTGAATAATGACGTTTGTTTTAGAATCCGAATATTTTAAGGCGTTTTCGATTACATTACAGAGTACATTTTTAAAAACACGCCCGGTTTCTACAAAAAACAGTTTCCTAGAAGTATAGTTAAATTTTATCCGAGGATGTTCAGAGAGAGGAATCCTCTCTTTTTCCAGAGAGATTGAATTTATCATCTCGACCAGTGAAAATATTCTTTTTTCAAAACTGATATACCCCAATGCTTCCGCTACCAGATTATAGAGTTCGTTTATATGCTTTGTGAGAGAATTGGCAACCCCAGTAGAGGGAAGATCCACCAAGAGAGCAAAAATATTGGTAAAAAGATTTTTTGTATCGTGCGCAAGAATATCGAGTGTGGTTTGCATGATGATGGCATCTTCCGAGAGTTTTAATTCAACATCATTCCACTTCAAAAGATGCTTCTGCTTATACATGAGCGAAAACTCCTTTTTACTCGCTTCCTCATGTGTTGTTTAGTTTAATATATTGTGATTTTATTATAGTGAATTTGATTTATGTTTGCCAGAAAATAACTTTTTTATTTAAAACTTGTTTAGTTCACTTTCCTTTTAACGGATACTTCAGATATATAACTTGTTTCAAGCCCGTTTAATGCTTTTACCCAGATTAAAAATTTTTCCGCTTCTTTTTTTATGGTATAAGGTCCGATACGCACACGATAGAAAGTCTTTCCATTAACACTCTTGGTTGAAATTCTACCGGGCAAACCCTTCTCCATAAGAAAATCATTAAGATCATCAGCTTTGTGTCTATCAATATAGGAACCGGCCTGTATCCAATATTCTTTAGCCAACACAGTACGTGACTTGGCAGGTGAAGTTGCGATGCCGGAAGAGGTTGTTTTGGCTGTTGTTTTAGGTGTTGTGTCTTTGGGTTTAGTGGCTGATTCTTTGGTATCTTCCTCTTTAACTCGTACGGCTTCTTCTTTCTCTTGTTCATCGGCCTCGCCTATGACCACATCACTCGATATTACATCATTTTCTTCTAATGTCGGTTCCAATCCGGTTAAAGGATAGTTCTCCCTTGTATAATCAAAGGCATAGCTTTCTGCATTTATACGCGACATCGGTGTGTTCATTCCCGACCTGTCATCCGTTTGTATGGTTAAGGTCTCATCCTTCAATAAAATTAATCCCCCCAGCAGAACAATAATTGCCGCTACGGTAACCGATAGAATGATCCAGATAAGTTTTTGATTCTCCATGCTTTTTACCCCTCTCCTCTGTGTCTTTGCTTCAAAATCCCAAGTATTCGCTTTTCTAGCTTCTGAATACTTTCTTTATTGTATTCATAATAAATATCGACTCCTGGTAATTTTAATTTAGTGAAGATTTGAAATTGAGAGAAAAATCTCCTTAATATATTCCAGATCGACAGTTTATCTCTGCTTAGAGCCCGGTTTACCCGTACCCAAAACGGTGCTTTAATATATATAATAAAATCACAGAAACCATGAAGCTGCATTTGAAAAAGTAAAGCGGCATTAATTACATAATTCTCATTGTTTTTTTTTATTATGTTTTGAATACGTGTTTTCATAAGGGGATGCAGGATATGCTCAAGTCGTATTCTTTGTTTTTTACTTTTAAATACGATTTTTGCCAGTTTCTTCCTGTCGATCTTTCCCGCTTGATCAAGAATTCTGCTGCCGAAAGTACGGATTACTTGTCTGGCTTGATTTTCTAAGACCTGATGCCCTATTTTGTCTACATCTATTTCTGTAAAGCCGTGTTCGGTTAGAATACATGACACTACATTTTTCCCGGAACAGTACTTGCCGGTCACACCGATTACCATAACTAATGAATGTTTCCCCAACTTTCTCCGCACTCAATATTTACCTTCAGGCCAACTTTCAGTTTGACCACATTTTCCATAATAGATTTTAACAAATCCTTTGCGGAAGCTAATTCAGCCTCCGGAACCTCGAAAATTAGTTCATCGTGGACTTGAAGCAGGAGTGTTGTTTTTAAACCTTTCTCATGTAGTGCTGCGGCGATTTCCAGCATGGCGCATTTAACAATATCCGCGGCACTGCCTTGAACCGTGGTATTAACAGCGATCCTTTCGGCCGCCATCTTTTCCATCCGGTTTTTACTATTTATATTCAATATTTTCCGCTTTCTTCCCATAATAGTCTGTACATATTCACACACTTCAGCAGATTTTATGGTATTTTCTATATAAATTTTAACGTGACGAAATTTTTCAAAATAGCTATTTATGAACTCTTCGGCTTGCTTTCTGCTTATTTTCAGATCTCTGGCCAGCCTAAAGGAAGACATTCCGTAAATTACTCCAAAATTTATCGTCTTACCGAGCCTCCGCTGATCGGGAGTTATATGTTCCCGTTTTTCATTAAAAATAATTGCCGCTGTTTCAGTATGTACATCCCGGCCGCTGTTAAACGCATCAATAAGCAGGGTATCGTGCGAGAGATGAGCCAGGACCGCCAACTCAATCTGTGAGTAATCGGCGCTTAAAAACACAGATCCGGCTTTGGGTACAAACGCTTCCCTGATCTTTCGTCCGTCTTCATCTCTAATGGGAATATTCTGTAAGTTGGGATCTTTGCTGGCGAGCCGTCCCGTTGTGGTTCCGGTTTGAATAAATTGGGTATGAATTCTCCCTGTTTGAGTGTGGATAAGCTCCGGCAGAGTATCCAAATAGGTATTTTTTAATTTGGCCATAGATCGATGCTCTAATACCAGGCGCGGCACCGCATCATCAGTCGTCGCGGATAAAATTTCCAGCACCTGAGTGTCCGTTGAATAACCGGTTTTTGTCTTTTTTACAGGTTTAAGATCCCGTTCCGTAAAAAGCACCTGCTGCAATTGTTTGGTAGAGTTGATATTAAATTCCTTGCCGCAGAGTTTGTAAATCTGCTCTTCCAAATCCTTCATTCTGACGGCATACTGCCCGCTTAACTGTCGTAACTTTTGAGGTAAAATACGGATACCTTCCAACTCCATGTCGGCAAGTACTCTTACCAAAGGCATTTCAATATCATAAAAAACTTTTACTAAATCCTGTTCCTTTAACAGGGTTTTAAAATGTAAATAGAGTTTAAATGTTATATCCGCGTCTTCAGCCGCGTAATCTGCGGCTTTTTGAAGATCGATATCTGATAGTAATTTACCGCTCTTTTTTTCTATAAGATCACCATACTTTATGGTTTTGTGATTTAAATATTTTTCCGCTAATTTATCGATATTATAAGCGCTCATAGATCCGCTTTCCAATACCCACGCCGCAATCATAGTGTCAAAATAAATTCCTGTTATGGTAATGCCCCAGCGCTTTAATACTTTGTAATCATATTTTATATTTTGACCAATAACTCGAGACTGCGGATTTCCCAATAGTTCCCTTAATTTTTGCTTTACCACTTCCTGATCCAATACATGAGCGTCGTTTGCTTTTATGGGTATGTAGCACGCTTTGTCAGGAGCCGTACAGAGGGAAAAGCCGATCGGAGAGGCCAGCATATCATCCGTGCTGTCAGTTTCGATATCGAAAGCAAAAATGGTGCTTTTACGCGCATCATCAATCCACCGCTCCAGATCCATAAGCTTGGTAACCGTAGCATAGGCTCCTGATTTTGTGTTCGTTAGATTAAGCTCCTCTTCCACCACTCCGCCCAGATCCTCAACAAGGGTTTTCATGCCTTCTTTGGAAAAAAGCGGAATAGCCTTATCAATATCTAATGCTTTTAGTTCAAGCTCACTTAGTTTAACATTAAGCGGTACATCCTTACGCAGTGTCACCAGTCTCCTGCTTAATTCCGCAGAATCCTTACCCTGCTGCAGTTTTTGTTTCCGGCTTTCAGGCGTAATATCCTGAATATGCGCATAGATATTATCGAGTGTATTATATTGTTCGAGTAATTTTACCGCAGTTTTGGGTCCGATCCCCTGAACTCCGGGAATATTATCCGACTGGTCACCCGTGAGAGCCAAATAATCTATAAGCTGCTCGGGATATATTCCCAATTTATCGTGCACCTCATCCCTGTTCCACACATCAAAACCGTTTGCTCCTTTTTGCTGGCGCAGTACAACCGTATTATCTCCCACAACCTGAAGAATATCTTTATCTTTAGTGATAATAAAACAGTGGAAATTCTCTTTTTTACACTGCTGTGCCAGAGTGGCGATTATGTCATCCGCTTCGAAACCGTCACAGCGCAGAAGTGAAATACCAAGCGTTTTTAAAATTTCTTCAATGACATCTATCTGGATGTGCAGCTCTTCCGGAGTGGCATCACGCTGTGCTTTATAAGGCGGGTACTCTTTATGGCGGAAGGTCTTTACTTTTGAATCAAATACTACCGCCAGATGCGATGGATGACGCTCCCTTTTCATGGCAAATAATGAGCGAAAAAATCCGTATATGGCTGACGAATTTCTTCCTTCCGGATTAAACAGAGGTCTGTTTTTAAATGCATAATATGCCTGATAAATGAGATTATAACCGTCGATAAGATACAATGCTTTTATCATGAACTAATATCTATAAAATTTGGTGTCCCGATCTTTTTATATGGCGAGCTTACCTTATACGATCTAAAAGGTAAAGCGGCTAACTCCTTTTTCATGAGAGCAAGCTTCTCCTTTACCAGTGTTTTATTGGTTGTATTTGCCTGATATGCCTGTTCCGTTAATTCCTGCAACAGTGTGAACATTTCTTGTATATCCCGGGCAGGCTGGTTTTGAACCAGGTTTTGATATTTTTTTTTCCAATTTGTAAGTGCTTTATCGCATGCGGTAAGAGTGGTATTGAATCTGTTCTCCAATTCAATATATACGGAAATCTTATCCATATCTTCACTGAGAATAGCTGCTTTTTCTTTTTCTAATAGATTCAAATACTGTTTCAGGTTTTTATGTTGCGCAGCCAGGAGATGCTTAAGATTTTTAATAATAAGGTTACCTGTTTTTGTATACTGCTGTATATTATGCGAGGATTTTTCAGACATCGGTAATATTAAAAATACCTCTTTTACCCTGCGATATTAATACCGGTAGAGTTACTCTGATTCTGTTCCGCACCTGCTTTATTTGCTACTTCAGCCCAGGCAGAACGCAGTTCCATAAGCAGTTTCTTTACTTCGCCCAGTAGTTTCGTATCCTTTTTAATATTGGCTTCCAGAAGCTTACGGTTCATATACATGTAAAGACTGAACAGGCTCCTGGCAATTTCTCCGCCCTTTTCAAAATCAAGCGAAACCATAAGCTCGGTAACAATATCTTGCGTGCGGATAATATGACTGCTCACTTTATCGTAAGCGGCAAATTTTTTATCTATATTCTCAGAAGCCAGATTTATATACTTAATTGCTCCATCATAAAGCATAAGAATAAGTTTTCCCGGAGTAGCTGTTTTAATCTGCGTTTCTCTATAGGAATGAACAGGGTCCATCTTATTCAATTTGTTTCATCCTCCCTTTAACATCTTTCTCGCCATTTAATATATCGACAACGTCCATTGTTAACTTAAGGCTCTACCTGTATAAATCTACTAATTTCTCTATTTTTTTCAATAGCTTTTGCTTAAAATATTATTTTTATTTTGCATGCTCCATCAGTGTTGAAACGGTTACGATCTTATAGCCTAATTTCAATAAAGCATTGATAATAACATCCACCCTGTGGAACAGGTAATCATCTCTTTCTCCGGTTAATCTCCCCAAGCGGATAGGGATGATGGAGCCCGGTTTTTTCAATTTCAGTATCCGTTCCACAAGAAGCCCCGCTGTAAAATATATTCCCGTACTGATGTTCTTTTCATTCTTGGAAACCCAATCCAGACTATCGATATCTCTTCCGATATATGAATAGTTCATGGCTTTTGAAGCCTTGATTATCTCTGAGCTGATAAAATAATAGGGTGCGTGCCACAGGATAGATAATTCTTTTCCTGTAGCCAAATAATATTCATCCTCATTACGCGCCAATCCCTTTTTAATAAAATCTTCGTCGATATTAAACCTGGCATCTGTCATATTAAAATACGCATAAAATAGAGAACCAACCTCGTGTCCTGATTCGGCAATCTCTTTAACCGCATCGGGATAACGTCTGATAAATTCTCCGTTGACAAAGAAGGTGCAGCGTATCCGGTAATCAGACAAAACCTTCAATACTGCGGTTAATCCTTCTGTTGAATCTATGGCATTAAAAACCAAGGCCACCTCTCTGCGTCTTATGCGGGAACCATGATTAAAGTAATTAAAATCAATAGGGGTTTCTTTTTCCGGGTAGGTTTCATATATATATTCCTTAAACGGAAACAGAGTGAGCGTGGTAAGCCCTTTTAAATCTCGGACCATAACCATATTCGCATAGTTGCCGCGCTCGATGTCTTCGATATATACTCTAAAATCTTCACCTGCTGTTTCATTATCCGCAATTTTAAACTCCCCGGCAGCCTGCCAGGAAATCCTCTCAATCGGTACGGTATAAATCCCGTTATCGATTTTTGTGAGTATGTTTTTATAGTCTTCCGAAAAACCGAACGCTCCCGGCTGGGAAAGAGTAATAAACTGACGAGCTCCTGTCGTCATATTATAGAGCTCCGTCAACTGAGCTCCTGCAATAATTAATTCGGAGTCCGATTTCCATAGCACCTGCAGCACTCCCGGGTGAGTAATTTCATGTATTTTATTCCATTTTTTATAGTCATAGATATCAATACTGTTCGCTTTCATTAACGCAATCTTTTTCCCGTCATCCGCTAGCGCTATGTCTTTAACCTCGCCGACATTCAATTCGGCAAATGCTTTATTTTCATCTTCAATAGGAACGGCAATGCGATAGATACTTGTCTTTATTTTTCCCTTTTCCATCCTTTCGGCAAGCAATGTAATATAATCGTCTATGGACCATAATATTTTAGTTATCAGGGCGTCGCGAGGAAGATATAAATAAGGCAGATTGGTAATTGAATCTGTTATATGTGTGTCTTCATTTTTCAACAAATAAAGGAATATATTTTTCCCACCCTTATTGAGGAGAATCTTTTTGCCATCGGGCGAGATATAAAAGCTGTCAAAATTTGACTCAAAGGGAAAAGGTATCCGGCCCACAATAGTACCGAGTTTTAGAAAATTTATATACAAGGCTCTGGTAAAAAACTCACTCCCCACAAGCTTATATACCAATGTGTCATATATATAATAAAGACTGCCAAAATTATCCCAATGAATATTTGAAATTGTGCCTTCCGCGATGTTTCTATAATTTTCCGCGATGACTCTGTTTTTACGCAGCTGTTCGATCGAATAATAATATATCTTGTACGCTTTGCTATAAACAAAATACCTGGAGTCGGTTGACCATTCTACCGGCGGAGAGGAAAGAGTCAGCTCTATTTTTTCGGAGACAAGCCATTCTTTGTTGTTTTCAAAATCGTAAAGCATGAGATTACCGAAAGCGGGAGTTGTTGGTTTGAAGTAAATAATATAATTTCCGTCGGGAGATGCTTTAACCGGACTGATTTTTCCGCTTTCGATTTCATAACCATGTACAAAAGCGGGAAATATCTTGACCGCTTTTATATTTGTCAAGCCCGAATCTGTTCTGAAAATCCCAAAACGATTCTGAAACTGTAAAATACTCTTATTGTTCAATAACATCACTTTTTCGGGGAAAAAAGTGAGTTGAGTGATCGCTTTTTGTTTCAAATTGCTAAAGAACAGGGTATCATAGCTTCCATAGCCCGGAAACTCCGCTTTAGCCCTAAACAACAGCATGTTTTCCCGTGCAAGTTTGAGGTCGGAAAAAGTGATCTCTGCAAATACAGGCTGATATACTGTGAAAAAAAGGCATATAAGAAAAAAGATAACGTGTATTGTTGTAAATAGTTTATTGTTCATACTCTCTGTTATATTCGGCAGCATCAGTAGAAAATTCCATTATAAATTATAATATAATCTAAGGGTATTATCTCGCAATGTTATGGTTTTTTGAGGATGATTATTGAATTCAATTCTTTTTCCAGATCCATTAACTGTTTTTCGAGATGACCTAACCTTTTTAAATAACTGGTTCTAGATTTGGTATCAATCTGCTGTAGTGAGTCATCGACAATTTCATTCATCGTGGCTTTTCCTTTCTTGGGAATTCCGCAAAAAGGACAAAAATTAAAAGACACGTTCAAAATATTGCCGCATGCTTTACAAAAAGTGACTGCCTTCATTACTCTTCTAGTATAAAACCCTTATTCATGGTATTCAAGTATTTATTACTAGATTTTCGACAATTTATCATTCTGAATTTAACCGCCGGCTAAAATTTCATAAGTGCCGTCACAGCCATCGCGCCAAACAGCAATGGAGCATTACTTTTTTGAATACATGCGCTCGATACTGGAGTACTTTGCCTCCTTTGTTTTAACCCGGCCAAAAACAATTATACTGATGACGCTCATCCCTAAAAGGATGATAAAAGCCACGATATTGAGCGGTTCCGGTGGAAACTTCAAATTGATTTCCGTAATCTTTTCATCTATAACAGAAATGTAAGCGGTTGTAAGGTGTTTGTGCAGACGCGCTTCTATAGTATAACTGCCGGGAGCAGCCACCTTTGTAGTAAGCGGCGAGATGCCGCAATACGTACTATTAATATAGATTTTAGCATGAGGCGGAGAAGTTATAACTTTAAGGATAACCTCTTCTGATAAGTCTGTATGGGTTTCACTAACCGCATCTTCCTGCTCATCCGCATACATATGAAAGCCGAGTAAAAAAAGACAAAAGACAATTATAATCTGTCCCTTAACACAAGCTTTCATTATGCGTTATTTTTTAATTGAGTAGAAGGCTTGTTTGCCCGGATATTCTGATCTTCCTTCAAGTAAATCTTCAATTCGCATTAACTGATTATATTTTGTTAAACGATCGGAACGCGATAAAGAACCTGTTTTGATCTGCCCCGTTTCTAAGGCAACCACCAAATCCGCAATAAAAGAGTCTTCCGTTTCTCCGCTTCTATGGGAAACTACGGCAGTGTAATTGGCTTTTTTTGCCATTTCTACGGCCTCATACGTCTCAGTAAGGGTGCCAATTTGATTCACTTTAATCAGAATTGAGTTGGCAATCCCTTTTTCAATTCCGGTTTGCAGCCGTTTTGTATTGGTAACAAAGAGATCATCCCCTACAATTTGTATTTTTTTATTCAGTTTATCGGTTAGATATTTCCAGCCGTCCCAATCATCTTCAGCCATTCCGTCTTCAAGAGAAATAATCGGATATTTAGTCACCCAGTTCGCCCAATAATCGGCCATTTCCTGCGGTGAAAGTTCCCGTTTATCGGATTTTTTAAACACGTACTTGCCTTTTGTTTTATCAAAAAACTCCGACGCCGCGGGATCCAGGGCAATATAAACATCTTCTATAGGTTTGTACCCTGCTTTTTCAATGCTCTGCAGAATAACCTCAATGGCTTCCTCGTTCGACTTAAGATTTGGGGCAAAGCCTCCTTCATCGCCAACAGCCGTACTGTAGTTTTTATCGTGTAATACCTTTTTCAGAGTGTGAAAAATTTCAGCCATCATGCGGACCGCTTCCCTTAAGCTTGCCGCTCCGACCGGCATGATCATAAACTCCTGGAAATCTACCGAGTTGTCGGCGTGAGCTCCTCCATTGATGATATTGGCCATGGGCACGGGCATGACAGAGGCATGATAGCTTCCCAGATATTTAAAAAGCGGAAGGCCCAGATAATCCGCAGCGGCTCTTGCCGTAGCCATGGAAACACCTAAAATAGCATTGGCGCCGAGTTTTGCTTTATTTTCAGTACCGTCAAGCTCAATCAGTGTTCTGTCTATATCCACCTGATCGAGGGCGTTTAGACCTAATATTTCTGCGGAAATAATATTATTTACATTTTCAACAGCTTTTAACACACCTTTTCCCAGAAACCGCTTTTTATCCCCATCCCTTAATTCAACAGCTTCATGCTCTCCCGTGGACGCTCCGGAGGGCACCGCCGCCCTGCCCAGAGATCCGTCTTCAAGAATAATATCCACTTCAACCGTCGGATTTCCTCTCGAATCAAGAATTTCTCTCGCTTCCACATATTCAATAGTACTCATTTGTCTGCTCCTTTACTTAATGTATCCTATTATATATAATTATAAAAAATAATTATACACTATTACCAAGTTAAAAATAGTAACTGTTAAACATAAATAATTCAACTGCTGTGATCAAAAAAATCATAATTTATTATGTCGAATTATCGTGATTATGTTATATAATAATACACAGAAGGGAGGGGAAGGGGGCGTTAATGAAATATGTATTATTCCTACTATCCGTACTAAGTCTATTATATATTTCCTGCGGGAATGAGACAAAAGTAGACTATGAAGATTTTATCGACACCACGGCGGATAATTTTTCCGAAGCGCTTGAAGTCGAACTCAAAGGCAGTCTGGATTTTTCCGAAAGTTCCATCAACTACTTTGACATCGATAAAATAGAACATGCTGAGTTTAAAATGGCCGAGGATGACAGTCCGCTTACTATCGTGGACTTCGGCCCCGTGGGCGAGCTGCCCGTTGAAATGAGGCAGCCGACAATTTATGTGGTGTTTTCTCACCCCATTGTGCCCTTAAGCAGACTGGGCGCCCCGCTTAAAAGTTCACCTTACATGAAGATAACTCCTGAGATTCCCGGCGTATTCCGCTGGTACGGTTCCAAACTGCTTAGTTTTGAACCCGAGGAATCCTTTTTTGCCGGAGTGCAGCGAACATATCGGGTTACCATTTCACCCGATGTACAGTCTTTGGGTAAAAAGAAACTGGGAAAATCCCACAGTTTTGAATTTTTCAATGAGTATTTGAATATCGCATCTTTTCATCCCGGCACACCGGAGACGCAATATTCAGTCAATTATAATGATGTTCCCATGGATATCGCCCAAAAAATGACAGTGCGTTTTACCTATCCGGTAAATATCAACCTTATAAAGCGCTATATAAAAGTAGAATGTAACAATAAATCCTACAGTTTTAGTTTGGACCGCCCCCAAAAACACAATGACTATACTCCCGATAATTTGATCAACCGCTCTGTTATTATAACGTTAGGGCAAAAACTGCCTGAAAACAGTAAAGTGATCTTTACCCTGCTTAAAGGCGCGCGCTCGGAGGAGGACTGCGAGGGTACGATTGAAAATATACAACGCAGCTATCATACCCTCACACCGTTCAGGTTTAAAAGAAGCTCGCAGTATAATTATTCATATCCCCGCAGCAGCAAAGGCGACGCCAATCCCGTGTTTCTTGAATTTTCTCATCCCGTAAAAGAGGAACATGTGGAGAAGTATTTTTCAACCTCCTTTAACATCCCGAATCTTAAAGAGCATATCGATGTCTGGTATAACACCGTAAAAATATCAAATTTACCGGTGGAGTATGATTCAAACTATATCATTTCCATCAGCCGCCAACTTACCGATATTTACGACCGTGAACTTGGTAAAGATATTGAAGAGAAAATTAGCGTCGGTAAAGCGGCCAGCTACGCCTATTTCCCCAATGCCGGGACCAAAATGCTGGAAGCGGCGTTTGCCCCCCGTATTATTTTTGAATACCAGAATGTCTACAACGGAAAATGGAAGATCGGCTCAATTACGGATCCCTATCCATACAAAGGCATATCCTTTTACAATCTGGATCCATATGACTTTTCATCTCTGGAACCAAATACCAAGCACTATGAAGTAGTGGATCTCTCCCCATACCTCAATAAATCGGGTAAAGGCTTTGTGGGAGTGGCCTGGCATTTCCGGACTACCGATAGAAAGGGCAGACTGCGCGAAGGATATCAACAAAATCTCAATTTACAGGTTACTGATTTTGGAGTGACCACCCGCTATGCGTATAATAAAGTCATCGTATGGGTGGCCTCTCTTTCCACAGGCAAACCGGTAGCACAGGCAACCGTGACGCTGATGCATAACAGATCTCCCCGCCTCACGGGTAAAACCGATGGTAAGGGCATGGCACTATTTAATCTCTCGCCCGGTGCTTATAGAAGTAAATTCGCGGACAGTAATAACCATGATAATTTGAGGATCCGTGTTGAAAAAGGTGACGATAAGGTTGAATTCAGGCCCAATTACTCACACAACATGTACCACTTCGGCATCTACAGTTCCACAAGTCCGGTTAATATCGAAGCGGAACGCATGGAAACCCTGCTTTTTACCGACCGCGGTTTATATAAGCCCGGAGAAACAGTGACCTTTCGCGGTATCGACCGTACCTGGTCCGCTGGTACATACTCTATTTATCAGGGACCCTATACTATTACGGTACGGGAACAAAGATGGGACAGCAAGCCCTTTTACGACACTCACGGTTCCACCAGTGCCACCGGCGGCTTCTACGGCAGCTTTAAAATCCCGGAAACCCTGGAGCCCGGCTATTATACCATAGAATACAGCAGGGATTCAAAGAACAAACACGCCATTACCTTCCAAATTGCTCATTTCAGAAGGGTAAGCTTTCAGGTGAACCTCTCAAAACCGGACAGAGAATATTATCAGGGTGATAATCTGGCATTTAGCGCCAAGGCAAGCTATTTGGCAGGAGGCGCGGTAGCGGGCGGCACCTACAGCTATTATTGGTACAAACAGCCCACTTTCTATAAACCCCCCGGTAAAAAATGGGAACCCTATGTGTTCGGTCCGTCACAATGGGGTTCGCAGACTACACTCGGCTCCGGCAAGGGCACACTCGGAGTATCGGGCACCGCGTCCTTAAGCCAGGAGACAACAGCCGACGGCATAGAAGGCAAACCCTATCTCTATAGCGCGGAAATCATTGTCAGCGATATAAGCAGACAGGAGCTTTCCGCGCGTCAAAGCGCGATTGTGCATCCCGCCGGCTTCTACATCGGCGCTAAACTGCCGGATGCCCAGGACGGGTGGTGGTCGAGTTTCGTGGAGTCGGGCAAAGCCTTCCAGGCGGAGATGGTGCTGGTAAAACCCGACGGCGATCCTTATAAAACCAAAACAACACTGACAATAGAACTGATAAAGCGGACATGGAAAATAGCCCAACAGCAGGGGGTGTATGGCCGGGTAAATACCCGCTATGAAATGGTGGAAGAAATAATTCGAACTGAGAAAAGAGATATAGGCAATGGAAGCGGAAGAGTGAGTCTTACTCCACCGGATGCGGGATCATATATTGTACGCTTTAAGGCTGAGGATAAAAATACCAACAAAGTACTTACCGATATTTATCTATACGCAACCGGCGCTTCCTGGGTAAGATGGGGATCCAGAAATCCTCAGGATATTGATCTAGTCGCGGATAAAGATTTGTACGGCGTAGGAGACAAGGCGCGTATTTTAATCAAATCTCCTTTACCGCAAGGTGATTATCTGCTTACGATTGAGCGGGAAGGGATTTTCGAAGAAAAAATTATTCATATCAATGGGTCGGCTCAGCTCATCGAGATTCCCATTAAAGAAACATATGTACCTGTGATTTATGTGGCGCTTTCAAGTTACTCCAAACGAGAAGCCGTGCCTTCATCCTACTTTGAACCGGATTTAGGTAAACCCAAGGGTTACTTCGGGATTACCGCACTTAAGGTAAACACCGAGACCAAAACCTGTTCCGTTGAAATCATACCGCATAAGGACATCTACCGTCCTGGTGAAAAAGCCGAGGTGACGATTCTGGTAAAAAAGAACGGAAAACCGCTGGCTAACGCCGAGGTTACCTTTCTGGCCGCGGACAGGGGGGTATTGGATCTGATCAACTACCATGTGCCCAATCCCATAACCTTTTTCTATAACAGTTACAAGTTTCCTCTGGGGGTTTTGGGCGCGGACTCTCGTTCCCTGCTTATCGATCCTGTTACCTATGAGATTAAAGACCTGCAGGGCGGAGGCGGTGAGGGAGGAAAACTCCAGCGCAGGAAAGACTTTGTGCCTTTGGCGGTATTCAAACCCTACCTGGTCACAAATTCACGGGGGGAAGCTGTTGCTTATTTCACTTTTCCCGATACCCTTACCACCTATCGCGCCACCGCGCTGGTAGTTAAGGAAAATATGTTCGGCATTAAAGAATCAGAGATAATGGTACAGAATCCCATCAACGTGCGCACGGCTTTACCACGCCGTCTGCGGGTACGGGATACGGCTGTGGCCGGCTGTATTATCACCAATTTAAGCAAACAGGAGCATAAGGTCACGGTATCATTACGAACAGATATTATAGGAATTCACGGAGAAAAAGAAAAAACCGTTCACGTTCGCGGTGGAGCGAGCGTGGAAGTACCCTTTAATTTACTTGCTCTCAATCAGGGCGAGGCCACTCTGGTTTTTACCATCCGTTCACAAATTCTCTCCGAAGAGCTGGAGCATAAACTCATTGTGGAAAAGCCGCTTATAACAGAGGCTTTTACGGTAATGGGTAAAACCGAATATAAAGACACCCAGGCTCCAAAAGACAAAGACCAGTCCTATGCCGAAGAAGGTTTTATTATTCCCAAAAGCATTGCCCCCGGTTACGGGAGTCTTATCATACGACTGGACTCCACAAGACTCACCGCTTTGGCCGAAGCCGTGGAATATCTGCTCCATTATCCTCACGGATGCGTGGAACAGCGTTTGTCTGCAGTTCTGCCCTATATCCTTTTCGGAGACAAGCTGGAGCAGTTCGGTTCAAAATATGCCGGTTTTTATTCACCAAAACTCGTAGAAGGCCTCTTTGAGTTATTGGCCAAATACCAGCACACGGACGGCGGGTTCAGTTTCTGGCTGGAGAGGACAGAAAGATCAAGTCCTTTTGTGTCGGCAAAAGTAGCCCACTACATCTACCTGGCCAAAGAGCAGGGCTTTAACATTACCTCCAAACTGAATGTGTATAAACTCCATTCTTACTTGAGGAGTTTTTACAATAATAAATACATAAGTGATTACTTAAAACTCTACGCACTCTATATCCTGGCCCTAAACGGCGACGATGTAAAAACACAGCTGAACAGTTTCTATAATAAGGGAGACAGTATCGGTCTTTCAGGTTATGCCCTGCTCGGTCTGAGTTATTACGCTCTTGGTGACAGCGGTTGGGCGCGCACGATGTTCGGACGTCTGCGAAAATTCATTAAAGTCGGCACTCGCTCGATCGATCTGGTAGAGACTTATGAAGCGCGTTATTACTTCGATTCGCAGACACAGCAATTGGCACTCCTGCTCATGCTCTATCATAAGTTGGAGCCAGCAAGCGACATGGTCCAGCGGATTACCACAACTCTCCTCGGCAGGCAAAAAAGAGGGTACTGGAACAATACCTGGGACACATCGTGGGCGCTGATTTCTTATAATCAGCTTCTTAAGGGAGAAGCCGGCAGCCAAACGGATTTTGTGGCTTCCGTATCCGTTAACTCACAGCCGCTTATTAACAGAGAGTTCAAGGGCATTTCCAAAGGAGCCTATGTCAAAGAATATGCGCTGTCTGAACAACCGCTTAAAGAGCTTAAGCGCAATACCCTTTTTCCATTGCGCTTGATAAAAACGGGTACGGGAATGCTCTATTATAATATGACAATCCGCTACGCGCTGCCTACAGAGATTGCCATAGCGCGCGATGAAGGGTTCAGTGTGTTCTCTGAAATTTATGATCTGGACGGCAATAAAATCGAGGGGAGGGAACTCAAATTAGGTGAAACCTATCGCATGCGCACGGTAATCTCCAGCTCCAAGCGCAGGACTCTGGTAGTATTACGAGTCCCTGTTCCCTCCGGAGCTGATATTGTCGATGCTTCATTCGTGACCTCCAGCCATTACTACCACAAAGGAGGAGTAAATACCCGGGAGTGGGTTCGTGAGACCATCTACGGTGATCAATTTACATTTGTGGGGGAAGGCTCATTATATATGACTCCGGGAGGGTTGTTCTTTGACTTCTACGGGCCTGAACAAAAAATAATGGATAATGAGGTTAAATACTATTTCGATGATTTATATCGCGGCAAACAGGAGGTAACCTTTTTATTCAGAGCCACAACACCCGGTATTTATCCTACTCCGCCTGCGTACGTGGAGTGTATGTATGAAGAAGAGGTGTTCGGGCGAGCCCAGGGACGCCTGATCGTTATAAAATAGAGCAGCGGTTCATACTAAAATGAAATGCAAAGAAATTTTGCAAAATTCTCTTATTACTTTGGCTTGCCTCTGCTTTGTCATACAATTGTTTTTTTTGATGTGGCCCTATCCGGAATTTAATGAATTCGGGCAAAAACCGTTCAGTCTGCACATCTTGGACCGTAACGGCACAGTTATGCAGATTCTTGCTTTGGAAACCGGAGAAAGGCGCGAATATATTCCTCTCACCGATATCCCGCCTCTTTTGGTTGATGTTTTCATTAAGGCCGAAGACGCCCGTTTTTACTCACACGGAGGATACGATATTTTTGCGTTATTACGGGCCTTAGACCAAAACGTGCGGCAAGGTGAGATTGTTTCAGGTGCTTCAACCATTACTATGCAGCTGGCTCGCCTTATTTCTCCCCACGGATACGGTTATGCGGGAAAAGTACAAGAAATATGGAACGCCCTTTTCATAGAAGCCAGAATGAATAAAGATGCCATCCTTGAGCTCTGGCTCAACAGTATTCCGTTCGGTTATAAAGCAATAGGAGTAGCTTCAGCCAGTAAAATATTTTTCGGCGTACCTCTTAACAGGCTGTCGCCTGCTGAATTTGTTCTCCTCGCCTTAATCCCCCGCAGTCCGGTAAAATACAGTCCTTTTACCGGAGGTGAGGACGTTATCCGTGCTGCTTCTAACCTGGCGGAGAGGATCGGCCTTCCGATTACGGCCCAAGAAATCAAGATCGCATTAGAAAAGGCCCGGATCTACAGAAAACAGTTCAGCTGGCCGTTCTACGCGCCCCATTTTGTTAACTTTGTTGCAGAAAGAGTAACCTCCGCAGAACGCGCAGCAGGTCGTCCCATCCGCACATCACTTGATCTTGATTTAACCATTGCCCTGGAAGCGGCCCTGGCAGCCAAGATAGAATCCGCCTACACCCATCGCATCCATAACGGTGCGGGTATTATACTGGATAATGCCACGGGTGAGATCCTGGCGTATGTAGGATCCCAAGGATATTTCGACTCCGATTTCGGAGGTCAGATTGACGGCATCCATATCAGAAATCAACCAGGTTCCACTCTTAAACCTTACCTTTACGCGTTAGCGCTTACCAAAGGCTTTACCGCTGCCTCTGTGCTGCCGGACATTCCTTCTTACTTCGGCGGTGAAGAAGTATACATCCCTTTGAACTTTAATGAGCGTTTTAACGGTCCCGTACGGCTGCGGGTGGCATTGGCGTCATCATTAAACATCCCCGCCGTGTATTTATTGGAACGGTTGGGTGTCAAAAACTTTACGGACACACTTATTGATGTGGGTTTCGATTCGATCAAAGACCAAACCTCCGTAGTAGGGATAGGTCTTGCTTTGGGTAATGCGGAAGTATCTCTTTATGAACTGACAAAAGCATTCGCCCTCTTTCCCCGTGCCGGGAAGCTTCTACCGGTAACCTGGCGCAGACAAACAAACTTCGATCAGCATAACTGGATAAAAGGAAAGCAGGTATATGATCCCATAACCGCAGGTATTATCCGTGATATACTATCCGATAAAACCAGCCGTGTTATGGGGTTCGGACCATATAACATCCTCAATACGGATTTTCCCGCCATTTTTAAAACAGGCACTTCAAATCAATTTAATAATATCTGGGCTATCGGCGCGACACCGCGTTATACCATGGGAGTATGGATGGGTAATTTTTCCGGAGAAACCGTGATCGGAGCTCCCGGAAGTTCACTGCCGGCTCAGGTTGTAGTACAAATCTTGAAAGAACTTTCCGATCCTGATGACAATTTTCCAAACATAGAGAATGCTCAACAAATCGAAATTTGTACTCTCTCCGGCGGCAAAGCAACCCCTCTCTGTCCAAGCGTAATGCTGGAATATTTTCCTCCCGGTGTCCAACCTGAACCCTGTACCTATCATATTCAGATTAATGGCCAGATTGTGATAAATTATCCGCCGGAATACCAGATCTGGGCTGCGGAATCCGGATATTCGTTTGAAAATATCCCACAAAATCAAGCTGCGGAAAGTCTTCATATTGTACACCCCGGCAATGGTGCGGTTTTCTTTTTTGATCCCAGTATATCCCCGGAAGAGCAAGCCGTAAGCATTGAAGTTATTGATGTTGGTTCATTTCATCCCATAAATCTCTTTTTAAACGGAAATCTTATCTCGACAGGAACCTCACCCCTTAAATGCAATGTACCTTTGGTTCAGGGATTATATACCGTATATGCTGAAGGAGTTAATGCTTCCGATCAAATCCAATTTGAAGTGCGTTAAAACCCTCAATTATAATTACAGCATAAAAAACTGATGATATCTTAAATTTTACGATTGTTATTTTACATGTATATGTTTATAATAATTTTGTACGGACTTAACAGGCAGGGAGTTAAAAGAAAGGAGTATCTGGAATATAAAAACACGTTATGGAAAACAATTCCGAGAATATTAAGCGAATTTTACAACTTGAATGCGAGTTTAACCGGATACAGGACGTTGATATATTACTGGAAAGAATCCTTACCGAAGCGCGGAATATGTTAAACGCCGATGCGGGATCTATTTATATCGTAGAAGGCGATAAACTTGAAATAAAATTCTCTCAAAATGAAACCAAACAAAAAGAGCTGCCCCCCGGGCAAAAACTAATCTATTCTATCTTTAAAATAAACATTAATAAAAAAACAATATCCGGTTATGTTGCTGCTACCGGCGAGATCGTCAACATACCCGACGTATACACAATACCTGCTGATGCGCCATACCATTATGATCCAAGTTATGATAAATTAGCCGGATATAAGACAGGCTCAATGCTGAGTATTCCCTTAACCTCAAGTACCGGAAAAACAATAGGTTTGATTCAAATTATAAATAAAAAGGATGCCAAAGGTAAGATCATCTCTTTTACAAAGGATGATGAGCTTTTAGTAATGCATTTTGCCAATAACGCTACGGTTGCGCTGCAACGCGCACAAATGACTCGTGCCATTATCCTAAGGATGATTAAAATGTCCGCTCTCCGTGATCCCAAAGAGACGGGTATGCATGTTAACCGGGTGGCCGGATATGCTGTGGAAATCTATGAAAGGTACGCCAATAAATACAAAATAACAGAAAAAGATGTGCAAAAAAACCGAGATATTCTGCGCATGGCCGCTATGCTGCACGATGTAGGGAAAATAGCTATTTCAGATACTATCTTAAAAAAACCGGGCAAACTCAATAAAGTTGAATTTGATACCATGAAAGGTCATACCTATCTGGGAGCCCGTCTCTTCATCGATAAGCAGTCGGAATTTGACGAAATAGCCACCCAAATAGCTTTGACGCATCATGAAAAGTGGAATGGGCAGGGTTATCCCGGCCATATCAATATAAATACCGGCAAAGCCAAAAAAAAGGATAAACATGGCAATGCCAAAGGACTCAAAGGGCAAGAAATCCCGCTATGGGGAAGAATAGTCGCTATAGCTGATGTGTATGATGCGCTTTCCTCAAAACGTGTTTATAAGGAAAAGTGGGAACAGGATCGTGTATTGGAAGAAATCAAGACGCTTTCCGGGAGCAGTTTTGATCCGGAATTAGTTACTATTTTCTTTGAAGTGCTTCCGCACATTAAACAGATATCTGACCGTTATGCGGAGGAGAAAGAATAATTCAAGACGTTCCCTGGAAAAGAAATTTTAAATTTGCATTGAACATGTGGTTAACGTAGTGAATAATGTACAAACCGAAACAGTAAAGATTTATTTCATAGAACCCATCCATTTGATTTCAGTTGTCATTGATACTCTTATAAAATTAAACTTTGAAGCCTACTCGATTGAGGGTGCCTATAAAGAAAAGCTCATTTCCATTCTCAAAACAAATCCTCGTAACGTTATTTATATCTGTATTCTGGGAGACGCCAGTGTTGAAGAATGGCTCCACTATATCGATGAGCTGCAGGTTATTAATCAAAGCCAAATTCAAGTGGGTGCGTTTATTTTTAATAAAATGCCGTTAGAAACAAGAACTCAATTTCTAGAGAGAGGTATCGCCACCATTCCCTTTGAACATCTAAAAAACGACACTCTTCAGACCTTAAAAAAAATACTTACTTATTTCGAGGCGGGCAGTAAAAAGAAATATGTGTCTGCGGCCACCTTTGGTATCTGTCAGGCATCATTCCAAATAAGGGGTCAGCCCAATCCCATCCAAACAGACATGCTTTCGCTCTCGGTATATGCTTTCTCTTGTTATATAAAAGAAACTGATAGAATGCAATTCGGACATGGAAATTTCTTTAACGAGGTTACTCTGCTTTTGCGCGGCAGAAGAGTAATTATCTCTGCCAAATTTATGGGTTTCGGCAGAGAGAATCCGCAGATCGGTATTTTTAAGATTTATATGCCGTCTTCCCCGGGGTCTGTCAACCAGTATCACAACCAGCTTACACAAGATGTTAAGAACAAACTTTATGACGCAATAAAATCATTTCTAAAAGACAATCTAAAAAAGAAACTGGACACAATTCAATAAGCAGCCTGCAACCAGCCTTGCAGATGGTATAAAAGACGATATCTGCGGAATGCAGTTTGATTATTTGCCGATACTTACCAGAACGGCAACATTGTACTGTTTGATATCAGCAAGATATACCACAAGAGTAATTGTATTTTCATCAATCACAGAATAATGCATGATTATATCTTCGTCCCCTGCCTCTATGGTAAAGAAAGACTCTTCAGCATTCAGTTCATAACTCATTTCAATATCGCCTTCATCTTCATCCTCGGAAACCACGACAATTGTCTCATCATCAATAAATTTCCAGATTGCGCCGTCTCCTGCAGCTGGATCACACTCTCCGCCCTTCAAAATAAATTGCGGTACCAATCCCCATCTTCCCAACAGAGGATTTTCCGGGCCATTGGCAAAACATGCCACACTCACTAAAATACTCAAAGTACAAACCAATAACTTTTTCATGGCATCTCCTTTTAGGCTTTTATCATTATAAATAAGTATAGTATCTGTGTTATAAAATCTCAAAATTTATTTGAAAAAACAGATTTTTAGGGACGGATTAAAATTTATAGCCAAACTTGCGTAAAAGTTCCTTGCGGTTATTTTTATCCTCTGCTGTTTCCACTCCCTTTGGACAGAAACCGTCTACCACTCCCACGATTCCTCTCCCCTGACCGGTTTCCGCTACCAGCAGCTGTAAAGGATTGGCTGTGGCACAAAAAATACGAGCCACTTCCTGACATTGTTTAATTTGATTCAGCACATTGATGGGAAAAGCGTTTTTCATAATCAGATAAAAAGAGTGTCCCGCCCCGGCTGCGCCCGCACACTTGGCTGCTTCGCTTACCAGTTGATCGTCATTGCCTTCTGTTCTAATCAGGCAGGGACCCGAAGCCTCACAAAAGGCCAGACCAAATTTCACTCCCGGCACGGCTGAAATCATAATTTCAGCAATATCTTCTACGGATTTAATAAAATGAGTTTGGCCGACTATTATATTACAGTCTTTGGGAAGACGTACATCTACAACAATAATATCCATTTTAGAACCTCCAAAATACTTATTTCATTATTTGATCAAGGTCTATTTCAGCAGTGGTACAAGGCATCCCGATACCCCAATTCTCAAGAATATCCGGATGAACCTCTCCCATAACACCTACAGATTTATCCCGGTAAAAAACCGTTGCGCATCTGCCCTTGATAAAACGCGGATCATCCACATCCTGTAACGTATAGTCTTTGCACAGATAGTAAAAAAGAGCGGATACCTTTGCGCTTATATCATTAAAGTCCGCCTCTCTATCTGAAAATAAAAAAGACAGATAGTTCTTTGTTTTGGAACCGTAATTTTCGTCTTTAGCTTTTAAGACTACTTTGCCTGCTTCAAAAATCAAATGAGGATATACCGCGTTACCGGATATGGCCTCAGAAGCCAAGAGGTTCGGAATAATTGAATTGCGTACCATTTCATAACTTTCGGTCATTGGATTGGCAATCTCAATAATGCTATCTTCCACCATCTTCATTTTTTCTATAAAATCTCTTTTGGATCCAAGGTAATTGTAAATCATCTCCTGAAAACCCAATCCTATCATAATATCACGAACCTTACGGGAGAACTCTTCTTCTTCGGTCAATCGCCCCATGGTAAAATCCTCTGCCATAACAGGAGTGAAACTGGCTATACCTCGACCCATCATTATTTCTTCAACAATATCCACAGGATGCATAAAATCATTCCGGTATACCGGAGGAAATAACGTGATTTTTTCTTTTTCCACAGTTACTTTATTGCCCATCTTTTCTATATACTTCGCGGCCTCTGCAGGTGAAAGCGTTTCTCCCAATAATTTATTTGCCTCTTGGATATCCAGCATTATCGGTTTTTGAAAATAAAACGGGGTAATAATTTCACTTCCCAATGGAGTTTCATAAGGATAACAGACTTTTACGGGTTTTATCTTAAAACCCGCATCGGCAAAATCACAGGCAGCGATAGACGCGGCAAGAACGAGAGTATACATATCGGTGCCGGTAAGTTCCACAAAAACCTTACTGTCGCCGACTTCCACGGCTCCGATTTTCGCACTGTTTATTATGGGCGGAAAACTCAACACATCACCTTTATTATCTTTTAGAAAGGGATACTTTTTATATTCTTTAACGATATACGCGTATTCCATACCCTTGGGGTGGAGAGTGAGGATTTCATTAAGATTACACTCTTTTTCCAAACCTAACGGAATAAATTTCGTGCTGAGAGGATCTGCAGCGATATAGTGGATCGGATACTCTAATTTTTCCGATCGATAAATACCCATAGCTATGGTTTTGCGTTTGCTGCCGTAATTTCCGCATAGTTTTTCCTGCGATTGGATCAAATCGATAAGCAGTGCTTCGTCGATCGCAGGACCCTCGGCAACAAAAGCTGCAATGAAGGGTCTGATATGTTGTAACCCCATATCCACGAATATCACCCGATCGTCAACTTCCTTTTGCGCTTCCGGAGTAGAATAAAAGTCAAACTGGGAAGGTTTACCGCCCAGATATACTTTTAACTGACGAGCCAGACCTAAAGTTGACCATAAATCCGGTCTGTTCGTATCGTTCAATTCGATTTTTAATATTCCGTCTTCTTTGTTTACCTCATCCAACTCGGCTTTTGCCGCTTCCAAAACATCAATGAGTTCCGTATGATTCAGTTTTTTACCAAGAAACTTATGAAAAAGTTTTTCATGTACCTCTATTTTCGGCATACCTTAACTCCTTCTTCGCAAACGTACCTGTTCGATATCGGCCTGAAACAAATCCCGAATATCTTTTAAACCCAACGACATCAGCGCCATCCGGTCAATGCCCAATCCCCAGGCTAAAACCGGCACATCAATCCCAAGGGGAAGGGTAACTTCCGGTCTGAAAATCCCCGCGCCCCCCAACTCAAACCAACCGAGTTCCGGGTGTTTAATATGAACTTCCACAGACGGTTCTGTAAAGGGAAAGTAGCCGGGAACATACTTTACGTCTTTGGCACCCGCCACCTGTTCTGCGAACATTTTTAATAGACCCAAGAGCGTTTTTAAATTTACATTTTTCCCCAACACAATACCTTCGGTTTGATAGAAGTCTGCCAGATGGGTGGCGTCAACCTTGTCATAACGAAAGCACCTTACCACTCCGAAGTACTTACCGGGTATTTTGGCATTGACCAATGCTTTTGCCGAAAGCACAGTCCCCTGACTCCTTAAAATGAGCTTTTTGGTAAACTGCTTGTCGAATGAATATCCCCACCCTCTGCTGCCTGTCTGCCAGCCGTTTTCGTGTGCGTGAGAAACCTGACTTAAATATGGTTCTGCGATTGTTTTTGCGTACTGAGGCTGTTTTATATAATACACATCATGAATATCCCTTGCCGAATGAAACTGCGGCATAAACAAAGCATCACAATTCCAAAATTCGGTTTCCACAAGCGGGCCGTCATACTCTTCAAAGCCTAAAGAAATGAGTTTGTCCTTTAATTTATCCAAAAACTCAACATATGGATTTTTTCTGCCCAAAAGCACTCTTACGGGGGGTGTATTAATATTGTAACTGCGAAAACCTCTTTGTTTCCATTCTCCGCTTTTTAACACTTCAGCGGTAAGCACGCCGATTTCCTGTCCTGTGACGCCTTTTGTCTGTAAGGCTTTTTTGACCGCTTCTCCCTGTGTGGTAAGAATATATACTACCTTATCCCTTTCCAGCTGCTTACAGATACTCGATCCCGATCCGCGCTTTTTGCTTAAGGAAGCCGCTAATTTCTGTAAAGCCGGTGTAAGCTCAGTATCAGGCACGGATTTCTTTTCATGTAGCAGATCAAGCAGTGCCCTTAAATGCTTAAGCCTCTGATCTTTGGTTTTATCCGCTATATAAATGGCTTTGTCTTCATTCATGGCGAGCATTCCCTCTTTGGAGAGCAGGCCGAAGGTCGATCCCACATCCTTGTTGTCGATGTTCAGGTACTTAGCCGCATCGGGAAGAGTAAGCTTTTTTTCTTTTTCCAGCAGGGTTACAATTCTCTCCTCCGGAGTACCCTGTTTATAATATTCCTCTCCCATTTCAGTAATTTCATAAGAGATAATTGTAAAACGTTCTAATTCCGCCAAGAGTTCCTTCATACTCAACCAGCTGAAAACCTGATTGCATTGACCTAAATTAAAGGAAAGCTCCTGCATCAAAATTTCCGCATTAAGCTTTTTTCCTGTTTCCACATGAAGCAACACCTTGATCTCCAACGGATGAAGTGTTTTAATGATTGTTTCTACTGCTTCCATATCCTAAAACTCCACTCATTATTATAAGCTTTTAAATTGGTAACCTTTAAAAAACAAATTGTAAAGGGATTTAGCGTATTTTTTATCCCTCTTTTTTTGATTTAAAATGAAAAATAGCTATTTTTAACTGTCTTCTTCTAAAAAATCGATCTCATGATGAGCAGACTCCTGGACTTCTTCGAATTTTATTCCCTCATCAAGCAAGTTTTGAATCTTTTCCAGGGTAGGGGGGTCAACAGTAAACCCCACTTCTAGGGCATGTTTTTCTGAAACAGGGCGGGACATATCCTGGTTATCAAAAAAACCGCACGGTCCGTCAAAACATACTTTTTCCCCGGTGAAGACACACGTGCCTTTTATCGGCCGATCGACGATCATTAAATATATCATGTATGTACCTTTCAATATTATGCATCTACTTTCATAAACATATATCAAGAAGTTCGTATTATTTCTATGCCCATGATTGTTCGCAGATTACCAACATATGTTAACACAAAAAATGTTAATTTTCAAGTTGCGTATTAATGTATGAAATAGCTAATTTATTTCTTTACTGCGTTTACTCTGATATCGATAACTAGTATGTTAATTAATGAGTTAGGATCGGTATGAAAAAGACAATATATATAATTCTGTATATTTCTCTTATCATTGTAAACATTGAAGCTCAAACCCCAAATCGACTTGAATGCACGTTTCTGGGTGATATTATGGCTCATAATGTAAATTACAGAATGAAGAATTACAATCACATCTATGAAGGCGTAAAAGACATTCTGCTCTCTGATGATCTGACTTTTGCTAATCTGGAATTCCCGATTGTGAGCGACCGCCCCTACTCAACCTATCCGCAATTTAACGTGCAGCCCCCCTATGTAACTGCCGCCATACGGGCGGGAATAGAGGTGGTTTCTTTAGCCAACAACCATTCGACCGATCAAGCTGAAGAAGGAGTGTTAAAAACCTTGGCCTCCATTCTCCTGCTTAAAGATCAGGCCGGAGGAAATCTCTACTACTCAGGTATCCGCGGCAATATCAACCAAAGCATGAGCCCGGTGACCATTTATAAAAACGGAATAAAAATTGGTTTTTTAGCCATAACCCAATTTCTAAACATTCCGCAAGAGCATCCTTTCGTATATGTTGTGGATTATAATAATGAAAAACAGGTTAAAGAACTCAAAACTCTGCTGTTGCGGATTACTCCGCAATATGATCTGTTTATTCTTTCTTACCATGGTGGTGTGGAATACGCAGAACAGCCAGATCCTAAAAAAGCATTATTCTTTAAAGCACTCATCGGGTATGGTGTGGATATCGTATACGGGCATCACCCCCACGTACTACAGCCTTTTGAAGTAGTGAATTACAAAAACGCACAAAAACTTATAATTTATTCCATGGGTAATTTCATTTCCGGTCAAACGTGGAGAGTAAATCCTAAAGATCCCTACAGTACGTGGGCCAATACCGGAGATTCTGTTTTGCTAAGGGTTTCTATTGAAGTCCGTAACTCGGAAGCTCATATAAGAAAAGTAAATCCTATCCCCATTTCCCACTATATTAAACCAAATAAAGATATTGTGGTACAAAAGCTGGAAAGCTTGGCGGGGAAGTCTCTCTACAGCTCGTGGTCTAATTATTACAAAATACGCCTTACCATGATGCAGAAATTCTTACAGACCTTAAACTGTTATAATTAGATTAATAATTTTCGCGCGCTTTTGCGAATTTCAGCAGCAAAATACAGCGAGCCTGTGGCAAAAACAGGCAGTTTTCTCTGAGAAAGTTCAAGTGCTTTCTGAAAAGCGGAATGAGGATCCTTTTCCAAATATACATTCCGGTTGTATTTACGAAAAACAACATATGTGGCTTTGGGTTCGCTTTTTCGAAAGGATCCCGGAGTTGAAATGATTATAGTGGTAAAGTGTGGTGCTAATATTTCGGCCATCTCTGCAATCTTTTTGCCCTTTACCGCGGCAAACAAAAGCACTCCATCATTTTTCGCTACCTTTTTAAAACAAATGAGAGCACGTTTTACCGAAGCCGGAGTATGCGCACCGTCTACTATAAACAAGGGTTTTATATGTAAAACTTCCATCCTGCCCGGTAAAAAGGCCTCCGCAAAACCCTTTTTAAATGCCGAATCCGGGATAGTCGGTAAAAGAAAGTGTAAGGCAAGAAACGCCAATGCGGCATTCTCCGCCTGAAACGAACCAAGCAGTTTTAAACTAAACTTTTTTTTAGACAATCCTTTTAATGTGAAGGTTATGTCTGTTTTTTCAATTGCCTGCCTTACCTCTAAAAGTTCCAGCTCCTCATTCAAAAAACGCAGTTCCGCATTTTTTCTCGCGGCTTCATTTATTATGACCTCTTTAACCGGTGCATTCTGATTGGCGCAAAAAACCGGTGTATTTTCTTTCATTATTCCACATTTTTCTAAAGCTATCTTTTCCAGTGTGCTGCCTAAAATTGCTTCATGCTCAAGCTCGATCGGCGTTAACACAACAGCAAGCGGTTTAACAAGATTCGTCGCATCCAGCCTTCCTCCCAAACCGGTTTCCAGTACAACATATTCACACTGTTCATGTTTAAAGGCAAGCCAGCCCATAAGCGTCATCAATTCGAAGAATGTAGGTTTTCTTGCGCCGGGAAAATGACCAAGCGGAGTTTTTTCAATAAAATCCTTGATAACCTCTACAAGTGAAATAAATAAACCTGGAGATATGTGCTCTTGGTTTACCATAATACGTTCGAGAATCGAGCTTACATGAGGTGAAGTGTAAAGACCTGTCCGAATTCCTGCAGCAGATAGTACCGAAGCAATAAATACGGCGGTAGAACCCTTTGCTTTGGATCCCGCCAGGTGAATTACCTTGAAAGTGTCTTGAGGATTACCGAATCGTTCCAGCAAAAAACACATTCTGTCAAGTTTATACAGCTTGCTGCTGAAATATGACGTATCTTTTTCTAGATTTATGAATGAATATATATAGTCCCTGGCCTTTGCGAACTGCAGTTCGTTACTTTTTTTCATTCTTTTAACCTTATAATCAAGATAGGGTGCAGGAATAATCTTTAGATTGAAATACTAAAAAATGCTGTGGAAAGGACTTGAACCTTCACGGGGTAACCCCCACTAGCCCCTCAAGCTAGCGTGTCTACCAATTCCACCACCACAGCATTAAGCATTTTAATATAATAAACAATAAGATCATTTGTCAAGATAGCTAAAAATTATCCGCAAAATATCCAGTGACCACTTGAAGTAAAGTCTATTTACGGGCAGTATAGTATTACATAACACCATAGGTGGTGGCTTTTTCGGAAATACATATGAAATCAAAACTATACTATATTTGTTCGCAGTGCGGTCATAATGAGCCTAAATGGCTGGGCAGATGCCCGGAATGCGGCAACTGGAATACTCTCCAAGAAAGAGAAGCGGTGTCAAAGACAGCTTTAAAAAAAGCAAAAAAGGATCTCTATACGGTTCCTTTGTCATCACTTGAAAAAAAGCAGGATCTGCGTTTTGATGCCGGTATCGCTGAAATGAACCGCGTGCTTGGCGGGGGAATCATGAAGGGTTCCTCCATTCTGATCGGCGGAGAACCCGGAATCGGTAAAACTACGCTTATGCTGCAGCTGGCCTGCAGCATCAAATCAAAAGGCAGAGTATTGTATATATCCGGAGAAGAATCACCCGCCCAGTTAAAAATGCATGCCGACAGAATCGGTATCGGCACTCCCTCTATTGAAGTTTTTTCAGAAACGGAAATGTCCGCCATTAATACTATTCTAGATCAAGTAAATCCTGTGTTAATCATTATAGACTCAATTCAGACCATGATTAATCATGAATTGGGATTGGTAGCCGGAACTGTCAATCAGATAAAGTATTGCTCACAGGAACTTATTGAATGGGTGAAAAGCAAGGCAGCGGTACTTTTTTTAATCGGTCATGTCACAAAAGAAGGCACAATTGCCGGTCCCAAAGTAATTGAGCATATGGTCGATACCGTACTGTCCTTTGAATCGGCGGATAACGATCTCCGCTTTTTACGCACAAATAAAAACCGCTTTGGTCCAAGTGACGAGATAGGTATCTTCAGAATGACCGAAACCGGTCTTGCCCAGATTGACAACGCGGCTACTCTCTTTTTGGAACAGCGAGCAGGGGAAATTCCTCCCGGTATCGTTATTGCACCAATATATGAGGGCTCACGTATACTTTTGGTTGAGTTGCAGTGTCTTGTAGTTCCCGCCAAAGGCGGTATTTCACGTGTTCTCTCCGATCGGATTGATGCGCGTGTTGTTTCAAAAGCCGCCGCTGTATTGGAAAAACACTTAAACATCCAGCTTACCAATTATGATGTGTATGTAAATGTGGCGGGCGGCCTGCAACTCAAAGAAGTCGGAGTAGAGCTTCCCTTATGTCTGGCCCTGTATTCCGCCCGGCTAAACATCCCTCTTTCTCATAAAACGGCCATTTGCGGAGAAGTGAGCCTGGCAGGCGAGATTCGCCCTATTAAACAGCTTGATAAAAGGATTAAAACCGCCTATGAATTGGGATTTACCCATCTGTACGGTCCTTTAACAAAGGAATCTCTCTCTGCTAAAAACATTAATTACAATGGTTGTTCAACTCTACAGCAGGCCGTTAAATCAATCTTTGATGAAAAATAGAATTTACGCTGCACCCAGAAGTGATGTAATCAGGGAAATTCCCACCCATGTTCCTACCATACTGCCTAATCCGGAGAGAAAAAATACCCAAAATATTTTCAACACGCGGTTTTTATAGAAACCTTTGAACGTATTCAGATCACTATACAATGATTCAAAATCCCTCACTTTAGGTCTCATGATATAATACTGCACCAGTCCTCCTACCATACCCGCTCCGACCACCGGGATTAACGAGGTAAATGGTGCGGCAACGGCTGCCAGTAGAATTGCTAGCGGATGTGCCAGCGCCAACGCCGCTCCAAGGCTGGTGAAGATTGTATTAGATGCAAACCAGGTCCAGGCCATGTTGAAGCCCTTTTCAGCACCGCCCAATACAACCCCTGCCGCAATAAGACCTAAAACCAGCACCGTAACCACCCAGGGAATAAGTTTGGTAATAGTTTTTTTGGGAGGAATTACGTCAATATCGGCGATATCATTGGCCTGCTCTCCTTTTTCCAGTCGCTTGAGATTCTGAATAATACCCTCTAAATGACCGGCGCCCACAATTGCCACAAGATTTTTGCCCTTAGTGTTAAATATCTTTGTTGCCAGATACCTGTCTCTTTCATCGATTAATACTTCCTTTACCGAAGGCAGATAGTTGGCCAGCTCTTCCATCATGTTGTGCATAAGGCTCTTTTCTTTTAATTTCTCCATCTCCTCTTCAGTCAGCTTCTCTTTGGTAAAAACCGATGCGAGCAGAGCTGCAAGCATTTTATTTTTTCCCCAAAAACTTGATTTGGCCCAGGCTCTTCTCAACGTAACCTGTACTTCCCGATCACAGAATTCACAGGGAATATTCAGGTCCTTGGCAACCTCAATAGCTTTAAGCATCTCTTCTCCGGGTTTTACTCCCACATTAAGCCCCAACCTTCTCTGAAAAGACGCCAGAACGATGTTTGCCAATAATAAAAATCCTTTTCGCTCTTTTAATACTTTAGTGATATCAAGGTTCTTCCATACATTACTCTGGGTCAAGGTTTTGTAACGGGTCGCATCCAGTTCTACGCAGACACAATCCGGTTTTTCTTTTCTAATTACCTCTTCTACTTCTACTACACTTGCTTGTGAAACATGAGCGGTACCCACAAGAGTAATTTTTTTCCCTTTTAATTTAATTGTTTGAACTGTATCATTCATTATTTTTCCTTTAATGTATAACTCTTTAGATATGCTTATTTCGCCTTAAACCTGTCCAACTCATACTGGGCTAAACGTCGTTCAACATAACCCCACGCTTCAATATCAACCGCTTCCTGTAAAAAAGTTACTGCGGTATGTTTTTTATCCTGCAACAAATACTGAGCAGCGATATAAAAAAGCATCTGAGAACGGATCCGGGGCTTTTTTTCTTCACTCATTATAGCGATAATATAACTGTCATTTTCAGGGCTTAGATAATACCGGGCTATATGATACTGCCATGAATTATGAATAAAATCTTTAAGTTTAAGTTTAAGATATTCCTGTGCCTGCTTTTCTTTTTTTAATTTTTTTAGCGTAAGTGCTGACAAAAGAAGATAAGAATAATTCTCTCTTTCATATTCCGCAGCCTTTACGAACATGGCGTGTGAATCCTGCAAACGCTCCTTTACATAATACAGCGAGGCCAGCGATGAATAAGCAAAGTAATAATCCTCTTTTAACTCTATTATCTTTTCGTAGTCTCTGATTGTTTCATCTACCAATCCTTTTTCTTCCAAAATCCCCGCTCTGAAAATGTAAGCGGAAAAATTTTCCGGATCGATACTTATCGCTGTGTTGAAATCCTGCAAGGCCTGTTCTCTCTCTTTCATACTCAACAACAATCGTCCGCGGTCAAAATAACCGTAATAGTATTCAGGATCTAATTGAATGGCCGTGTTTAAATCCTCAAGTGCGCCGTCAACATTGTTCAACAATTTTTTTGTTTTCGCCCTGTCAATATAGGAATATGGATATTCGGGTTCTATCTCTATGGCCGTGTCGATATACGTAAGTGCGTCATCATACTTTTTCTTTTTGAATTTAACATTCCCCATCCCCAATAATGCTACCAGATTTTCTTTGTCATTGGTAATGGCCTGTTCAAAATACGATTCCGCTTCTTTATAATTCTTATCATATAAATACATGGCGCCCAAAGCGGAAAGCGCTTCGGTGTGTGAACTATCCAAAGCAACTACCTGTTCCAATAAGGCTTTTTGAGCTTCCTCGTCACCCTCAATTCCTTTTAACAAAGATTTACTGTAAAGGGCTTCCACATTTTCAGGCTCACTTTTCAAAACTTCATCAATTATATCTTCCGCTTGCTTTAATTTACCACCGAACATTAAAAGCCGCGCATAAAGTATTTTTGTTTCCGCATCTTCCGGTTTTTCTTTAAAGGCCTTCTCATAGGCCGCTAACGCTTGATCGGGTTTTCCCATCATTAAATAAGCGGAGATACTCTCAAAAGGACTCTCCTCCAATAACGGATCCTTTGTATGAGCAGCAGCATCTGTTTTGCAATTAAAATTGAAAACCAGCAATGCCATGCTAAAAACAAAACCTATGACATAACCTCGTCTGTTATTCATTCCTCTAACCCTCATTATATTTTAACAACACCGCTAAAGATATTTAATATAATGATCTTATACTATTTTTACAAGCGTTAATCTTAAAATTCGCATAGGAAAAGGAATGAACGATCGCTTGACTATTGGTCTTCATTATACTATAGAAAGGTATGAACATTTCAAATACATCCCAACCTTCGGAAGAGCAGGTCGAGGAGATAAAAAAAGCTTTTGCCAACCTTTACAACATTATTTATATACTTAGAGGTCCGGAAGGCTGTCCGTGGGATAAAGAACAGTCCCCCTATACCATTCGCGAAAATCTTTTAGAAGAAACGTATGAGTGTATTCATGCTATTGAAGAGAAAAATGATAAAAATTTCTCAGAAGAACTGGGTGATCTATTTTTAATTCTTATCATGCTCTCTAGGATGAGTGAAGAAAAAAACAGCTTCAGTTTACCGGAAGTCCTCGATGGGATCTGTAAAAAACTTATTCGCAGACATCCGCATGTGTTTGAGAAAAAGGAAGCCAAATCGGTTAAAAAAATTATTGAGCATTGGGATTATATTAAAGAACATGTGGAAGGCAAAAACCTTAAAGCCTCTATTTTAAAGGGGCTTGCCAAAACACTTCCTCCTCTTGAGAGGTCATACCACATTCAAAAAAAAGTATCTAAAATCGGTTTTGATTGGGAAAAGCCCGAACAGGTCTTTGCCAAGTTGCATGAAGAGCTGCAAGAGCTGGAGGAGTCCTTTAAACAGAAAAATCCTGAAGAAATTGAAATGGAAATCGGCGATCTGTTATTTACCATCGTAAATTTCTCCCGTCTTTCTCGGATAAATCCCGGTCTGGCTTTGGAACGGGCAAATAAAAAATTCATCTCACGCTTTCAGAAAGTCGAAGCGCGCTTAAAAGAGATGAATATCACATTGGAAGAAGCCGGTATAGAAGTATTAGATTCACTATGGGATAGTGTAAAGAGTTCTTAAGTCCTATATTTTACTTGCCTTTATAACAAATACGTATCTGTTTATAAAGACCGTCACCTTCACTAATTGTTTCAATATCATCCACATTGTTGAGAGCAGTATGTATTATTCTTCTTTCAAAAGGATTCATAGGTTCAAGCAAGCGAGATCCTCTTGAGCGCCGTACCTGGTCTGCAACTCGCTCGGCTATAGAGATAATTTTCTCTTGCTTTTTTGTTCTGTAATTTTCGGTATCTACAATTACTTTCAGTTTATTATGCTCATTGATTCTTCCTGACACGGCATTGGCGATCAATTGAATTGCGTCTAATGTCTTTCCCCTTCGTCCTATGAGCAGTCCCGAATCAGCGCTTTCAATACTGATTCCGATTTTGGTATCTTCTTTAAAATTAACTGTAACTTTGCCGCTCATTCCCATTTTATCAATAAGTTGTGTAACAAACTTAATTATTTTTTCTTCTCCATTGATATTTTCCGTTACCGTCACATCCGCTTTTACAGCCTCTTTCACTTCCTCGTTAATCTCGTCCTCTACGTGTACGGAAATTTTAACGGCTCCTTTTGAAAAGATACTCTTCTTTTTAGTCTCGATTATTTCATATTTCAATTCATCTTCTTTAATATTTAATGCCGTACAGGCATTTTGCACTGCTTCGTTGACATCATTACCAATGAATTCTAAGGCACTCATTTATTATCTCCTCATATAGGATTGCAAATTGGCAAATCTCTTTTTTTTCGGTTTTGGCGGTTTATTTTTAAAATACTTCTTGTAAACATACATCTGGGCTGTCGTGAGAATATTCTGTACAGTCCAATACAATACCAATCCTGAAGGCAAATTATAAAGAATAAAGAAAAACACACCAACAAGGATATACGGCAGCATTTTCATTTTACTATCCGTACCCGTACTAGTTTGGGTCAGCTTGGAGGACACTATCTGTGTACCCAGCATAATTATGGGCAGCAACCTTAAATACTGCCAGTTAAGTACGGGAATAGTAAAATTAAACTCAACAATATACTCGGGAACCGATAAATCGTTAATCCAGCCGGGAATAAAGACAGCGTTTCGGAGGCCGAAATGCTCCTGTAACAGGATATACAGCGCAAACATGATGGGAAGCTGTAGGAGCTGGGGCAGACATCCACCCAGAGGATTAACACCCTCACGCCGATAGAGTTCCGCCATCTCCATATTGAGTTTTTTAGGATTGTCTTTGTATTTTGCTCTCAATTCGGTCATTTTGGGATTGAGTTCCTGCAATCTGCTCATGGACTCATAACTCTTTCTGGTAAGAGGGAATACGAGCACTTTAATTAAAATGGTCAGCAGGATAATGGCGATTCCATAATTCCCCACAATACTGAAGAAAAAATCCAGTGGATACTTTAACAGGTCGGCAATCGCACCGATCAGGAAAACCGACGGCACCACTTCTTCAAGGTGCATGTCTTTAAGGCCGTACGTATTATTTTTTCTTTCATTATATTTTTCCAACAAAGACCTTTTCTTGGGACCTACATACACATGATATGAATCTTCGATCCGGGAAGTTTTCGCCGCAGGTCTTTCGATATAGAGAGCAGACCGTCTGGGAGCAGCTGTGGACAGTTCTCTCGAGTCAAACACTATTCGTTCAGAACGGAAATGCGGAATAATGATTAATGCATAATACTTCCCCATAATCCCCGTCCAGTTTATTGTGGATTTGTCCACAATTTCCACCTGACCGGCCTGAACTTCCTTTTCGTTTCTTCCTTTGTCAAAATAGACAAACTTGCGATACTCTCCTCTGCCTTCCAGTTTTTCAAAGGCGGGTCCGATTTGAGGTCCGATACCAAGAGTATACATAACACCCTCAAAATCAAGATTAAGATAATCCGCTGTCTGGTTTTCAATCGCCACGGTAAGCTCAAACATATATTCCGAAGGATTAAGGATAAATGTTTTCCTGATCGTAAAAGGAGTTTCTTTGTAAATGAAGGTTCTGAAGAACTCGACCTTGTTCTGGGTTTCATCGACGAAATATTCAAAAAGCGTATCTACTGCTTCTACTGTATAATCTCCGAGACTGATGCTGAAAGGATACTCCTTTGCCTGGCCATGATCTCCTGTGAATATCATTTCCAGATCTTCCGTTTCCTGTCCGTTCCCGTTTTTTAATTTAAAAGAGCGTACGACACCGCCCTTGTTTGAGAAGAGCACGTTATAATTATCAAATTCGGTATTCAAACGAATATCGTTTTTTTCGACAAGCTCCTCTTCCAGCGGGGCCGGTGTTATTTCGGCTTGCTGTACAACCGGTTCCTCTTTTTGAGGTTGGGCTTCCTGTTCCACCTCTTCCTCGGCCGGCTTGGGAGGTGAAACCATCTGCATTATAAAAGACCACGCCAAGAAAATTCCTATCAAAACGATAATCATTAATCCGGTTCTCTTATCCATTGTTATAAAAACTCCTCGTTTATTTATTTTACAGGGTCATATCCGCCCGGATGAAAAGGATGACATTTGAGTAATCTTTTTACAGAATAATATAATCCTTTAAAAAATCCATGTTTTTGCAGCGACTCTTTAGCGTACTGTGAGCAGGTAGGGAAAAATCTGCATGCCGGGGGAAAAAGCGGTGAGATCATTTTCTGATATATGTTTATAATAAAGATTAAAATATACTTCATTACCTACTCTTCTCCCTTCTCTACCAACAGACTGCCGCGCTTTAGGAGTCTTAGCACATACTCACTTAATTGAGCATAGGTATATTCACCTGATGAAAGAATAAATATAAAATCAAATCCCTGACTCAATATATTTTTATATTCTCTATATATTGCTCGTAAAATTCGCTTATGCCTATTTCTGCTTACAGCGTTCTTAAAACCTTTTTTTAAAAAAAATGCTACTCTATTTTTTATTTTCCCGTTTTCCTTAAAAAGGAGTGTTAATCCCCTGGTTCCAATCCTATGTGCTGACTGAAGTAAATTTATTATATCGCATCTTCTGTGTAATCTTTCAACTTTAGTAAGGCTTTTTTTCATCTGCAACAGAAAGTTTAATTCGTCCTTTTTGTCTCCGCCTTTTTAACACGAGTCTTCCGTTTTTAGTTTTCATTCTCGCCCTAAAACCAAATTTTCTGTTCCTTTTCGTTCTACTGGGCTGATACGTCCTCTTCATGATCGATCTCCTCTTAATATATCTTTATATTCGGTTTAAATCAACAATAAAGGTAGAGAAGTATACTTATTTATACTCTCATTGTCAACTATAATCCCTGCTTATCTTCTTCTCTGTATTGAAGTGTATAGTTTCTTTAAAATATACTTTAACTCGCTGTTTTCCAAGGTTTTTAATTCTTTTTTTAAATCAATTTCCGAGGCAGGATCATTTTCCACATGTTCTTTTTCCTGGCTCTCCTTGGTGCCGGCTTGAATATTTTCCCGGCCCCCACTTGCTAAAGAAATCTTTATTTTTTTTATCGAAAGCTCCGGATAGAGCTTGTTAATTAAAGCAAGCAGTTTTTTTCTTTTCATATAAACCATCTGCATCCAGCCAGGATGGCTCGCCGTTACAAGAAGGATATCCTTTTTAATATCAATCAGCTTTACGTTACCGGCAAGCTCTTTACCTAAAATACGCTCCCAGCTTTTAAAAAAAGAAGAGTAACGCCGACCTTCTTGAGAAAGACTGCCTTTAAAAACATTCTTTAGTAAATCTCCGGCTCGTTCCATGCCTGTATCACACCATTTTTAATGAGATATTTCAATGTACCCGATTTTTCATAGGAAGCAAAGTCCTCATCCGGTAAAAAGGTAAAAAATGCCTGATCATAAGCAGGCAGAAGCCTGATAAGCAGCTCTCGTTTTTTCTTATCGATTTCCAACAATACATCATCCAATAAAAGCAAAGGCTTTTTTTGGGTTACCTCAGTATAAAACTGAGCTTGAGCAATTTTTAGAATAATTGAAATAAGCCTGGTCTGCCCTGTTGAAGCAATCTTTAAAAAATCATTCTTCCCAAGATAGAAAAAAAACCTATCCCGATGCGGTCCTGAGGTTGTATTTTTCCAGATTACATCCTTTTCCTGCCTGCGTTTTAATATGTCAAGCACATTATTTTCATCACTGCATTCCTTCCATGACGGTTCATAATGAATAACAAGCTGTTCTTTGAATCCGGTTATACGCTGAAACAGATCAGAAAAAATAGGATTAAAGGAAGCAACAGTATTTTCTCTTTTCTTTTGGATTTCCAATCCATACTGGGCTAATTTTATGTTGTAAACATCAAGTAAATCGAATTTTCTTTCTTTTAAAATACGATTTCTATATGAAAGAATTTTTTTATATTTTCGCAGTAAATCAATAAAAACTATATCATATATACTCAGTGTTTGATTAAAGAACCTTCTCTGCAGATAGGGGGCCCCGATAATAATCTGCATATCATTATGAGAAAAAACAACACAGGGAATGTTATGAATCAGTTCTTTTCTATCCGACACTCTTTTATCATCTACAACTATCTCTTTAGCTTTACTCCTTGAAAGCTGAATACTGATTTTCTTATTCAATTCATTATGGTCTAAAAAGTCGCCTTTAATTAATGCAGTGTTACTATCGTTGTTTATCATAAGATTATCGAATCTGACTCTAAAGGAAGATCCGTAGCAGAGAAGATACAGCGCTTCAATTATATTGGTTTTCCCCTGACCATTATCTCCAATAAAAAAAATTTGAGAAGAATTAAAATCCATTTGAGTGTTTTTGAAATTTCTGAAATCACTGAGGTTGAGGGAAGTAAAGGCCATTAATCTTTTTGCAGAGGCATTACTATATTAAAATAATCATCATCATTCAGAGGCTTTACCGAAAGAGCTTTTTTATTATCCGTAAACTCTATTTCGATTTTTTCACTATCAATCTCTCTTATTGGCTCCAATAAATAAAGATAATTTAAGGTAATCGTAATCTCCGGTCCCGAATATTCGCATGCTATTTCTTCTTTTGCCATGCCTATTTCAGATTCCTCAGAACTCACTGTTAGGGTATTTTCTTGAAGAGTTAAAAACACACGCCGTGATTTATTCTCAACCAGAATAGAAACCCTTTTCAATGATTCTTGTAGCGCTGCTTTTGAGACAATTATTTTATGCTCATGCTGTTCTGGTATTATCTTTTGGTAGTTGGGAAACTTGCCCTCGATCAAATTTGAAGAAAAAAGATGATTATTTAACTTCACAAAGATATTTTTTTCCGTAATAGCGAATAATAAATTACCCTGCCCGGATGTGTTTTTTCGAATAATATGTAAGATTTTCGGCGGTACGATAACTCCTGTAAAATCATCCATCTCGCCGGTAAGCTTCTTTTTTATAAGCGCCAATCTTCTTCCGTCAGAAGCAACCATGCTTAAACAGTTCTCAACTTTTTCAATATATATACCGTTTAAAAAAAATCGTGTTTCATCATCCGAAATTGCGAAAATAGTTTTTGAGATCATATCCACGAACTCTTTTTGCGGAAACTCCGCAAACACATCGTCTGCGATTCCATGCTGCTCCGGAAATTTATCCGGTGGTATGCATTTAAGAGTGAATTGAATATTACTTTTTTCCGGAATTATTGATAAAAAGAGGTTGTCTTTTAACTCGAAGTTAATATTATCTTCGGGAAGAGAACGTAAAATATCGAGCAGTCTATCGCAAAGTACGGCTACCGTACCTGGTTGTGAAACCTGGATCGGAAGCTGTGATTTAAACGATACTTTTAAATCAGTCGCATTTATAAGAAGGTTGCTGTCATTTACATCAAGCAGTACATTCGAAAGGATTGAAATTGTACTCTTTGTTGAAATGGTATCATGAGCAATCAATATTTCTTTTAATATACTTGATTTATCGCATGAAAATTTCATGACTAATACTCCTATTATTAATATATTAATTAGTAGTAGTAATAGTAGGCACATCTAATATGTGGATAACGCTACTAAGCCGTTATACCGAAAAAAGTTAGAAGAAGTAAAACTTCTTTATTCTTTCCACATATTATACAAACATTAACAATTTATTAAAATATAAACAAGTGAATTCACAGCATAATCACAATTTTTTAACCACTTGTGTTTTGGGTTTTAATTGTTTTTATTAAATGCTGAACAGTCGGTTCCAATGTGGGATCTGTTTTCATTCTGTTTTCTATCTTTTGGCAGGCATGCATCACGGTCGTGTGATCCCTGCCGCCGAAATCAAGACCTACTTCTGTTGTTGAAAATTCCGTGATCTCCCTTGAGATAAACATGGCGACCTGTCGCGGAAAGGCAATTGCCTTGGTTCTTTTTTTACATTTTAAATCATTACTGGAAATACCAAAGTAGTCTGCCACGGCTTTTTGAATCAGAGCCAATGTTATGTTTTTATATTGAGGATGAGTAAAGAAGTCTTTAAGCTGTCTTTGTGCGATATCAATTGTAATTTTTTTATTTACCAAATCAGCATAGGCAATAAGCTTGGTTAAAGCCTTTTCCAAATCTCTAACGTTTGTAGTAACATTTTTGCAAATAAGTTCTATTACTTCATCCGGTATAGCTACTTTTTTCGTTTCTATTTTTTGCTTAAGAATGGCTATTCGTGTTTCATAGTTGGGTGGTTGAAGATCAACATTTAAACCTCTTTCAAATCTGCTGCGGAGTCTGTCTGAAAGTGATTTTAATTCCGATACCGGGCGATCACAGGTAAATACCATTTGTTTGTTGGCATCATAGAGCGCGTTGAACGTGTGGAAGAGTTCTTCCTGTGTCTCAACTTTTCCCGGCAAGAAGTGGATATCGTCAATAAGAAGGACGTCCACTTTTCTGTACTTGTTTTTAAATTTATGAGCTGCTTTTTCTTTAATGGAAAGGATGAACTCGTTGGTGAAAGTTTCCGCTGTCACGTATACTATTTTCAAGTGCGGAAATTCACTATAAGCGGCATTACCGATGGCCTGGATAAGATGTGTTTTGCCCAATCCAACACCACCGTAAATAAGACAGGGATTATAAGCAGTACCGGGATTTTTAGCAATTGCGATAGCAGCATTGGCTGCGAAAGAGTTGTTTTCACCGATTACAAAACATTCGAAGTTGTAGTCTTTGTTTAATTGAGGATGTGTGCGTACGGTTTTTTTTTGAACCGGAGCGGGCTCTTCTTTTTTCTCCTTTTTTGATTTCTCATGCACCTTTAATTGGATATTGAATCCAATTTTTATTTTATTACCGGAAAGATCGTATAGTTTATTTTCCAGCAAAGAAAGATAACGTTTTGTTACTTGATCCTTATAAAAAGAGGAAGGAACATTGAGTATGATTTGCGATTCGTCAGATGCATGATACTCAATATTTCTGAACCACATGATGAATTCTTGTTCTGTGATCTCATGTTTTATTTGATCAATAACTTCTTTCCAGAATGGTTCGTAATCCCAATGCCCGGCGCTCATAGTTAAAAGACTCCAATTTATCTGCAATAAATTAACAGGTTATCCACAGTAAAAAAGGGAACTGTAAAATAAATAATACAGTGTTCCGCGTATCAAAAAGATACATTAATGTGTAAAATTTTAGTAAAAACTTCTAATTACATATATTGTAAACAATTAAAAATAGTATATTAAAAAAATATAATATTTACTTTTAAATATTATGTTAACAAAAGATAGCCATAATAATATATTCCAAGATAATAGTTATTCACAACTTACCCACAAGTTTAATCGATATATTATTATAGAGATGTATTTTACTCTATTATATCAATTTTTTCAAGAATAAAGATAAAAAAACCAGTATAGTCCGCCACTTATTACCCTTTATTTCATCACCAGTAAAGCCTGCGGTTTTTCTGGAGCGGATATGGCAGTTGCTTTTATTCAATCTTTATTCTTCCTTTTAATGCTTGCGAAAGAGTAAGCTTGTCGGCGTATTCCAAATCACCACCCACGGGCAAACCCAATGCGAGTCTTGTGACAGTTACGCCCGCACCTTTTAATACTTTAGCCAGATACAGTGCGGTAGTATCTCCTTCAACGGTCGGATTAGTGGCAATTATAATTTCTTTAATCATTGTATTTTTAATTCTTGCAATAAGCTCATTGATGCGGATATTATTCGGCCCCACTCCTGAAAGCGGAGAGATTACACCGCCTAGTACATGATACAGACCTTGATGTAAATGAGTTGCTTCTATCGTGTAAATATCTTTGGCGTTTTCCACAACGCAGATTGTACTGCGGTCGCGCGCTTGATTTTGGCAGATGTGACAGGGATCCGTTTCCGAAAAATTTCCACAGTTCCCGCAGGCTTTCAGGCTTTTCTTTAAAGTAAGGAGCGAGTTTGCCAAGCTCTCGGTTTTTGAATCCGGGCTTTTCAAGAGATAATAAACGATTCGTGAAGCGCTTTTTTTGCCCAGTCCGGGAAGTTTGGCAAGCTGGTTGATTACGTGTTCAATAATATTCACATTATGTTCCTAAGAAGCCAGGCGGAAGATCCATTCCTCCTGTGAGTCCGGAAAATTCTTCTTTCATCTTTTCTCTTAATTTGGCAAACGCATCACTGTATGCTGCTCGAATGAGGTCTTGGAGCATTTCTATATCATTTGGATCCACAACATCGGGAGAGAGGTAAACACTGAGAACTTCCATTTTTCCATTAATCTGGATTTTGACCATATCTCCGCCGGCTGTTCCTTCGATCAACAGGTCCTTTAATTTTTCCTGCATCTCCGCCATACGCGATTGGATGTTTTTAAAATTTTTAATAAATTCTACCGGATTGAAACCCATCGTTAATCTCCTTTTATAACCGTGCCTTTAAATACCTTTTTAATGATATTTTCTTCTTCATCCGCAGCAGAAGCATTTGTTTGATTTTCTTTTAAAATTTCAACCTTGATACCCATCTTGTTTCCGGTTATTTGGGAGGCGATTTGGGAAAGAATAGTTTTTTCACCCATAACAAATTCGGCTGAAAAGGCATCTTTTTCCTGAAAGAAGAACATCAAGTCATTTTCTACTATTTTGCACAAGGTACACTTTTTTAAAGACGAGGCAAGAGTAAGTTTCTTTTTACCAATAGTATCAATTATGTTTTTAAGTATGTCTTGTGGAACTACGATATGAGATCTGTTTGCAGCCTGTACCGTTTCGGATTCTTCCGGAACGGTTTTTAAGGTTTTGGTTTGCAGTTTTTGCTTTAATGTTTGAATAGTGTTTAAAATTTCGGAGGGAGTAATCAGTTTTTCCAAGCTGCCGAGTCTTGACAGCAGCAACTCTAATTCAAACTTTTGGTTTAGTGAAAAACGAAAATTTCTATAAAGATGCAAAAGCAGGTCTAATGCTTTTTCGATTTGTTCTATAGAAAAAGAATCGATGATTTCTTTAGAGAAGCTTTCGAACGAACATCCTAAAAAAGATTCTTTTGTGATACCATGTTTTATAAAGAGCAAGTTACGAAAATATTCTGCCAAGCCTATTACAAACTGCTCTTCAGAGATTCCCTTATTAAGAATACCGTCGGTTACTTTTAGTACTTGGTTTATATTCCCTTCTGCTAATAAACGAATGAGTTTGCTGATTTCCTCAACACCGACTATACCCAGTTTTTCCTGGATTTTGGAAATTTGAATTTCATTACCGGAAAATGAAATAATCTGATCGAAGAGAGTATACGCGTCCCGTAGAGAACCTGTTGCCTCTTTTGCAATCCAGACAAGCGACTCATTATCACTTCGGATATTGAGTTCCTTGGCAACTTCCTGGATTTTTGTTTTAATATCAGTTAGCGAAATCAGTCTGAAATTAAACTGCTGACAGCGGGAACGGATAGTTGCAGGGACCTTGTGAATTTCGGTAGTGGCAAAAATAAATACCACATGGGGGGGCGGTTCTTCTATGGTTTTAAGGAGAGCATTAAATGCGCTGTTGGAAAGCATATGCACTTCATCAATAATATATACTTTGTAACGAAAATTAGTCGGAGCAAAAAGAACTTCATCTCTGATTTCTCGTACATCATTTACGCTGGTATGAGAAGCGCCATCGATCTCTATGACATCAAATGATCGGCCTTCAACAATCTCGATACATGAGGTGCATTTCCCGCAAGGTTCCGTGGTAAGCCCTTGCTCGCAGTTTAAGGCTTTGGCAAGAATTCGGGCTGCGGATGTTTTACCGACACCACGCGGTCCTGAAAAAAGGTAGGCATGAGCAATCCGTTCTTGTTCAACAGAATTTTTTAGGGCCGAGACTATAAATTCCTGTCCTACTATTTGATCAAAGTTCTGAGGTCTTTTTTTGATTGCGGTTACTTCATAACTCATACTATATCATATATTATTTGATAGAATTAATAAAACCCCTTTAGCTCCAATCAAGCCGATTGCAGCTCATTCGCTCATCGCTTACCGCTGCTACCTTCCGGTCCTGACGGAGTTGGGCGACGGCAAATAGTGCAGAGCCTGAAATGGAAACTAAAGGGGATACGGAGAGAGAGGGATTCGAACCCTCGGTACCCGTTAGAGTACACACGCTTTCCAAGCGTGCACCTTCGGCCTCTCGGTCATCTCTCCCCTTAGTTGTCAAATATCAATTTCTTGGATAGTTACCAAGATTTCGATTGTGTTCCTCTTTATAGAAATACCAGTAATATGTAGTCAAAAACCATTTACGGAGAGAGGGGGATTCGAACCCCCGGCCCGACCACTAAATGCACTAAAAATAAGCTTAACAAATACATTTTTAATGAATACAGGCAATAGAAAAACCCATATTTTTCTAATGCACTTAATGGTCGGGCAACGGTTTTCGAGACCGCCCGATTCAACCGCTCTCGCATCTCTCCTTAGAGCATAAATGATTCTCATCTATCAAAATGAGAATCGCTGTCGTAGTTTGTGCCCAAGAGGATTCGAACCTCCGACCTTTAGATCCGCAATCTAATGCTCTATCCGGCTGAGCTATGGGCACTAAAAAACGGAGAGGGTGGGATTCGAACCCACGGTACCCTTACGAGTACAACTCCTTAGCAGGGAGCCCGATTCGGCCACTCTCGCACCTCTCC
>JAFGGG010000003.1 GCA_016930675.1 Spirochaetales bacterium
AGAATATAGCTTCTCTTTAACTCTATGGTTAGATTTTTATATGAGGCATCCAATAATTTGGGTTAGATTTTTATGTGAGGCAACGGGCCGTGGGCGTGATTAACTTTTAGAAAATACTGATATAAAGTAGTATATTTACTATCGAACATGAAACAAGGCTCCACATTTTTTCAAGAACAGACTATAGTAGACCGAAAATGAGAGCAGGAGTGTGTTATGAAAAAGAGATGTATTCTGTTACTGTTATTCTTTCTAAGTTTCTTGCAGCTGCTTGATGCCGAGTTTTTCAAATTTATCCATGTTAAAGGCGAGAAATACAGGATAATTTCTGAAGTGATTCAGAAAGTATTTATTAATGGTGAATTCAGTCATAATGTTGAAGCCTTAAATAAAGTTGCCGTAGAGGTTCTCGAAGTAAAAAATAACTCAGGATATATATCAGCTATTTTTCAGACCTCTGAAAGATATTATGGTGACACTAGAAGTTTTAGTCTTTCCGAAGAACTATCAGCAATTTATTGGAGAGATATACAAGGACATTATAGCATAAATTCAAATTATTTCAGGCCAATCTTTCGTGATATACCAATTTTCCCAGAAAAAGATATTAATCCAGGTGATACTTGGTCAGCACTGGCTGAAGAGCTTTATGATTTTCGTCGTCCCTTTCAAATACAAAAGCCATATATTGTGCGTTTTACTGTATATTATACTTATTTGGGAAACATACAAATAGATGGTAGGAAAATTGCTCAATTCAAAATAGAATACCATATCGAACACGATATAAAAGGTCTTATACCTGCAATAGAGAATTTCTATCCTGTTAAAATCCTTGGCGAAACCAGTCAATTATATAACTGGGATATAGAAAACGGCAAGGTCCATTCCTATGAAGATGCTTATCATTATATCTATGTGCTGTCTTCCGGTGATTATTTTGAATTCATCGGCACATCAAAAGGTGAAACCTTTGCCGCGCCCATCATGGACAAAAAAAAGACTGTTGATGAAATCACGGAACATATAGAAAAGGAAAATCTGGAAGGCGTCACTGTAGAGCAAGAAGAAAAAGGTGTCACCATCACTCTGGAAGATATTCAGTTCCAGCCCGATTCGGATGTGTTATTACCGGCTGAAAAGCAGAAACTGCAAAAGATCGCCAGGATATTAATGAAATATCCGGAAAGGGACATTCAGATTGAAGGGCACGCCGCAAAGCTCGGCTCCGATGAATACCTGCTGGAACTCTCAAAAAGACGGGCCAAGGCAGTAGGAGATTATCTGCTTTCCATAGGAGCGACAGAAGCGCAAAAAATGATTATAGTGGGCAAGGGTGCAACGGAACCGATTGCAAGCAACAGTACGGAAGCGGGCAGGATAAAAAACAGACGCGTGGAAATTACAATTTTGGAAAATTAAGTATTATACCGGCAATTGCTATTCAACTTCTTCGATTTGAATGCGACGAACAAACTCGTCATTAGAGATGTTACCGTTTAAAAACTCGGTATAAACAGTGCGCTCAATATAATATATTTTGCCTGTTTCATTGGTAAAAAGAATGCCCACGGCCAGTTTTTCGCCTTTAGTTGTGGCTTTATATGCATATCTGAAGCCGTGAAAAAGGGCCAGAGCCCAGACATCGTCGCCTTCGTTCTCCATCTTGGCTTTAAAAATCACGTAGGTTATTTCTCCGGAAATCTCCGGATCGGTATAATACTGTTTATAATCGATGGTGCTGGTATCGTCCTGACAGGGTAAAGTTAAATCGAATTGTTCTTTATTCCGTACTGTTTCGCTTTGGGCATAACTATTATTCGCAGCAGCGAATACAAAGGAGCATAATAAAAAGAATACACTTATGTATATAAAGGTAATTGTCTTTTTCACATCAACTCCTCATTCTGTAATGCTTATGTTTAATTATAGACCCAATAATCCAAGAAATCAAGAATTCTCTTTTTTTTGCATCCTCTTTAACTCCTTATGCTACTTGCTATGTTCATCAGTATTGATTATGATATTTCACGATAGAATATGATTAACAAACAATTATTTGATTTACTGGACAAAGAAAAAGAAAAGCTGTTTCAGGCAAAATCATATATCAGTACCTATTATTATGAAATAGCTACCAGCCTGGAAACACTGCGCGATAATATCTTTCCCTACTCATTTACCTCCAATAATCTGTGGAAAACCGCTATCAATAAAAGCAGCGCTTCCTTGTCCGTGCCAGATATGACTCCTGAAAACCTGAAAGATGATCCGGAATTTAACTCCAATATGCTCATTACCCTTATAAATAATATCTATTCCATTCAGAATCTTTATCTCAACAAACCTTCGGAGATCGATTTACAGGATATAAAGCAGATAAACAAGGTTCACGGCTTTCTGCTCCTCTTCCTGCAAAATCAGTACTCACATCAAAATCTTGCTCCTTTCAAAAAGAAACAATTGGAGCTGGCAGTTTCAATAAAGACCAGTATTGAAAATAGGATTATCAATACCATAAATCCTTTTTTTCAAAGGCTGGAGATGATTAAAAGTGATGAGTATGTTATTTATCTTTTTGACGCGGTAAAAAGCCTGGTGGGTAGTTTTGAGAACTACAAGGCAAAGGCCCGTTATTACGACAGGGAAATAGAAAAAAAATGCTCTGAACTTAATATAAAGAATAATCCCGAGCTAAATTTATTGCTTATTGCAGACCTCGGTAAAAGCGAAGCGCTGCTCAATATAGAAATAAAAGCAAAATATGAAAGTGAAGAAAAGGAAAAACCTGCTTCCAAATCGTACCGCTTGCGTGAAATCGCCTATCGCTATATTTCCCAGACTGAAAATATCGCCAAACTCGAATACTTTTTTCAAGAATTCTACAATATCATTCAGACACCTTCATTCCTTAAGCGCTTGTTTCTTTTCTTCATAAGCCTTTTTTCAATCAAACGACCTTCCTTCTCGTATAAGGACATGCTTTTCCGCTATTCCAATCCTGAAGGTAAAATCGAAATTAAACAGGCGTCACTTTTACAGCTTATAAAAAGAATAAGCAGCTTTCATCAGTTTCTGGCAAAGTCCAGGGAACAGTTAAGCTATTTTACTTCCTTGAAGGGAATCGACACCCAGGGTTTCAAAGATATTGAAAAAGTAGTCGATACGTGTTTTTTTGAGTTGAATGATATTCATGAACAGAGCACCGGTTTTCGGGAATGGCTGGGAAAAGAGCACAACAAAAAGATCTTAAAAAAAATACCTGAAAAAAGGCAGTATGAATTTTCCAGCCTGATCCTTACCATTAACCGTATTGTCATTGTGAATAAATATAATCTCATGGATTTTGAAAAATATAAAATCCTCACCACCGAGCAGCCGCAATAATATACCTCGCGACAATCTATGTGGGTATGTTGTCCGGCAAGAAATCGCGCCTCTCATCCCCGCGGCAAGCTATGGGGGTATTCCAAGGCGCGACCACACATCAGGCTTCGAAGATGCTTCTGGCTATCGGTATGCGTCTGCCGGTACCGAAAGCCCGCGGCGACACCTTTAAAACCGGCGGTGCCTGTCTTCTTTTATATTCAGCACGTGCAACCATGCCCAAGACCTGCTTTACGAAATCCTTCTCAAAACCCATCTCAATCAGCTGTTGTTTTGTTTTATGCTGTAAAATATATGCGTAGAGGATTTTATCCAGCAGATCATAAGGGGGAAGCGTATCCTGATCCGTCTGAGCGGGCCGGAGCTCGGCTGAAGGCGCTTTGCTCAGAATTGATTCCGGAATGATTCTTTGCTTCGTATTGATGGCCCGGGCCAGTTCGTACACTTCCGTCTTAAACAGATCACCGATAACCGCCAAAGCGCCGCTCATATCACCGTAGAGAGTGCAGTAACCGGTAGCCAGTTCGGACTTGTTTCCGGTGGCGAGCAGAAGCGAATTGAACTTATTGGCGTACGCCATAAGCAAAGTACTTCTTATTCTGGCCTGCAGATTTTCTTCCGTAATATCCGCCTTTTTATTTTTAAATACCGCATCAAGACTTTTTAGGTAATGCGGAAAGATATCCTCGATGGAAATGACCTCCAGATCAACTCCTACGTTTTTACAAAGCTGCTGCGCGTCAATAAGACTTGCCTCGGAAGAGTAGCGCGACGGCATGGCAAAGGCCTTAACATGTTTACTGCCCAGGGCACGAACAGCAAGAACTGTTACCAGTGCGGAATCAATACCTCCGGATAAACCCAAATGCACATGTTCAAATCCGCATTTACGCAGATAATCTCGGATTCCCAATATGAGAGCCTGTTCAATCTCGGCATATTTGTCAGAATACGGTCGAATTCGAGATGATTTCTTTTCAGTATCGATAACGGCAAAATCCTCTTTAAAGCCTTTGGCTCTGAAACTCAACGAACCGTCCTTTGCCACATACATCGATTGGCCATCGAATATAAGGCTGTCATTCGCTCCGACCATATTTACATAGATAACGGGAATATGAGATTTTTTACTGATATCCGAAATTAAAGAAAACCTAAGCTCCGGCTTTCCGGAAAAAAAAGGACTGGCGGATGGAACCATGAGGATTTCAGCGCCTTTGTCAAGCAGTTCAATGACCGGATCTACCGCATATTTTTCACCTGAGTGTTTCTCCTGTTCCCACCAGATGTCTTCACAAATGGTTATACCTATTTTTTTTTGATTAAATTCGATTACATTTCTTTTTTTGGCCGGTTCAAAATATCGCGCTTCATCAAACACATCATACGTAGGCAGAAGTGTTTTTGCCTGCGAAAAAATAATCTGATTATTATGAATTAATGAGACAGTGTTCACCAATGGTTTGCCGCTGTGGGCACGATTTTGATCGATATATCCGATTAGAACAGCGATTTCTTTTGGTGCTTTATGCTGAATAAAACGCACTGCTTTCAAACATTCCTCTACAAAATTGTCTAAATCCAACAGGTCCATCGGAGGATATCCGCAGACACACATTTCGGGAAAAACTATTATGTCTGCCTGTTCATGTACCGCTTGTTTTATAAAAGTCAATATTTTTTCTGCATTTTTAGAAAAACCTGTAATAAGAGGATTAATCTGTCCCAGCGCGATACGCACTCTTTTAACTCTCTTTCTCGTATTTAATAAACTTCATTATAATATTTTTTTAATTACATATCTATATGCTATGACTTCTAATATTTTACCTTTTAAAAAAAATAATAACAGTAAAGCTCACGGATTCACACGGGTGGAAACGGATTTATAGTTGACTGGAGCGCCTGTTTAAAGATATTATGTTATGCCATAATGAAGCGATTGTTAATTACCGATATCGACACACCATTAGGATTTGAACTTCTTTCTCGATTCTTACATCAGGGTAATAAAGTTATTGCTGTCCAGTCCGGTAAGGAGCTGGGATTTAAACTGCCCAAAACAGCAGCAAAACCGCTTGAAATAATTTATTGGAAAAAAACTTCCTCTCTTTCCACTCGAAATCTCATCATTAAATGTAAAAGCATCTGTAATTCTTTAGACGGCGCGCTTTTACTAAATCTCCTTCCCGAAACAGATGATAGTATGGAAAAGCTGTCGATATCCGCAATCGAGCAGATAGTTGACCGGTGGATAAAGGGTTCGCTCTTCTTTATTAAAGATTTCATTGATTATTTCAAAAAGTTGAACAGGGGTATGCTTTCTGTTATTACCTGTTATACAGAAAAAAACAAAAACAAAGCCGAGTTAGTCTCAAGTTTATATGTGTACTTTGAAAGTTTACTCGAAACACTTATTAAGGAATATAAACAACAAGAGATCAACATCCATGGTTTTTTTACAAAACAACTGAAAATAGAAACCTGCTCAGAATATCTGGTAAAAAATATTACAGAAAAATGTTACAAATCCGGCGGAAGGTTGTTTCATTTTTAGATGATGAAAAGCACTTGCATAATCAACAGATATACATATTTATTACTTTGTGTAATGCTGCTTTTTGCTTTTTTATGCTGTTCCTGCGTTGTACAAGAACACATAACCATAAATCCAAATGGCTCGGGCAGTCTTGAACTGGTAATTGATCTTGATCCTGCTCTCATTCAATACATAGTTGATATCGGAGAAGCGAGCGGTGAATTTGAATCCGCTGACGACGCAGTAATTTTTGATAAAACTGAAATTCGCAAAGAACTCTTATCCAGACCGGGTATAGCTGTTAACAAACTACAGGTCTCCAGTATCGGCAGGTTGGAACTGGGAATCAGCTTTCAAAATATTAAACAGATTTTTGCTGCGGATAAAGTCCTGGCACAAACAGAAATTGTCAAATTTGTTCAGGGCAATACTAAAATTCTTTCCTTCCATTTGGACAAACATAATTTTTCTCAAATTCTTACACTTTTTCCCCTTTTTCAAACAAAAGAGTTCAAGACATTGCTTCCCCAGGAAGGAGAATCTAAAGAGGATTATTTTGACATGCTTGATTTTGCCCTTGACGACGGAGCTGCGCTGTTAAAAAATACAACCGTAAAATTTACAGTTACCGTAAACGGCAGAATTATCAAACAAAGCGGTGGTGTTAAACAGAATAACACCGTTTATTATTCACTTGCCTTGGAACGCATACTCTTTTTATCCAGTCCGACAGATTACTCTATTCACTTTCAATAACAAATGCCCCAGAGACGACTCGAACGTCCGACCTACGGTTTAGGAAACCGGTGCTCTATCCTGCTGAGCTACTGGGGCTAAAGCGTTTGTTATTGTATAGCGGCCTTTAAACCTTGTCAATTAAATATCATAATATAAGGCAAACTCCCACGGATGCGGTCGTAAATCCAGTGCCTGAACCTCATGTATCATTTTATACTCAATCCATGTTTCAATAACATCACTGGTAAATACATCGCCCTTGAGTAAGAACTCATGATCCTTTTCCAGTGCTTCAAGTGCTTCGCGTAATGAGCCCGGAGTCTGCGCAACAGAAGCCAGTTCTTCGGGCGGCAGATCATAAATATCCTTATCCAAAGGATCGCCCGGATCTAGTTTGTTCTGAATCCCGTCTATTGCCGCCATGACCATGGCCGAAAAAGCAAGATACGGATTACAACTGGGATCAGGGCATCTGAATTCAAATCGTTTTGCCTTCTCCGAAGTTGAATACATAGGAATACGTACCCCCGCGCTTCTGTTTCTGCTTGAATAAGCCAGATTAACGGGTGCCTCAAAACCGGGAACCAGGCGCTTATAACTATTGGTAGTGGGATTGGAAAAAGCGAGAATTGCAGGCGCATGTTTTAGAATACCGCCGATTGCATACATCGCTGTTTCCGACATACCCGCATAACCGTCACCGGCAAAGAGGTTTTTATTTTCTTTCCAGAAGGACATATGCACATGCATGCCGCTTCCATTGTCATTAAAAAGCGGTTTTGGCATAAAGGTAACGGTCTTATTATGCTTCTTGGCCACATTCTTGATAATATACTTGTACTTTAACAAATTATCCGCCATGGCAACCAAAGGCGCGAACCGCATATCAATTTCCGCCTGACCTCCCGTAGCAACCTCATGGTGCTGACATTCGATCGGAACACCTATCCTTTCCAAAGTAAGCATCATTTCAGAACGTATATCCTGCTGACTGTCTGTCGGAGGTACGGGAAAATAACCTTCTTTATACCGCGGTTTATACCCTAAATTCGGAGCTTCACAGCGTCCGCTGTTCCAGCGTCCTTCAATAGAATCGATATGGTAATATCCTTCATGTTCATTCTGATCAAAACGGATTTCATCAAAAATAAAGAATTCCGCTTCCGGTCCGAAGTAAGCGGTATCGGCAAGAGCGGTTTCTTTGAGATAATTCTCCGCTTTCCTGGCGATATTCCTCGGATCTCTTGAATAATCCTTACCTGTGACGGGATCGCAAATATTACAGATAAGCACTAATGTTTTTGCTTCAAAAAAGGGATCAATAAAAGCAGTATCCGGCACCGGTTTAACGAGCATATCGGATTCATTAATGGCCTGCCAACCGCGGATACTTGAACCGTCAAAACCGAGTCCCTTTTCAAAAGTCTCTTCTTCTATTTCCCGCGCAGGCACGGAAAAATGCTGCCATAAACCGGGAAAATCCATGAAGCGCAGATCAACAACCTCCACTCCTTCTTTGGTGATTAACTCCAACACATGCTTTGGCGTGTTAACATTACTCATAAGTTACTCCTTATAATTAAAGCATTTAAGATTTCTTGATACTATTATTACAAGAAGCGTGCCATATTAAGTTATTTCTAAGTTATTGTATTGTAAGAAATTATAATTTTAATCTAACAGCGGCCTGATTAGATTACTACAAAATTGTAGTTTTATTGAATCATTACCTACAAAAATGTAATTTTACCGCATATTATAGGTGAGAAAACGGTGTGCCGCCCTTAACTATCATCAAATAGATAAAAAGCTCCAAAAGCAGGTTATGCAGCTCGGTTTTCATGCTTTTTAACAACACTTCGAATTGCGCAGAAAGCATTATTATGAGTTCAAGCTCATGGATGGTGTATTTATCCTTTGCCTCGAGCAGCGCCTTCTGTCTTCTTTTGCTTTTTACCTTAAGCTTCATAAAAATCTCATCCACCCGATAGCCCTCGTCCAACTGACTGCAGAAGGAAAGCAGGATTCTCATTTGCCAGAGAATACCGTTTATGATGCGCAGAGGATCATCTTCTTTGGAAAGTAATATTTTATGTAATACTTCCATTGCCCCCGACAGATCCCGCTTTAAAATCTGATCGCTGAGAGTAAAAACGCTTTCTTCTTTACTGTGATAGATGAAATTTTCAATATCACTGTATTTAATAACCGAATCCTGGTCAAAAAAAAGGGCAAGCTGTTCGCATTCAGATCTCATATTCTTGGTGTTGTTTTCAACCATCTCTACCATAAAATCAACCGCATCATTTTCCAGAGTAATCTTATATTTTTTGAAAAAATTAACGATCCAGCCTTTTTTTTGGTTTTCAAACAACTCCCAAAATATTTTTCTGTTCTCATCAGGAATCAGCTTTTCTAATTGGCCGGGAACGGCCTTCACCTGATCAGAGCAAAGAATCAGCGATGATAAGGCGGAAGGATTCTTACAATAGTCAATTAAAGCATTGACATCACTTTTTTTTAGATCATGAATATTCTCAATTATTACAACCTTATGATCTGAAAAAAGCATTCCGTTTCTTAAAAGCGTTATCACATCGATTATATTTATATCATAGGGAAAGAATTTAAAAACTTCTGGATTTTTACCCTTTTCTTTTTTTAATCCCTGAATTATCTGATTCAGATACTTATCTTTTTCTCCAACTTCAGGGCCCAATAGAAGATATACTAATGATGCTTTAATCATACTTCCTGATTAAATAGGACAGTTTGCCCAATATTCTTATATTCTGTGAATAAATCGGTGGATATGCTTTATTTTCCGCCTTAAGCATCACCCTGTTCTTTTCTTTAAAGAATCTTTTAAGTGTTACCGCTTCATCAATAACCGCGACTATGATATCTCCGTTATCCGCATAATTTTGATAATTAATTACTGCGACATCACCATTCATAATTCCCGCATCCTGCATACTGTCGCCTTTTATGTTTAATGCAAAATGCTTTCCCTTGCCAATTTCCTGTTCGGGTACTTTCACAACACCATCGAAGTTTTCCTCGGCAAAAAGCGGTTTTCCTGCGGCTACATTTCCCAATACAGGAACCTGGACAACCTTACCGTTACTGTTCTCATCATCGAGAATAACTTCGATTGCGCGCGAGCGATTCACATTGCACTTTATATATTTTTTCTTCTCCAAAGCCTTGATATGATCATAGCTTCCCTTTACCGAGATCTTAAAATTTTCCGCTACCTCACGAATCGTAGGGGGATATTTATGTGATACGATGTAGGCTTTAATGAATTCTAATACTTCGTTTTGCCTAATGGTTAATCCTTTCATTTATGAACACCTCTCAATCTTAATTCCTAACTTTTTTATTTTATTATGTAAATTACTTGGATACAACCCCAAAATCTCCGCAGTTTTAGAAATATTGAAACTATTGTCTTTTAATTTATGTACTATGAATTCTTTTTCAAACTGATCCTTGGCTTGATTCAATTTCATGTCGGAAAAAGCATGCAGCATTGTGTCCGGTGCCTCGGTCTCAATTGCTCCCAGGTACTGATTTACAGTAGCGGGTAGAATAACCTGTTCCTCTGTCATGATATTAATTCTTTCCATAAAATTTTTTAATTCTCTGATATTCCCCGGCCAATGATATGATTTTAAAATGGTCATGGCATCGGAAGATATTTTCTTTGGTTGCGGATATTTGGGATGCTTATATTTTTTCATAAAATAAGTGATCAACTCTTCTATATCTTCCAATCTTTCACGAAGCGGTGGAACAAAAATAGGGACAACATTCAAGCGGAAATACAAATCCTCTCTGAATTTTCCTTTCTTTATCTGCTCTTCAATATTTTTATTGGTAGCGGCAATCAGCCGGACATCGACTGAGATTTGTTCTTCACCGCCTATTCTTTCAAAAATAAGCTCTTGAATAACACGCAGTACTTTAGCCTGAGCGTTTAATGATAAATCCGCGACTTCATCTAAAAATAAACTGCCCCTATGAGCCAGCTCAAACTTCCCTTTTCTTCTGGAATATGCATTGGTAAACGCGCCCTTTTCATGCCCGAAAAGCTCACTCTCAATCAGGGTGTCGGGAATGGCAGCGCAATTCACTTCAATAAAGGGACCAAAGGCTCTTTTGCTTTTCATATGAATAGCTCTTGCTACCAATTCTTTTCCGGTTCCATTCTCCCCCAGAATTAGTATTCTGGCATCAGAATCAGCGCTCTGTTGAATTAAAGCACGAATTTTTTTCATGGCTGTACTGGAACCGATCATCTGATCTTCCATAAAAATGGAGTTTTTTAGCGTTCGATTCTCTTTACGCAGACCCTCCAAAGCAAGGGCGTTACGTACAACAGTAATCACTCTTTCCAGGGAAAGGGGTTTTTCCAGAAAATCAAAAGCCCCCATCTTTACTGCCTTCACGGCGATATCTATATTGGCATGCCCGGAAATAATAATTACTTCAATATCAGCATAGTCTTCTTTTAACTTTTTCAGTACGTCTATTCCGCCCATATTGGGCAGCCATACATCCAAAATAACCAAATCAACGGGATGTGCCTGCAGCTTTGAAAGCCCCTGATACCCGTCTTCGGCTAATACTACGTCATAACCTTCATCTTCCAAAACATCTTTGAGTACGGTGCGAATTCCTTGTTCATCATCAATAATTAAGATTGACGGCATGCTACTCTTTCTCCATTGGAATATCTATAAAAAAAGTAGTACCTATATTCTTTTGACTCTCAAACCAGATATTACCTTTATGATCAAAAACAATCCGTTCCACGATCGAAAGCCCCAATCCGGCGCCTCCTTTTTTTGTCGTGAAATAGGGATCAAATACCGACTGTTTTATACTTTCCTCAATGCCAACCCCTGTATCTCGCACCTGTATTCTACAGTAATTAGTTTTTTCCTTTTTGACAAGATCCGCACGTATAAAAATTGTTCCTCCGGAAGGCATTGCCTGTATAGCATTGAGAAGCAGATTGGCAAATACCTGTTTAAACTGATTATAATCAATAAACACAAGGATATTCGCATCGATATTTTTTATTTCAATTTTGATATTTGAAGCGATATTATTGTAAAGCGAAGCCGCTTCTTTTACTAATTTTTTTAAATTGATTTTTTCTTGTCTGGGCTCCGGCAGCTTGGCAAAATCACTGAAGTCCTTTAATAACTTATTAAGATTTTCCACCTCACCGATTATGGCTGCTACAGATGATTCGATTACCTTTTTAAGCTCCTCATTATCATGTGCTTTTAAATCTTCATATTTCCTTTGAATTCTTTGAGCGGATAACTTTATAGGAGTAAGCGGATTCTTGATCTCATGTGCCAATCGCTGCGCAATCTCCTGCCACGCCGCGATCTTTTCTGCTTGTAAGAGTTTCTTCTTGGAAATCTCCAATTCTGAAACCATTCTGTTAAACGATTTGATTAGATTGGAAAGCTCGTCACTCGAACGCGATAAAATACGGATTGAAAAATCGCCTTGAGCAACCCGCTCGGTAGCTATTTCCAGATTAAAAATCGGCCGAATAATTTCTTCTGCCAGGAAAAAACTCACTAAAATAGCAAGCAGGAGAATGGGAAAAGAGAATAAACAATAGAAAATAATTATAACGAATTGAAATGTATCTTTAAATAATTCCAACTGCGTGAAAAGTTCTCTTGCCGCGCTCAATTGCGTTGTCTTTTGATCAAATCCTTTAGGCAGCACCAGCCCGAATAACACAAAATACGTGCGTCTTCCCAGAGTTAATTTATATAAATACCTAAGAATTGTGATATCACCCCGCTCGTCTTTAGGAAGTTTGCCTAGTTTATCCGAGATATCGGAAAAATTTTCCCAACGCCCCTGCTCAGCATCCTGATTTTCCGCTGTAAAATAATATTCTTCTCCATTTGAATTAAACACCTGTAAAAACTGTATTTCCGGATTGACATCTCGCAGGGTTTGCCACACTTTTTCAGGACTGGTCGGCGTCTCCCGTAATAAATAAGGCAAAAGATCGCTTTTCCCGAATTTCTCCAGATTCATGGATTTACTATTATAATAATCTAAAGCAATACTCAAAGCATTATTTACAACATCACTCATCCTAATCACAACTTCTGAGTTGAGAACTGAATTGATGAAAATAATTGAAAGCGTAGTCTGGGGAATAGCAGAAAGCAATGCAATAAAAATAAAAAACAGAATAAGCCTGGTTTTAAACCGGGCTCCTGATTTTTTGGAAGTCCTTTCCTTAAGCAACTTAATTACATTATATATTATAGCTATGAGTAAAATAATCGGAAGTATAATGATGATTGTAAAGATCATTATATTTGTAAAAGGATTACTTCTTGAAATAGTGAGGATAATCTGCTGAAAGAAAAGAATTATTATGCCTATAAGCAGCATATAAAAAATGACCAGTACCAGGAGAATTATCGACGATGAACGTCCTGAATATTTAATCCTCATATTCATTTACCTTTACTTCAGAAAAAGCCACCGCCTCTACTGGTGGTATGTTGATGGTGATAATTCCATTCTTACCCAAGGACTTAGAAATCTCCCTTTAAAAGGCAAAAAAGATAAAATGGTAAATGGGGGAATCAGTTTCACCGAATCAAGTTGAACTCGCACAAGCATATAATACCCGGAAACTTCAGATTCTTCTATACCCTGCAGGATAAAATCATTCAGAGTTAAAAATGTCTTAAAAAACTGTTCAAAACTTTTAAAGCCGGTTTTTTCCCCCCGCCAGGATTCGATAACATATTCGTCATCAAAAAAATCTTTATACGCTACAGACGAAGGATTATACTCCGCAACCAGACGGTCCCCTAAAAACGCAAACAGCCCTTCGGATCTTTCATAAATTTTAATGGAAAACGTAATGTGCGATTTAAGTCCGTCATTCAAAGCTTCCAGGACCGCCTGTTTCCCGCTGCTTGTGAAGGTAACCGTTAAAGCAACGGATTCATTATAAAAGCTAATACCTGCTACAGCACGGTCCGCCGCAAGGGAGAATAATATGACACAGCCAAATATTATTAATAAAAAAATTAAAAAACAATTAGTCTTCTTCAAATTTTTTCTCAAAAAGTGCTACTATTGCTTGTAAAGCCTTGTCTTCATCATCTCCTTCTACAATTACTTTTATCTCGGAATTATACACTGCTCCCAATGTTATCACACCCATGATAGATTTACCATTAACCCTTTCATTATTCCGCTCTAAAAAAACAGATGAGGAGAATTTACTTGCTGTCTGTACTAAAAGCGCCGCCGGCCTGGCATGGATTCCGGCTCGATTTTTTACTAATACTGTTTCTTCCTTCATAGTGATTATATAATAAAAATAGAGATTTATTTATTACAGCGATTCTAAATTTGCACCATAGCGACACAATTCATTAACATGTGTCTATAAAATAGCCCTATAATCGGGCAAATTCAGAATCGCTATCGCCAATTTATTAAAAATCAATTCTCCTTTTTTAAAATGAGAATTGCTGTATTTATTGGCTTTCAAAATATACGGAACGGGCTCTTTCTGTTTCAAGCCAATTCATGATACTGCGACTAAATTCTTTAGCCGAATGATATCCCAATTTTTTCAATCTTTCATTCATAGCACCGGTTTCGATTATAATAGGAATATTTCTTCCCGGTTTCACAGGAATTTGCAGATAGGGCACCGCTACACCCAGCAGTTCGATTGTACTGTCTTCAGAGCCGATTCTATCATATGTTTTATTGGTGTCCCATTCCTCCAACTGTACCAACAGTTGAATCTGTTTTTTATCCCTGATGGCTCCGACCCCGAATAAATGCGTAACATTAATTATACCCAATCCTCTTATTTCCATATGATGACTGGCTATAACATTAACACCCTTACCCATTAAAAAATTCCCACCTACACAACGTACCTCAACAGCATCATCCGCTACCAATCTGTGTCCCCGTTCAATAAGTTCCAGCGCGATTTCACTCTTTCCCACACCGCTCTCTCCTTGGATAAGCACACCGATACCAAAAACCTCAACCAGCACGCCATGAACATTTTTTTTGGGCGCGAAAATATTGCTTAATACTCTCATGATTCTTGTGGAGAACTCGGAAGAGGAAAGATCGGTTTGTAAGATCGGACACCCTGATTCCTCTGCCAGAGAAAAAAACTGAGGCGGTGGTTCCAGATTACTGGTAAAAACACAACAGGGCAATGTAAATGAAAACATTTTTTTTATATTCGAAAGCTTTTTTTCTTTCTCAAGTTTGCACAGATAAGACGTCTCTCCGCGACCAAAAATTTGCAGTCGCTGTTCGGCGAAGCTGTCGAAAAAACCGCCTAAAGCCAATCCCGGCCTGTTTAATTCCGGCATTTTTATCTCTCTGATAAGCCCGGGTCGGCCTCCTAGACATTTAAGATTCAAGGCATCATGCTCTTTTAAATCCAATTGCAGTAAATCTAATACCGTAAACTTTTCCATATGCTTACTCCCGGCAAAATTTTATTTATGCTCCTGTATTTTTTCCTTTTCCTTATGTATTTTCACTTCCATCTTATTAAATAATTTATCAATTCCTTCCAACACATCAAAATCCCGGACATGTAGATGAGCCGACGTTCCCCATTGAAAATAAATCGAGACTTCCAGTTTAAAATCCTTTTTTTCTTTAATAATCGTGAAGATAATATCAATTATTTTTTCCTTGATAAAATCAATCTTATGTAATTTTCTATCTATTGTCTGCTTCTCAATATCCGAAATGTCATAATGTACACCTCTAATATCGATATTCATATTTCTTCCTCCAATTTTTTTCTTTGAAATGATGACATTATTCCCAGTTCTTTTCTATATTTTGAAATTGTGCGTCTGGCTATTTTTATACCTCTATTGGCCAGAATATCAACAATCCTATTATCACTCAAGTTTGCTTCACCGCCCTCATTCTGGATTATTTCTTTGATTATTTGTTTTACACCCTCTTTTGAAAAACGCGAACCGGTTGAACCTGAACCGGAAATGGAATTAGTGAAAAAATATTTCAATTCAAATATACCAAACTCTGTTTGAACATATTTCCCATTAGTAATACGGGATACGGTAGCTTCATGAACGCCTATCTCCTGAGAGATATCTTTGAGTGTCAGCGGTACCAAATATTTAGATCCTCTTCTAAAAAACTCACGTTGGAACTCAACAACGGCTTTGCAAACCTTGAGGAGAGTATTGTTGCGTTGATTAATGCTTTTTATGAACCACTTGGCATCATTAATACTTGAAGTAACAAACAGTTTGGCATCTTTTTCCTCGCCATGCTTCGTGCTGCTTTTAATCTTATTAAAAAAGGGATTAATCCCCAGCACGGGTATGTCTTCATCGTTCAAGATTATGTGGAACTCTCCTTCTTTAATGATTACCCGCACATCCGGAATAACATATTTAGCGGTTTCCGTAGCAAAATTTCTGCCCGGAAGCGGCTCCAGAGTTCGGATAAACTGTAAAACACTCTTCATCTTTTCATCTGAAATGCGTAATCCCTTTACAATCTCTTTATATTTACCCTTTTCCAAATGTTCCAGATATTGATCAACCACCTGATAACTCAACGGATGAGGTTCGGGATGATTCTCGATTTGAACAAGCAATGCTTCTTTATAATCCTTTGTACACACCCCGACAGGATCAAATCCCTGAATCATTTTCATCATATGATAAAGAATATCTAGATCATCTTCTTTTACCAACAGCTCCGGAGGTTCGATGTGAAATCCGTTTTCATCCAGATTGAGGATGAGCATTTCACCAACATTATACCACTTGTCGGAAATCGGCTGCAGTTTAAGCTGCCAAAGCAGATGATCATGGAGAGATTCAGGCCTGGTCAACACGCCCTCAATAAACTTTCTTTTTAAATCCTCCGAACTATTGCGCTGATTGGAGATATACCCTGAATCGGAGGTCTCATCAAAAAAATCATAATCATCGGAACTGCGCGAAGACACCTCATCAAAGGATTCCAAAGCTTTATCTTCTATGATTTCCAAAGCGGGATTTTTTTCAATCTCCTCCCGTATGCACAAACGCAAATCCTGAATAGGCAAAGCCATTATCTTTATTGCCTGATAAAGCTGAGGAGTCATCTTGAGTTTCTGCTCTTGTTTTAGTACATGCTTCTGGATTTGCACTCTATTCCTCCACATCCGCCTCTACTTTAATTCTTCTCTAAATCTTATCAATTTTCCACTCATTTTGCTTACATATCAAAATCATGTCCCAAATATATACTGCGAGCTATTTTGCTTTTTAGAAGCTGTTTTTTTGTGCCGCATGTTACGATTTCTCCCAAGTTTATAATATACGATCTCTCGGTAATTTCCAATGTATAATGAACACTGTGATCGGTTATCAGGACTCCGATCCCTTTCTTAGACAGATCTTTCACTATTTTTTTAATTTCCGATACGGCTATAGGATCTATTCCTGCGAACGGCTCATCCAATAATAGAAATTTGGGTTCAATGGCTAACGCCCTGGCGATCTCAGTTCTCCTTCTCTCCCCCCCCGAAAGCGTATAGGCCTTCTGTTTTCGGATATGGTTTATTCCAAGTTCTTCCAAGAGATAATCCAGCTTTTCTTTTTTTTGCTGAGCGTTGAGATCTTTTCTTACCTCTAAAACCGCCCACACATTATTTTCAACCGACAGCTTCCTGAATATCGATGCTTCTTGCGGCAGATATGAGATACCTTCCCGCGCTCGAATATACATGGGCTGATAGGTTATATCCTTGCCGTCCAAAAATATTTTGCCCGCGGTCGGACGAATAAAGCCCACTATCATATAAAAAATAGTGGTTTTTCCGGCGCCGTTAGGCCCCAGCAGCCCTACGATCTCACCTACATTCATGGAAAAATTGACATCATTTACCGCGACCTTTTTACCGAATCGCCTGACCAATCCGCTGACAGACAGAGAGCTTTTATTGGACTTCACTTTTATTTTCACTTTGGTTTCCACTATCTTCTTCCTCAAATGGTTCATCTATGGGTTTCTCTTGATCGACCGGTTGCTTGTCTTGCTTTGTAGTTTCTTCCTCTTCGGAGGTGATCTCACCGGACACATCCCCTTCCAGAGTGATCTCATCCTTATCCAAATCTATATAGATTTTAGAAGCCCTGTATTCATCCCCTTTCCAGTGCACAATGGGCATACCCGAGAGCTCTAGTTTATCCTCTTTTCTGAGGTAGCGGGCGAACTCAGAACGGCAGACCATATCCTCTTTTAATATCCTCACTCCGATCTGAATAATAGTAATCTCCTGCTCTTCATTATCTTCAATAAATCCACCTTTTACTACAATCTCGTTTTCACGATCTACCATTACCGCATTTCCCTGCATGCGTGATTTCTTTAATTTACGGTCATAAAACATCTTTTCACAGGTAAGGTCAATTCCTTTTTTTGTGTTAATAAGACGTACATTTCCCGTACACAGTACATAAGTATTATCTTTTCCGAAAAGTTCTATCGAATGCGCGGTAATGTGATTGTCGTCGGAAACAACCCTTGCATTCCCGGTTAAGAGAGTCCGCTCTTTTCCTTTGGCGAAAATAGTCTGAACTCTATTCCCGGAAAAATGAAATACTTCCGTGAAAATAAGACTCCCGCAAAGGCAAAAAATCAAAAAAATACTACTCTTCTTCATCTTCTCTCACTATTTTTCCCCATACTTGTGATAAAAAAGAAACAGACTTTCTGCGCAAATCAGCCATGAACCCTCTTCCCTGAATAAACGAACCGTCATCTTTATTAATCTTTACGAGCTCCTCAGGTTTTGATTGAAGAATCTTTGTCTCTTTTTCCCAGGTAAGGCTGGGAGTGAAAATCTCCGCTCCCTCTTTGGCGGAATAAAAATAAACATTACCCCAAATTTCAGCGTTCTCGCTGTCTCTGAAAAAGCGGGCATTATCCGCCCACCCTTCAGTGACAATTTTACCCTCATAATCATACTCATAGAAATGTACTTTTGTAAGTGATGTTAACTGATTTTTCTTAAAAATCATAGCAACTTCAGCTTCAATTTGAAATACCTTTTTATTATCATCAACCACTATATGCTTGAAATTAATCAATACCGTATCCGGAATCTGCTCTTCAAGCTTCTCACTCTCAAAAGCGCCTTTATAATCTAGGCTGCATCCCGTTAAGCAGAGATACCCTATAATAACTATAAAAGAAAATCTAAACATTTCCAAGACAAGCACCTATGAAATGAGCAAACAGCGGATGGGGAATATCCGGCTTTGAAATAAACTCAGGATGAAACTGAACACCTATTCCCCAACAATGGTTATCCCACTCCACCGCTTCTACTAATTCTCTGTTTACTGTAGTAGCACTGATAATTAATCCAGCAGCTATTAGACTATCTCTATAATTATTTGCTACCTCATAGCGATGACGGTGCCGCTCATATATTTTTGGTTTTTTATAAATAGCATTAAGCTTACTGCCGTTCTGTATAAAAGAAGGACTCCTGCCCAAACGCATGCTGCCGCCTAAGGCTTTAATATTCTGCTGTTCTTCAAGTAAACTGATGACCGGATGCGTGGTCTGCTGCTCAAACTCCGTGCTATTGGCACCAAATAATGCCAAGACATTGCGCGCGTATTCAATTACCATTACCTGCATACCCAGACAGATTCCAAAATAAGGAAGATTATGAGTGCGCGCATAATGTGAGGCACATATCATTCCTTCGATGCCCCGCTGACCGAATCCGCCGGGCACTAAGATTCCTTGAACCTTTTCAAACACATCCGAAATATCCTTTTTATTTTCAATCGCTTCGGAATCGATTTTTACCAGTTCCACTCTCGCATTATTCTTCATGCCGCCGTGCACTAATGCTTCAAAAATCGATTTATAGGAATCATGTAGCTCTAAATATTTGCCGACAATACCTATTTTTACTGATTTTGAAGCAGAAATATAAGAATGCACCAGGTTCTGCCATTGCTTTATTTTTTTATTGGTCGCTTTTGATGTAATATTAAGCTTTGTTAATATTATGCGATCAATCTTTTGTTGAGCGAAAATCAAAGGCACCTCATAGATTGTTGAAGGTACATTATAAGCTGAGAACACGGCTTCTTCAGATACATTTGTAAAAAGCGATATCTTCTGTTTCAATTTATCATTTAAAGGCTCCTCCGCCCGGCAAAGCAAAATATCAGGCTGAATACCTATTTCAAGCAGTTCTTTTACAGAATGCTGGGTGGGTTTTGTTTTTAACTCTCCATTAGAAACAGTAGGTACCAATGTAAGATGAATATAAACTACATTGGCTTTTCCCACATCATGAATAAACTGCCTTGCGGCTTCCAAAAAAGGCACTGATTCTATATCGCCTACGGTTCCGCCGATTTCAATAATGGTAACATCAACTCCATCCTCATCTCCCACTCGCCGGATACGCTGTTTTATCTCATCAGTAATATGCGGGATAACCTGAACGGTTCGTCCTAAAAACCTGCCTTCCCGCTCTTTTTTAATTATCTCTTGATATATCTGACCGGTAGTAATTGAATTATCCCTGCTTAAGGGACAATTTGTGAAACGGGCGTAATTACCAAGATCAAGATCGGTTTCCGCACCATCATCAGTCACATACACCTCTCCGTGTTGATAAGGATTCATGGTTCCGGCATCCACATTAATATACGGATCAATTTTAATTAAGCGGATATTAAGCAGATTCCCTTCGAGCAGTTTGGCGATTGAGGCGGCGGCCAAACCTTTTCCCAAGCTAGAGCATACTCCTCCTGTGACAAAAATATATTTTCCCATCTACTTCGATATTATTGATAGAAGAGGGGGTTCTGTCAATCAGAACGGGGATATTAAATTTATTACTCTCGTGTGAAATTAGAATTGAGGGAAGGACAATCTTTATATATTATTTTATTATTCACAAAAAGTCTTAGGCTCGGATGCATTACCAAAAGACCCTTGTGCAGCCTAACCGGAATACCCAAACGAACCACCAGGGCCAGACCATCACTAGGCCGTATTTCCATAGTATAGTGCCTTAATCCCTTTTTATATAAAAGCCTGGAATAGTATTTGTTTTCGATAAATGCATATATTTCCAAAGCCTGAATTTTAAAGCCGTGTTTCGTCAAAAAACGGATCATGAGATCGTGTGTGAGAGGACGGGGGGGTTTTATTCCTTCCAGTGCGATTATAATTGCATTAGCTTCCGATGGTCCGATATTAATAGGAAAACTATATGAATCATCCGCAGTCGACAGGACAACCTGCGGCTCTCCTGTTATCTGATCCAATAATATTCCTTTTATATGCAGCTGAATCATGGTAATGCTATCCTCATATTAAATATAGCAGCAAGTTAATTAAAAATCTAAACAATTAATAAAAAATAAATTTTCCTTGAGCTCTATCAAGACTTTATAACTCAGGCTTATCAAGGACGGCTATAGTTTTATTCATTGTCTATTGACTCCGTATTTGGTACATACTAAACTTTATGTGGATAACACGCTCTATAATTCTTACTTATATAAACATAGAAGAGGATAATGTTAGAACCTTTAGACGATTATTATGTGAATCTCTTCAGTACTCTCATCTATAATCAAAGCGGTATTCACTTTTCCAAAAATAACAGATCAATCCTTGAGAACAGACTCCGTGAACGCTTAAAGGCAATGAAAATCGATAATATCCGCAGCTATTATGAGATTATCATCAAAGATCCTGAAGAGATGAAAGTACTTCTTGATTCGGTTACGACAAATCTCACCCGCTTTTTCCGTAACACCGGTCATTTTCAAACTCTCGAACACTATATCATTCCCAAGATTATTTCGTTTAAAAGAGAGAAGGGAATGAACCATATACGAGTGTGGAGTGCCGGCTGTGCGACCGGTGAAGAACCGTATTCCATTGCCATGGTGCTTAAAGAGCACCTTCCACTTTCCTTTTCCGCAGAAATAGTTGCTTCCGATATTAGCCTGACATCCCTTTTAACAGCGCGTGAAGGTTTCTATAACGAGGCAAGGATTGGAGATGTTCCTCTGGCTTATCTAAAAAAATATTTCGAAAAAAAATCCGAAGGTTACAAAATACGCGAAGATCTGAAAACAATGATCAAATTCGACTATCATAATTTAAAATATGAAAGCGGATCTAAAAACATCGATATTCTTTTTTGCCGTAATGTTATCATCTACTTTGATGAAACCGCTCAAAAAGCACTTATAAACCGTTTTTGGGACGCAATGGGTAGCTATTCCTTCCTCATCCTCGGACATTCGGAATCATTATTCGGAATGAAAACATCTTTTGAATTTGTAAAAACAGATTGGTCGTGTATCTATAAAAAATCATTGACTTTAGCGGAGCGAAAAATTTGAGTGCTCGGATTTCTGTCCTCATAGTTGATGACTCCTCTATAATGAGAAAAATGATTAGAACTATTTTTGAAAAAACTCCGGATATAACAGTAGCAGCCACAGCTATGAACGGAGAGTTTGCTCTCTATAAAATGAAAACATTGAAACCGGACGTTATTATTCTGGATATCCAAATGCCCCAAATGGACGGAATTGCTTTTTTACGTGAAAAGAAATCCTTACATAATTCAACTCCTGTTATCATTCTCTCTTCTATCGCACGACGCGGAGCGCATGAAACAATGGAAGCCTTGGCTTTGGGCGCTTCGGATTTTCTTTTAAAACCAAGCTCAGAAAACGACTACAATGTACAGCAGGTTGCAGATCAGCTTATCCAGCTGGTAAGAGCCTACAGCGGTAAAAAATCTTTCCATGAAACGGATACGGCTCTGAGGTACAAAAAATATGAGTGCCTGGAATATAAAACCCCCCAGAAGTATGCCTTAAAAAAAATGATCGTACCAAAAAGGCAGCCCGGAAAAATTGAGGTGGTTGCCATTGGAATTTCCACGGGAGGACCGAGTGCGCTGCGTGATATGTGTTCGAAATTAAAGGACACGCTTTCGGTACCCGTGCTCATAGTGCAGCATATGCCCCCCGGTTTTACCGAGGAATTTGCCTACAGCCTCAATAAGATCTGTGCGTTGGAGGTGAAGGAAGCGCATAACGGTGACATCATAAAAAAAGGCAGGGTTCTGCTTGCTCCGGGAACCGCTCATATGGAAGTTGTAAGCAAACCATTGGCAAAAGTTATCCAATTGAAAGATTCTGAACCTGTTAATGGTCATAAGCCTTCCGTAGGCGTACTTTTTTCTTCAATCGCAGCACAGTACGCAAATCGCAGTCTGGCCATAATAATGACCGGAATGGGAAAAGACGGAGCAAAAGAAATAGGTTCGGTTTATATAGAAGGCGGATTCACAATTGCTCAAGATGCCGCATCCAGTGTTGTGTTCGGCATGCCAAAAGTTGCGATTGAGAACGGTTTTATCCATAAGGTCGCTTGTCTGGAAGAAATTCCGAAAATCATCAACTCCTTAGAACGCGGGCCTATCCTCAATCATTGAATCATATTGAATATTATATATCACTGATACTTATTACCTGGGGCCAATCCTTATGTTTAAGCACCCTGCTCCTTAAAAATACGAATACATATCCCGTAATTATACCCGCCAAACCCGCACCTACTTTGATCAATTCCGTATCGACTAAAAAAAGCTGTTCGGCCAGAAAATAACACAGAAAAAATAAGAAAAGGGGAACGATAAAAATAAAAAAGCCCGCTTTAACCGCTTTAAACGGTGAAAGCGAAACCTTTACCACATCACCTTTTTTTAAAGGGAGATCAAATCTATTAATTGCTTTTACATATTTTGCATCCTTATTTTTCAACAGCCCACATGATTTACAACCCAATGCAAACTGGCTGTCCGACTTTATACCGCAATCAGTACAGATTTCTTGATCGGCAACTTCAATGGTTATGATTTTATTATTGATAGCCGTTACTTTACCCCGGGTTTCCATTGAAGTACTCCTTGCACTCTTGTTTTATTCTTTGGATGGAAGTTGCCGCACCGTTATCGGCAATCTCTACGACCACGGCTTGAAGTTCCAGGCTTTCACATTTGGTTTTTGAATATTCAGGAATTTGAGTAAGGAATTTTCGTATTTCTACTTCAGGATCCAAGCCGCCGACCGAATTTAGACTTCCTGTTCTGCCTACATCACAAATAACCGCAGTGGTGTCATAAAAAATAGTTTCATCCGCAGTAGGCACCTTAGAATGAGTCCCGATTATTGCTGATACTTTTCCCCCCAGGTGGTAAAACATTGAATATTTTTCAGAGGTTGTTGTGGCATGAAAATCTATAATTATATTATTTGTTTCCTTTTGAATTCTCTCCACCAAATGAGTTGCAAGTTGAAACGGATTGGATAGATGCACCCGGTTAAAGCCCGCTAAACCCAGCAGTGATATTACGGCAATCTTTGTTCCGTCTTTTCCATAAATAAGCCATCCTCTTCCGGGATTTTCTTTGGGATAATTTGCCGCGCGTAAAATAAAAGGAGCCTCATTTATATATTCAGCCATATCCCGTTTATAATAGATGCACTCACCTCCTGTAATGATATTAATTCCTAATTTGTGTAAATAAATCGCATGATTTTTACCAATACCGAATCCTCCGGTAGCTCCATCGGCATTTGCTACGACAAAATCTATTGAGTATTTCTTTTTAATTTTCTGTAGCAGCTTTTTCACGCAAAACACACCGCATTTACCTACTATTTCGCCGATAAAAAGCACCCTCAGCTTACTCAATTAATAATCCTTCCTCTCTCCTTTTAAAATAGCAAATAAGATAAAAATATGCTATATAAGCGCCATTATAATAGGGCAAATTGAGAATGGCCAGTGCCAAATTTTAATAAAGTGCACTTCTCAAAGTTCACATTGAGAAGTGCTGAAATCAACTTTTGTTTAAAAAATCGAAACCAATGTAATAAGTTTCGAACGACTCTCTGCGTGAGGCTTTGGGTTTGAATCCCTTTACGCGCTTGAAACAGGTTTTCATTTCACGCATAAGCAGTTGTTCCTCTCCTCCCTGGAAGAGTTTGACAATCAGCATGCCGTGTTCCTTTAATACGGTTTGAGCAATTACAAGTACACGTTCGGCGATTTCCAGTGATTTTTGCGTGTCCACAAAGCGATTCCCCGTGGTGGCCGGCGCTGCGTCGCTTACCACAAGATCAAACCGTTGCTTGCTCATTATCCACGTCAACACAGAAGCGGAAAAAATATCTCCCTGTAAAAAGCTAAAATTAGGAAACCGCTTAGGCACTGAAATTTCCGGGGAGATATCTACTCCACAGACCCAGCCCGTGCCTTTTAAACGTTCCAATAGATACTGACTGAAACTGCCTGGTGCAGCTCCCAGATCAAGCACACGATCGCCTTTTTTAAGCAGCTTATATTTCAGCAATATCTCCTGTAATTTATAAACAGAACGTGCCGGGTAGCCCTGAGTCTTTGCTTTGTGTGTATAAAAATCAGTCTTACGCTTCATAACCAAATCCAATTAAAACAAAACCGCTTTAGACAATTGTTTTTTTGAATTAAGCATATCATTAATAGTTTATCCGGTACAGTAAACGCAATACAAGTGCTGATTTTGGTTCTGAATACAACCTATTTAAAATTGTTTTTCTCACTATTGACATATCCTGGATATGTTCGTACTTTGATATTATGAAATTTCTAGCTCTGCTGAGAAGACCGTTTTCTTATAAATATTATAATGTTACTCTCATATTAATAATTATATGCGTTGTTTTTTTTATCTTGCAGAATATAACCCCCATCACAACTATTGAGTTATTCGACAGTCAAATACAAAAAGACGTAATTAGACGTATCAATATAATTACCAAATATTTTGCATTAATCCCTGAGGAAATGGGTCAGCACGGTTATATTTGGCAGATCGCAACCTATATGTTCATGCATGGCGGCTTTTTTCATATTTTAATCAACATGTTGATTCTCTTTATGTTCGGGACCCAATTGGAACGAGAATTCGGGAGCAGTGAGTTTTTACTCTTTTATTTTACCGTGGGTATAGGGGCGGGAATTATCATGGCGGTTGTATACCCTCTATTAGGTATGGGTTTTATCCCCGTTGTCGGCGCTTCGGGGGCTATCTATGGATTGCTCTTGGCATTTGCCACCAGGCATCCCAACCAGCCTATTTATATTTGGGGAATACTTCCTGTCAAAGCCTATATGCTGCTTATTATTTTCACGGCAATTGAGATTTTCTCTCAGGTAATGAACCCGGCCAGTGGTGTAGCGCATCTGGGACATCTCTCCGGTCTTATCGTAGGGTTTCTCTACTTTCTTGTCCGTTTCAGAATAAATCCCATAACAGAAATCAGAAAAAATATTAGATAAGCACGAATTGTTTAACTTTCTCTTCGTGTTTAACAAACAATCTTTTATATATAATGTGAGGATCCTTAATCCGATAATATAACCATAAATGAGTCTTTTAAAAAAAATTTTAATTATTATAATTACACTCTTTTTTTCAGCGTATGTTTTCTCTATTCAGTTCGAGCTTTTAACCATAGATGTGTGGTGCGAGCTTGAACCGCCGGTGAGAGAGCAGGATACCGAATACCCCCTTTCTAAAAAACAAGCGGCAACACATATCTTAAACGAAGCACGCTTTATTTTCTCCGGCATGATTTATGGTTTCGATTTCTCGTATGTCCCCTTCGATAAAAGCAGAAATACTCAGGAGCAATTTATACTTACCCCGATTGCGGAAATACCCTGGGGCGACAAAAACCTTAAAATTATTGATGTAGAACAAAGAAATAAAAAGCTGTTCGCAAAAGTGCAGTATGAACTGGAAGACTTTCAAATTAACAGGCGCGGGGCCTGGCTGAGCAATACCATTCCTTCAGCAACAGGAAGCGGAGAAGGCAATCTTTTTAGAAGCTATACGGAAAAAAAAACATCGTATGAACAGGCAATAAAAAACGCAATCCGAAATCTGCTCAGGCCACAGTATTTCAATAAACCCCGTCAGATAATCGGCCAGGCGCTTATCGAAGAAGCTCCGGACATCTTTATTTCATCAGGCACATACGTTTCCAAACTGAGAGTTAAATTGAAAATCCAAGAAGTAATCCCTTACTCTGTATTTTAATAATCACTACAGAAAAAGCCACCGCCATGAGTGGGGGCTTTTTCTTCCACCCTTCACCCGTATACCATCAGCTTTACTGATGGTATGCGGGTTTTCTAAAAATCACCTTGAAATTTTGCCCGTTAGGACTTAGCATTTTTTATATAGTCTAAATTATGAAAGGAGTACATTATGGGACCATTTATCGGAATCGGACTTGTTGCAGGTGCCATAGCCCTGTTCGTGGCATATTCTTTCCAGAGTAAAAAACTCTTTCAAATCAAGAGTACCGAGACTTCACAGATTAATGAGTTGAAAGAAATTTCATCAGCTGTGGCCACAGATATCGGTGGGGGATCATTCAACCAGATAACCGAGGTAAAAGGAAAAGCGGTTTGTGATAATCCTCTTACCTCAGAACTGGCAAAAGCTAAGTGCGTTTATTATTCAATGAGTGTAACACGGGAATATGAGGAAACATACTGGGATACGGACGCTAACGGTAACCGGATACAACAGACAAGAAGAGGATCGGATTCGGTAGCGCACAATACTCGTTCCACACCGTTTTATATTCAGGACGCGACGGGTAATATTAAAGTGAATCCGGACGGAGCATCATTTGTCACAGAAAAAGCATATTCCCGCTTTGAACCGGGTGAAGTACGCGGTACATCATTACGTATCGGAGGTCTCACGATTAATTTGGGCAGTATTACCCAGTCGTCCCAAAGACGTACCATCGGCTACCGCTATGAAGAAGAGATTATCCCTTTAAACCGTGTTTTATATGTACTGGGAGAAGCAGCCGACGCGAGTGGAGAACTCTGCATGCAGAAACCCGCAAAAAAAGGCAGTAAATTCATTATCAGTGTAAAAAGCGAAGAAGAACTGATAAGAAGCGCAAAAGGTTCCATGACAGTTCTCTTGATTCTTTCCCTGATTGCAGGTATCGGTGGCATAACTCTGTTTTTTCTTTCGTTATTCAATATTATTAAGTTTTAAAATCAACATACCGCCAGCAAAGCTGGTGGTATGTGAGGGGCGGTGTAAGAAAAAGCCACCCCTTAGTCAGCATCTTTTTAACCACCGCCATAGGTGGTGGCTTTTTCTGAAGTAAAAAAATTTGGATAATGGCCGGAAATTTCAAGATTCTTAAGCTACAATAAGATGTGAACAGCGGCTGACTTGAGATTCTATTGACCGCTCACTTAAAAACAGGTAGATTCATTACCATAGAGGTTATTATATGCGCATAAATTTGTCTACACTTGTATTATTTCTGCTTGCGGCTCTCTTTATTCTTCCTGTGTCATCTGAAGAGCAAAATACCGACAAGCAAAACGAGAGTATGCAAAATGATTTTGTTATCGGACTCGGTAGCCAGGATATTTCACTCGATCAGCTTCACGTGCATAAAAGCACGGAAATACAAATTCTTACGGCGCTTTGTGAAGGATTGATGACACATCATCCGATAACCCTTGAACCGATTCCGGCCATGGCCGAACGCTGGACACTGTCCGACGACAAACGTATCTACACGTTTTATTTGCGTGAAAATGCCTGCTATAGCAACGGCGATCCGGTGCGGGCAGATGATTTTAAAGCCACCTGGCTGGAGCTGCTCAATCCGGCGCAACATGCTGAATATTCCGTATATTTGGATGTAATAAAAGGTGCGGAAGGCTATCGCAAAGGCAGTTCCAAGGATCCGAATTCAGTGGGCATTCATGTTCTCGGAGAGAAAGTACTGGAAATAGAACTTGAAAAACCCACCAGCCATTTTTTAAAATTACTCTGTATTTTAAGTTTTTCCCCGATTCATCCCTCTTATCTTAATACGGAGAACTGGGACAAGAAAGCCCCACTTGTAAGCAACGGTCCTTACTTTCTTTATCAAAGAAAGGATAATGAGCTTATTCTTAAGAAAAATGAGCATTATTGGGATAATGAACAGGTAACCACAGAAAAGGTGAGAATTCTATTTTATGACGATCCCAAACAGGTAGCCTTGGATTTTAACGAAGGTAAAATACACTGGACCAGTCTTAACGACTGTGATTTTGAAGCATTGGAGGACGAATCCAAGGCTAAAATAGAAATATTTCCCATGTTCGCCACAAGCTTTTTCTTTTTTATATGCAACAAAAAGCCGTGGGATGATTATCGCGTACGTAAGGGACTTTCACTCCTGATAGCCTGGGACAAACTGCGCTCAAAAGATTATTCACCCCTGCCCACAGACAAACTCATTCCTCCAATTCCAAAATACCCGGACAGAAAGGGAATAAGCGCCCAAGATATCGAGCAGGGTTTAGCGTTACTGGAACAGGCAGGCTATCCCAAAGGCAAAGGGCTCCCCACCATAAGCTTTCTCATTTCCAAAGGCAATACCCTGTTTGCCGATATTGTAACCGAAACCTGGAAAAAGTATTTGGAAGTACCGATAGAATATAAGGAAATAGAGTCACACGAATTCTTTAACGCGCTTAATGCCCATGACTATACCATCAGTTCTTATACGTGGATAGGAGATTTCGCTGATCCTCTGGCTTTTTTACAGATGTGGACAAGTAAGAGTAATCTCAACGAAGCTCTCTTTGCCAACAAAGAATATGATAGTTTAATCCAGGAATCGCTGGCCAGTATCGGTCTGGAACGATATGAAAAACTGGCCCAGGCCGAAGAAATCCTTCTTCAAGAAGCGGTGATATTACCGATTAATCATATAGCATCTTACAATATTATTGATTTGGACGTAATTGACGGCTGGTACGGCAATATTCTGGATATCCACCCCCTTAAATATATTCAATACAAAAATACCTCGGTACCGCCCTGGATTGTTAAAAAATAGACGCCTGTCACAAATTATTATTTTCTGGCTGTTCGGTAATTCGTTTTAAGAAGGTATACAATTTATCTCGATAAATAATTCCGATTACAATTAAAATAATGCCGCATAGGGCAGTGATTATTGCTACCAGCCAGTTCTTATCAGCTAAAGCCACACCGATAATTACCGACAAGATTAATCCCAACAATCTACCGCCGCTTGAAATTGTAATAAACACCCAAAACTTTATCCGTGAAATCCCTGCCACATAGGCGATCACATCTTTTGGTATGCCCGGAATAAGGAAGATAATAAAATATATTAATGCGGATCTGGTTCCTGAAATTAATTTACGCACCTTTTCAAGACTTTTATGCGGCAGAAGCGCCTCCACAAAAGGAAGCCCTAAAAAGCGCGCCAGATAAAAATTTATGGCAGAACCTATGGCGATACCCACGGTTGAGAGCAGAATACCCCAAAAAAAACCGAATAAATAACCGCCCGCTATTTGCGGAATTTCACCGGGAATTATGAAAACAACGACCTGGATTATTTGCAGTAAAATAAAAACCAGAGGGGAAAGAATGCCCCATGAATTAACCCATTCCCTGACGGTATCCACGCTCTCAAATATCTTCCAGATCTGTTGATGAAACAGGATAATGACAAAAATGAGAATAATAAAAAATGCGCATAAGAATATTATTACACCGAGTTTTTTTCTTGCTGAACTGGAATTTTCCATTGTTTTGTACTTCCGAAAAAGCCACCATCTGTGGCGGCTTTTTGATTGTATAGTATTTAGTCTGTTTTGACTATAGAAAAAGCAACCACCTCCTGTTGTGACTTTGCTCCTCCCCTGCACCTGACCGTTAAATCTTCGATTTAACGGTCAGGTGCTTCTCAACATTGTTGATTACATATAATATTTACTGTATATTAAGTAATATGAAATCCAAACAAGCTAAAAAAACCAAAAAAAGAAGTACTTCTAAATTAAAGTATAAAGTTGACCAAAAGATAGTCTATCCTCTACAGGGTGTGGGACAGGTAATGGCTATCGAAGAAAAGAAATTTCAAGGCAAAAAGCTCCTTTACTATATCATTTATTTAGATGTACCCGATATGACCGTAATGGTTCCGGTAGACAAAGTAGATGAGAGAGGAATCAGGCCGATTGTAGACAAACGGCAAGCGCAAAAGGCATTAAATGTGGTTGCCGAAGATTATCAGCCGATTTCCGCGGATTGGAAAATGCGCTACCAGATGAATCTTGATCTGTTAAAAAAGGGCAGTGTTTTGGATATCGCCAAAGTGGTACGCTCGCTCTATAACCGCAGTAAAATAAAAGAACTGCCCATATTGGAACGCAAACTATTCGATACCGCATTAAAATTGCTAATTGATGAAATCGCCTACTCGATGAATAAAGAGAAGGATGAAGTGGAATCGATGATTTATAAAAAAATGGAGATAGTTTGACTTCCGCAGCTGCCATAATAACCGCTGCCGGTACCAGCTCCCGTATGAATATGAATAAAAAAAAACAGTACTTATTGATTGGAGGAGTGCCGGCTTTTTGTAAAGCGGTACGAAGTTTTTTATCCACAAAACGTTTTCAGCATGTAGTAATTACCGTACCCAAAGGTGATATTGAATACGCAACAAAACTCGCGCAATCATATTTTAAGCCCTCCGATATCAGCATATTAACGCTGATCGAAGGCGGATCAACCAGACAGGAATCCGTATATTTGGCGTTAGAGGCCCTGTCACCGTTCGCACCTGAGATTGTGCTGGTCCATGACGGCGCCCGCCCCTGGATTACAGAAGCGCTTATCAATAAAATAACCGATTCCACACTAGTCCACGGGGCGTGTATTCCTGTTATCGATATTCCCGATGCGGTAAAAAAAATAAACGGAACCGGCTTTATCGAACAGCATGTGGATAAGAATCGGATAAAAGGAGCGCAAACTCCGCAGGGTTTTCTGTTCTCGGAAATTATAAAAGCACATCGTTTGGCCCGGAACACTGACGCCGTATATCTTGATGACGCGAAATTGTATACCCTCCTCAAGCAAAAAGTATATACTGTACCCGGTGATCCGGCGAATAGAAAACTCACTTATAAATTTGAGGTGAAAGAAAAATGAGAATCGGCTTTGGTTATGATATTCATAAATTGGTAAGCGGACGCACATTATATATTGGCGGTGTTGTTATACCCTCCGATAAAGGAGAGCTGGGACACTCGGACGGGGATGTACTTATTCACGCGCTTATCGACGCACTACTGGGAGCTGCTGCATTGGGTGATATCGGAGCCTATTTTCCTCCTGAAGATCCTCAGTATAAAGGAATTTCCAGCCGCATTCTTCTGGTAAAAACCCTAACCCTGCTCCGTGAAAAAGGTTATACAATTATCAATATCGACTGTACAGTAATACTTGAAAAACCAAAACTACTTCCTCACATCGGTAATATCAGAGAAAATCTGGCACACGACTTGAATCTTCCGTGTTCTTCGATATCAATAAAGAGTAAAACCAAAGAGGGTTTAGGTTTTACGGGACAGGAACAGGCAATTGAAGCCTACACCATAGTCCTTATTCAAGAACAGACTGCTTAATCCTTATACCGTCCAACTATAATACTCTCACTTTTTTCTTGGCGATGGCAGAAAAAATAGTTATATTAAGTGCTAAATTGTTCTCTACGGAGGGCACGTTAGCTTAAATTAAGTATTATCCATATACCACCACCTGAAATGGTGGTTTTTTTGGAAGCAAAAGCAACTATTATTGTTCAAGGGAGGTTATTATTCCAAAATTAGGTATCCTGTTGCTTATATCAATAATTATTGTCTCATCATATATTCCGTTTGAGGGAAAAACCTCATTTTCCCAGGGCGGGCAGCCGCAAAAAAATCTGGCTGACAGAAAAGTACTGGGAACATATTTGACCGCAATTGTCGAAGAAGATCTCAGCCTAACGCTTTACCGCAATGAAGTTACCCAAAAAATACTTATATCATATTATACGAAAATAACCCGGTCGGAATTAATAACGAGAACCATTCTCAAATACGCCGACATGTATAACATCTCTCCGGCTTTGGCTTTTGCTTTATGCAGCAGAGAAAGCGGATTCGATATAAATGCACAAAATATAAATAAGGATGAATCAATCGATCGAGGTCTTTTCCAGCTTAACTCCAAATCATTTCCGGAATTAAGCGAAGATGATTTCTTCTCTGTCGAAACCAACACCCTTTTCGGCCTGAAATATCTGAAATACTGTCTGGAACAAGGAAATAATGAAATTGTAGCGCTTTCTATGTACAATGCAGGCGAAGGCAGGATTTCCAGCAAAGGCGCGCCGCTGCTTACCCTTAACTATGTTGCGCGTGTGCTTGATTACAAGGAAAGAATTGAAACCGGTCTGAGAGACCTGGTTAAGGAAGTATTATATTCCTGAATAGCAGGCTGGCGCCTGTATATCATAGAAATCCATACGGATATCTACCAATCCAGTAAGCGGCGCTGGCCTTCCAACTTTTTAATATCCGTGATGTCCTGAGTCACTTCGATCACCCCTTTATAAGTGCCTTGTTCATCGTAGATGGGGAAATAGCGGATATGAATAAATCTCTCGTTCATGGTAATCCAAAATTCTGCAACCTGCTGCTTTTTTTCTTTAAAGGCTTTTAAAATGTTTTCAACCACATGCACACTCTTTTGCGGATGACAGTTCTGAACATTACGACCGATAATGGCCGGACTGCGGGGGAACACCCGTTCTTCGCTGCCCGTATAATATAAAACCTTATCGTGTTCATCCACGTACGTAACATCAAAGGGCAGGCTTTTCAGCATAAGATTTATCCGCTCCGTACTGAGGGCCCCTACATCCAAACTAATAGCGGATGCGGATTGAGAAATGCTTTCTGTTTTACGGGCAATCTCATCTTTCACGATTTTCTGCGCGGCAATACCCGCATCCCAGACATTACCCGGCTTTATCCAGGCATAGCCGATTTCTTTTTCTCCCTTACGGATCTCTGCCCACTCCCTGTCCGTAAGTTTCTTTAAAGCAGTAGGGAAGAGGATTTTTTCCTCCATAAAAATCATGCTTGAGATTGTTGAAAATAGTGAACCGCACTCTTTTACAAGTGCGGAGATTGATCCCTGATCGGACAGCTGATCGCACTGCTTTATTCTTTTCCGAATCTCATTATGCTTACCCCACATGACTTTAGAAGGTCCTGTAAATCCCTTTTGCTCAAGATAGGGAAACAGTTGATTTTCTTTTCTCTGATAATGCAGTTCGATTGGTTTTAATTCATTGAATTTACTTTTAAACTGCTGATAGATAGTATCATCCTGTTTTTTTCTTTTTACTTTGCGCAAAAGAGCCTTCAGTTGTTTTATTCTCTGTTTGATCTCTTTGTTTTCCGCCAGAAACGTATGTACGGGATGTCCGGGCAGCTTGGCCGCTGTTTTCTGCTTGGAAAGTGAATCCTTAAATACTTCAATATGTACTTCACATAACCTCTGGATTTCGGCGATAGGAAATCCCTCCTCAAGCAATGTCTGCTCCATCCGGGAAATCTCCTCAGGGCTTACATTCCTAATAAGTTTATGAAAATCTTGCTTTACCGCGTCAACACTCTCCCCCTGGTGAAGCCGCTTAATAATGGTTTTCAGTTTTTCCTGTTTTTCCTGGTCCGAAAAATATTCACTCATACATCACTCCTTTTTTGTTTAGACATTAATCCGCGCAATTACATACCGCTTTCCGTTGTAAGAAAGCGGTTATCGATTCCCATCCCTCTTTAAAGGCAAAAACCGCGATCCCCATGCTTCCGATAACATCGAAGTATCCTATCGCAAACAGTTCGTACAAGACGCTTGAACCTAATAATATACCCGACAAATAAAAGCAGGTGAGCGTGCATTTGGCATCGGCTATTATGGCTTTTGAATCAAGGGCATTACCTGTTCCTAACTTGGTATAATATAAAAACAGCATGGTTATAAGTGAAATGAGTGAGATAATTATGCCCGGAACTGTTGTCAGCGGCTGGTGCTGATATACAATATTAAGCAGCGAGCCTATAATCAATCCCCCGCTCAGCAGCATAAAACTGATCCCGGTAATAAGCAGGGCACCTCGCTCAAAGCGATTTCTATCAGACTGTGCATTCCTTTTTATCCGAATAACCATATGAAGAATGCCTATTCCCGACATTACCTCTACAAAACTGTCCGCGCCGAAGCCGAACAGGGCTAATGTCTCATCCTGGGTTCCGAAAAAAATTGAAATCAGGCCTTCAATTATATTATAGCCGATAGTGATTACAGACAATAGTACGGCAATATTTAGCAGTTGTGCTGAAGATTTACTTTTTAAAAGACGTGATAGTGTACGCATCTTAAATCAGCTTGTTATAAGTTTTATATTATATAATACAATCTAAACGCAGCGAATAAAAGAAAAATAATATATTCTTGACATAAAAGCCGGAAAATCAAATAATGATCTCAATATGCTTATCATAACGAGTTATTATTATTACATCGACTCAAAAATGAGGAGGTTCAGGCCGCCGGAGTAATAACTGTGCATGAAGCATATTATAAGGGTGGCCACTCCCGGAGCGGTCACCCTTTTTTTTTGAATTTTTATGAGGAGGAGATTGTGCGCACAGAAATTGAGAGACAGCTCGACGTATTCATGGAAAAAACCGTTGAGGTTATTCCTCTGCCCGAGCTCCGGTCTAAGCTAAAACGCTCACTTGAAAGCAACACACCGCTGCGCATAAAAATCGGTATTGACCCCACAGCGGCAAAAATTCACATCGGGCATATGGTGCCATTTCGCAAGATTCGACAGCTTCAAGACCTGGGACACACGGCGGTACTCATTATCGGAGACTTTACCGCTCAAATCGGCGATCCCACCGGTAAAAACAGGGAGCGGCCGCAGCTTTTATTCAAACAGGTCCTGAAAAACGCACATTCTTATACCGAGCAAATTTTTTCAATCCTTAATAAAGAGCAGACTGAAGTGTATTTTAATTCGGAATGGTTTAAAGATATGTGTTTGGATGAATTTATGACATTAGCGGCCCGTTTCTCGCTGGCACAGCTTATGGCTCACGACAGTTTTAGATTGAGAATGGAAAAGGGTGCCCGCCTCGGTGTTCACGAACTGTTTTATCCCATGTTTCAAGCTTTTGACTCCGTAAAAACAAAGACGGATGTCGAGGTCGGTGGAAACGACCAGAAATTCAATATTCTCTGCGGACGGGATGTGATGGTTCAGGCAGGATTGAAGCCGCAGATCGTCCTGCTTCTGCCTCTGCTTTCAGGTACCGACGGTCAAAAAATGAGCAAATCTTTGGGTAATGATATTCCGGTATTCTCAACCGCAGAAGATATGGTGGGAAAAACAATGTCCATTGCAGACGATCTGATCATTCACTTTTTTACCTATGCTACGGATCTCAATCAAAAAGAAATCACAAACATTGAAAAAGACCTGAAGGAACAACGGAAAAATCCCCGCGATATTAAACTCATGCTGGCCCGGGAAATCGTGTCGCTGTATCACGATAAAAAAACAGCGGATCAGGCCTGCCGGGAATTTCTACAGGTGTTTTCGCGGAAGCAGGCCCCATCCGTTATTGCAGAAGTCCTTATCAAGGAAAAACGCCTTCCGCTTCTCAACTTATTGCGTGATTATAAGCTTGTAAACTCACTTAGTGAAGCAAGAAGGCTGGTTGAGCAGGGCGGAGTATCAATCGACAGTCAAAAGATTTCAGATGTTAATGCTGTTATGGATGCGGACCATATTTTTGGTAAAATTTTGAAAATCGGTAAACGGCGCTTTTACAAACTTACAGCGCTTAAAAAATGAACGATTCTTATCCTTATAAAAGAAAATACCTATTCTGTTAAAAAAGGCTGTTGACATAATTAGTTTTATATAGTACTATTTTATATAATACTGTTTGACAAGGAAATGAAGATGCGGCTGAAAAGAAAGGGCGGATTCCTGATAAGCAAAATACATCAGGTCGGGGGAAGGATTTTTAATAAGCTGTTGAAGAAACATCATATCGAAGAAATCAACTCTGCCCAAGGCCGGATCCTCTTTGCGCTTTGGGAAAAAGATAACATTTCCATCAGTCAAATATCGGAAAAAACCCAACTGGAAAAATCAACACTTACCAGTATGCTGGACAGATTGGAACAAAGCGGATTCATAAAAAGAATGCCCTCGCCCGATGACAGAAGAAAAATCATTATCAGCCGTACGGAAAAAGATAAAAAATTCCAGGAACAGTATCTGGCTGTATCCGAGGAAATGAACAAAGTGTTTTACAAAGGATTTACGGATCAGAAGATCAGCAGTTTTGAAGACAGCCTTGAGCGGATTCTGAATAATTTGATCGATGAGGAGAAAGATAATGAATGACACCTTACAAACAATCAATGCCTTGAGAAGCATTCACGGGAATTTCAGTGAAAAAGAATTAAGCCAGGAAGAGTTGAATCAAATTCTAAAGGCGAGTATGAAAACGGCCAATGCCTCGGCCCGCCAAAGTTATGCGATCATTGTTCTTGATGACCGTAAGGAAATGCGGGAGTTGTTCGGGTATCAAGGAAGCCGGGCACTGGTATACTGTGTTGATTTCAATCGGATCGGGCAAACGGCCGACCGCCTGGGACATGCCTATGACAGCGAAAATATCATCGGATTCATTACCGGTACAACTGATACGATTTTGGCCGCCCAAACCGCGGTAATTGCCGCCGCGTCGCTTGGTATTGATAGTCTGATCACAAACGGTCTGCACAGAAACAGTTTGGACAATGTTTATAAAAGCCTCAACCTGCCGCAAACATCCTGCTTTCCGCTTATCACGGTTGTATTGGGATATGCGGATGAGGAGCCGGCATCTCAAAAAGGTCGTTTGAGTCCGGAATTCATTGTTCATTACGGAAAATATAAACTACCGGATAATTCCGCCTTAGACCGAATTATCGCAGAATATGATGATCCCCAAAAACATATTGGTTTATCAGACGCTTGGGAAAAGCAAGGATTCCGCCATTATCTGGACTGGTATTACACGAAATGGGAAGGCCTACCTCCCAAAGAAAAAAAAATTGACGGAAAAATCAAAGAGTTTCAGGACAGACTGGTTAAAAGCGGGTTCTGGTGGCCGGAGAATAATACAAAAGAGTACCAATATTAATACGGAGGAGTATTATGGATGCGTATAAAGCTTTAGCTTCAAGAAAATCTATCAGGGATTTTAAAAATCAGGCCATCGATAAAAAAATTATTAAGAAAATCATTAATGCGGGCTTATGTGCGCCTTCAAACAATCATCTGCGAGAATGGGAATTCGTTATAGTTCAGGATCGAGCAGCCCGTCTGAAAGTAATCGATAAGATACAAAAGAAGTATACACAAAAAGGGATTGAAGCCTGGCTCGACAGCTGGAACAGCACGGATTCTGTCCAGCGGGCATGTTACCTTGCCGCAGTGCCCAAACAGTATACCATGCTGCTCACGGCTGGCTGTCTGATCCTCCCCTTCTTCCGTCAGCCCGGACCGCTTTTAAAACCCAAAAGCCTATCCGATTTGAATGCGTTAGCCTCGATCTGGTGCTGCATCGAAAACATGCTGATTGCAGCAGCTGCCGAAGGCATTTACGGTGTCACCAGAATCCCCTTTAGTAAAGAAATCAACCATATTAAAGAAATCTGTAAAAGTCCGGAGGATTATGAAATCGCCTGCTATCTGGCCTTGGGATATCCCGGAGATCAGGCAAAACAAACCAGGCAGCGTCCGGTAAAAGCGCAAGAAAAAATTCACTGGAACAGCTGGTAGAATTAAAAACGGTATTTTTTTTAAGTCCGTTAGTGCTATAATAGTCTTGAAGAGGTAAGCACACATGAAAACCGTGTTTTTAGTTTTAACTCTCATTATTTTGCCCGGTTTGTTTTTACACGCCTCGCTTATAAAAGTAACGGTCGATGCCGCCAGTCCCCCGGCCGGATTTAGCAGAATGTTTAGCCTAAATATAAAATACGAGAATAACCTGTGTCTTATAACCATAACATATGATCCAAAATTGAAAGAGAAAATTACTGAAAAACTTCCCGACGGTTCTTTTATAGAATACTATTCTGAGAGTGGCATTCAGTCATGTTACCTGTTGTTTTATAACGATCAAAACTTCAACTTGCTAACGGCTCCCGTCTGTTTTACCGAATCAAATGCCGGACGCAACTCTGCCACCGTTACCATACAAAAAGATTTATTAAAGCAGTTAAGAATTCAGCTTTATATCCCTAATATAGTAGAGACATTCTGCTATGAACTGCTTTTTCTGAATGTGGATTAAACCAGCAGTGAAAACATTTTATGCATAGTTAAAATTTTATTTTTGCATTACAATAATAATATATCTTCATTTTAAAAACGGAGGTGTATCATGGAGTTTTTAAGCGATCTTAATGAATTTATTGAAGTACCTATACCTGACCAGGAAATTGAAAAAAACGACCAGGCTTTAAATATACTCGTAGATAACAGGACAGAACCCGATAATACCACAACAAAACCGCATTTCAATCTGTCACGCCAGCATTTCAAGAACCTGCTTTCCGACCTTGATGCTGTTACCGCCCAATTGGACCGTATAAAACAGGCTGCAGAAAGCTATGCCAAGCAAAAAAATTCTGCCCATATCCAAACAGTAAAAAAGGCGTTGAATAAAATCCAGACCATATTCGAATACAATATCTATAGAACGGGCATGTCCGGTTCCTACTGGAGCAACCCTCTCTATGATTTCCGAGTATGGGCGGGTGAGAATATGGATCAGGGCGAGCGGATGCCCCTGGGTTACATGGATACAAAATCCGACGGTCCGGATAAAATTTTCGTTATATTCCAGCAGCTGCAGGAAATGGACATAACCAAAACAAAGGACACCTGGGAGAGTGTATATGAGGATTTTTATGCACTTATAACATTCGAGAAGGTTAGAATAAACTCCTATCTGCGCCGTATAGACTCTTTTGAAAAGTTCAATACGATTTTGGATCAGGGAGCAAGTTATTATGCGCTGAAATCTAAAATCTTCGACATACCGACCATGACTATGCAGGAAACAATGCTCAGCACGGCTGTCCGGTATATGTCGCTTTCAATAGAACTTTTAGAGGAAATCAAGTCCGCAGCCAAGGAGAATCTGAAAGCACTCCCCGATAAAAAGGCAGCAGAAGCCCTGGCATTTCACACGGAACAGCTGATTGATGAGGTTAACAGGCTGGCTTCCCACGGTCATTTCAACGGCATGTCGCTTCTTACCGGCAGATTCAGCAGGAATCATGAACAGGCCACGTCATCCATGTATATTTTATTGGGAGCGGAGATGTCCGAAAGCACACGTGTATATATACCCACACTTACCGCAGTAAGTCTGGTAGTCCCCGGCAACATGGCTCAACCATGGAAATGGGATGTCTACGAGGCTTTTACGTCAGAACAGAAAACTAATCAGTTTATTGCCGCATTGGATACCTCAATCGGGAAGATAAAACAAAGCATGCAGAATCTTGACCAACTGGCAAAAAAACTGCCGGAGCATGATCCCTATTCCAAGCTGAGCTTCGATTCCATGTACCAGGAAAGCATGCAGTATTTTTTAAAGTCATATTCTCTTACCATTAAAAATCTTGCATACACTGCCCAACCCGAACATTCAATAAATACTCAAAGCACACTTGTCCTGTTAACGTTAAGGAATGCCCATGAACTGATTACTGAGAAGCTGATTAACATGCGGGAACTGGCCGTACAGGCGTGTAATTCCGTGTACAATGATCAGGAGCACATGAAATTAAACGATGAATTTGCAGCTCTTATTAAAAGCATCGAGAAAATAACCGAACAAACGGTTTTTAACGGTGAAAAAATACTGCATACAGACAGTACACTCTCTTCCGACCGCAGCATCAAACTGGATCTGGTATGTGACGAAGACGGTATTATTCAAAAGCAGCTCCTGCTTTTTCCCCTTGATCCTAAAGCATTGGAACTATCCCGCTCCAATTATTTTTTAGAGATAAATCGTGTAGATGAAGCAAACAGAGCTATTGGAATTCTGGACTGGGCACTGGCCAAAGTGAATTCCAACAAAGCAAGGATCGGCTCCTGTTTACAAAGCGTTTTCATCGCGGAGTACAAAGATTCTCTTATGCGGGACTATATCAAGCTATTGACGAGTGCCCCCAAAAAGAATAACTCGGCGGCGACATATCTGGAATATCTTGGTAATTTGGTAGATTTTACCAAACACGTATATAAAAAAGCCGAAGAGTACGCCTGGATGGCCATGAGCGGTGTATATACCTATAACGACAGAGAACAGATGGCGTTTTATTTCAGCAATCTATTGCATGACGTACAAACCCTTATTAAGCACGCACAAACGCTGTCAGAAGCACTGCCTCAGGATATCACATTCAATAACCAGCAAAAAACCAAGCTTTCCGCTCTCGTAAAATATCTGGCGAAAATTGGAGCTGAAACCTCAAACTTCATGGAAGAAATCAAAAACAGCGACTTCTTACGCTCAATAGGCTCAGCCAGAAACGTGTTTGAAAAAATCACTTGGATAATATCGATTAAGGAGTGAGCATGCATTCAAACTCCATCGGTTTTAGGGCCGTACATGACAATCTTTCATCCATACCCTTGCCTGACTCCATAGCCGATGTTCAAAGAATGAAAGGAATACAACTGGCACTCACTGCCATTGGGCGAACCGTTACCGGTATTGAAAAGCTGCTGTACCAGAGTGTCTATGAAAACGAAGATAGACTGTTTATCACACACAGTATCAAGCGCGAGCAGAAGTGGATGAGAAAAATCCTTAAAACAGTCAAAATCAAAAACAGATACCCGCTGTTAGGTGATCGGTTTATACTAAACATGGCTAGTTCCGCAGTGTTGGAACTATCACTTGAGAAACTTGCATGTGCTAAAATCAGCTTGAATCCAGAAAACACAAGCCTGTTTTTACTACTGGATATGTTACGCGAGTTCAAACAAAAACTGCAGTATAATGCTGAAGTTATTTACATCTCCTTAATGTTATATAAATCAGATTATGCTCTCTCCGACCAAAAATACAGCACAAATTCACAAAAGCAGCGCGGTATTGAGCGGCTTGTTTTTTATGAACTGTTCACTCTGGTCAGAAGATACTGTACACGATTAACGAGCAGCTTATTGCCGGCCGATTTAAAGAGTCTCTATTTGAGGCTGTTTGTTTTGTTACTGAAAGCTATCAAACGCTTGCATACTGCATATCCAATTGCAATACCGTCACAAGCGCACAATGATCTGCTTTCAATTATTGATGCGGTTCTGCGCGCAGAGTATGATCAGATAGGAACAAATACACTGTATGCGCTGCGCAGCTTAATGAATAAAATACTTAACAATCCTCACTGTCTGATTCCGGGGGCGTGCGCTTTTGGTTAGGAGGCTTTTTTTTATCGGATTCGGTGTATTTACCCTTATTTGCTGCATGTTCATCTTTATATATGGCGCATACTCAGGTCTGATTTTTCTTCCTTTAGGGCTTTCTCTCTTGATAACCGGAATTAAACTGCAATGTAGTCCCCAGGCGCGAACCAGAAAAGCACTTCTGAAAAAAATTGCCCTGCTTATGAAAGGTAAGAGTGACGCTTATATTGAGACACACAGGTAATTTTAAAATTGATAAAACAAACCCAGATCGGCCTCGATTAAAACAACCGGCAAACTTAATAAATAAAGCCTGCCCTGGACCTGGATGCCGATCGCGTCACTCAATCTTATATTTACCCCCAGGACGGCAGGCACGTCAATCACGGTTAAAGCCTGAGAGTATATCTGACCCAGCCAAACAGCACAGCCCAGATACGGATCGAAATTTTCCGGGCCTAAAAAATGCAGATTGAGTCCAAGCGATTCCGCATATATAATGTCGGTAATCAGCCAAACATCAATATGCGCCACCGCCGAGAGAAAAGGGAAAAAATAATACTCAGCGTTCGCGCCGATGATAATTCCATCAAGAACACCCAGATCAGAGAAGGCCGTACCCGCATGCCCGCCCACAATAATAGGCCGGCCTATGCTCTGCTGGGCAAAACCCGCGGCGTTAAGCATAAAAACAAGACACATTACCGCCAACACTTTCTTATCCATATATAACCTCCCCATATGTTATATCTGTATATAACTATAACACATATTACCAATAATTCAGACGGGATATTATGACAGACAGTACCAAATAATGATCATTCATAACAGTAACGGGCGGGAAGATGCTACAGGAGGGAATATGTTATTTTTCTTGACTACCCTACCTGGGTATAGTATATTATATGAAGAACAATAAAGGAGTTTGTAAGTTATGATGAACCAGAGTCAAAAACAAGAGGTGCTGGAAAGACTTAAAAAAATAGCCGGCCAAATCGGGGGGATACAAAAAATGGTGTCCGAAAACAGGTACTGCATAGACATTCTCACCCAGACCAGAGCCAGCGCGGCCGCCATTAACAAAGTTGAAGATCTGATTATGTATCAGCATCTGCACACCTGTGTGGCGGAGAGCATGAAAAGCGATGACCCCGAAGACAAAAACCAGAAGATATCCGAAATTATAGGTATTTTCTCCAAGTTCAGAAAGGCGGGGTAAATATCACCCGCATACAAAAAAGAGAAGGGTGGAGGGTCGGAAATAAAAAATTTGCGGAGGTAAAAAATGAAAAAAACATTATGTAATATGTTTGCTTTGAGTATGTTTATCATGTTCGTTGCCATGCCGCTTGCGGCGCATGACGGCGAAACAGATAAAAGCATAGAAGACCTTATGGCATCAATCCGCGAGGAGCAGGGTGTAAGCGAGAACCAGGCAATAGATCCTGATAAAGTAAATGAAGACCTGCTGGAAGAACTGGGCGATGCCGTGATGAGTCTGAATCATCCGGATGAAAGAGAGCACGAGTGGATGGACGAGATGATGGGAGGAGAAGACTCCGAAAGCCTGCGCGCCATGCATAGAGCAATGGGCTACAGGTATCTGAAAAGCGGAGATCGTTACGGCACCCCGTTTCGCAGGCCTGGCATGAGAGGTCCCGGATTCTATGGCCCGGGCATGATGAGAGGATGGGGCAGGCCTATGATGAATTATAATGGCGACCATCCGCATTGGGGGAGAATGGGCAGGGGCCCATTCGCTTTCATGCCTTGGGGAGGAGTTGTCTTTTGGATAGTTGTCATTATTCTTTTCGGAGGAGTTATAACCGGAGTAGTAATAATTATAAAAAAGCAAAAATCAACCCCGGGACCGCTTGATATCTTAAAGGTAAGATTGGCAAAGGGAGAAATAACCTCACAAGAGTTTGAAAAATTAAAACAGTGTATTCAGTAGGAGGTTGGTATGAAAAAATTTTTTAAGAGGATAGGTAAAAAATTAAACGCTTACTTCGAACGTTTGGCAGAATCAAACAATAAGCTTTACGGCAATAAACGTTTGGACTGTTGTGATATGAATAACAAACAGAGCAAAATCACGCACCAGTACACGAAGGAGGTGTAATATGAACAACACAATCACGCTAAAAATAAAGGGTATGGCCTGCCATTCCTGCGCGCAGAGAATACAACAGGCGCTTATGGCGGATCAGGATGTAAAAGCCGCTGATGTAAATTTAGCAAAGAAAAAGGCAGTAATTACGACCGGCTCCAAAGATAAAGCGCATTTCATTAAAATTATTCAAGACACAGGATATGACGCGGCCTAGCGGTTCTCAACACCTGCCGCCCTGCAGAGAGACAAGACTATGAGTAAAGTGAAAACAGCGGAACAGCGAACACATACACAAAGCGAATATACCGAGTATTCGGTACAGGGCATGTCCTGCTCCTCCTGCGCCCTCACGGTTGAAAAAACATTAAAGCATATTCCGGGTGTGACAAATGCACATGTAAGTTTTGCTGACAAAAAAGCCCGCATAACATATCTCAGAGATAAAACAGACACCAGACTTTTTAAGAAAAAAGTAAAACAGGCAGGATACAGTCTGGAAAACATCAGAGACAGGGTGCGGCAGGAAGCAGCTCATGTGCGTAAAGAAAAGGTACGCTTATTGTGGGCCTGGGCGCTGACAGTACCGCTCACCGTTAAGATGCTCGGAGAAATGTTCTTCGGTTTCTTTATCGCGAAACCACCGTTTCCGCTCATCCTTGATCTCATTATCGCTTTCCCGGTAATTTTCATCATCGGTTTTCCGGTTATCAGAGCGACCATATTTTCTTTTAGAACTGTATCTTTTAACATGGACTCGCTTATCGGAATCGGTACCATAGCCGCCTTCAGTACCGGCATCCTCAGACTTACCGGATTAGAGATTGAAAGTTTCGCGGCAGTGGGCGCCATGATAATGTCCATCAACTTCATTGGCAACTACCTGAAAGAGATGGCTACGGGCAGGGCTTCCCGGGCCATAAAACAGTTATTGGAACTGGGCGCTAAGAGCGCGCATCTTATCGTAAAAAACGGCAGCACCCGCGAGGTTCCGGTGGAGTCCTTAAAAATAGGGGACCTGGTTCTGGTTAAGCCGGGCGAGAAAATACCCGTGGACGGAGTAATAGTGGAAGGGGAAAGCTCGGTGAATGAAGCGATTGCCACGGGCGAATCCGTTCCTGTTGATAAATTCCCCGGCCATAAGGTAATCGGAGCAACGGTAAACGGGCAGGGCGCTTTAAAGGTCCGGATAGAAAAGATCGGCAAAGAGACATTTTTAGCCCAGATCATCCGGATGGTGGAGCAGGCCCAAAGCTCTAAGATTCCCATCCAAACCTTTGTCGACAGGATTACCGCGGTTTTCGTGCCCGTTATCCTTGCTATCGCCATGGGAACTTTCGTCTTCTGGCTGGTATTTCCCGAAACAGGAAAAGCCATAATAAGCCTGTTTACGCCCATCCTGCCCTGGTTAACCTTGAAAACAAGTCTGGTTTCTCTGGCCCTGTTTGCGGCTATTGCCACCATAGTCATTGCCTGTCCCTGCGCACTGGGTTTGGCCACGCCCACTGCGCTTATGGTGGGAATGGGCAAAGGCGCGATCAATGGAATACTGATCAGGAACGGAGAAGCCATTCAGACAGCTCAGAAGATAGATACGGTAGTATTCGACAAAACCGGCACCATCACCAGCGGTAAACCCGGCGTTGTTGATTTCAAGACAAGTTATGACTCAAAACAATTTTTACGTTTGGCCGCTTCTGTGGAATCACTTTCGGAGCACCCTTTGGCCGCGGCTGTTGTTTCCTATGCCAAACAACAGCATGTTACTCTTATAAAACCGGCAAAATTCACTTCACTTACAGGTAAAGGCATCACAGCCTCACTGAATAATAAGAAATACACGGCGGGAAGCAAAAAATATTTCACGGAGCTTGACATCCGGGTTACTCAGTTCCAGGCTGAGATAAATACATACCAGGGAAAAGGATACACGGTAATAATCTTTGCGGAAGGCAAAAAAGCCATCGGCATCATAGCTGTCACCGATACCATAAAACCCGATTCCAAGCAGGCTTTGGAAAAACTGCATAACCTCGGTATCCAAACGGTTATGCTGACAGGGGACAATAAAAAATCAGCCGTCTCAATCGCCGCTAACGTCGGGATCGACAGAGTACACGCGGAACTGCTGCCGCGGGATAAGATTACCATGATTAAGAGGATGCAAAAGCGGGGCCGTACGGTGGCCATGGTGGGTGACGGCATCAACGACGCGCCCGCCTTAAAACAGGCCGATGTGGGAATCGCCATAGGCACGGGAACGGATATCGCCATTGAAGCAGCGGATATCACTCTTGTGGGCGGAAGTCTTGAAGGAGTGGTCAGGGCGATCAAACTCTCCAAAGCCACGTTTAGAAAAATTATCCAGAACCTTTTTTGGGCTTTTTTCTATAATGTAATAGCCATTCCCCTGGCTGTACTGGGTTTACTCCATCCGGCCATAGCCGAGGCGGCCATGGCATTGAGTTCAATCAATGTGGTGAGTAATTCACTGCGATTAAAAAGAGTCGGCATCGATTAGATTGTTATTTTTTTAATAGTAATATATAGTAAAACCCTTAACATAAACCATCATGACTAATACAAACGACCGCAAAAAACAGAGCTTTCTCCACGCGGCGGCAAAAGGCATGCGCGCACATATAGTACCCGGTCTGGTGCTGCAGGCAGTTGCCTTAAGCATAGCACTCGCTTATTATTTTAACAGTTTTGCAAAAAATCTTTTTGAAAATATTGCAGTATTAAAAACCGAATACGGTTTTCTTTTTTCCGCAATCTCGACCGCGCTTTTCGGAGGATTAATTCCTTTTTTGTACCTGTTGGCAACAAAACAAATCCCTAAAAAATCGACGCACAAAGAATTATTATTTTATCTGCTGCTCTGGGCCTGGAAAGGCATGGAAGTGGACTCCTTCTACCGGCTGCAGGGAATTATCTTCGGCTATGATCCCAGTGTTGCCGTGATTGTCCAAAAGACCTTTATAGACCAGTTCGTCTATTCCCCTCTGTGGGCGGCTCCGTCTTTAACCATCGCATTTTTATGGAAGGATTGCAATTTTTCATTTGCCACACTTAAAGAAAAAATCACCAAAGATCTGTTCACCTTTAAAATTCCTTCCGTAATATTTTCCACATGGGTGGTATGGATACCCGCGGTCGCAATCATTTACTGCCTGCCCATGGCGTTACAGGTGCCTATGTTCAATCTGGTCATCTGCTTTTGGGTGCTGATATTGAATTTTATCAGCGGTCATAATAATCAAGCCGCATAAAAAAAGAGGCTGCACGATAAAGCACAACCTCTTGCTTGCCCGGAACTGGACTCGAACCAGCACAGGGTTGCCCCCACTAGACCCTGAACCTAGCGTGTCTACCAATTTCACCATCCGGGCGTTCGTTACTATTAAAACACTTTTTTTAATTAAATGTCAATTCATTGCATTAATTCTCATTGTATTTACCCTTTATTACAAAGGGCCGTCTTTTAAACGGCCCCTTGTATTACATTCAACACGATTCCTTCATTACGGTGTAAGCAGTCCGGGGAAGCGGGCTTCCAGGCCGAGTTTGATCGATAATTGACCATAACTTAATTCTTTCAATAATCCGCTTTCTTCATATGTACCCTGATAATTGGCTGCCAGGAAAAATCGTAACGTATCCACAGCATATTCAAGTATTAAGTCTCCTTCGATTTTTAGAAAATCCATCTGTTCACCGGGCCATGCATATTCACTATAAGGGCCGCCCTGTACCTGCACGGTAATCCCTATGATATGTCCTTCAGCCACAGGAAAATAAAGTGCAGCAGCCAATCCTCCGAAAAATTGATACTTGTTTTGGGGTTTGTAATAAATGCCCTCTCCTGCGACATCATCCGTGCTGTCCTGATACCAGGCCTGGCCCAGAAGGGTCATCTCAAGGGAAACCGGATACTCCAGCTGCAGGAAGGTCATATCCAGGTATCCGGCGGCTTCATAGATGATATTATCATCATCAAGCATCTCTCCTTTGCCGTACAGCCTGATTTTGGTGCCTTTTATAACAGGGATATCGATAAAGCTGAACTTCAGTGTCAGGTTGAGTTCTCCCCACAACTCATACACATTTTCTAAAAAGTAAGCGTATGTTTCGTGGTAGCGTTCATAACCTCCTCTTAAAGAAGCTGTTAAAATACCCGTTTCCCACAAGGCAGCTTCAAGATATAGATACGGTTCAGGAACATCCAAATATGCGAAAATCGACTCCGGGGAATATGCTTCTTCACTAAAGTCACTTTTACGCATAAGGTCATAAAATTCATCCATCATTAAAATTCTTACTCCCACATAAGGTGTCAGCCTTAACCCCCAGTCAATATAATAAAATGACACCCCCAGCTTTATATCATGATAATTATACGTAAACGGTTCAGCCGCGGTCGACCATTCCTTGTAATATGTGTAATAATCGATATCATATCCGGCCCTGAAGGCCCACATGGTGCTGAGAGGAGCTGTGTAGTCCAAATCGCTTTCCAGCTCTATAACCCCTGCCGTATCCATAATATAATTCGAACTATATTGAACCAGGGGTGAGTTTTGCCGCGCCAGATCGTTATAGAAAGCCATGGTGCGCTCATACGCAGGATCATTATCATACACACGCTTAAAATGATCCATGGCAGCGCTCCAGTCGCCTTTCCAGCGGTAGACCAGTCCCAGCTGATAGATAGCACCCATATCATTGGGATCCATGGCCAGCACCTGTTCAAACTGACGGATGGCCGCATTAAGGTTTTCTTCTTCCAGATAGAATTTACCCAATTCGTTTCTCAGCAGGTAGGTATTCTGCTGGTTGTAAAAGAAGGTCCTGACCAGCCTCTGGGAATAGAGTTCAAGCAGCTGATCGATTGTCTGCTCCACAACCTGCTTGTTGCCCTGGGCTTCGGAAACAATACCCGCAAACTTGGTTGCCAAGTTAGCCAGTTCCTGCTCGTAATCATCGCTTACACTGCCGGTATACTGACTTACGGCTGCGTATTTTAACAAAAACCGCTTGACTTCACCGGCGTGAGCCGCGTATTCACTGATAGTCCCCAGCTCCTTGTCCAGAAAGGCAAGCGCGTCCTTGCCTTTTCCCTGCCAGATCAGCGTCTCCACATAGAGGTATTTGCTTTCAGCCGGAAGGGTCGGTATGTTCTTTATATCATCCTTTATCTGATTTTCAGCATCCGCCAACCGTTTTTCCGACTGAGCCAGCTTGGCCAGAATGTGCTCCGCCAAAAACAGCTTTTCCGCTTCAAGCTCCCTGAGTTCTGCAACAACAAAGGCTTCATTCCACTGCCAGGTAGTCGTCTCTTTTACCTTTTCGAAGGTCTCATTCTCTTTTTCTTCAGTGCCTTCAATCGTACCCACTCTGGTCTTTAATGCGTCAACCTCACTTACCGCTTCCGTATACCTTTCAAAATAGGCATAACCCTCCTTTATCTTTTCTTTTATCAAATTTTGATCTTCAACCACTTTACCGCTTAACTCCTGCTTCTCTTTTTGCAGTTTAGCCAAGTTTGCTTCGGCTTCGGCGATCGATTCCTTAATCTTGGCATCCTGTGCTTCATCACCTGTCAATGAGCTTTTTAATGTTGCGATAATATTCTCACTAAGTTCGATATCTTTCAGTACTGTTTCATATTGTGCGCGGGAACGTTTGACAAGAGCCAATTGGTTATCTACCTCCCTTTTCTTATCAGCAGCCACATTGGGTATATTGTGAAAATAAGTATACAGAATATAGAGCTTGTCCAGTGTTTCCAGTATGGAAAAGGCTCTGGCATCCGACAGTTTGATTTCTCTGTACGTATGATTGGTAAGTATATTCAGATACTCCTTGACCGCCTCTCTTGTTAAACCGTTCCAAAACAGGGTCTGCGCCAATAGTTCACGCAGATCCAGGTTGTCCGGATTGCGTTCCAGTTCTTTTCTGTATTCCTGCAGCAGAGCTTCCCTCATCCCCTGTTTCTCTTTCTGTATTGACAGGTAGGCGTTCAGTTTTTCCGATTCGTAAAATCTTGCTTTGATTTTTTTGTTAAGAGCTTCCGCCTGCTCCTGCTGGCCGGTTTTATTGTATACCTCCTGCTGCAAAATATAATACTCAAGATATTCCGGGAACTGAGTCTGCATATTCTCATACACGGCCGCCGCCCGCAGCGGATAACCGTTTACAACATACTCCGCTGCCAGTTCACCCAGCTTTAATCTATCCCCTTTAGCGCTCTCGATTACCTGATTGTATATTCCTTCGGCTTCTCTCACCTCGCTTGCCCATTCCAGCGTAATTCCCCAATTAAGTTTAAGACCCAAATCATCGGGATAATGCTCCAATCCCTGGCGAAAGAATTCCACCGCTTCTCTGTAGCGGCCCGTCCATGCCGCCACCTTTCCCGCCTCCAGCCATACTTCATAGCGTTTGGGATCCAGCGCTAAAAGTTCTTTGTAGTATTTTAATCCGCCCTCGACATCTCCGTCCCAAATGGTATTCTTGGCAATGAGCAGCATTATATCCAGGTTGTCGCGATCAATTGCCTGAGCCCTTTTTAGATATTTCAGCGCGTCGAGATAATTACTCAAAAGTGAGTATACCATCGATACTTCGATGTAAGGTCTCACATCATTAGGATTTCGATTTATTCTCTTTATATATTCCTCAATAGCTAAAAACGGTTTATTGATACTTCTGTTATCCATATTCTTGGGAAACACTTCAGGAACCGGGGTTCCTATGGAACGGCTTCTGCCCACTTTTCGCACAAAGAAAAAACAGTCCAGATAAAAATAATATCTTCCGTCATATTTACGTTTTTCTTTTACTTCGAACCTGATTTTGTGTTTACCCCTGCCTAATGACACATCACCGACTAAATTCCAGTAATAGGAGGGTGTGTACTGTTCCACTACCACCATGCGCCTGCGGTATACATCGATGGCGCGTCCGTCATCAATAATATAGCTGAAGGGCGAAGAATACGATTCCAAATCCTCTCCCTGAGGCCCTGCCGGAGTGCCTCCGTACCACAGCTCAAAAGTGCCCGGTTCCTCGACATAAAATAAAAAATCAGCATAAAAAGCCGCGCCGCCCTGTAAGCCCGTGGCCCTGCTTAACTGCAGGGTCTGTTTACCTGAGCAGCCGAAATTCTTAATGGATTCCTTGAAAAAATTGGTGGCTACCGCGTTTTCACCCTCGATAAAGATAATGTTTTTGTTCTCATCGGGGAAAACCGGATCCACTTTCCCTTCCGCTGGTTTTTCCTCTCCTGCCCCTTCATCAGGGGCTACGGATTCATCCTCCTGAGCGAATACAGGCACAACACACATAATAATCAGCAGGAGAACGCATAATTTCATAATAATTTTCTTTGGCATACCTTTACCTCCTCAGCCTATTCTTACTAAATCTGGAGGATAGGGGAATTGAACCCCTGACCTATAGATTGCGAACCTATCGCTCTACCATCTGAGCTAATCCCCCAAAGTATAAATCAGACAAAAGTATATACTTATAACTATATTATAAAATATGAAATGAACTTTTCCAGTTTATTTTTATTTGATTCAAAGATATTGGGAACGAAAGGAAGAATAGATTTAAATTTCTAAAAACAAGCCCTCCCGTGCGGCTTCAACCTCTAATGTTGATTTCCCCTTAACTTTATTTTTATATAAAGTTTCAAGTTCAGCGAGCTCCTTGTCTTTACGCAGCGGATCATGATGGAAGAGAAATAATCTTTTTACATCGGCTTTATGGGCCGCGTTTATGGCGTATTCAAACGTACTGTGACCCCAGCCTACCTTTCCCGCCTGATACTCCTTATGCGTATATTGCGTGTCGTGGATTACGACATCCGCGCCTTTGAAAAATTTCAATACCTTTTCATTTTCCTGTTTTGCCACAATTTCACCCTCCTTAAAAGCCTCTTCGTCAAAATCAGGTGAATCCTTGTTTGTGGCAAAGACATTTTGAAAAGGTTCGGTATCGTAAGCCGTGCACAGCACTTTGCCCTGATACTCGAAACGGTAGCCCAGGCACAGAATGGGATGATTGAGATATTTTGTCTTCATAACAATCCCGTCACCCAAGTCCATTTCACACTCCTGCAGCTGGTCATACTTGATTTTGGCGGCCAGCTCGGCCTGACGTACCGGGAAATAGCGGTAACGCAGTTGATCACCTACAATCTTGTCCAGGCTATCCTCTTCGTAGGTGACCGGTCCGTAAATTGTCAGTTCCGTGCCGGGGATGTAAATGGGAGTAAAAAAGGGAAAGCCCATAATATGATCCCAATGGGTATGGGTAAGAAATATTTCAGTTTTTATAGGGCCTTTTGGCAGATCCTGCTTCATCAAAAGATCGCCCAATGCTCTTATGCCGGACCCTGCATCAATAATAATAAGACGGTTTATGGGCTGAAATCTCAGTTCAAGACACGCTGTGTTCCCGCCGTATTTTACCGTATCCGCTCCCGGACAGGGAATCGAACCCCGTACGCCCCAAAAACGCAAACTTATGGACATAGGCACTGCTCCTATTTGACTACTTCAAGAAAGATTTGAGCTTTTTCTATTTCTTTTTTAATATCATCCTCGATATCCTCAAGATACTGCCAGCCGATACCTAGATAGTTGAACACATCATCCTGTATTTTTTCCGGGAAACGGTCTCCGGAGAAGCCCAACTCACTTACATTGGCAAAATAATTGGAAATCGCTACCGTATATAAAATATCAAGGTGTTCCCCCTGATACTCGGTCAAATTATGGTGAAAGAGTACCACATCTACTATATCCTTGCTGAGTTTCCAGCTTTCCACAATTAATTTGCCTATTTCTGAATGATCCACATTTAAGACATGCTGCTCCGCGAAGTAAAGGGGATGTCGAGACCTTTCCGCTTCGGCCAAGGCTTCGATGAAATTCTTCGACAGCCTGTTATTGAGTGGGATTTTGCCGATATCATGTAATAGCCCGGCAATAAAATATTCTTCGAGTAATTTCGGATCAATATTCCGTTTTTTTGCAATCAGTTTCGCTGTACTCCCCACACAAATGGAATGTTTCCAAAATCCTTCCATATTAAGTGCTTGAAAATCTGTTTTTTTACCTAAACTTGCCAATACGGCAGTACTTAACGAAAGGTTTTTTACCGTGTTTATTCCCAGCATGATAATAGCTCGTACCAGTGAGGTAATCTTTTGGGAAAGACCGTAATAAGCGGAATTGATTAACTTCATCACCTTACCCATAAGTACGGGATCGAGGCTGATTAATCTGTTTAAATCGGTGGGAGATGTCTTCGGATCATTACAAATTTGTAAAATTTTCGCCACTGTGGTTGGCAGGCTGGGCATCTTCTCAATATAAGATTTCATTACATATAATACATTTTCCCTTTCCATTCTTTATGAGCTCCTCATCTTGTCTAATATGGAATCAATCTTTAAAGCTATAACATTCCCCATATCTTTATCCGGCATATATGACGAAAGGTTTTTTATAAAGCTAAACGTAGAACTAATGGCATTTGTCGTTAATTCAGGTCCTATTGGTTTTACGTAATCTTGAAACCGTTCATGTATCTTTCTTATTAACCCTTTGTTGCCAGAAAGCTTAGCCCGTAAATACTGCATTTTCATATGCATTTCAGACTCTAACAAATTAAATCGTCTATCTTGTGGTAAATAATTTGCCATATTCGTTAAATAGTCAAGAAGTTTTCCCGGTTGTTTATTTCTAAATCGCTCCTTTTTGGAAAAAAAATCAGCGTGCTCGGAGGCTTTTTGCCTTACATGTTCATAATCATCCTCCCCGGAATCGGACGTAACATAGTTTTCTTCCAATAGCTCGGGTTGCTCTTCGAGGATAAGTTCCTCATCTTCAGGAGTTTTGCTTTCTGCTGCCACATCATCCTCGAATAGTGCGTCCTCCTCCTGTTCCAGCAGCTCTACTGCCGGCTCCTCATCAATCCTGCCTAATGACTCCTCTTCGTTAATTTCAGGTTCGAGCTCCTGTTCTTCCTGTTCTGTTCCCAGAATTACAGGTTCTTCTTCGTCTTCCTCTGTAAAGCGCGCGACTCCTGCCTCGCCCTCATCCGCTCCCTGTTCCCGCTTAGGTTCCCTGTACGATATTTCAACAGGAAGCGGAGTTTGAGGAACCGCAATATATTGTGGTGTAACCTGCGGGATTACAATAGGAGAAGGAGCAGCCGTTTGTTGGTGTGCTCCGGCCTGCATATTCGCTACATTTTGCTGGAGAGCTCTGGTGGCAGCATCCATTGCACTTCTTATTTCATTTTTAAGATCTTTAAGCTCATCCTTATAAGAAGGGCTTTCCCCGGACAGCTGTGCGGACACCGGTTTTCCTGCCGGCTCTTCTCTGTTATAAGCCGGTGGCGCGGGAGAAGTCTCCGGTAACGGAGTGTAAGACGGCGAAGCTCCTGCCGGAGGCGGAGGATAAGCCGCCCTTTGCGGAGGAATATAAGGACTCTCTTTATAAAGCTCCTGCCCTTCCAGCAGGTTCATAAGAGAGGGAGCCTTTTCTTCTCTTACCTCAATAATTCTACGCTCTTCTACTTGGGGAAGAGCTTCGTCACTTTCTTCTAAAGTTATCTCTGCTTCTTCTTCTCTGACAGCTAAAACAGGTTCCATGCCGCCTACTTTAATAATAGGTACGGATTCTTCTTCGGCCAACTCTTGTTCATTGAACAAAAACGCGTCTTCATCTTCCGCCTGCTGCTTTTCAAAATCAGCCGCGAGTTCTCTGTATTTTATAAGATTCTTCTGCCACTGCTCATCATGTTCTCTTTCATACTCCTTTATTGTCTCTTCATAGAGTTTAAGTGACTCATTTAATTTATCCATCTCATTGATTTCTTCACTGGAACCTTGTTTTTCCACAATTTCTTTCAGGACTGCAACGGCTTTCTTATGGTCCCCCAGCTCTCTGTAAACTTTAGCCAATAAATAATATGCTTCTTCATAAAGAACACTGCTTTTAATAAGTCTGATAAGAGTTTCTTCCGCATTTCTAAGATTGCCCTGCCTATGATAAAGATCCGCTAAAAGAATTTCAGCCTTCCCGTCTCCCGGATTATGCTCTAAATAGATTTTTACTTCCTGGAGAGCCTTTTTAAACTCACCTTTATCTTTCCAGATAAAAGCCAGGTCCAGATGAAATCCCAGGTTCTTTTGCCCCTGCTCCCAAAGCCGATTCTGTATTTCATATGCTTTGTCGATTTTATCTTGTTTTAGATATACATTGGTCAGCGCTTTTAAACTATCCGTATCCTTTGCATCACGAGTTAAAACCTGCTTGAAACAATGTTCCGCCTCTTCATATCGGCCTAAGATCATAAGAATAGATCCTTCGCGGTAGAGTACTTGATAATCTTCCGGATCAATTTTTTTTATTTTTTCCAATTGCTCTAGTGCTTCATTATGAAGTCCTTGTTCCGCATATAATAATGCCAGATTAAAATGAGCCCGACCATACTGCGGATTATGCTGAATGGCCCTTTTAAAGGAAGTAACCGCCTCATCAAAATGTTTTTGTTTATGTAACAATACGGCAATATTATTATGTACTTCCGCATTCTGAGGTTGGCTCTTTAAAATATCCTGAAAAATCTGCAAAGCACGCTCATATTCACCAAGCTCCTGGTAAATAACTCCCAAATTATTCATGGCTTGAATCCAACCGTGCTTTATGCGACAGGCATATTCGAACTCATCCTTTGCCTGTTTATAAAATCCCTTTTGTTTGAAGATGACACCCAGATTATAGTGCAAACTCGGATGATTAATATCAATTTGCAGCCCCTGCTGGTATACCTTGATAGCCTCATCAAAATGACCTGATTTTTCCAGAACCGTACCCAAATTATTATACGCCAATATATAGTGCGGATTTAATTCCAATGCCTGTCTGTAATACTTGACGGCCTGAGGATACTCACTCTTATCCCTATGGAGATTACCTAAATTATAATAGATGTCCACTTTGTTGCGGGCAACATGCAAGGCCTTTTGCAAAATCGTATATGCCTTTTCAATTTCCCCTGAGTTTTTATAAGCCACTCCCAAATTATTATACGCTTCGCTGTTATCCGGTTTTAATTCTATGGCCTTATGAAAAATCTCTATGGCCTCTTTATATTTACCCTTACGCTCGTAGATACTGCCTAAAACATTATAAATATTATGTAAATGCGGTTTTTCTAAGACTATCTTTTCTAACAGTTTTTCCGCGAGATCATATTCCCCCATGAGAAAACTAGTGCGAGCTCGAGCTAATCTCTCATCGAGGGTCATTGTTTTCATTCCAATACCTCTGAAGGCCTGGCACTCTTTTCCTCGGCAAATTCACTTAAATGCGGCGGCGTGGAAGAATCGTAAGCCACAATAGAAAAATAATAGAGTTTTCCGTTATTAAGACCGGTAATTTGAAACATGTCTACATTTCCCACATCGATAGGTGAATCACCTTGATCACTTCCCGTACCCATATAATTAAGAGGTCTGTCACCGTAAAAAATAAGATATCCCTTTACATCCTCTTCTGTTACCCTTTTCCATGTAAGGGTAACTTTACCGTTACCGGGGATTACGCTAAACCCTACCGGCCGTATAGGCGGCAGATCCTGTTCATAGATAATATCAATCTGATAAATACCGGGGGAATATTCCTGGCTTCCATCCGGAAACATTTCAACTCTTAACTGCAGATACCTCCCCCTCACATTTTCTTTAAAATCGGTTCCCGGAACAAACTGAGTCCACTGGACAGAAAGTGAGTTTTGAGATCTATACTCATCGCTGCAGCGATAAAAAAAGTAAATTTCAGAATCATGAGGTTTGTCCAGATGAGCAATAATTTTTTTAACGCGAGTTCCCGAATATCCCAAATCAAATACCCTGCTTACCGCAGTTCCACTGTACGCTCCATATGTATTAAGATGAGGTTTGGTTATAAATGTTTTTGAAATACGGAACTCATCAAGAAAGCCGGTAAAGTCTTTTCCGATGACAAGCTGTGCATCGTCCGGCTCTCCTAAAATAGGCCTGGCCAGGGAACCTGTTGCCGAGTGTGTGTCTGTGGTATATATAACACCTTCCGGAATACCGTCAACTAAATATTCTAAAATCCCCTCGGTACTGTTGAACCTGAGCAGATGATGATGCCATTTTCTCGGAATAAGCTTGGTAAAACCTTTTAATTTGAAAGAATAATTACTGCCTTCCGGTGATACAAAAAAATTATTAAAAATCCAGACCAGAGCTCTGTTCTCCACCCTGCACTCAAAACTTTGAGGTACCAGTTCATTTTTCGCCACCCTTAATCCCCGCCAGGAAATAACAGTCTCCCCTTCTGAAAGCGACGCAGGATAAAGCCAAAATTCAATAGAAAAATCATTCCAGACAACTCCTCTGCTAAAAAGGCAATTTTGCTGAGGTATTATACCGCACCCGCCTCTGCCCTGAAAAACAGCGGTACCTTTTCCCAATTTTGGAACCTTATCGGAAATTCCAGCCTTTTGCAGGTTTACCCGATAATGACCTGTTTCATCCTGTGCGGGCTTGCGGTTAAAGTGCAAAAGCAGGTCTGTTTCCTGTTCTACCGAATACTCACCGTGATCAAGTACCAAATCCAAAAATCCCCATTTACCCTGCTTCATATTCACGCCATCTAGATAAGTAATGGCTTTCCAACCATCTTCTCTTCCGAGAATTATTGTCTGCTCTTCAGCAATGATAAACGGACCAATTAAGAGAAGATAAAAACAAAGTAAAAATATGTATCCTTTTTTATACATCATGAGTTCACACCCTCTATCATCGGCAGAAAAATCCCTGCCACATATATCTATATTTCGTCTGTTATGCACTTATATTATACAACCTTTATGATAATTATCGTATGTAATGCACAAATTATATCGCTATTTTCTCTCTATATAAATATACTATACAAATACAATATTTTAAAAAAGGTTTGACTCCTTTTTATTAGAGGATTAGTATTTTAACAATGTAAACATGGAAGACAAACGACTTTTAGATCTGTTAGAAAAGATAAAACAAAACAGTATCACCCCGCAAACGGCACTAACATACATCAAAAATATGATCTCAACAAATCTGGGATTCGCGGAAGTGGATATAAGCCGCGACACGCGCAAAGGATTCCCTGAGGTAGTGTATTGTAAGAATAAATCAGATGAAGATATTTTAGCCATCAGCAAAGAACTTTATAAACACAATAAAAAACTTCTGCTTACCAAAGTAACTGAGGCAACAGCCACACTTCTCCAAGCACATTTTAAAGTAGTACAATATTACAAGAACAGCGGTTCGCTGGTAATTGGTAAAATCAATAAAGGTTGCGGAAAAGTAACTGTTGTGTCCGCCGGTACTTCCGACATTCCCGTGGCCGAAGAAGCAGCTGTTACAGCCCGGGTGGTGGGCGCGCATGTGGAAACGTACTGGGATATCGGCGTGGCGGGAATCCACCGGCTGCTCTCAAAAATCGAAACACTCCGCACAAGCAGAGTAATAGTGGCTGTGGCCGGAATGGATGGCGCCTTGCCCAGTGTAATCGCTGGACTGGTAAGCTGTCCGGTTATTGCCGTACCGACCTCGGTCGGATACGGAGCACATTTAAACGGCATTGCTCCTCTTTTAACCATGCTTAATTCCTGTGCGCCTGGAGTAACGGTGGTAAATATTGATAACGGATTCGGCGCCGGTTATACTGCCGCTCTGATCAATCAAATTGGAGAATAACGTATGTATCTGATAGATTTGTCCGCCGGAGTTTCCGCGGAACTCATTTTTTCTTCTTTTGCCGTCATAAAACCGCACGCTTCCGCTCTTTTACTGGACTACTTTCAAAACATTAAAGATCTGGCTTCAAACCACTTTATCAGCATAATCCTTTCTTTTTTAAAACGCAGTCCGGATTTAAACGAGATAAAGCAATTAAAAAAGGAGTTGGCAGAAGAGAAAGCTGTTCCTGCCGGGAAGTACTTTGCTTCCATGAAATCCAGTAAAGAAAAAGTTGCTAAATTCCTGAAAAGAGCTAAAATTAAAAATCTTGACCCATGGAATATATTTATTTATATTTCTCTTATAATATTTCAAAATAATGCCAAAAATGAATTTCTAGTATCAATACCAAGTGTAGGAATATCTTCTCAAGCAAAGGTCTTTGAAGTATTTGAAGAGAAGCAAATAAGAGTTGATGCTAATGCAAGAGAATTATCTCTTATGCTCGCGGTATTTCTCGAAATATTTTTAACACCGTTTAGCGAATATTGTACTATGAAAATAAAAGCAGTTACTAACATAGCAGATCCTCTTTTCCCCGCTCATCATGCCAAATTATTTGAGTTTGAATCGGCAAACAATCCAATGGTAACGGACCGGATTATGGTTTTTGAAACAAATATCGACGATTCAACTCCGGAAATCATTGCCGCTGCTTTACAAAATATTCTTGAACACGGAGCGTTAGACTTCACAATTGTTCCCGCAACCATGAAAAAAGGCAGACCCGGCTTTATGGTACAGGTCCTGTCTCCTCTTGATAAGCAGGAAAAGATTGAAGATCTGCTTTTAACGACCACATCAACCTTTGGCGTCAGGAAATATCTTACTGAACGCAGAATTCTCAAAAGAGAAGTGAGAAAATTCCAGTCCTCACTGGGAGAAATTCGAGTGAAATCCGGTTTTTTGGACGATAGATGTATCAAAACCGTGCCGGAAATTGATGATATTATAGCCTTAAGTAAAGCAAAAAACATACCGCTTATGAACATATATCAGCAGGTTTGTCATGAACTATATCAAAAAGATTACATTACATTTTCTCAAAATAATTCAACTTAAAAGGAGCTCTAGTGGTTAAAAAAGAATTTCCCAAAGTGCATTTTTACGATCAAGACATAGTCGACCTCTATAACCAAACATGGAACTGGATAAAAAACTCTTGGAAACACGGTACGAATAAAAACGGTTTTGGAGCGAAGTATTTTAATTATCCTAAAAGCGACAAGATAAACCAGTTCGAAGCCTGTTTCTCTACTTTTTTTCTCGTATACTGTAATAAGCATTTTCCCGTAACTCCGTTATTAGATAATTTTTATGCAAAGCAAGAGGCAAGCGGAGCAATCTACGGTGAATATAGTGAAGAAAACGGAAAACCCATAACATCCAAAAAGAATCCTTCCGGGGTACATCCTCCTCTTTTTTCTTGGGCTGAGTTTAATATCTATCATAAAATCGGATCTAAAAAACGTATTAAAGAAATAATTCCCAAATTAGATCTGTATTATCATTGGTTGGAGAAGAGATTTAAAAAGGAAAACGGACTTTATTCCGTACCGTTATTCGCTACCATCATGGAAAACGCGCCGCGAAATGAAATGGAATATCCGGTCGATTTTAATGCTCAACAGGCCTTAAACGCCCTGTACATGTCATTACTTTATGATATTCTGAACGATAAAGAAAAAAGCTATCGCTATAAGAGATATTATTTCTCGCTCAAAACAAGAATAAATTCAATGATGTGGCACAGTGAAGATCATATTTATTACGATCTTGACAAAAAAGGAAAACATGTCCGTACAAAAACTATTGCTTCATTCTGGCCCTTACTGGCAAAAGTACCGAATGAAGAAAGAGCTGAAAAACTGATTATACACCTCACTAATCCTAAGGAATTTGGCTTAGACAATCCGTTTCCTTCCCTGGCGGCTAATAATAAGCATTTTGATCGGACCGGTTATGGATTCAGGGGATCTGTTTTTCCTCCTTTTACTTATATTGTAATAAAGGGATTGGAAGAATACGGACGATTTGATCTTGCTCGTGAATGTGCGATCAGACATCTTTATTATGTGCTTGATAGTGTCCATCCTACTGATAATACTCCGGGAACTCTCTGGGAAGCATACTGCCCTATAAAAGAGGGTAAAGCAAAATGGCCTAAAAAAGATAATTTCCCGAGAGAATTGTTTTTACCGTATGCCGCACTTTCAACAATAGCTCTTATTATAGAAAACGTCATAGGGCTTTCTATTTCACTGCCTAGAAAAACCGTAGACTGGATAATTCCAACCTTAGAAATTATGGGAATTGAAGATCTCTCGCTGAAAAGGAATTTAATAACCATTCTGAGCAATAAAAGTTCGCGGGGCTGGGAGATAAAATTGGAATCCGAAAAACTTTACTATTTTACCGTGAATATTATCGGACAAAAGAAAAAAACACTGCCCATTCCCTCAGGCAAATGTTCTATTCTCATAGACAAAATATAGTTATTTGTATATATCCTATATTATATATATCAGAAGTTATAATTCTTTTCATTAATGAAAAATGAAATCGACATACCGACAGCTTTGCCTGCGGTATGCGAGGGAGCACCCCGCAGGGGTGCGAGGTGGAAGAAAACGCGTATAAAATATTGTGCCATATGAGTTACTTTACTTTTTTTGTGTTTAGTAATATAATAATCCGCATGCCATCAGCTTTGCTGATGGCATGCGGGGGAGCACTGAGCGCTCGATCATAGTGAAGACTCAGTGCAAGGTAGACGAAAAAACCATCATCTATTTACCATATATTTTACCACAACCATATGTGATGGCTTTTTCGGAAGTAAATCCCAGACAAGGAAAGACAAGGTATAACAATGCAAGAACATTACTCAGCTAAAAACATAAAAGTTCTAATGGGATTAGAGCATGTCCGCAAAAGACCGAGTATGTACATCGGTTCCACAGGCCCTGACGGTCTTCATCATCTTGTGTATGAGGTCGTGGACAATAGTGTTGACGAAGCATTAGCCGGGTATTGTTCCGTTATTCAGGTAACAATCGAACAGGACAATATAATTCGCGTGGAAGATAACGGGCGGGGAATACCGACAGGCATTCATCCGACAGAAAAAGTAAGCGCTCTTGAAGTAGTAATGACCAAACTCCATGCAGGCGGTAAATTTGATAAAAACAGCTATAAAGTATCCGGAGGACTTCACGGAGTAGGCGTATCAGTGGTAAACGCGCTTGCCGAATGGTGCGAGGTAAAGGTTCACCGTGAGGGGGAAATTTATTATCAAAAATATAAAACAGGTGTTCCCGAAGCTAAAGCAGCGGTTATAGGTACTACGGAAATAACCGGAACACACACCCGTTTTAAACCCGACAAGAGTATTTTCGAGGATATTCACTTTCATTACGATATTTTAGCCAATCGCTTAAGAGAGCTGGCCTTTTTAAACAAAGGTATTAAAATCGTATTAACAGATGAAAGGTCAAAGAAGAAAAAAGAACACAACTTCAAATTCGACGGGGGACTCAAATCGTTTATTGAATTCTTAAATAAAAACAAAACACCGATACATAATAAACCTGTGTATTTCGAAGCGCAAACCGAGGACGTAGCCATTGAATGTGCGCTTGAATATAATGACGGCTACGCGGAAAATATATTTTCCTTTGCCAACAATATAAATACCAGAGAAGGCGGAACTCATCTTATCGGATTTAAATCCGCCCTTACTCGCGTACTTAATGATTTCTTAAAACGACTTAACCTGGGTAAAAAGTTTGATGAAAACTTGAGCGGCGATGACGCACGCGAAGGCCTCACGGCGGTGGTTTCAGTTAAATTACATGATCCTCAATTTGAAGGCCAGACAAAAGCAAAATTGGGTAATAGTGAAATAAAGGGGATTGTAGAAACTGTGGTAAACGAAAACCTTACCAGCTACTTTGAGGAGAATCCTTCGATAATAAAAAAGGTTTTGGAGAAATGTTTGCTTGCCGCCAAAGCACGTCTGGCTGCACGGCAGGCAAGAGAACTTACCCGAAGAAAAAGTTTTCTGGAAAGCACCGGACTGCCGGGCAAACTCGCAGACTGTGCCGAAAAAAACGCAGCCAAATGCGAATTATATATTGTTGAAGGTGATTCAGCAGGCGGTAGCGCCAAGCTTGGGAGAGACCGCCATTTTCAAGCCATTCTCCCCCTGTGGGGTAAAATGCTCAACGTTGAAAAAACAAGAATAGACAAAGTTCTCTCTAATGACAAACTCATACCAATTATTACAACATTGGGTACCGGAGCAGGCACTTCTTTTGATATTTCCAAACTGCGCTATCATAAAGTAATAATCATGGCGGACGCCGATGTTGACGGATCGCATATAAGAACCTTGCTGCTGACCTTTTTCTTCCGCTACATGAAGGAGCTTATTGAAAAAGAGCATGTATATATTGCCATGCCGCCGCTCTATAAAATTGTTTATAATAAAAAAATATATTACGCATACAATGATATAGAAAAGGAAAAAACACTTAAAAAAGTAAAATCAAATGGCTCAGAAACGTCCGGAGTAGTGATACAGCGATATAAAGGTTTGGGAGAAATGAATCCGGATCAATTATGGGAAACAACCATGAACCCGGAAAACAGAAGAATCATGAGGATTACCCTGGAAGATGCGGTTGAAGCTGAAGAAATATTCACAACCCTTATGGGCGGCAATGTGGAACCGAGAAAAAAATTCATAGAAGAAAACGCCCTCTCTGTATCTAATCTTGATGTATAACAACATGTATTAGGAGTATGCCATGAGTGATCATATAGGTAGAGTTATACCTGTTGCCATAGAAGACGAAGTTAAAGAATCATATCTCAACTACGCAATGTCCGTTATTGTGAGCAGAGCCCTTCCTGATGTAAGAGACGGTCTAAAACCCGTTCACCGCAGAATCCTCTACTCAATGAACGAAATGGGCCTCAGGTCCGACAGAGCTTTTAAAAAGACAGGCAGAATAGTTGGCGATGTATTAGGGAAATTTCATCCGCATGGCGACCAATCAATTTATGACGCGTTAGTCAGACTTGCTCAAGATTTTTCATTACGCTATCCCCTTATCACAGGCCAAGGTAATTTCGGTTCGGTCGACGGAGATCCTCCGGCTGCCATGCGGTATACGGAAGCACGCATGGCTAAACTGGCCGAAGAAATGCTTCGTGATATTAATAAGAACACGGTGGACTTTGTACCAAACTATGACGACTCACTCCAGGAACCCTTTGTGCTGCCGGCGAATTTCCCCTTTCTGTTAGCCAATGGGACCAGTGGAATCGCAGTAGGCATGGCAACCAATATGCCCCCCCATAACCTGACAGAAATCGCAAGTGCGATTGCCGCAGTTATCGATGATGAAAAAATAAAGGATAAAGAACTTTTACACTATATGAAAGGTCCGGATTTTCCTACCGGAGGTATTATTTACGGTACACAAGGAGTAAAGGATGCGTTTAAGACAGGTAAAGGCCGAATAATTGTTCGCGCCCGATTTGTATTGGAAACATTAAAAGGCGGAAAAGAAGCCATCATTGTTACGGAGATTCCTTATCAGGTCAACAAATCGGCATTGATTGTAAAAATTGCCGAGATGGTAAAAAATCATAGAATAGACGGTATCTCCGATTTGCGCGATGAATCCGATCGAAACGGTATTAGAATTGTAATTGAGCTTCGTCGGGGAGCAATCCCGAAAGTTACCTTAAACCAACTTTTTTCAAACACACAACTTCAAGTAAGCTTTAATGTCAACAACATCGCTCTGGTCGAAGGCAAACCCAAGCTTGTCAACTTAAAAGCACTGATTTCATGTTTCATAAAGCACAGAAAAGAAGTTGTTATTCGCAGAAGCAAATATGATTTAAAAAAAGCACAGGAAAGAGAACATATCTTAGAAGGATTAAAAACAGCCTTAGACAATATTGATGAAGTTATTAAAATCATCAAGCAATCAAAAACGGTGGATATCGCCAGAAAAAGTTTAATGCAGCGGTTTAAATTTTCTAAAATACAGGCACAAGCTATCTTAGATATGCGGCTGCAAAAACTTACAAGTCTGGAAACACAAAAAATACTTGATGAACTGGCGGAAATAAAAAAATTAATCGCCTATCTAAAAGATCTTTTATCCAGTGAGAAGAAAATACTTGCGGTGGTTAAACAAGAAACGCAAGAGATCGCTAAGAAATACGGTGATGCTCGAAAAACCGAGATTGTAGAAGCAGAAGTTGAAAAACTGGATATCGAAGATTTAATTGTAAAAGAAGATATGGTTATCCTTATCTCAAACAAAGGATTTATCAAGCGGTTACCGCTCTCCGCCTACAAGAGGCAACATCGGGGCGGCAAGGGGAGTTCATCCTCCAAATTGAAGGACGAAGATTTTATCACTCAGATTTTTATTGCCTCAACCCATGATTATATCCTTTTTGTTACCTCCGAAGGAAAAGCCTATTGGCTCAAGGTGCATGAGATTCCGGAAGGATCAAAGATTTCCCGCGGTCAGAATATTAAAGCCTTACTGGCTCTTTCTGAAAATGAAGACATCACTACCTGCGCCTCACTCGCCGATTTTACGGAAGACAATTTTGTTTTTATGGTTACCAGCAAAGGTGTTGTAAAAAAAGTAAAAACAAGTGATTTTTCCAATGCCAGACAACGCGGAATTATTGCAATCAACCTCGACCAAGACGACAAACTCATCGGAGCAAATCTCTCACAAGGTAATGAAGATATTATCCTTATTACACGAAACGGGTATGCTCTGCGCTTTAAAGAGAAGACTGTTCGCCCTACAGGAAGAACATCGAGAGGGGTTACGGGCATCCGTCTTTCTGCTAACGATTTGGTCATCGCAGCACTTACCGTACAAAAAGACGAACAAATGGTGCTCATCAGTGAAAACGGATTCGGCAAACGCATCCTTTATGATAACTTCAAGTCACACGGCAGAGCAACTAAAGGTCAAATCTGCTATAAAACCAATGAAAAGACCGGAAAACTTTCCAGTGCGCTTTCAATACGAAAAAAAGATGATCTCATCTGCATTACCTCACTTGGCAATACTATCAAACTCAAATTAAAGAGTATCCCAGAGATGGGAAAAAGCGCAATCGGAGTTTGTATTGTTAAAACCAATGAAAATGATTGGATCGTTGGTATTGCCAGAGACGAAAAGGAATAAAACTATATACTATTTTTGTTTCACGTGAAACAAAAAAGGGCTGCTTTTTAAGGCAGCCCTTTTTTATAAAATCAATTATCATCTATAAGTATTTTAAACAGCTTCGACTTTAGTTACGTCAGGCACCTGCTTTTTCAAATATTTTTCAATTCCATTACTCAATGTCATTTGAGACATCGGACATCCCTGGCAGGCTCCTTTAAGCTTTACCTGCACAACACCATCTTCGTTTACATTTACTAATTCCACATCTCCGCCGTCTGCCTGCAAAGAGGGGCGCACATCATTAAGTGCTTTTTGTACTTGCTCTTTTAACATCACATACTCCTTGGCTGAACGGTATCTATTTGTTTTTCCACCGTTGTAATCTTACCTATAAGATATAAACTAGATCCTAAATATGCAATGCCTTTTGTGATAATTTTTATCTCCCGGCTTTAATAGATTCATTCTATACAATATTATTGTTAATAATTGTATAAAATAAAAATTGATAGTATAGTACATGTTATCTTTTTAGAATATAGGTTTTAACTATGAGTAAAATAATCGTATTCGCTAACCAAAAAGGCGGTGTAGGTAAAACAACATCGGCGGTTAATCTTGGCGCGTATATGGCTGAGGCGGGGAAAAAAGTACTGCTTGTTGATTTCGATTCACAAGCAAACTGTTCGAGTAATGTGGGAGCGGATAATAAAGAATCAGGAATCTATGAAGTAATCACCAATCATGTTACAATCTCACAAACCATCCAAAATACTGCGGTACAGGGCCTATTTATTATACCTTCAAGCATTAACCTTTCAGGCGCTACAGTTGAGTTGGCGGATGTGGAGGGAAGAGAATTTTTTTTAAAAAAGTCGCTAGAGCAGATTAAAAATAATTATGATTATATATTAATCGATTGTCCTCCTTCATTGGGAATCCTCACGATAAACGGTCTTGCCGCAGCACATTATGTGCTCATCCCTTTGCAGTGTGAGTATTTTGCTCTCGAGGGTCTGAATTCCCTGCTACAGACAATAAAAACCATACAAAGCGGTATCAATCCGCAATTGAAAATCGGAGGAATTTTATTCACGATGTATGATACCCGTACACGTCTTGCCCATGAGGTTGTTCAAGAAGTAACAAATTATTTTAAGGATAAGGTGTTTAGAACAGTAATCCCCCGCAATGTTCGATTAAGCGAAGCGCCTTCTCACTCGGTTCCTATCAATAAATATGATCCGGAGTGTATCGGTGCGGTAAGCTATAAAAAACTTGCAGAAGAGGTTATGATCTATGTCTAAGAAAGCATTAGGAAAAGGAATTGAGGCTTTACTTCAATCGACACAAAACAAGGAACTCGAAAAAACTTTAGGTGAGATTGATATAGGATTGATAAAGCCTAATCCCAACCAACCTCGAAAACTCTTTTCGGATCAAAGTCTTCAGGAACTGGCGGCATCAATAAAAGAAAAAGGTGTGCTTCAGCCGATTCTTGTGGAAAAAGCTAATGACAATACATTCCTCATTATTGCAGGGGAAAGGCGTTTCCGAGCGGCTAAAATTGCCGGTCTAAGCAAAATCCCTATTATCATGAAGGATTTCTCGGAAACTGAAAAGCTTGAAATATCTTTAATCGAAAATATTCAGCGAGAGGATCTTACTCCAATTGAAGAAGCAGAGGCTTATAAAAACTTACTAGAACTTACACAGGTGAGTCAGGAAGAACTGGCTTCGCACTTGGGAAAAAACCGATCCACAATAGCAAACAGCATCAGGCTGTTAAAACTCCCTAGAACAATGCAAGATTCATTACAAAAAGGAGATATTACGGCAGGTCACGCTCGAGCTATTCTTGCCATAGATGAGGCTGCAGGTCAGTTGATATTATTCAATAGTATAATAAGCAAAGCACTTTCAGTACGCGAAGCGGAGGCGATGGCTGCCAAACTGCAGACCCAGACTAAAGAAATCGAGCAAAAACAACAAGAGAAGAAGTCAATAAAAATCCCCGAACTTGAAGAGATAAAAGAAAAATTTATTAATGTGCTGGGTACAAAAATCAGTATAAAAGGCTCCCTGAACAAGGGAAAAATTGAGATAGCTTATTATTCCGCCGATGATTTGGACCGAATTTATGAGATTATTTCTAAAGATACTTCCGATTAAATTATAAATAACAAGATATCCAAATGCTGTTCCACTGGGCAAAAAATCAGTTTTTATTGACAAAGGTAATACGCATGAGTATAGTTATACTGCTAAAATAATCCACATACCGCCGGAAGAGGCGGTGGCTTTTTCGGAAGCAATTGACGTGGAGAGATGTCCGAGTGGTTGAAGGAGGCGGTCTTGAAAACCGTTGTGGGGCAACTCACCGGGGGTTCGAATCCCTCTCTCTCCGTTGTAGCAATTTTAAAAGTAATGAGATGTAAATGGAGAGGTGCGAGAGTGGCCGAATCGGGCTCCCTGCTAAGGAGTTGTACTCGTAAGGGTACCGTGGGTTCGAATCCCACCCTCTC
>JAFGGG010000010.1 GCA_016930675.1 Spirochaetales bacterium
AAAATATAAAATTGTATAATCATTATGGTTAGATTTTTATGTGAGGCATTACTTTTTTTCGGTTAGATTTTTAATGAGGCAATGCGGAATCTTGACAGGTATATAAAAGATGCCTTACTATTAAGGAAAATCGTAAACAAAGGAGTAACGATGAAAATCAACTTTTTATTGCTTCAGATTATATTATTAGCGACCGTCCCGTTTTTGCTGGGCAGCATGTCGTCGATTGACATAACAGATACAATTCGGGTTGAGGAGATTGCCGGCATACCGGCAAATCAAAATATCCAGGTTGAATGGTCGGGCGATGTTTCCAAACTGCCGATTATCGGTACCTGGATTAACGCTGATTATAATAATGATGGCCGTTCAGCGCGAGTGGATTATATTGCCGGCTCCGATGGAACAATCAGTTACGCGGCTTTCGATAAAGCCGACGGTTCGGGAAATGTATATAAAGGAACAGTGAAATACCTCGAACGCTGGACCGATACGGAGGGCAGGCAGTGCGGGAAGAGTATCGTGACACTCGACCTGGGAATGTCTTGGGAAACCTTGGACCGGATCAGCGCAGATGGAAAAACTCTTGAAGTTCAGTCCGGTGTAAGTGAGATTGATCCCAAAGGTCCGCGTTATTCGGTTTATTACCGAAAATGAAAGTGAAAAAGAGTCGCTCACTGTCATAAGTCCGGATGAAGGACAAAATATTCCGTAAAATTGAGAACCTAATTATAACTCCAAAACGTATCTTCCTCACCGTACCTTCTATGCTGGACAGCTTCCAACACATGTTCTTTGCAGATATTCACTGAATCTTCGAAATCCGCAATCGTACGAGCTACCTTCAGGATGGAATGGTAGGCGCGTGAAGAGAGGGAAAGTTTTTCAATAGCTTTAGCCAGCAAAGAAGCGGAATGCTTGTCCAGATTGCAGAAATTATCGATCAACCCCGGCGGAATTTGGGAGTTGCGCGAAAAGTTGTAATGTGAAAAGCGTTTTCTTTGCTGGGCGACCGCGTGTTGAACACGTGTCTTTATGTGCATGCTCGTCTCTTTTTCCCTGCCCGCTATCTGATAACTGGTTACGGGCTTTACCGGAATGCGGATGTCGATTCTGTCGAGCAGCGCCCCGCCTATTTTTCGCCAGTAACGGGAAAGTTCCAGCGTGCTGCAAAGACATACTTTGTCTCCTCTGCCCAAGTTTCCGCAGGCACACGGATTGGCAGCTAAAACAAGTTGAAATGAGGCGGGAAACCAGACACTAAGACCCGCTCTGGCCAGAACTACTTTTTCCTGCTCGATCGGTTCACGCAGGCTTTGCAGAATATTTTTTTTAAACTCAGGAGCTTCATCCAAAAAAAGGATACCGCGGTGGGCAAGGGAGAGTTCACCGGGCTTCAGCAGTTTTCCGCCTCCCAGAATACCTTCGTTCGATGCGCTGTGATGCGGCATGCGAAAGGGAATATTACGGATTAAGGCTGATTTTGGGGGGAGCAGTCCGGCAACCGAATGGATGCGGGTTACTTCAATAGATTCGGATTGGGATAAGTGAGGAATAATGGTGGGAAGCCGTTTAACCGCCATGGTTTTACCGCTACCCGGCGGACCGAAGACAAGCAGGTGATGCCTGCCGGCGGCAGCGATAGCCAAAGCACGCTTTAAAACCCAGTGCGCTTTGATATCGGAAAAATCACCGTATTCCAGAGGAGTATAAAGTAGTTCATGTTCGGCATTCTCACATTGACCATTGTACTGATTGCTGGGGGGAGAATGCAGGTGGGTCAGAAAATCGGTTGCCTGTTTTAGATCATTAATCCCGTAGATTTTACCACGTCCCAGTACCAAGGCTTCACGTATATTGTTGCTCGGGACCAGAAATTTATTATACCCCCGGGAAAGTCCCGTGGCTACAGCCGAAAGCACTCCGCGTACCGGCCTCACTTTTCCTGAAAGATTGAGCTCTCCCAATACCAGGATTTTTTCTTTAGACGCCTTGGTAATCTGCCCCGATGCTATGAGGATGCCTAAGGCGATGGGCAGATCAAAACAGGCGCCCTCTTTTTTAAGCGCCGCCGGAGCCAGATTGACAAGAATTCTGTCGGCGGGAAATTTGAATCCGCTATTCCGGATCGCCACCCGCACACGCTCTTTGGCTTCTCGAACCGCACTGTCGGGAAGCCCGACAATATCTATGCCCGGCAGCCCTCTCCTGATATCTATCTCTACGGTTATTATCTCGCCTTCAATGCCTAAAGGCGCGTGACTTGCAATTTCGGCAAACATAATACCTCCTCAAGCTTTAATACGCCGGAGAATTTAATATTGATTTTTATGGTTTGGCGTAATATATTGATTATGGTAATTTTCTATAGGAGGAAAGGTTTGTATTCTTTAGATACCGCGTATTTGATGTGGGCTCTGGCCTTTATCTTTCCGGGGCTGCACCGGTTCTACCTGGGCAAAATCGGCAGTGGTATTCTTCATTTCTGCACAAGAGGTTTATTTTTTATCGGTTGGATTCTTGATTTTCGCAGATTGCCGGAAATGGTGAGGGAGGCCAATTTGCGCATTGAATACAAGAAGGCCCTTACGGGTGGCAATGTTAATATGCCGCCTTCTCAAAAGGTAAGAGTCAAAGAAACCATAGAAAAGGTAATTTTAAAAACCGCCAAGAAGAATAAGGGGCTTGCCACTCCCAGTGAAGTTGCGCTGGAAGGCGATATTTCAATTGAAGATGCTAAAAATTATTTAGAGAAATTGGTTTCCAAGGGTTTCGCGGAGTTAAAGGTAAGAAAGTCCGGTACGCTTGTTTATTATTTCCCCGAGCTTTCAGAACATTCCGCTTCCACGGATTTTGAAGATTTTTAGAATAAATTTATGCTGTTTTTCCGCGTCCACTCTTCATGCACATGAGAGGCGCAATAAGACTCAAATAAAATTATAATGCTTTCTCACTGCTTTTTTTATATCCCAAACACATTGTAATCCTTGTTTAAATGTAACAAAATCACCGGCTTTAATCGAATAGTTGCCTTCGGATGTTTCCACAACTATCTGCCCGTCGAGGATTAAACATTGCTCCGTGGAATCATATGCCCAATCAAAGCGTGATACTTCTTTAGTCCATATAGGCCACGTTTCGATGCCTCGCGCTTTTATCTCCTCATCCGAGAGTTTCTCAATAATCACCTGCGCCATGGTATTCTCCTCTCTTGTTTTGTAGAATTGTTGGCGATGTAGTTATTTTGACATAGAATATCAGAAAGGGCTATACAAAAAATATTAAATTTCCTTTGCAGAACCATTATCACAACCAATAAAATAAAGGATTGAACTGTTCCCGCTATGAAAGCTCGCCTTGAAAATAATTAGATTTAATAATATAATGGGATAAAGAATAAAAATTAGTAGGGCCGGGGAGTGGATTTTTTAAAAATTATTTTTGACTGGAAGATAGTGCTTCTCCTTATTGTGGTAATAATTCTGCTCCCTGCTATTTTCTATTTCGCATCGCTGAATAAATCTGCGGTTCGGGTAAAAAAAATAAAAGTCACTTCACGCAAAACTGAAGTTGCCAGTGAAAAGGAACAGAAACAAAAATCGGAAACAAGCGGACAGGTTAAAGGAGAAACCGCCTATCGAGGAGATAGTTCTGTTCAATCTAAGGAGGAAAGATGACGAGAATAGCTTTAATAATTATCAGCTGTACATTATTATTATTCTCCGGTTGTATCGGTATTGAGAGCAGCATGAAAATAAACGAAAATGGTTCCGGGACGGTTCTGTTAAAATATAAGGTTTCTCAGCTGCTTGTGAGTATGGGACAAACAGAAACTGAGGGAGAAAAGCAAGTTCCTCTGCCGCTTACGGAAGAAGATTTTCGACAGACGATTGAAAAGGCACCCGGTTTAACCCTGCTTTCCATAAACCAGGAAGAAACCGAATCCGATGTGTTAATTCGTGCTGAGATTGCTTTTACCGATATGGAAAGTTTGAGTAAAAGCGAGGTATTCGCTGATATGCCGATTAGCTTTAGAAACAACGGTAATAATTATATATTTTCACAACTGCTAACTGAAGGTTCGGAAGAGATGACGGAAGAACAAAGACAAGCCATGGAAGACTTTTTCCAAGGTTATGAACTGGCCTTTATTATTACCGCACCGCGAAAAATTGTAAATTATAACAGAGGTGAGCTCTCACAGGATCAGAGAACTTTAACTTACAATATTACCATGTTGCAGCTCTTGGAACTCACTGAACGAACAGAACTTACCCTGTCATGGTAAAAAGGAGGATGTTATGAAAAAAATCATTACTCTGGGATTGCTTTGTTTAGTAATAGTCTTTGGGTGTAAAACTGACGCTGACACGGTGCAGGATGTGGCAGCTGATGATGAAGCTGCTCTGGTTTCGGAGATGGAAACATATTTAAATAATGCCTTTGAAAAGATGGACCAGATGGCGGTTTCCGAGGGACTTAATCAGTTCGTAGCTGTTTTGGCTATTAAGGATAAACTTAAAAAGCCTTCTGTTAAAGCCGAGGAACTGGTAAAATCAGCGGAAACAGAGCTGACGAAAATAGCTTCGGGACTGCGCCTTTTCCCCGGACCGGATTGGCTGGATGAGAACGATAATCAGATTACGGGGAGTACAATGGAGTTGGGTAAAGAGAAGGCGCTTAATCCGGAGGTCCTGCTTGTCTATAACGTGGGAGGTGAGATAGCCGTTACCGGCGCACCTGTTGAATTCAGCTTTATAAAGGGGGGAGGACTGCTTGATAAAACCGTGACCACAAACGATTACGGGCAGGCACTGAGCCTTATTGCCAAGGTGAATGATGTAAAACAGGAAGTAGTAGTGAGAGCCACTGTGACGGTTACTGTTAAAGGGTATACGTATCGATTTGAAAACGTTACTCGTGATTTCATATTCGTACCTCCGTCACGACGGGCGACGATTATTGTCTATGAAAGCGCTCCTGATTTTATATCCGATCATCCGTTTATTTTTGATACCGCATATAAAACACTAAAAAACATAGATTTCGATTTTACCCAGTATAATGGTGTGCTGATGGGAAAAGAATTTTTAAAAGTTTTCGGCGGTGATATCGGCGCCATTAAGAAACTGGCTTTGGAACAGGGTGTGCCCTATCTGGTGATGGTCTATAATGACTGCTATAGACTTAACAAAGCCCATGCCGACTTTGAGATTTATATTTCTGAGGTTAAAGCCACTTTACGGATTATTCGGGTGGCGGACGGTAAAATACTTTTTGAAACCGTAGCCTATGCGGATAAGGCTCATGACAATCCCGGACAGGGAAGTTCAATGGAGAAGGCAAGGAATAACGGATTTCAGAAGGCGGCCAAAGAACTGGAAAGTGATTTAAAGAAAAAATTCAAGCAGATAAACGAGGCCCTGCTGGGTAAATAAACTGATTTTACTTACTAAAAAAGGGATTGTCTGAAAAATAAAAAATTTTTTAAGAAGTACACATAGGACACAAAGATACTCATTCTATAGTTTTTACAGCGGTTCATTTTCTTCAGGCGGTTCCTGGAGCTGATCTTTTTCTATTCGAGGTCTGATAATGGTAAAGTTTTTCATTATTCCCGTAAAAACAAGTAACAGTTTTTGTGATTCAAGCAGGTTGCTCCACAACTCCTGATTTTTATCTCCCCCGATGACTTTTATATTACTGATAAGCGTGGGAGCATGCTGCTTGGAATCGCTTATTATCTCGGAAATAACCTCTTGAAAGGCGTAATACATATTAGTATAGTCTTCTATCACTTTGATGGCCATATTGTTTATCGTTTCGATGAGTTTATTGAGAGAGTACACAACGGACTTGCCTTTTTTATAATCCACTAAATATTTTCTTATTTTATTTATGCTTACTTCTCCCGTGGCTGTAAGTGTGTGCTCGAAATCGGAGATCCCATCTTTAATTCCTTGAGCTGAATGAAACAGATTCACAAAACGATCTTTGAATTTCTTGTCCTCAAAAAAGCCATTGATTATTATTTTTTTTATGGTTTCCTGAATTTTATTTTCAAAATGATACATTGTAAAGCTTTTCAAGATTTTAAGGGGTTTGGTGTAGATAAAGGAGTTGAAGGATTCGGCTTGAAGCATTTTCGCCATATCTTCGGTATACCCTTCAATTTCCACTAAATCGGTTTCATCGAAAAGATGAGACAGGTCCTTAAGGATATCTCTCTCAGTGCATTCACGGGTCACTTTTTCCACATCTCTTTGAAAGCGGGACGACAGCTTTCCTTTGTAGACATCGAGATAGCTTTTTGTGGATGTGTCCGTCTTTATCGTGAAATAAGGATCCACGTTTATTGCACGCAGCATGCTAAGCAGAATCCCGGGTGAGAGGTATGTTTTATGAATTGTATCCAATGCGGATACAATTTTCTTGATTTTTATCTCGTCTACCTCTGTTACATTTTTTTTCAGTCGTCGAAGTAAGAAAATTAGATTTTTATCAATACCTAAACTCAAATCCAATTCCGCGAAGATAAAGTAGAAATCCATGAGATCCTGATTTGCATGATGGCCGATACATGGCACGAACCTGGGTTTATAGCCGGTGGAAAGCGAAATATCCGGATCAAAATACATGAGCAAGCGGATAAAATCGTGTCTGCAGAGGGAAATAAAATGTTCCAATGCGGTAAATTCCGAGTCGAATGTAGAGAAATCAGGCCCTGAAAAAAGTTTTATGAATTCGGCAAACTCTTTATTCAGGATTTCGGTTTCCGTCCTTACGGATACCGTGTGTAAAAGGCGCTTGTTAATCTCATCATAAGTAAAATTCTGTTTTTTAAACTGCATGTTTTCTTCCAGACGAACCTCGATGAGATATTCTTTAAATTTCTCAGCCAGGCGATCATTTTCGTTCAAGATGGTTTTATAGATAAGTTCCTTTAAAGGATGCAGATATTGCAAGAAGGTAAGCAGAGTGCGGGCGAATTGAGGTAATATTTGACCGGTTGCTTGCTTGTAGAACAAAGGCTTGTGCTGCTTGATTTCTCTTAGGATTTTTTTTAAGTCGCGTTTTTTCTTTACCTCCTCGGTATTTCCCATGAGGAGATTGGAAAAAAAGTTTTTAAGCGCCTGGAATATTTTCAGCATTGCGTTTATTTTATTTTAAAACGAGAATAAAGACAATTCCAATGTTTTAGAGGTTCTTCTTTTTGTAGACATTGATATGCGCGGCATACTCATCCAGCGTTTGCGCTTTATTACACAGCTCTCTTAAGACCTTTGAGTTTTTCAGTCCCTTTGTGTACGCGGCCATATGTTTTCTCATCTCTCTGCAGGCGATATGCTCGCCTTTCAATTCAGCAAGACGCTTTAAGTGAATGAGTGCTGTAAACAACCTTTGCTGAGGAGGTATGGTTTCGGTGGTGTTTTCCGCCCCCGCCAGCTGCTTTGTAAGCCTGAAGATAAACGGATTTCCTATAGCGCCACGGGCAAACATCACTCCGTCACAGCCGGTTTGCTCTATCATGCAAAGAGCGTGCTCGGCGGAAAACAGGTCTCCCGAGCCGATTACAGGAATTGCAATATGTTTTTTTAACGCGCTTATCTGTTCCCAGCGGGCAAGACCGGCAAATCTTTGGGCTCTGGTTCGGGGATGCAGGGTAATTAAGGCCGCGCCGGCTTCTTCAGCCTGACAGGCTATTTCTAAGAAATTTATCGAGGTTTCATCCCATCCGGAACGCAGCTTAAGTGTGACCGGAATGGAGCTGGCTTGACTCAAAGCTTTTACTATCTCTTGTATCTTAACCGGAGTCTGCAGGAGTGCTGCTCCCGAACCGGTTTTTAAAACTTTTGGTACGGAACAACCGCAGTTAAGATCGATGAGAGTCGGCTTGTACTTCCTGATCTGCGGTAATGCCTTGAGGCAGGTGCTGTATTCGGAGGCAAATAGCTGGACACCCAAGAGTGTCTCATTCTCCGCCCGTTCGAGAAGTGATAAGGTTTTTTGATTTTTTCTTGCCAGCGCTTCGGCCGATACCATCTCCGTATAAGTGAAATCAGCGCCGTAATCCAGACAGATCGATCTGAAAGCTGCGTCGGTGTAGCCTGCCAAGGGTGCGAGAAAAAGATTTCCGGGCAGCACACTATTTTTGAGGGTTATCTGTTTTAGGAAATTATTTGCCGTAGTGTGGTTTAAACTTTCATGGCTACATCTGTTTTTCATCGATGTTGAAAATGGTAAGACTGTTCTGAACGAGCGCTTCTGTTAGTTCTTCCAGAGGAATATCGCGAAGCTCTGCAATGAACTTCGCGGTTTCACAGAGGTATGATGGTCTGTTGCGCTTGCCTCTGTACACAGCCGGCACCATAAACGGAGCCTCGGATTCGATAAGCATTCTTTCCAAAGGCATTTTTTTTGCCGCATCATGCAGATTTTTTGCATTACGATAGGTCACATTTCCGGCAAAAGAAATATAGAGATCGAGCTCCAGTGCCTCCATGGCATATTCGTAATTTTCCGAGTAACAATGCAGAATTCCGCCTTTTGGGGGCAGTTTCTCTCGGAGAATATTGAGCACGTCTTCTCCCGCCTCTCGGTTATGAATGACAACCGGAAAACCGAGGCGATCGGCAAGTTCCAACTGTTTTATAAAGAGTTCGATTTGTGAATCTTTATCGCCGAATTTTCTATAATAATCCAAGCCGATTTCACCGATGGCGACGATTCTTTTTAATTTTGTTCCCTGTCGTATTTGTTCTTCCCAATCATATCCGGGATTAGATACTTCCGACGGCGAAACACCTATACTGTGAAAAATGTGGCTTTCTGTTTTAAGATTCTCATAAATTTGAAAAAAGTCTCTTAAATTATTAGAAATGCTCACAATGCCGATTACATTTTCCTGTTTGGCTTCCTGCACTATGATGAGTTGTTCTATAGGGTCTTCATTTATTAGCCCAATATGGGCATGAGTATCAAAAAGTCGCATATTACTCCAATAATATTTAAGTTTATGGAAAGTATCTACCAGAATACTTAATTACGCTATACAATACCACGAAGATAATAATGAGTCAAGGCAAGGTGCTTCTTATTTTTTATTTGACAAACTGCATGTTTAATGGTAGGGTGAACACAAAACAGCATAATTATCTCAAAATGAGGTCTTGAAGTTTGTCACCTGTAAATAACTATAAGAAACTTGAACACGAAATTGTTGATGCGGTTGAAAAAAAAGTTAAGGGAGTAAGTAATTCGTTAGTTGCGTTTTTAGGACGCATTCATCATATGGGAAAACAGCGCTTCACGGTGATGTTTATCCCGCATTCCGAAAAAAAGATCTTCAATTTCCAGATTTCAGTTTATTCGCTCACCTTTTTTTTATTTTTACTCAGCTTATTGTTGGTTGTGTTTTTTGTACTTTCAACTCATGTCACAGGTTCCGATAAAGCGTTAGCGGAAATGAACGAGAATCTTTCCGGAAAGGAAAGAGGATTTAATGAACTGCGGGAAGAAATTCGTACTTTTTCCAGAGCAGCCCAAAAATTTTTTCCGTCACTCCAAAAGCTGGTGACCGCAATAAATCCGGAAATCGCGGAAATGTTTTCCAGTGCCAATACAGGGGGCGCGAGCCTGCCTCTTTTTCTACCTGAAGATTACGGTGAGCAGGAGGGTAATAAAGAGATATATGATTTGAAAAGAATGAGCCTGTTTCTTGAGAATTCCGTGGAGCCTCTGGAGTCTGTTTACGCCAGGGTTGTGGAGCAGAATAAAATATTTGTCGATATTCCCACATTATGGCCGTTGAAAAATTATCGCGGTTTTATAACTTTCGGATTTGGTCCCCAAATACATCCCTTTACGTTAACCTGGTATATTCACAGGGGTGTGGATATTACTTTCAGACGCGGGGCGGACATCCAGGCTACAGCTTCCGGTAAGGTGCTGCGCGCGGATTTTGATCCGGCCGGATACGGCAAATATATAGAAATCAGCCATAAGTTCGGATTTAGTACGGTATATGCCCATCTGGATATGGTGCTTGTGGAAAAAGGACAGTGGGTTGAGCGTGGGGATGTAATCGGAACCTTAGGAGGAACGGGCAGGGTAACGGGACCGCATCTTCATTATGAAGTAAAACTGGGCAATCAGAACATTGACCCCAAACTGTTTTTGGATCTTGAGAATACAACAAAATTTATATCACAACCAAGTAGTGTCAGGTGAGTAATGAGTGAGCTTATAATTCCGAATGAAATAACAGTACATTCCATTATCGGTGAAGGTACTAAGTTCAGAGGAGAATTCGACCTCAAAGGACTGCTGCGCATTGACGGTGATTTTTCGGGAGTTATTAAAACCCAAGATAAAATTCTTATCAGCAGGAACGGAAGGGCTGAATGCACCATATATGCCAGAGTCGTAGTTATCGGCGGATTAATAAAGGGAGATATCTTTGCCACCGAAAGAGTGGAGATTCTTTCTACGGGAGTGGTCATAGGAAATATTGAAACACCACGCTTAATTGTTCAGGACGACGTTATTTTGCATGGAAAATGTAATATAGTAAAAGCAAAACCTAAAAATACTTCTGATGATAAGGAAGAAGAAATACATAATGCGGATGATGCTGCAGGGCCTCCCGCTGACGCTGATGCTGAAGTAGTTTCCGCGGCAGCTCCGCATGTTAAGACATATTGATCTCATGGAAAAAATTGATTCGCTCGGTGAAACCTTCCCCAGAAAATCGCTAAAAAAAAGTAAGACAAAAAAAAAGGAAAAAATTAGATATCAACATTTCTTTAAAAAGGTACAGGAAAGTGAGGAGGCTGCTTTTCAATCGGATGATAAAACGTATCCTGAACCGGAATATGAGGAGTTGAGTGAGATATTGGATGAGATTTACCAAAGCGGTGACCGCTTGAAGACCCTTCCCACTCTGGAAAACATAAAAAAGTATAAGCACGCAGTTAAGGCCTTTTTAAAAATCGTGGCCGATAAGATGGTTGGTGTCGAACAGAAGAGCTCCGGTACCAATATTCTAAAAAGAAAGCGCTTTACACTCATTAAAATTATTGATACAAAAATTGAGCAGCTTTCTTTACAATTTCTAAAAGCCCAGGAAGAGCAGATTGAAATTTTAAGTAAAGTAGATGAAATAAACGGTATGCTTGTTGATATATTAAAATAAGGAGAAGCTATGGATGGCTAAGACTGAACAGGAAAATCAGGAGTTGGATAATAATGATAAGGAAAATCAGGGAAAAATCGAGACTACCGTTGATATTTCCGACAAACCTCTTTTCCGGATAAAAGTAGCGCACTCTAATGAGACTATCCTATGTGTCTGTGAAGAAGAGCTGGAAGTACACTGCGGTGATTTTGTCATTATTCCCACAAAATACGGAAAAGATTTGGGCAGGGTCCAGGGAAGAATAGTAAATTCGGTTCCGTCTGAAAATCAAGAAATTTATACTGTAAACCGTTTGGCCGATGAGAATGATCTGGCCAAATATAAAGCTAATGAAAAAAATAGTGAGAAGGCTTTCGAAATCTGCAAAAAGAAAATCGAGCAACACAAGCTGGAGATGAAATTGGTGTCCGCGCATTATTTGCTTGAAGAACCGAAGATCCTTTTCTTTTTTACCGCGGAAAACAGAGTTGATTTTCGTGAACTGGTAAAAGATTTGGTCTCTGTTTTTAAAATGCGCATAGAACTGCGGCAGATCGGTGTACGTGACGAATCACGCGTAATTGGAGGGCTTGGAATCTGCGGCAGATATCTGTGCTGCCATGCGGTTTCCGATAAATTGAATCCGGTATCGATTAAAATGGCAAAAGAGCAGAATATGTCCCTTAACTCTTTGAAAATATCAGGGCCGTGCGGAAGGCTGTTGTGCTGTTTAGGGTATGAATATGATTTTTATAAGGGTGAAAAAGAAAAACTGCCGGGTTTGGGAACTAAATTTTCAATTAATAATGAGCAGTTTGTGATAACTGAGGTTAATATTTTAACAAAGCAGATAAGGCTGTTAAGCGATTCCAGTCGTCTGCTGATATTCTGTTTTGAAGATTTTTCTCTTGATAAGCAAACAAATAAATGGTCTATTGATCAAACAAAAATCGATACGCTGTCGCATTTTTAAAATTTAATCGCAACACTTCTCATTTTTAATTGCATTAAAAGGCTAAAATAATTATTATCTACCTATGATCGTAAAAGGAAAACATTATAAAACAGTATGGCTGGAAGGAAATACCGTAAAAATAATTAATCAGGCGGTCCTTCCTCACAAATTTGAAATCACAGAGTGCCCGGATCACCAAAGAACGGCTCGCGCCATTTCAACTATGATTATTCGTGGAGCAGGAGCGATCGGTACAGCTGCGGGATTTGGCATGGCTCAGGCTGTACTCGAAGCTCCGGAAAAGGACTTTGAAGCGTATATTAGAAACGCCCGCACAAGCTTAAGAAATACTAGGCCGACAGCTCAAAATCTTTTTTACAGCATAGAGCGTGTATTTCGATGTATTCAGGAAACCACGGATCCGGAACAGGCAAGGATACGCGCGGTTATGGAGGCGGAAGCGATTGCTCTTGAAGACATTAATGCCTGCAAGCAGATTGGAGAAATAGGAGCCAAACTTATACAAAATAATTTTAAAGTATTGACTCACTGCAATGCCGGTTGGCTGGCTTTTACCGATTGGGGTACCGCACTCTCACCTATCTATGTGGCAAAACGGGAACATAAGAATATCTTTGTTTGGGTGGATGAAACAAGGCCGCGCTTTCAGGGAGCTCGTCTTACTGCCTGGGAACTGCAGGAAGAGCAAATACCCTATGCGGTAATAGCGGATAATGCGGCAGGCTTCTATATGCAAAGAGGCGAGGTTGACCTGGTTATCGTGGGGAGCGACAGGATTGCCAGAAACGGTGATGTGGCAAATAAAATCGGAACGTATGAAAAGGCCGTACTCGCTAAAGAGCATGATATTCCCTTTTATGTGGCTGCCCCTACTTCGACTATCGACTGGGACTGTACTCATGGCGGTGATATCCCGATAGAAGAAAGGTCGGAATCCGAAGTAGTTTCCGTAACAGGCAGAGATGAGGTTAATAATCTGAGAACCGTTTTTATTGTTCCGGAAGGAGCCAAAGCCAGAAACCCCGCGTTTGATGTTACACCCGCCGCATATATAACGGGGATAATCACCGAAAAGGGGATTGTCGCGCCTGAAAAATTAGCAAAACTAAAGAATAAATAGCTGTATGAGGTAACGCCGTCATGCCCATTGGGAGGCCGGTGTTTGTCATGTAAAGGGCACGCGCCGATTTCTAGTAATTAATCTTCTATTTTTTAATAAAAAGGTGTTGATAAAAAATCAAATGAGGTATATATTTTAAATGTCTACTAAATCTATAGAGTATATCTTATAAGTATAAAAAATGACAGGAGGTAATAATGAGAATGCCAATTAGAATATGTGTAGTGATCCTGCTCGGAATGCTGGTGTGTACCTGCGATGGCGGGAAGGAAAAAAGCGATACAGAATCCAATCACACTATAAGTATTTCAGGGGCTTGGGCGTTATATCCGCTTACCGTAAAATGGGCGGAGGAATATATGAAAATCAAACCGAATATCAGGATTGAGGTCAGTGCCGGGGGCGCGGGTAAAGGTATGTCCGATATGTTATCCGATTTTGTTGACATAGGTATGATATCGCGGGAGATATTTCCTGTTGAGGTTGAAAAAGGAGCGTGGTACATTCCCGTAGCAAAAGACGCTGTAGTAGGAACCATAAACGCAAAAAATCCATATATAAAAGAGATCCAATTGCATGGCGCGACCAAAGAAATGTTGAGGAAGATTTGGATTGAGCAGTCCGTCACTACATGGGAGGCTTTGTATGGGCAACAGGGTAATACCGTTATTCATGTGTATACCCGTTCGGATGCCTGCGGTGCGGCACAAATCTGGGCTCAATTTATAGGAGGAAATCAAGACGATCTCGGAGGTGTGGGTGTATACGCTGATCCTGGACTGGCGGATGCTGTGATAAAGGATACATTGGGCATAGGATTTAATAATATAAATTACGCGTATGATCCGGCAACAGGAGAACTAGCCCAAGGATTAGCAATACTACCGCTCGATTTAAATAATTCCTTAAAACTTGAAAGTGAAGAGAATTTTTACGCGACACGTACCGAACTGTTAAACGCCATAAATCAGGGAGTTTACCCGTCTCCTCCTGCGCGTAATTTATTTTTCGCCTGTCATGGGCTGCCCCAAAAGAGTTATCTTGTCGAGTTTTTACGCTGGATCCTAACAGACGGACAAAGGTATGTTCTCGAATCAGGATATATAACAATTTCTGCGCAAGAATTACAAAAGGCTGTTGATTCCTTGCGGTAAATTATTCTTTATTTTGTTGAAAGATATTTTTATAAGATGGAAAAATTAAGGCTGTTCAAAAATCGTATTGGTACTCTGCTGATGAAGACGCTGTCTTTTACGGTACTGCTCTTGCTTTTTGCAATGGGTACGGGTTTGTTTTTACGCTCTCAGGCTCTTTTGGCCGACAAACCGATTTCTGATCTGCTTTTTTCTTCAGCATGGCGTCCTTCTGCCGGCGAGTATGGATATTTGACTTTTATTTTCGGCACACTCATGGTTACATTGTATGCTCTGCTTATCGCTGTTCCGTTTTCCATATGCGCGGCTGTGTATCTCTCCGAATATGCTAAAAAACGGACAAGAGATTTTTTTAAATCAGTTATAGATATCCTGGCGTCAATCCCTTCGGTAATATTTGGGCTCTGGGGTGTGTTAATAATTGTTCCCATGGTTAAAGAAATCGGTTCGGTCTTATTTGGAGCCTCATCCACAGGTTATAGCCTGCTGTCCGCGGCATTGGTTCTGGCTGTGATGATTCTGCCGTTTATCATCCATATAGTGTTGGAAGTGCTGCAAACCATTTCTGTTTCTTTGAGAGAGGCTGCTTTGGCAATGGGAGCTACCTCCTGGCAGGCAATTAAACATGTCGTACTGCGCAAGGCGTTACCGGGAATTATCGCGGCCTGTGGACTGGGTCTGGCGCGTGCTTTTGGTGAGACCATGGCAGTTATGATGGTGGCGGGTAATATAGCGCAGATATCAATTTCTCCTTTTGAGCCCACATATACCCTGCCGGCCCTTATCGCCAATAATTACGGAGAAATGTTTTCTATTCCCCTTTATGATTCGGCCCTCATGTTCGCCGCCTTCATTTTGTTTGCAATAATTTTATTATTCAATATTATTTCCTGGATTGTCTTTTATCGAGTAAAGAGGAGACTTTAAAATGAACATACGCAAAGACAGACGCTTTTTTGAAGAAAAATTGATAAAAGGAATTATGCGCTTCTGTGCATTGCTTTTGGCAGGTCTGCTTATTCTTATAGTTACTACTATTGCGGTTAAAGGGTTTTCCGCCTTAAACCTTTCTATGCTTGTCAACACTGCGAAGGGGGGATTTTACCTCGGCAAAGAGGGGGGAATTCTCCATGCCATTATCGGTTCGTTTTGTATTGCCGGCGGAGCCACCTGTCTGGCTTTTTTCATCAGCACCCCAATCGTGCTTTATATTAATGTCTACAGGAAAAAGCGCTCAAAACTAGCGGAACTAATAAGATTTGCCTTTAATGTTCTATGGGGAATTCCTTCAATCGTTTATGGCGCTTTTGGCTTTACCTGCATGTTGTTTCTCGGATTAAAGGCTTCTCTGCTGGCTGGAATTCTGGTTATTACCCTGGTTGAGATTCCAATTTTAGCACGGGGCATAGATGAGGTAGTTCAACACGTACCAATAGAAATTACCCAAGCGGCACTCAGTTTGGGTGCAACAACGGGTGAGACGGCCTGGAAAGTAGTAATCCGCCAGATACTTCCGGGAATTATAACAGCCATGTTATTGGCTTTTGGCAGGGGAATAGGGGATGCGGCAGCGGTTCTTTTTACGGCGGGTTTTTCCGATTATATTCCGGAATCACTTATGCAGCCTGTAGCCACCCTGCCTTTGGTCATATTTTTCCAATTGGGAACGCCTTTCCCCTCTGTTCAGAACAGGGCATATGCCTCGGCATTCATCCTCACGTTATTGGTATTAAGTATATCGCTTATGGCCCGATTTTTTTCAAAAAAATTATCGCGCCATAGAATCGATCACATGTAAGGAGTGAATAGATGCATCAGCAAACTCATATTGAGGTTAAAAACTTAAATGTCTCTTATGGTGATGTGAAGGCATTGCACAATATCACACTCGCTATTCCCGATAAAAAAATCACAGCGATAATCGGGCCGTCCGGATGCGGAAAAACCACGCTTCTAAAATCATTCAATCGCCTGCTTGATCTTGAGGAGGGAGTCAAGATCAAAGGAGAAATATTTGTTGATAAAGAGAATATTTTTACTCCGGGATTGGAGCCCACACATATCCGCAAGAAGATGGGGTTATTGGCTCAGAAACCATGCCCTCTACCCATGTCTATTTTTGATAATGTGGCATTCGGCCCGCGCATCCATGGTCTAAAGAATAAAAGACGTTTATACGGTATTGTAAGGTATCATTTAAAACAGGCCGGCCTTTGGAAGGAAGTTAAGGACCGCTTGTATGAACCGGCTTCAAAACTCTCCATCGGTCAGCAGCAGAGGCTGTGTCTGGCCAGGGGTCTGGCTGTAAAGCCGGAAATCATTCTAGGAGATGAACCGACATCGGCTTTGGATCCCGCCTCAAGCAAAAGGATAGAAGAAATATTCAAAATGTTGAAAAGCAGATATACGATTGTGTTGGTCACACACATTTTGCGTCAAGCTAAGCGTTTGGCGGATTATATCGTGTTTTTATACAATGGCGAGCTTGTTGAGCATGGACCGGCAGACGTGGTGCTGGCTCATCCTCAGCAGCCATTAACCCAGGAGTATATTAACGGAGTAGTAAGTTAAAAATACTTGACAAATAGACGATAATTATATATGTTCTTGTGAACAATCAATTAAAAATTAAGCATCTAGTATAAATAAGCAATAAGCATAATTATTTCTTATTAGGAGGAAACAAATGGCAGAAATAAGTAAAAATGCAAGAGTCGGTGTGGTAACTCAAAAATTTTTTTGTGGTTGCGGCGGAGAAGTAAAAATGAAATCCGTATTTACAGGCGGCCGCTTAAAGAATTTGGCTGAATGCGAAAAATGCAATAGGAAAGAAAGAAAACCAAGCGATTTTAGAGTCTAAGCGCCTGGTAAAAGTTTTATAAGAAAAGCGGAGAGCCCTTTAATAGAGGGCTCTTATTTTTTCCTCCATTTTTTTAGTTGTCGAGCAATATCATCCTGAATGGTATCTAACAAAACCTGAATATCATGTTTTCCTTTTACATGCGGATATATCTTTAAAATTTTGACTTGATATAACAACCCCTTTAATTTGGTAAACAACTCCTTAGCAGTAGAAATTTTGTACCCGCCGTCTACGGCAACCGCGACAACCGGTAAATTGCTGTGTTCCAGCAGAATACGCAGACCCGCTGAATGGAATTTATTTAATTCCCCCGTGCGGGAGCGTGTGCCTTCGGCAAAAACCACGGGACACGCGGATTTACCTTTTGAAATGGCAAGACGTATAAGGTGGTTTTTTGTTCGTTTAAAACCACCTTTCCTCTGCAAAAATGCGTGCTGACCATTGCGAAGAATAACAGACACCGCGGGTATCCCCCACTTTAATTCTCTTTTGGCAGCGAATTTCAAATCATGATCGGGGAAGGTACAGACCAGAATAACAATATCAGCCAGGCTTTGATGGTTGCTCACAATAATGAACTTATTCGGAAGTTTTGTTTTGATGTCCGATTCTACCTGAAAGTTTAATCTTGCATAAAACCGGGCTAAAAACAACGCTTTATGACAGGTTGTTTTGAGGAACTTGTTCCAAAATTCCAGGCGATTTTTAGGTCGAACCAAGTGGTATAACTTTGATGTAATATCCCAAGCTATTGTAGATATAAAATAACAAAGCAAAAAAAGTAAAGAACTCATAATTATTCCTTTTAAACACAGTGTAGTAGGAATTCTCTTATTTGAACAGTGTCTTTTTATATGATTTATCTGCTGTTTTTGCAATACAAAAAACAAGAACTTCGATAACTACCGTATTTTAACTTGACATAGAAATTTATTTTTGTTACTTTAATGGATCAAAACTAAAAAATGACCGTATAAGGAGTTATCATCTTGGGAGCAAAAGGAACTGCTGCAAAAAGACAAAGACAAAATGAGAAGCAGAGATTAATAAATAAGGCGATTAAAACCAATATCAAACATACTACGAAAAAACTTTTAGGCATTGTCAAAGATAAAAAGAAGCAAGAGGCTGAAAAATTTTATAAAGAGTTCGGAAGCCTTGTGGATAAAGCAGTGACAAAGGGTGTGTACCATAAAAACAACGCTGCACGCAAAAAGTCACGAATGATGAAAAAGATCAATGCAATTCTATAACCTTGAAGGAAGAGGGTTATCCGTTGCAAGAAAAATTAACAAAAGCTGAGATTGTCGAAACTATTTTCCAAAAAATACAAATTAGCAAACGCGATATTTATAAAATAATCGACTTGGTTTTTGAAGAACTTAAAAATGCACTCGCCAAAGATAAAATTATCGAATTACGCGGCCTTGGAACATTCGAAGTGAGAATCAGAAAGGGTAAAAAGGCCCGTAATCCCAAAACAGGCGAAACCGTTATTACCGAACAGCACGGTGTCGTGTTTTTTAAACCGGGTAAAGAGCTCAAGCAACTTGCGCAAGGCATTAAAGAAAGATAGTCTTGTAGTATCTATATACATACGGAGAAATTGAAAAAAAAACCAGGTTTTTTCCTATTTTTCATTATTTTCCTTGTTGTATTCTCTCCTCTCTTCATAATTATTAATACAGTAATTCAATTTACAGATGCGGAATTCCCCACCCCTTACGCGCCCGGTTTTGTACTTGTGCCGATTGCGGAGGTGGTTCTTGCGCTTTTGGGCCTGTATTACGGAATTAAGTTATGGCGTAATGAAACGGGGATTTTGAGGATCATCGAGAAGTACCTGCTCATACTCATAACGTATGCCCTTATCGTATTTATTATGGCCTTTTCAGGATTACTGCCCTTTTTTAAGGTTTTGAGAAGTGTACTCTGGTTTTTTACAGGTGCTTCAGTATGGTATGCTTATCTGGCTCGTTCTCATAAAGTAGCCGATATCTATAAAGCAACTGTTCGTTTTCCGAGACTGCAGAGGGTTTCCGAAGATTTACTGCTCTTGGCCTTAGGAGCATTTTTATTCGCGCTTGGCTTCCCGAATTTTATCCTGTCCTGGGGCATGTTCCCTCTGGCCTTTGTCTGTCTTGTTCCGGTATTTTTTGTTATCGGGCGGGCGCGCTGGTCATTAATGTGGGTGTACGGTATTTTTTTTGTAATAACCGGACTTTCGTTTTACAGTTTTTGGCTGGTTCAGTTCCATCCGCTTGCTTTAACCATAACATTAGCCGTTTATATTATATATTTCCTGATCCTTTTCCCTTTGTTAAAGTTAGCCGTAACTTTATTCCCTACTCACGGTTACCTGCTTCAGGCTTTAATCTGGGTGGGGTATGAATTTATAAAGACTCTGGGTTTTTTAGGTTATTCGTATGGTATCTTGGGATACAGTCAGTATTTATTCGCCCCCCTTATTCAGCTCGCAAGTGTAAGCGGTGTGTGGGGTGTATCACTGCTTGTGGTCTTCCCGTCGGTGCTTTTGGCCCAAATGCTGAAGAACGGTTTTAGGCAGATGAGCAGTGAAATGAGAAAAATGCGTGTTTCATGGCTGGTATACGGTGTGGTTTTTGTCTGCGTATTGGTATATGGTATTTTTAGTCAGCATGATCTTGAACAATATCAAACCTGGAAGGTCGCGCTTATCCAGTCCAATATTGATCCATGGAAAAGCGGTGACGCGGCTTATAAACACTATTTAACCACACTTTTAAAACTGAGTGACCAGGCATTGAAATACAAACCTGATATTGTTATGTGGTCGGAAACAGCGTTGGTACCTTCAATCCGATTACACAACAGCAAGCGCCTGGATATAGACCTTTATACGCATGTTGTGAGGCCTTTTTTAGATTATATAGATACCAAGCCAGTACCTTTTCTGCTGGGAAACGATGACAGTGAGCTTGATGTGCGGGCTGATGGAGGCAGGCGTCATTATAATGCGGTGCTTCTTATGGAAAACAGAGAGGTCAGGCAGGTGTACCGAAAGGTACATCTGGTGCCCTTTACCGAATATTTCCCTTATAAACATATTTTCCCCGATATCTATCAATGGCTTAAAAATTCAGATACCCACTTCTGGGATAAAGGAAGCGAATTCACGGTTTTCAAGCAGGACGGTATCACTTTTGCCGCTCCGATCTGTTTTGAAGACACGTTCGGATATCTGTCGCGTGAATTTGTATTGAAGGGGGCGGATGTGTTGGTAAATCTTTCAAATGACGCCTGGTCCGCATCAGAGGTCGCTGAAATGCAGCACATGTGTATCGCGCTTTTCCGTGCTGTTGAAAACCGTAAAACACTTATTCGAAGCACGACAAGCGGAATTACCTGTGTCATCGATCCGAACGGGCACATAAATTCACTTCTTGAATCCGGACAAGCCGGTTTTCTCATCGCTTCGGTACCTGTACGTAAGGGTGAGCACACCCTTTATACGGTATGGGGAGACATGTGGGCGGTGATAATAGCAGTTTTCAGTCTAATCGGTCTTGTGATTGGTTGTGTAATAAAGTTTTTAAAACTTAGCACTTAGAATTGAAATTTATTAGAATTTGGCAGCGGCAATTTGAAATTTGCTCGATTATAAAGACATTTTATTATAAACCCGCTATGATTCATGCCTTAGTATGGTGCAAATTTCAAATTGCTTTAGAAAACCAATTGACAAAAATTGCTTTATCAACAACAATATAATGTCTATTCAAGGAGACGACGATGAAAAACAAGGCAAAAATTCTTATTGTTGATGACGAACCGATAAATCTCGAATTTTTCGATGTTATGCTGAGCCGGTTGGGTTTTATTGTTGAAAAAGCCGAGGATGGTGAGGAAGCCCTGGAGAAGGTTAAGGTGTGCGAACCGGATTTAATCATCCTTGATAATATTATGCCCAAGTTGAGTGGTTGGGAGTTTACCAAGCTTATTAAAAATGACAGCCGCTACAAAAAATATAAAAATATCCCTATTATCATGTTTTCGGCCATGGACGAGGTGAAAGATAAAATCGAAGGTCTTGAACTCGGTGTGGATGATTATATTACCAAACCTTTTAATTTTTCCGAGGTACTGGCTAGAATTCGGGCTGTTTTAAGAAACCGTGAATTGGCTCAACAGCTTTCAAGGCGTGAGATGCGCATAGGAATTATCGAATCACTTAATAAATCATTAATCTACTTTACCAAACATATCAAAACTCCCATTCAAAAGCTTATTGATAAATCTCATAATATAGATACCAAAAATCAAAAACAAATAAAGGAACTAATTGCCCTGGTTAAAGAGGAAAGCGAGGAAATACTGGCCACGATCAGCGGTCTTGAAGATGAGGTAAAGGAACTGCAGAGTAAAGGTGATAAACTGAAAAAAGGTGATCTTACTTTGGATGATTTGGAGCTTAAATTCCAGAAAAATCTTAAGAATTGGAAGGCGCGTGAGCTTAATTATGAAGGAGTTACAACTTGATTTCCAAAGAGATGAAGCAGGTTGTACAGCTTTTCGATAAAGGAAGACAGCTCTATAAGTTAATGAAATTTGATGAAGCAAAAGTTTATTTTCAAAAAGCACTAGACACAAAACCGGATGATGGTCCTGCTAAAGTCTATTTAGAACGGTGTGAGCATTATCTTAAGAATCCTCCCCCTCCGGATTGGGACGGAGTATTTGTAATGACAACAAAATAATATTACTGACAGAGAATGGGAATACTATGGCAAAAATAAATGAACACAAAGGCCTTGAAAGAATTCGTACCATATTGGGTAAAGAAACGGAATTCAATGGCATTATGAAATTTCAGGACTCACTTAAAATTAACGGCAGGTTCAAGGGCGAAATAGTATCTCCCGGTTTTCTTTATATTGAAAACGGTGCCGAAGTAAAAGCAAACATTAACGTGGGATCTGTTATTATCGGCGGTGTGGTTAAGGGCAATGTTACCGCTAAAAACAAGCTTGAAATGCTGGAAACGGGTAAAGTATTTGGTAATATCAGAACCGCTAAATTGAAAATTGCCGACGGGGTGGTATTCGAGGGGAAATGCGAGATGATTAAAAATCCTGAAAAGATTGATATTTTTACGGAAAATGTCGATCAAATAAAAAAGAATGTTGAATACGTCTGAAAACTTAACATTATTAAGCAAACACGGTAGTTATTCTCAATAATAATGAAAATTAGATCATAGTAGAAATATAAGAAAATGCATGCAAATGATTCTATGGCAGGAACCGCTTTTTGCATTTCGGAACGGGATTTGTCGTCCGTATATCATGATTATGCGCATAAGGAAATAAACCTGCAAATCCAGCATGAGAATTGCCGACTGCTTTTCTTTTTAACGGGAGGTAAGAATAAACAAAGACAGGAAGCATTCGCTTATATTGTTAAAAAGTTAGGTGCCGGGCGGATTCGGCAGGGCAGGATTTTACCTGCCGAGCTTGCTTTTACTGCATTGCAGAAAACAAATAAAAAGCTGGTGACGGCGGAATCGTGCACCGGAGGTTTATTGACAAAACTGTTGACGGATATCCCCGGAAGCTCACGGGTTTTCTGGGGTGGTTTTATTGTTTATTCCGATACAGCCAAGCAGAGTCTTTTGGGAGTAAGTCCTAAGCTGATACAAAGCAGAGGTGCGGTATCCAAAGAAGTAACGACCGCTTTAGCCGCTTCCGCCTTAACAAAGGCTGGTTGTGATGTAAGTGTTGCCGTAAGCGGTATCGCCGGACCTGACGGGGGAACGCGCCGGAAACCGGTGGGAACCGTATGGATATGTATAATAGAGAAGAAAAAGACACAGATCTGCTTAAAATATCAATTTAGTGGTTCGCGTGAGCAGGTACGATATAAGACAGCTACAGCAGTGTTTTTACTGATAGAAAGTTTGATATTGGGGATAGATTATCTTGACTATTATAGCAATTGGTAATATAATTAAAGAAAGCATCTACAAATCGAATAGTCTCCTAAGATGGATATTTCCTATTAATCAAAATGAAAAAGCAACAAAATTATAAAAATAACGGAGCACTTAAATGCTAATTATTCGTTGGAAACCTTCAGTTTCAGAAGATGAATATAATCTTTTACCAGAGAACACTATTAAAAAATATAGACAATTTTGCAAAGGAGAACTTTATGACAACTGCCAAAGAAGAGGCGGCAAATAACGAAAATACCAAAAAGGTTGTTAAAAAGAAAAGATTCAAGGTAGAACTCATCAAAGATCCTGAGAATGGTAGTAGTAATGAGGAATTGGAGAGTGAAAATCAGGAAACAAGTAAAGAAGATGAGAATACTGCAGAAAAAAAGGCTCAACACAGCGACAGCACAAAAAATACGAAAACCTTGTCCAAAAAACCTCCTCAAGAACCCATTTCCTCCAAGGTAGATAACAATGGGGGATCACAAGATAGACGAATTGAGGCATCGATCCTTTTTGATAATGATGGTGGAGAAAGATTCAATATTAATGATCTTTCCAAAAAAGATATGACCGAGCTGCGTTCCATGGCAGGAGAGTTCAATATCAATCATGAAAGCCTTATCACCTTAAAAAAGCAGGAATTGATTTTTTCCATTCTGAAAGCGCATACCGAACGCGGAGGAGTAATCTACGCCTACGGAGCTTTGGAGATCCTGCCCGACGGATATGGCTTTTTGCGTTCGCCGAACTACAGCTATCTGCCGGGTCCGGATGATATTTATATTTCACCGTCCCAGATTCGTCTGTTTAATTTGAAAACCGGCGATACGGTTGCAGGCCAGATTCGACCGCCTAAAGACGGCGAGCGGTTTTTTGCCATGCTGCGAGTGGAAAGTGTCAACTTTGACGATCCCTCTGTTGCTCAATCACGGATTCCTTTCGACAACCTGACTCCGCTTTATCCCAATGAGCGATTCAATCTAGAAACCGTCACAAAACAGATTTCAACACGTATGATCAATCTTTTTTGTCCTATAGGCAAAGGGCAAAGGGGATTAATCGTTTCTCCGCCGCGAACCGGAAAAACCATTCTTTTACAAAAAATCGCCAACGCGATTACCGCTAATCACCCTGAGGTCTTTATTATAGTACTGCTTATCGATGAACGGCCTGAAGAAGTAACCGATATGCAGCGCAATGTCAACGGTGAAGTGGTCTCTTCGACCTTCGATGAACAGGCAACCCGACATGTTCAGGTGGCGGAAATGGTATTGGAAAAAGCCAAACGCCTTGTCGAACACAAGCGTGATGTGGTTATTCTTTTGGACTCTATTACCCGGTTGGCCCGGGCTTATAATCAGACCGTACCCACATCAGGAAAAATCCTGTCAGGAGGGGTCGATTCAAATGCTTTGCATAAACCAAAGCGCTTTTTCGGCGCGGCCCGTAATATTGAAAACGGCGGCAGTCTGACAATTGTGGCAACCGCGCTTATAGATACGGGCAGCCGCATGGATGAGGTAATTTTTGAAGAATTTAAAGGTACGGGTAATATGGAAATAAATCTGGATAGAAGACTGTCCGACCGCAGACTGTTCCCGGCAATTAATATCAAACGTTCGGGCACACGAAAAGAAGAGCTTCTGCTTTCCGAAGAAGAACTCAATAAAATATGGGTTTTAAGAAAAGTAATCAATCCTATGGATGATGTGGAAATAATTGAATTACTTATTGACAGAATGCATAAAAGCAAGAATAATAGTGCTTTCTTAAAATCAATGAATACATCGACTGTTACGGCGGAATAGATATTTAAGGGAGGATATAAAATGAAGAAAAATATACATCCTAAATTTGAAGAAACAAAAATAAAATGCGCTTGCGGTAATGAAATTAGCACGCGCTCCACAGTAAAGGATATTTCTATTGAAATTTGCTCTCAGTGTCATCCGTTTTTTACCGGAAAACAAAAGCTGATTGATACCGCGGGACGTGTGGAAAGATTCAAGAAGAAATATAAAATTAAAAATTAGATAAATTAGATAATGGATATTGGTAAAAAAGTATTTTTTCTCTATCCTCATACCATCATTAAAGAGATTATTCAAGAAATCGTACGACAGGAGTATGAAGCCTATATCTTAGAGGATCATCTTGCGGCCATAAAGATATTGGCTAAATATAAAAACTCAATTTTATTTATTAATATCGACGAGATATTAAAAGATACGGAATGGCAAAAATACGTTTTAACCCTGCTTAACAATTCCAGTACAAAAACCACCCGGGTGGGTATCCTCACATACTATACCAAAGAAAAAGAAATCGTGGAAAAGTATCTGATAAAAATCGGCGTACAGTGCGGTATGATAAAAATAAAAATGGCCCCGGAAAAGTGTTTGCAAATTCTTTTGAAAACGCTGGATGCCAACGAAGCCAAGGGACGCAGAAGGTATGTGCGGGCTTTGTGTAATGAAAAGTTAGACCTCTTTAACATTATCTGGGAGGACAAGCGGTTCCAAGGAAGAATATTGGATTTGAGTATCGCGGGCATGGCCTGCTTTTTTAATGATCAGAGATTAAAACTGCCTCCGGGTACGGTTTTATCAAATATTCAGCTGGTTTTACGCGGTGTAAGTTGTATTATTTCAGGGACCATAATAAAGGTACTTGATCAGGCGCAGGGGCGGGAGCTTTATATTATAATGTTTGAGCCAGCTATAATAAAACCGGATATTGAGTGCAAAATCCATAACTTCATTTTTCACCGTCTGCAGGAAGCAATCAAGCAGGAAGTTGATGCTTTAAACACATAAAAGAGAAATCTGCGGTTCCTCCAGTTTAAATTCAAAGATCATCATTAAAAAACAAATTTTACCTCCTTTCATACTAAAGTATGATGTTTAAAATTTGGTTTTGGCCATATATTCACCAGTAAACAAGGCAAGATCCTTAAAAATATCAGGGTCAAAGTTTTAAGTAGCAATTATTAATATTAAGGAGGTCATTAATGAGAAAACTTATTTGCCTATTATGTGTTCTTCCCATATTGGTTTTTAACTGCGCCATGCCCACGCAGGGCGCGGGAGGATCGAGCGGGAGAATCACACTTGTGAGTGAGATTAAAGGTGAAGATATGGAAAATCTTGAGAAATCACTTATGGAACGCAGCCTGGCCGCTGTGGAAGACGCAGCTGCCGTGGTTGTCAGCATAGAAAACGCCGACAGCGGAGAGCTGGTGTATGACACGTATGAATTGGTGTTGTATAATATTAACGGTCAGTTCATTACTGAGAGTTTGACTTTGAACACCGGTGATTATAATCTCACCCAGTACCTGGTTATTGATGACGATCAAAATGTTATCTTTGCGGCGCCGCTGGAAGGATCGAATCTGGCGGAACTTGTTTCGGATCCTCTGCCCATTCAGTTTACGGTATTCAATAACGTCACCACTTCTGTCAACGTTGAGGTGCTGCCCACGGAAGGTTCCACAGCCCAGGATTTCGGTTACGCGGTCTATACCTTTGATGTTATTTACGCGGATTTGGTATATCCGCAGGAAACAATTATCACTACCCATAAGCCGGGACCGGACGGGATATTGGACACCGCCGACGATGAAATCGGTGGTATTACCGTGCAGACGTACAGGGATTTCTATTCCGACAACTGGAAACATTTTTATGACGGCCCGGGAGCCGACGGAGTATGGCTCACGGACGATGATGAAATAGCCGACTGGTGGTGGTGTCGGACTGACACTTACGGATCAATGCAGGTAGGCCCGGGTCCCGACGGTCTCTGGTTTACCACCGATGACACGATTAGCGGCTGGAATGACTGGAGCGATCCGGCCATCGAACGCTCATACGGAGATCCCGGTGCAGACGGTGAGTGGTTTACCGCGGATGATGTCATGCGGGACTACTGCCTGAAGGAGTATGATGCCAACGGTAATGAAATAAAGCGAGTATCCTATGGAGATCCCGGTCCCGATAACATATGGGAAACCGCGGATGACGTCATAACCATCAACTGGTACGGTGCCTATATGACAAGAGAATATGAAGGCCAGTACAACCATTGGGACAGCTGGACCAGAATGGTATCATATGATAGTCCGGGCCCTGATGGTATATGGTTTACGGCCGATGATGAGGTGCGGAACTGGCAAGTGCAGGAATTTGGCGACGGTACCAAATTCTTTACCAGACGGGAAACGTATAATAGTCCCGGCATGGACGATGAATGGTTTACCGAAGATGATGAAATGAGTTCATATCGCACAGCGGAAAACAGCTATTAAGCATGCTGTATACTCTTTAAAATGATATAAGTTTAATTGCTTATGAGATGAGAAGCTCCGGTTGAGAATAACCGGAGCTTTTTTTTATTTTCTTTCTTGACGACCGCCATCATGTAGCCTAAGATGTAAAGTAAGTATGTCAGGGTGGGGTTAATGGGTGGGTACCGATACTTATATATTTAAAAGGAGGAGTACATGAAATTTGATGTTAATCTAGTAAACAAAGTGTTTCAAAAGAGCTTTGCACCGACAAAAAACTTTATCACCATTCTTCATATTCTGGTGATGGCTGCGGGTGTTTGGCTCATCAGTCAAGTTGCGGGGCTTGCTCGAAGTGCCGTAGTGGCGTATATCTTTATGGGGATTATGGGTCTCTATGCCATTATTGTGTTTTCCAGCATGGCGTATTTCTTGTATTATTTTGCATTGGCGCATCTGAAGTCCGATAAGAAAGCTGGTTTGGGAGATGCAATAAGTTCTTTAAAGTCACAGGCGGTTCCGGCATTTGGTTTTATTCTGGTTTTTGTGATTATAATCCTTGTGCAAATACTGCTGCTTTGGCTCCTGGCCCAGATACCGGAAGTAGGATTCATCCTGCTTGTTATTCTGCTTCTGCCTTTGGTTGTACTCAATTTTATTATTTGGACCTTTTTGATTTTCGGCGGGATTCTCTGCTACCCGACTATGATCGACCAAAAGAAGGGGATCATTGGTGTTATCAAGAATGTAGCCGTCATTATCAAGCAGAAGCTGGCCAAACTTATTCTGTTTCATATCCTGCAGGTCATAATCTTATTTGTAGCGATTATAATTTTGACAATTATTTTAAGTGTGGCTATGGCAGTTCCCATGCAGGCCGTAGCGCCGAATCAGTCAATGGGTATCCAGGATAGTTTCGCAGGAATATTCAAGCTTGATCCCACACAGGGTATAGGTATGGCAGGCAATATGTTCCAGATGGCAATCATGATGATATACAGCCCTTATGTAATACATGTAATTATGGGTATAGTAATGATCATTTATACTGTGGTTATTTTCGGTTTGCTGGTCTCGTTTTTGTTGAATCTTGCATGTGGCTTAAATGTAGCTTTTTATCTGCATGTAAAGGATGAAGTGGATTTTAGTGATGATCTGGGCTTAAAAAAGCTCAACATTGATGTCAAATAAAATCTGCCTTATGTAAACATATAAGCCGAAGCAAGACAGCTTGCTTCGGCTTTTTTTATTCTATTGTAAGTGAGTGGCAGTTTATACTATAATTTTTTATTAGGAGCTAAAACAGTCAGTATGAATATTAAGATCTTGGTGATAGATGATGATCAGATCATCAGAAAAGCATTTACCCTTGCTTTGAAAGAAAGCGGATATGAGGTTCATACAGCTGAGTCGGGTGAGAAAGGCTTGGACATGGAAAGCAAAACACACTATCATCTTATTTTTCTAGATCTGAATATGCCCGGTCTGAACGGAATTGAGACATTGAAAGAATTAAGGAAGAAAAACAAACTGGTTCCTGTCTATATTATCACCTCATTTCATGAGGAATATATAAAAGAACTCTCAAAAGCCAGCATGCAGGGAATAGATTTCGATGTGTTAAAAAAACCCATAGGCAAAGAAGAAATTGTTTCTATTACCAATGCTGTAATAAATTCAACGCTTTCAGAGTTTTAAGGTGGCGTTTTTTGGAATTAAAGTTTAGGTTATATATTATTGGGTGTTCTGTACGCTATAAAACCATTATTGAAAAGGTAGACAGGTTTTTGAAAGACTCCTTTGCCGATCACTATACGCTTGAAGTAATTAATTTACTTGAACAGTCCAAAATGGCTGTCCAAGACAAAGTCTTTGCCACACCGACTCTTATAAAATATTTTCCTCCTCCTGTCAGAAAAATAGTGGGAGATCTGAATAATAGAGACAAATTAAAAATATTCTTGGAAATGGAATAACCTTGAGTTTTTAATTTCTAGGGCATACCGGCGTTTTTAATAAAATCGATACAAGCATCCACAATGGGAGCATCATAAAGAACCCCTCTATTCGAGTCAATTTCAGCGATTGCCTTTTCCACACCCAAACTCACGCGGTATGGTCTGTGTGAAGTCATTGCTTCGACTACATCGGCTACGGCCAATATTTTAGCTTCTTGAATAATATCTTCTGATTTGAGATGGGAAGGATACCCTGAGCCATTCAGCCGCTCATGGTGCTGAATGACAATCTGTGAAATAGGTCGTTCAAACTCGATATCTTTGATGATTTCATAACCGATTTGGGGATGCTGCTTGATTATTTCATATTCCATGGCATCGAGTTTTGAAGGTTTGATGAGAATATCTACAGGTATTGATATTTTCCCGATGTCGTGCAGCAAACCGGCCAGACGAATACCATCGATTTTAATTTGAGAAAGATTCATTCTTTCGGCAATTTTACAGGCAATTGTGGCCACACGTTTCTGATGACCGGAAGTATACGGGTCGCGTTTTTCCAAAGCCGAAGCTAACGCATTTACGGTTGCTTCGACAAGGCGTTTGAGCCGATCGATATTTGTTTTTAGCTTTTGTTCCGTTTGCTTTTGCAAAAAAATGATTTTTCGCTCATCCAAAATGCGATTGAGTCTGACCATTACTTCTTCGGGACTTAGAGGTTTCCTGATAAAATCCTTAGCACCCTGTTCGATCACATCCTCATACTTAATTCCTTTTTCAAAACCCGTCATTACCATGATGTCGCAATTGTATTTTTTTCTGGTGATTTTAGCTAATTCCAGACCACTCTTACGGGGCAGTACAATATCGGCTATCATGACGTCAATATCATGTTTTTCCAGGATCGTTAATGCTTGTTCGGCATCGAGGGCCGTATAACAGTTGTAGCCAATGTTGGTAATTGAATTTTTTAATAAATTATTAATCAGAGGATCATCGTCTACTACTAAGATGGTAATATGGCTTTTAAAGCTATTCATGATATTTTAGTTTCCTTTGCTAAGACTCGATTGACAATGCTACCCAATTCGTTCATAACCAGCGGTTTGGATATAAAAGCTTTGATGCCTAACTGTTTTGCGTCTTTTTCCGACATATTTTCATGATACCCTGTGCAGAGAATAATAGGTAGATCGGGACGAACCTGCAGCATGGCACAGGCAAGATCTGCGCCTGAAAGATGTGGCATAGTCATATCTGTTATTATGAGATCAAACTGTTCCGGATATTTCTTGAAGTATTCAAGAGCTTCTTTACTGTCGGTTTTACTGATTACCCAATAGCCGAGAGAGGTCAGCATTCTTTTCCCCAGTTCCGCAAGAATTACTTCGTCATCTATAAGCATAATCTTTTCGCTGCCCGGAGGCGGAACGGAAATATTTTTTGAATTTGCCTGTTTTCTGACTAGAGCGGGCAGGTAGAGTGTAAAAACCGAGCCCTTGTTAAGAGTGCTGGAAACGGTAATCGCGCCGCCGTAACCGCTTACTATCCCATGTACGACGGATAATCCCAAACCGGTTCCCTTATCCTGTTGCTTGGTGGTAAAATAGGGTTCAAAGATTTTATCTTTTATCCTTGGGCTCATCCCGCGTCCCGTGTCACTCACCGATAATTTTACATAAGGTCCCGGTTTTATTTCAGGATAAACTTTGGTGGACTGAGCATCAAGGTTTATATTACTTAATGAGACTTTAAGCTCACCGCCTTTTTCCCTCATGGCCTGAGCCGCGTTTGTGCAGAGATTCATAATAACCTGAGAACATTGAGCATAGTCGGCCAGAATATAATTTACATCGGACGCAATGCAATGCGTGATGGTAATTGAAGCAGGTAAAGATGCTCTTAAAAACTTAAGTGATTCTTTAATCAGCAAAGTCAGATTAAGGGGTTTCTTTTCTTCCTCATTGTGACGGGAAAAGGTGAGGATCTGCCTTACTAAATCGCTCGCCCGGTAACTGGCGTTTAATACATTGGTAAGATTAAAGAGGATTTCTTCATTTTGTTTATATTTGCTCAGTGTTATATCGGTATAACCTATTATAGCCATCAGGATATTGTTGAAATCGTGAGCAATGCCACCGGCCAGTGTGCCGATCGCTTCCAGTTTTTGAGATTGACGCAGCTGCTTTTCCATTTTGATCTGATTTGTTATATCACGTTCCCAAATCACATATCCGGCAACATCAGCTGTTTTATTATATATGGGGGATAATGATATTTCAATTTCCGAGATTTTCCCGTTCTTATCGCTGTTATGCAGACGACCCTGCCATACTTTATTCTGTCTCATTTTTTTCCAAAGCATATTAAAAACCTTATGCTCTTTTCCCTTGGCTTTTAATTTATGTAAACTTTTTCCCAGTAATTCGTGTTTAGAGAAACCGGAAATCTTCTCAAACGCGGGATTTACATATTGGATATTGCCGTTGTCATTGGTAATAACAATTCCTTCCGCAACATGTTTGATGGCTGCGGATAGTCTTATCCGTTCTTCATCCGCCTGTATACGATCGGAGATGTCCCTCAAAGAAGCAAGGTAGCATTCTTCTTCCTGCCATTCAATATTTTGCACCTTTAACTCAGCTACGATCTTTTGTTTGTTTCTATAGATATCCAACTCGGTAGTTTTATTTTCAACCACCGGAAAACCGAACATCTCACCAATGATTTTTTTATTTTTTCCCCCTAAAAGATTTTTTGCTACAGGGTTGGCGAATCGGATAATACCATCCTTATTAATTATGAGAATACCGTCGGAGATAACATCTACGATATTATTAAAATGAAGGGGCTTTGAGTCTGTTTTTTGCAGTTTGTCTGTTTTTCTCATTTTTTTCGTTATCCGTAAAATTATTCAAGTCAGGCCATTATCTGTTTAAAAGAACAGCCGTGATGCCGTAATAACAGCAACTTGTGAGGTTGGAGATTTTTAAAAGAACTATTTAAATGCATATCTATATTGTTTTCTGTTTTTATTAATCGACACATAATAAAATCCTGCCGGCTTAAGCTTCTTTTCCCTTTTTCCATCTGGTACCTACTATTAATTATAAGCTTCTCGTACTATTTTGCAAATGGAAGATCAAATTACTTTATACGGTCGCTTTGTACTGTGATGCGGGTCATAACCGGAATATATGCTAATTTATTTTCATTTAAGCCTTGTTTTGTTTACAAATATCTTTTATCTTGAACGAGGTAATCTCTTGTATCGAAAGTAAAAGGGGAAGATCATGGCACAGAGTGAACACAAAAAGCTGTTGGAAAAAATTAAGACTCTTAAAGAGCAGATTAACTCGGTTTTTGTAGGCAACGAGATAGCGATTCACAGCCTGTTAATCGGTTTTTTATCGGGATTACATGTGTTGATCGAAGATATTCCCGGAGTGGGAAAAACCACACTGGCAAAAACATTGGCTAAAAGCGCCGGCCTTGATTTTGCCCGTATTCAGTTTACTCCGGATCTGCTGCCGGGCGATATTATCGGTATGACCGTATGGAGTACGGAAAAAAGAGATTTTATTTTTAAACCGGGAGCCATAATGCACCAGTTTATCCTCGCGGATGAAGTAAATAGAGCAAGCGCCCGCACCCAATCAAGTCTTCTGGAGTCCATGCAGGAACACGCTGTTACTGTTGACGGTAAAACATACACTTTGCCCGAGCCGTTTTTTGTCATCGCCACGCAGAATCCCATTTCGTTTACGGGAACCTTCCAGCTGCCGGAAGCCCAGGTTGACAGGTTTGGTGTCTGTTTTTCCGTCGGATACCCTTCGGAAAGCGAAGAAGAACTCATCCTCAGCCGTTTTAAAGAAAAGGATCCGCTTTTGGAGCTTAAGGCGGTTATCGAACCGAAGCATGTTATGATAATCAGAGACGGGGTGAGGAAGGTGTTTGTGGATGATAAAATTAAAAGTTTTATCGTGGCGATAGCCCGGAAAACCAGAACCAACTCTAAAATCAGATTGGGTATGAGTCCCAGAGCGGCTCAACACCTGCTGCTGGCCTGTCAGACAGAGGCTTTTTTGGCGGCAAGAACCTATGTGATCCCGGAAGATGTGTTGAATGTGGTTCCGGTTGTTATTCCCCATCGCATTATCCTAAGAGCCGAAGCACGGGTGGAAGATATTACGGCCGCCAAGGTTATTCAGGAGCTTATCGCCGGATTAGCCATCCCCACAGGTTTATCTCAATGAAACGGATTAAGATAAATCCACGTGCAGTCGGTATTTATCTCATAGGACTTTTTATAGTTTATTTGACGGGCATGTCCATGTCCGGGGTTTTATTATTTATATTTTATATTTATCTGCTGTTCCCGGTTATCTCACTGGGGCTGTTGCTTGTTTCATATTTTAGGTTCAGATATTTTGAGCATTTCAGTACGGAGCATCCCGTTAAAGGGCAGGAGGTTCTGTACAAGCTGTCTTTGGCTAATGAAGCCAAACTCACGGGGCCGTTTGTGAGTGTCAGGTTCAAATTTATTAGTCCTGATCTGTCCATGCATTTAAACGATATTCATACTTCGTTAAAGGGGGGTGAAATATCCAGTCGGGAATACACAATAAAGTACCCGTATCGCGGTATTTATAAAGTGGGTATAGAGTATATCAGATTACGCGATCTCTTGAACTGGATTTCCTTGTTTCCTGAGGTTTGGTTCAGGACTTTTTATGTGTATCCCAGGATTGTCGAGCTGCAAACGGTTTTTGCTGACCTGCAAAACGTGATCGAGGCTTCGGGATACGGCCAGGGAATACTTCTGGATCATACGCTGTTTAAGGATCTTAAAGAGTACAGGTCAGGATTAGCCCTGAAACATGTGTCCTGGAAAAAGTTCGCCGCCACGGGCAAACCTTTTCTTAAAAATTATGAAAAAACCTCATGGCCCGGTGTGGAGATTTATCTTGATCTGCGCCGTGAGAGAGCGGCGGATCATACTGTTCTGGAAAGAGAAGACTGTTCCGTAGAAATACTGGTCGCACTGGTGAAATATTTTCTCGGCAATAATATACCTACCAGTGTTCATGCTTTTAACGGGAGGGAGCGCTATGATTATTACGGGACAAACAGTTCTTATTTCGCGGGCTTTTACAAATCCACAATAAATATCACTTTTGCAGGCAGGTGCTCTCCGGCCAAGGTATTTACATCCGATATGCAGGATCAGCTGATAAAGGCCGGAACCATAATTTTTATTACCCATATGTTGGATCCTGAAGTGTTGGAGCTTGTTTCTGCGTCCGGGAGTTCGGATGTAGCGGCTTTCGCGGTGATTAACCAGTCCGGCATACAGAATGCCGAGTCACAAAAAGAGTTCCTGTTCTCAGACGCCTTTTTAGATACCAGTGGAAATATTGTGTTTGTAAATAGTATAGATACCATAAGAGAGAATCTGGAAGCATGAAAAAAGAAAATGTGTTTTTCATTATAAAAATGATTCTTTCACTGATACTGGCCGTGGGAGCGCCGCTGTTGATTGCGCTGCTGCTCAGTGTGGATCAGCCCACCTTTGGAATATTAATTGTAGTTGCCGTTATTAATATCCTGTTTTTATTAAAAAGTATATTTTCAGGAAAACTGAAAATCTTTATCACCTGGTTCTTAGCGGTTTTTTATATTCTGGCTTCCTTATTTATCATTTTATATATCATAGTGATCCCATACCCTTCATATATGGCGTGGTTGGAGCTGGTAAGAGCGGGCAGACCGGGCGGAATAATTTCTCTTTTATTCTTCTACGGTACGGCGTTCTTTTCCAGTTTGTTTGCGGGGCTGGTATATAAAAACGGTGTCTTGAGATCGTTGGGTGGACTTTTAATTGTAATTTCTTTTGAAGCCGCGGTTGTGTATCAGGACGGCTTAACCATACTGCTGTTTATAGCCGCTGTTATTCTGGAATTTATTTTGTTCGCGCTGCTGCCCCACAAGTTAAAGTTAAAACATGCATTCGCCCCTTTGCTGCTGTTAGCAGCAATTGTTGCGGTTTCGGCCATGCTCTCGCTCAACAGTGCGCCGAACAGCGGATATCTGGTGGGCAGAGCACTCGATCCCCAGCTCAAGCGAATCATTCTGGAACTGTTCCCCGATCTGCCTTTGTTAACCACGGTCGCGGGTTACGGTTATGATTATAAGGCTGAAGATCTTGGCGGCAGACCCCTGTTGTCAAATGCCCCGATTTTTTCCGTGCGGGGCAGTTCTCCTCAGGGGATATATTTACGTGTCCAGGTCTTTAATGAATATACGGAAAACAACTGGTCCGTTAGTTTTGAACTCAGAAAAAAAATAAGGGAACAGCCTGCCCGCATTATGGGGAGCAGAATTGCGAACCGTGAACTCTTGGAGGTGACCCTCCTGCATGATTATTTTGAATTTCTGCCGCATACTATCGACACGGAATCGCTGGTTGTGCGCAATCAAAATCCCGTGGAAATCGCCTTCGGTACGATAGATACGGGATTTAACCTCACCCTGCCTTTGCTCAAGGGGGATAAGGTGCAGATTAATACCGTGAAGCAGGAAACAGTACAAAATCAGGCGGATCAGGAGCTCATTGATTTTCTGGAGAAGGTCATGCCGGGCAGTCTTAAGGTACAGAAGGGATCAGCAAACACGGACCGGGAGGAGATTGCTGTCTATTATCTTAAAACATCCGATTCGATTTCTCAGGATATAAGGAGGTTGGCTCGCGAATTAAGCTTCGACGCCGGATCTGACTGGCAGATTCTGCGTAATATTCGCAGATTTCTGATTAAAAACTATATCTATTCCTTAAGCACATCCCCTCCGGCCGGGGGTGAGGATTTTTTGGATGATTTTTTATTTAATACCAAGAAGGGATACTGCGTTCACTTTGCTTCGGCCTTCATTATTCTGGCCAGGTTGAACGGAATTCCCGCGCGTTATGCCAGCGGTTTTTACGCATATATTCCGCAGGGGGAATCACAGACGGTGGTTAGCGGTCTGCAGGCCCATGTCTGGCCCGAGCTTTGGTTCCCTAATCTGGGCTGGACCATATTGGAAGTAACACCGGCTTTGGATCTGGCCACTTTTTACAATTCGGAGTATTACCGGCTGTTCAATCCGGATAATGACGCGCTGACCGCCAGACAGCTTCAGGCGCTTATGGGCCGGAAAATACCGCCTCCCCAGGAAAAACCTATTGATTTGCACGGCCTGCTTATGCCAGCTCTTTATCTACTCGCGGGCGCCGGTATACTGGCAGCGCTTATCCTGATTTTTATATGGATTATAAAAACAATTCGCAAAAGGAAATCACGCTATAAAGGTACTTTAAAAAAGATTGACCGCTGCTTACAAAAATTGGTTTTAAAACTGCAAAAACAAAGCATTCATCCTCCGCAAGAGTCGGGCTGGATAGTCTGGAGCGAAAAGTTGAGGCATTTCTTTCCCGATCATGAGAATCAGATTGATACGCTGATTGATCTGGTGAATGAGATATTCTATAATGCGCGTACACCTTCAAAGAGTAATGTTCAGTTCTTGAAGCAGCTGTCGAGAAGATTATAGAAAAGGGTTCTGGTATGAAGCGGAAATCAAGCCTTATGCTTTTATTTTTTTTCATTGCTCACTTTTGTTACATGCACAGAGTGGTACGCATATTATATGTGATGATATAGAGGGCAAAGTGTTTTTTTACGGTGAAGGCAGTACCGTTCTTAAGGAAATATCATATAAATCACAATATATTGCCGAACAGGAGTTGATTGACGCGGGACAGTATGATGAAGAACATTATTACCATCTTTTTTTTCAGATTGTTGAGGTTTATGAGGACAGTATAGCTGTATTGAAAAATTTTCCCGGATTGGATTCCATATCAATGAGGCAGGCTACGGTTTTTAATTTTTATGGAGAAATTGTATATCAATCTGATGGGGATTTCAATATTTTATACTCAACATCTGCATGTCATTCTGGAACAGCCCCAACATGATGATTTTTCTTCTGATCCGAGAAATTATCTTATGGAAATTATTTGGCATTATTAGTTTTAAAACGTCGGTATTATGGAACGGCCAATACTTATTACTCAATGCTTTTACAGCTATATTTTATCCCGGACCGCCGTATCCCGGATGGTCGTGCCGTGTTTTAAAACCTTTAAGCATTTTGAAAAGATCCCGCTTGTAACGCTTTTCTTTAAAAAGCAGGGGATCATATTCCTCCCCGTCTAAAGTCAGCCTGACTATCCCGGTAAATGCGGACTCGGGGATAGTCTCGAAAAATCCTTCCGGGGTTTTAATGAATAGGATATTATTTTCCAAATGAACGATTTCACATATCATTTTTTGGGTATCGACATTGAAAACCTTAATTATACTTTTAAAGGGGTCAAGATATGTGGCCAAGAGATCGCCCTGTGGATTATAAAATAATGAGTACGGATAGTACTCGCTTTTAAAAACCGGAGGCAACTCATATTGTTTTATAATAGTTTGGGTATTGATATCCAAACTATAAACAGTATGTGTACACACATACACAAGTGTTTTTCCGTCCGCGCTTATGACGGGTGACGATACTCCCTGATAGCCCCAGCATTGTACTTCAAAACTTTGTAACGGCTGCTTGGTGGCCACGCTCCAGATTGTTATGTGGTTACCGTCGCTTGTCACCAATGTCCTGCTGTCTCTACTGAAGGCAACCGCGTATTCCACGTCCGCGCTGAACGTGTGTGTGCGTGTTCCGGATGCGGCGTCCCAAAGGATGACACTCTCGCTGCTCGCGGAGGCAAGCAGACGGGAGTCCGCGCTGAAGGCTAAGGTGAAGACCCCTTTATTATAACTCTCTTTTGCGGGATGCATCAATTCATGTAGTAGTTCCCCGGAAGAAATATCCCAGACTCTTACAAATCCGTCTTCACTTCCCGCGGCCAGCCACTTGCCGTTTGGGCTGAAATCAATATAAAAGATGTGGTCGTATTTCCCGTATTTAAGATATCCTGTTTCGATTACAAACGATTTCAGCAGTTTTGCGCTTTGAAAATCAAACAGCTTTATTGTGCCGTTGTCAAAACCAAGTGCGTAATATTTTCCACTCGTGTCCAGTGAAAGAGTGTCAACTCTGCTTTTTTGTACCTTAAGCTCCAGGTTTACATTGTCCGTATCGGGAGCAGGTTCTGTTGATTTACAGCTTGGATTGATTACCTGAAATAAGCTAAGTAAGATTATTCCGATTAGTAGCACATATAAACGTTTCATTTTTTATAAGTGTATTATAGTAAAACTTGTGTTTATAGTCAATTGAATATATCATACGCACATCAGACCGGAATCGGGGCTTCTCATGTGCGTTTGTGTATTCGGCCACAGTTGATACTGTAAGCGTCGGAGATGTAAACGCCGCCATGAATGCTGAGTTTGTGGTGAATGAAATCAGATTTACCAACTAACACATTTAAATAATCAGAGACCGTGATCCGTCAGAAAAACTAATAGCTTGATTAAAACATAATTTCAAAATATTTTACGTGATTTTCTTGAAAACTATTTTGAGCTTGCTTATGCTTAACACTGAAGGAAACAGACAGGGGGTGATATGAAAAAAGCAACTGCAGGAGCTTTGATAATTCTATTCATTTTCGCGGTCATAGCGTGCGGTCAGGATAACAAATCCTCTGCCGTAAAGGCAGCGACCATAGTTGAGATAAAAGCCTCCAGCACCCTGGCGCACAAAGACAATAAGTACGCGTTAATCCATCTGGTTGACGGGAAGACAGACACCAGTTGGGTGGAAGGAGTCGAGGGAGACGGGATAGGGGAAAGTGTGACAATTCTACTTTCTAGCAAAACAAAGATAAAAAGCTTTAGAATAAGCAACGGATACTGGGAAGAACAATACTGGAGTCAGAATAACAGAGTCAAAGACATCATGATTATTTCGGACACCGGAAGTTCTTATACCCACACACTTAAAGACACCCCGGAGCAACAGACCATTACCCTGCCTGAGGAATGGGAGACCAAGGAAATAAAATTTATTATTCAATCTGTGTATCCGGGTTCAAAATGGCGGGACACCGCGCTGACGGAGATTATAGTAGAGGGTGCGGAAAAGAGTAACGTCACTGATATTGTTGACGCGAGTCCGGAAGCAAGCACGGATCAACCAGAGGTTGCCGGTACTGAAAGCGAAGATGCAGCAGATAAAGACAAGCAGGCAGCTGCTGCAAAAGAATCGTTTCCCCTTACAGTCTGGGCCGAAGGCTTTACCTTTACCCTCTATGAGGACGGAAAAGTGACCGCGGAAGGCTACGGAATGGCCCAGTGCGATATGAAATTTGTGGAGGGCACCTGGGATTATACGGACGACGATAAAAAACTGATCAGCTATATCGTGCTGCAGCAGCAGAACTGTTTTGACTATGAAGATGATCTGCCGGAACCCGACTGGAAAGAGGTTGCGTTGCAGACACTCATAGAGTGAACGTCTCTTGTTTATCGGTATTGCGAAGTTGAAAACCAAATTTTCGCGAACGTCCGCGAAGGCAGTGTAAGAAAAAAATAATCATATGGTATAGCTTTACCAGCGGAACTTTTTTATACTATTAATAGCCATGAATGTAAAAAAGATGAGAAAATACTTTTTATATTTTATTTTGGTTTGCTGCGCTGTGTTTATTCTTTTAGCCTGTGAAAAAAGCCAGAGCGGGAACCGGCAACCTTTAGAATCCGAGTATATCTTTAAATATGCTCACACACAAAGCAGGGAGCACCCGCGCAGCAAATCCATGCTGTTTTTTAAAAAGAAGCTTGAACAGGTCACAAACGGCAGAATAGTTGTTGAACTGTATTTTTCAGGAATTCTGGGTAAAGAGTCCGAAGTGCTTACCATGGTGCACCAGGGAATAATCCAAGGCTGCCGCGGCGGATTGTTTTACAGAGCGAATCAGAAATACTTTTTATTAGCCCTGCCTTTTTTCTTCGAAAATATAGAACAGTTCGCTCGCTTGATGGAAAGTGATTTCGGCAAACAAATCAATAAAGATTCATTGCGAAACGGGTATTATATTCCTGCGTGCGGAATCGCGGGTGGTTTTCGCAATATCACGAGCAATCAAAAACCAATCCGCTCTCCGGATGATTTTCAAGGTTTAAAAATACGCACACCGCCGCTCGATATAACAATGAAAACCTTCAGTGTGTTGGGGGCCATACCCGAACAAATTCCTTATACCGAAACATATCTGGCCCTGGCTCAGGGTATTGTCGACGCTCAGGAAAATCCCTACTCCAATATTGTGGATATGAAATTTTATGAGGTGCAAACCTACCTGTCGGTGCTAAACTGGCAGTTGCACCCTGATCCCTTTTATGTTAATCCGGATTGGTATAACGCTCTTCCTCCCGACTTAAAACTGGCGTTTGATACAGTTGCCGCGGAAACAATGGCGTACAGTGATGAAATCTGGTTGAATTCGGAAGAGGAGTATTTTGATTTTCTTAAAGATAAACTTACTGTAAATCATCTTACGCAGGGTGTAATAGATAGGTTTAAGAAAGCAGTTAAACCTGTGTGGCAGTACTATGTTGATGCGGGGTTTTTTTCATGGAAGGATATAGAAACGGCGCAGCAATTGAGATTTTAACGTCCCGAATATATTAATCGTCTTTTTCATCTTCTGCCTGCGCCAACTCTAAAACTTGAGAAAGCTCGTTGATGGTATATGGTTTTTTTAAAATGCCTTTAAAGCCGTGTTTTCTGTATTCTGATAAGATATCGTTATTTGAATAACCGCTTGACACAATTGCAGTCACACCTGGATTTATGGCCAATAAGGTTTTAAGTACCCGCTCGCCGCTTATCCCCCCTCTTATGGTGAGATCGAGTATTGCTATTTTGCAGTTATTATTGTTTTTAAACGAGTCGCTGTACAACTTAATCGCCTCATCTCCGTCTTTGGCGACGAGGGTTGTGTACCCCAGATTATGCAGCATGAGGGAGGTTGTTTTTCTGATTCCCTCTTCATCATCCATAAGCAGCACACAACCATGACCGTGTTTTTCCTCTTTGGCGATTGATTTCGTGCTTTGCAATTGCTTTAAACTCGCTTTCAAGTAGATGTGGAAGGTGGTACCCACTCCCTGTTCCGATTCAAAATCAAGATACCCCTGATGTTTTTTAATAATGGAATACGATACCGAAAGTCCCAGCCCGCTGCCTTGTTTTTTAGTGGTAAAATAGGGATTGAAGATATGATGCTTTATAACTTCAGGTATGCCGCTGCCGGTATCTTTGATAGAGATATGTACATATCGTCCCGGCTGGTACTGTTTCGGATGTTTTTTTGTAATAGTCACATTCTCCGCGTTTACCGTTATGATACCGCCTTCGGGCATCGCCTGCATGCTGTTAAGAACAATGTTATCAATTACTTCGCATATCTTGTCTTTATCGATCTCAGTATTCCAGAGGTCATCCGGGAGGTTGTATTCACATCTGATATTACTTCCTCTTAAAATAAATGTGCATGTTTCTCTTATAATACCCTGAACAGCTTCCAGTTTTTTTATCGGAGATCCTCCGGTAGCAAAAGTAAGAAACTGTCCCGTTAAACTTTTTGCCTGCAAAGATGCCTTTTCAGCGTCATTAAGGATAGTGAATAATTCATTTTGCTGTGGAATTCGTGTCTTGGCGATACTGATATTACCCATAATGGCTGTCAGAAAATTATTAAAATCGTGAGCAATGCCGCTTGCCAAGAGGCCTATGGACTCCAGTTTTGTTTTCTCACTTTCCATATGTTGGAGTTGGGTTTTTCTTTTAATCTCTTCCTTTTTTAAAACAAGATATAAAAAAATTGTAACTGTAATTATACCCAGTGTTAAAATCACAAAGACACGTAATATCTGTAGTTGGATCTGTCTGCTTTTTTCTTTTAATGAAGCTACCAGAGGAGTAATTGTATTTTCATAAGAGGTGGAAAAATAAGTGCTGATTTCGCGAATAGAAAAAGCGATTACGGATACATTTTCATTCCCGGTTAAAAGCGGCTGCAATAAGATCCCTTGGTTTTCATGATTCGGAAAATTTTCAAAGCTTTTTATATCACTTTTAATGACCTCGATACTGTTTAAAGCTCTCTGGCTTAAAATTCTGAAAGCTTTATAATTATATAAAATATCCTCATCCCGAAGCAGGACACCCAATCTGGGTGAATTATTAAAAGTGTTATACATGGCAGTAAATTCATCCGCCGCAATTTCCCACCAGAGATAGGTTATGTTGAGGTTATCGGTGCTAAGCAGTTTGTTGGTAAGTCCGTTCATTTTACGCAGACTGGCTATCAACTCAATACCGTTTATTGTGGTGTCTACCAAATTGAATATTTCAGAAATCGCCCAGAAAAGCATGGCCCCAACAAGCAGGATACTGAAGAAGATAATACCCGCTGCAAGCTTGGAAATTAACTGAATACTCATACTTTTAACTATAATTGTATACAGTGCTGAAGTCAATTATTCATATTAGCAGCTCTTTTTTCATTATATTCAGAAATCGGGTAACGGAAATGTACCTGTCCGCCAGCAGCCTGCCTTTATGGATTACATTAAAAACACTGTAAACGGACGGTGCCGCTTGAGCCTGAGCTGCGGTCTGGATTTCTATAATAGCGACGTTTAGTTTCTCTTTTTCTAGTACGGATTTTATCTCTTCTGCAAAGCGGGCCACCCAGGGGCACTGCCTGGAGTAGATAATGGTGAGGTCTTGATATTTAACCAGTTCAGCCCGCCAATCTCGGATTGAGGGCGGCGGCCCGGTCCTTAATTGTTTTACCAGCAGCTGGTCTTTGCCCGATTCAGCCGCCACAGTATAACCGTTTTTTAAAAAAATGGATTTATGAGCCATAAAGGCGTTATCGCTTGTAACCACGGCCACGCCCAGCATGGATGCGGCAGCTTTTTCCGCTTGCTCAAGCAAAATGCGGCCCAAACCTTGGTGTTGGTATTTTTTACCGTACGTCCATAAGCAGTGGATGAACATATAGCCTTGGGCTGTAACCGCGCGCCAGCAGTACTCCGCCGGAACATATTCGATAAAGCCCACAGGCTTTTTTTCACTTTCAAGATATAAGAGGTTTACCTTTAATCCCTCTTTAAACCTTTGTTTCAACCATTCGATTTTTAAATGATAGTGTTCGTGCCGGGGATTTATATAGCAGATAACCTGAGGATACTCGGAGAGATTTTTCTCAGTAACTTCAATGATACTGGGTTTGATATTCATTTTCTTATTTCTTATCTTGCCGTACCTGATAAAATCCTATTCTGTATAAACCCATAGATTATTACCATCCGAATCCAAAGGAATCCCTTTGCGGGAGAAAAGCTCACTCAGTGTTACGAATTCATAGCCCTGCTTTTTCAGTTCGGGAATAAGAATATCCAATGCTTCCGGTGTGGGGTGGGGTGGGGGTTGTACATCGTGCAGCAGGATGATGGATCCGTCCTTTATATTACTCAATATATTCTGGGCACGGTCCTCGGCCATTGTGTCACAGCCCGCCCAATCAAAACCCAGAACGCCGCTGGCAAAAGGCATCTTGATGATTTCATACATGGTATCACTTGTCCTTAGATTCGGGGGACGAAAGAAACGAGGCGTTGTTCGGGTATATTCTTCAATTTTTGCCGTAGTCATTTCCACAGACTCCCGGATTTGTTCAGCGGTCATATCATCCATACTGTCCCATGCCCAGGAATGGTTTCCGATTTCACATCCCAGCTTTATGGCGCGTACCATAACCGGCGCGGTGGAGTCATTGATAAGCTGGCCGATCACGAAAAAAGTCGCCACAACCCCGTGGGTTTCCAGTTTGTCCAGGACAAGCGGAGTTAGTGTTGAATCGGGCCCGTCATCGAAAGTCAGCGCGCAGAGCTTATCAGGGGCCGGATATTTTTTACCTGTTTCTGTGTCATCATCAGATAAACAGGATGCAAAGCATACGGTTATCAAACATAAAAGGGTTATTATTTCCTTCATGCGATCCTCCCTGCAAAACAATTCTTGAATTGGATAATAGCATCCGAAAGCCCTCATTTCAAGCGAAAAATTACTCTGCGGCAGCTGTGCGGGCCACACGGAAAGTAATCTGGTTATAGCCGGCGCAGGTATCCGTCCATTTCGTTTTGGGCCAGTTATCGTGCCTGGAACAGCGGGGACCGCGGCTTCCGCCCCGCTTCAACCTGTAGGTATCACGGCTTTCGCAAGAGGTCAGCAGCTCGAAACACCACTGCCATAGTTTTCCCTCTTTTCCCGCAAAACCGTAAAAACCGAGTGAGTTTTGCCGGGTGTCGGTAACCTCGACCGTAACAATTCTTCCTTTTTCGCTTCCCATTTCACCTATACTTCCTTCAATTTCTCCGCTGACATATATGAAGGGTATCCAGTAGATACCGCTCCGGGGAGGGTGCTCCTGGTATTTATTATCCGGATTTGTGGTTGAGTAGCGGGCCGCCAGCTCCCACTCGGCTCCCATAGGCAGGCGGAATCCGTCGGCGTCTTTTACCATTATTACGGAATCAACGGCTGTCCTGTCCGCTGCGTCGCGTACCACGACTCCGTTATATTCATATACCGGTCTGAAATCCGTTCCGTTGCACTGGTTATAATACTCGGTGAGCGCGTTGCACCATACCATGACCGAAGGCCAGTCCACAACAGTGACGGGATGCTGATCGTTCATGCCTTCACCACTTTTTTCACTGCCCATCCGGCCCTGCCTGTTGAATGTGTAGCCGTTTACGGAAGCCCAGCCATATACTTCAGACCAGAGGGAATATGTGGTATTGGTTTGGGCGAACCAAAAGGCTTGATCCACACTCATCATTTCTTTTCTGTGTTCCTGTAATGCGGTAACACCGGCAGGACCGCCGGGGAATTCAATGGCCGGCAGATAAATCATGGTAAAATTATTTTCTTTCAGCCGAATTTGTTCCTTTATTTCAGGGACAGGTTGAACATTACCGCATGATACGTGAAGGAAGGGGAGTGCGGAAACTAATATAATTACTGTGTAAAATTTAGATTTTGTGAAATACTGCATGCGGGACCTCCGTCAAAGTGCTAATATTATAGCACTAATGGGATGGTGTGGCAAGTTGCCAGTTTAAAATCTGCCGCATAGAAATGTCCTGTCAACTTAGGTCTTTGTAACGAAAACAGTATTCCAGATGATCGTTTACCAGCCCGATGGACTGCATGTGGGCATAGACGGTGATGGCACCCAGATATTGAAATCCGCGTTTTCTTAGATCGCTGCTTATTGTAGCTGATAATTCGGTTTGGGCGGGCACATCGCTCCAATTTTTGCACTGATTCTGAAGCGGCTTTCCATCCACAAAGGACCAGATATAATTGTCAAAAGAGCCTCTTTCCGCCTGTATCCTTAAAAAGCACCGTGCATTGTTAATTGTCGCCTGGATCTTTCTTCTGTTTCTGATAATGCCTGCATCATCCAGCAGCGTCAGTATTTTTTGTTCATCATAGCGTGCTATATGCTCAGGATCAAAATTATTAAAAGCACGCCTGAAGTTTTCTCTTTTTTTAAGCATTGTAGTCCAGCTTAACCCGGCCTGAAAAGCTTCCAAAGTAAGAAATTCAAAATGAAGGCGCTCATCATGGACGGGAACGCCCCATTCCGTATCATGGTAGTTTAAAAGCATAGGATCTGCAGTCTGCCAGCATCTTTTCATTAATAATCACCTGTGATTATGTAAGCATTAAGTCTCCGCTTTAACAAGCGCCTTTTTCTGCCAGATTTTCGACTTCCAGCGAAAATACATAATGATTCCTCTGGTCCATTCATCCATGGAGATCGCCAGCCATATCCCGATGACTCCGAATTTAAAAACAATACCGAAAAGAAAAGCGAACAGCACACCGATGCCCCACATGGAAGCGATCCCCATTTTTACCGGAAAATTCACGTCACCCGATCCTTTTAGACCATTGATAAAAATGAGATTGAAGGTTCGGCCCGGTTCCAGCAGCATGGTAAAAATAACCAGGCTGCTGCAGAGGATGAAAATATCATTTTCCATGGGGAAGATATGGAGGATGGTATTTCTGAGTAAAGACAGTACTGCCGCTATCAGTAAAGCCAAAATAAATGAAAAATAGAAATACTTGAAAACATTACGGTAAGCTTCCTCCTTTCTCCCTGCGCCCACAAGATAACTCGTAATAATCTGCGTGCCCTGGCCGGTGGAATAGGCAAAATACAAAATAAAACGCGCGAAGATAAAGGCATAATTATAAGCCGGCAGGTTGATCTGCGCTTCCGGCGGCAGGCCGAAATCCATCTGGGCCACAAAAAAATTCATCACTATCATGGCGATATTATAGGAAAGAGACTCCCCCGCGGTGGGAACACCTATTTTCAGTATCTCTTTAATTGACTGAAGCTTGATCTTTAAAAAGTTCTTAAGGCGAAAATAAATATCCTTCTTTTTCAAAATCATGAAGAACATAACCGCAGCCGCCAGGATCTGGCTGAAAACAGTGGAAACCGCCACTCCGGCCACGCCCCATTGCGGGAATCCGAAGGCGCCGTAGATGAAGCAGTAATTACCAAACACATTAAGCGCGTTGGCGCACATATTGATAAACATAGGCTCCCTTGAGTACCCGTAAGACCTGAGAACCGTACTGAAAATTGAGTTCATGGCCAATCCCAAGGAAAAAGCACTGAAGATGGTAAAATAATCAACCGCGAAACCGAAGCGGATTTCATTCAGTCTATAGAGGGAAAGTATTGGTTCTGCTAAAAAGAACATGGCGAGGCTTATAATAATTCCTGTCACGGCTGCCAAAAACACACCTGCGGTTACAGTCTGCGTGGCCTTTTTGATATTTTTTGCGCCGTTATATTGGGTAATAACAATGCTGGCTCCCGAGTTGATCATCAGATAAAGAATATTAATGAAGAAAACAAAATTTAAAACCAGGCCCACGGCGGCCACCGCATGATCGCCCATGCGCACACCGTCTAGGGAAAGACCGCTCAGCATGAACATATCCGCGAAAGAGAAGAAGAATCTCAGCAGGTTTTCCACGAGAATGGGTATGGTAATGATGAGGATGCTCATTCTCTTTGATATGGAATTATCCATAGCTTTTTAAAAGACCTCTTAAGTTTTCAGATTAAATGGCTTGCAGCCCAATTAAGTTAATAAAAAAAAGGAATAGAGTAAATAGAGAGAGATCAAAAAAACCTGCTTGTGAATGGGGGTTTTTTTACGGCTGCACCGCTTCCAGGAGAATCAACTATAAATCCACTCCCGGTTATAAAATAATTCGCTTTCAGGAAATTGTATTTATTCCCGGATCACGATTTCATCAATCCACGAAACCGTGTTGTCACTGAAATTATACAGGTCCACCCAGTCGAAAGAGGGGATATCGAAGAAAAAATTGTAGCCGGCTCCTCTTTCAACTCCGTCCAGCCACCAGTCGAAGGTGGGCGGTGAGTTGTTCCAGTTGATATTCTTCAGCTCGTGGTGATACCAGGTATTGGCCGCGTACGGAACCGCTGCTCCACCGTTTACCATAATAGTACTGTCGCTGAAAAAATAAATTCCGACCGCGGGAGTTTCAGCACCCTTTGGGCCGCGGCTTAAGGCGAAAATGCCCGCTTCCATATTCGTTTGATCGGTTTTGGCGTACCAGCTGACATAGGTAGGCTTCATGGCGTTCAGCGGATGATAGATGCCGTTGTAGTTTCCGGTCCACGCGCCGTTCAGGGTCAATTTGACGGATGTGGTGGTGCCGTCGGCGCCGGTGTCGGTGTCCACGGTATAATCACCCGTGCCGTCCACCCAGCCGTCGTCAAGGATAATCCCGTCCTCAAAATCATCCGTAAATTCATCGGACGAAGAACCTCCGGGCGCGGGGCAGGAAAAAACAAAGGCCGTGAAACAGATAACCAAGATAATTCCGGACAGTTTGAAAAGATGCATTGTGACTCCTTTTATATTCACGATTTACTATATATTTTACCATGTATTTTATAAAAAACCATTTTTGGTGGCGAATAAAATTACTTGTTTCGCTTGCTTGATGGAAGAGCTTATTAATTCACAGTAACGGTAAAATTGGCAAATTCAGTGCTGCCGCTGCCGGATACAATTTCATTACCTAACTCGATGCTTGAGCAGTATTCCGTATCCGCGATATGACCATTGGCAACAAGATAATCGAAGAAAAGGTCGATTCTTGTTGTTCCGCTGAACTCCGATGTCTGTTTGACAAAAGCAATATACGTCCAATCGGGAAACTCCGTCTTGTAAAAATCATATGCTTCGCCATCGATATTCACCGTTGCTTGATACGTTCCGGCAGGTACCATAACCTCACGGTCGAGCCAGATCATAAGTTCCCGTGTAATACTCTCGCCGGTCGGAGGATTCGTATCATTCAGCCAGACGTCAAAGGCGAGATTGTAGCTTCCTGAGGCTGTCTGTGTAATATCATATACTGCGGTGATATCGGTTATCGCTGAAATCTGTACAGGAAGGTCTGCAGTGGTGGAAGCAGCGCTCCACGGTTTGTGTCCGTAAATGATTTCAGGATACGCCTTGACCCCGCCGGGCGGTTCGGGCCATACCCAATGCCAGCCGACAGGGAAATTATCGATCGGGCTTTCCTTATATATGCACTGTTCATAATTGGTGATGTTCTGCTTGCCCCATACATTGTTTTGGATGATATATTCGTCTATAGTTATCTCAGCCCAATCCGCGCAATTGCCCGAATGATTATACGTCACACCACTGTCACAGGAAACAACAAATAAGAAAAGCATCCAAAGCAGACCAAGGAGTGACATAACCGTAAGATGTCTTTTCATCTTTCTTCAGGTGTAAACCTTTCCCCCTTACCTTTCAGGATATGGATATTTATGCGGGCAGATGGCCGCGAAGAGTGTTCGCCGAGCCACATACTCACTTCATCCCTCTCTGTAGTGCATCGGTAATGGCAATCAGATAGGCTTTGCTGGTTATGGAAGCGCCTGAAACCGCGTCGAAATCCGGCGCCTGTTTGTCGATAACGTTCCCATTAATCCTGGCAATCAGTTGCCCGTTTAAATTCGACATCATTTTATCGACTATGGTCACACTTTTGATTTTATGGTCCTGTATCATAACCTTTACCTTCATGGCCCAGCGGCTGATGGTACATGCTCCTTCATATTCGCCGTCATCGATGCTGTTTAAATCGATATCCGGTATATCGAATTCTTTGACATCGTTCATTCCGATAGTCCCTACGATAAAAAGTATTAATCCAAGAAAGACAATGGATCCCAAGGTTATTAAAATTATTCTCAACGGTTTAGGCATACATCCTTCCTCCTGTTTTTTATTTTAAAGGAAAACCGATCCGCCGTCCAACCATATAATGCGGAATACCGCTGGTATTTTGTTCATGCCCCCAGCTTGGACTGTGCCCGTAGATCAGCCAGCCTTCCGTGCTGCTTCCTTCATCCTAGATAATATTGGCCATCCAGGAAAAAGATTCACCCAATAATGGAATAGCAAAATCTTCAATCAGTCTTTGGGGTTCAGACCAATTTATACCATTGTCTGAAAACGCAATATACATGCCGCTTTTTTCCAGACCCTTGCTTTCCGTAAATTCCCTCCAGAAACTGATATTAAAAATCATGATGTACATATCAAGCTCTTTTGAGTACACCGGGTGGGGAAAGAGGCTTTCTCCGTCATTCCCCAATTGCCGTCCGTTTATTACAACGGTGTCTCTGCCCCCCAAACCGGGCTCGCTGAATTTCCCTTTATAGTATTTATACCAGCTGCCGGGCAGCGGCGGTCCCTGTGTCAGATCGGCGCGGGCCATACAGATTTGCACCCCCCGTCCGTCGATCCGTGAATGATCGGAATAATAGAGATACAGGTAGTTTCCTCTTTTTTCCATTACCACTCCCGGTTCACCGGCGCCCTTGTCCTGCTGGCCTTTATAAGCGTTCCATTGTTTTGGTTTGACACTGGTTATTACCTGTCCCAGTTTTTTCCATGTCAAACCGTCATCCTCCGATACGGCCGCGCCCACACTGCCGTAATAACCGGGAATTCCGCCCGGCATGGATCCCATGTTCTCCTGATCTTCCGCATGGTAAAACGCGTAAAGCTTTCCGTCACTGTATCTATGGCATCCGCTAATACCGGCGTATCCATTGTCGAAAGAGCCTTTGCCGCCGGGGGCCAAAACCTCCTTGGCGGATGTAATCTTATGCAGTTCGCTGCCTTCCAGCAAATAAGTGGAAATAGCCGCTGTGACAAGCATCCTGAACGTGGGTTTTCGTCTTACCAGAATGACCGCTTCGTCGGGGAAATAACGCAAGCCCAGTACTCCGTTTTCCATAAGTGTTGTCGGATCGGACAGGGTAACCTCGACGGATTTTCCCCTGCCGGCGGACGTGACTATGGTCTTACCGGTCGGGAGTTCCGTATGCCTGCAGGCAAAGAGAAAAAAAACCAGTATAATGATGACAGGCAGTTTCATGATCCCCTCTTCTCAAGAAAGCGAATTGCTGAAATTATCCGCGAACTCCACGTATGCCTGATATTCGGGCAGTTCTTCCAAAGCTTTCATCAGACCGATATCGAAGTTTTTCTTTTCAGATTCGTACCATTTGTAATCGTCCACGAATTTAGCGAACTTTTTATTGGTAAAATCTAAAAAGTCATTATCCCGCTGTTCACTGTTCTTTATTTTTTTACTTAATGCTTTATACACTTTTGTAAAAAGCTCCAGCCATAAAATCTTGGCCCGGGCCATAAAGATATGTTTTTCCATACCGCCCAGAATAAACCATTGAATGATAATCCATTTCTGAAAGAGATCGTTCCTGTTCTTTATAATATCTTTTTTACTCTCTTGCTCTAACGTATCCTTATTCACTTTAATGAAATTGTCCTGCAGCCTTTTATTCACTTTTTTAAGGGACACCAGCTGTTCCTGTTCGCTTGCGTTTTCTCGCGATACGGCCAGATCCATGATCGGGGATGTTTTTTCCAGCGGACCTTCTTTGAAAACAATAGATTTCTCGCAGACAATATCCTGGAACAGCCGGCCTGCTTTAACGTGCAATGTTTCCGGTACGTCTATACGCATGCCGATACTCGTGTATTTGATATCCCTTTTGTTGTTAACGAGGGGGCCGACGGCGATTATCGAACCGGACATGGTAATGGCGATACAACCGTTCTTATTGTCTTTGGGCATGTTGTCGGCTTTTTTGAAATTCTCGTGTTCCACCATTTTATAAAACAGTGCTCTTTTCAAAAGCCAGGCTTCGCTGAGTTTCTTCATGGTCTGTTGGTTGTCGGCGAGCTTGGACTCCTTAATAAGTCCGGCCAGGTGCTTGCTCACCTTTGGGGGAATATGCTTTTTTAAATCTTCATAATTTGTAAAACTTTCCATAATGACACCTCCACCTTAAATAATAGTTAAAACAGGCGTTATTACAATAATATTCTTATATATAAAAAAACCGCCGCCTCTGCGGGCGGTATATGCTTGTAATTAGTTTCAGGGTTCGCTTGACAACACAGAGGGGCTGAAATAGAATTAAAAACTGCTATGGCACAAAAAAAAATCGGCAGCTATTTTGTCATCCAATCAATGGAACGGGGAGGCACGGCAAAAATATATTTGGCCGGGCAAAGCGGGCAAGAACAGAAGTACATACTTAAAGAATTGATAATCACCAACAGCAAAGAAATCAGGCAGCGCTTTGAGCGCGAAGCACAGCTTATGCGTAAGTTTAATCATCCCAATATCGTAAAGGTGTATGATTATTTTAAAGCGGGCTCCCATTATTACATAGCTATGGAGTTTGTAGACGGTATGTCTTTGGATAAGCTGATCAGGGAAAAAACAGTAATTTCGCCTCTGCCGGGTATTTTAATCCTGCACCAGGTGTGCCTGGGCCTGCAGTACGCGCACGGCAAGGGAGTAGTTCATAGGGATATCAAACCGGCTAATGTGCTTATCGCGAAAAACGGCAGCATCAAACTCACCGATTTTGGGATTGCCACTCCGGATGCCGAGGATCAAAGCGAGCGCCTTACGGAAACAGGATTCTATTTCGGTACTCCCGTTTATATCTCCCCCGAACAGCTGGAGAGCACTAAGCATGTGGATGAGCGCTCCGATATTTATTCAATGGGCGTTATGCTTTACGAGATGATGACCGGCGAGAGACCCTTCGAATCAGATTTTTCAAGTGAAACCATCACCAACATTTACGACGGCAAATATGTAAAACCGCAAAAGCACAACCCGCATCTTCCCGCTAAAATCAGATCCATTATTATAAAGGCCATGAGCTCCGCCAAAAAAAACCGCTACGCGAACGTACAAGAGCTGCTCAAGGTTTTGGAACCGTTTATGAAACAGTATCAGGAACAAAAAGCCATCACAGGGCAGATAAAAGACTATCTGTCAGGCACATCAGACGCGTATTAGATAACCAAAAAAAAAATAATGTACGCTTGCACGAGCATGTAAGGTGGAGTATGCTTTAGATACATTGTTTACTGTACATTAAAAAAATAAGGAGTTAAACATGCCGGCAAATCCAAAGGATGACAGAAATTTCATCTCACACGAAAAACATGAGCTTGATTATTTATTAAATAAATGGGATAAGGCCGCAAACAAAAGCAACAGGGAAATCCTAACCGACGAGCTTAAAAAATACAAAGCCGACAAGGACTGGGCGCCGCACAACCGGGAGCGCTTTTACGAGTATGTGGAAGCCAAGGGTATCAAAACCCTTTTAGCGGACAAACAAGCGCAAGCCTCCCCGCCTACAGTTTTGCTGGACAGTTCCGAGGAAGAGGATTCTTACACGGTTATTAAAAAGCGGGCAGCCCCGCCGCGCAAAAAGAAAAAGGGAGCGCTTATTCCCTTGCTTTTGATTTTGGCCGGTATACTCGTAATAAGTGTGCTGGTTTTCTTTTTGTTTTTATACAAGCCGGGAGACTCCGCACGGATGACTGAACGTACGCCCGACAGTACCGAAACTGAGAGCCAAGCGGCGGTTGCAGACCAAGCGGAGGTGGAAAACACTGCAGCAGATGTGGAACAGGACGAAGAAGCTGCTGCTGTGCTGGGGCAGTTTAGAAAGATCGTATCAGACAATACACCGCTGCTTTTTGTGGGAGATCAGGCGGTCCTGCTGCCGGGGCAGGAAGTAAAATTGGATACCATAGTTAAAGGTATGGCGGACCTTGAGAGATTGGATCTCACTCTTTCGGGACATACCGCGGACACGGGGGTTCCTTCCCATGAAATGGAACTCAGCAAAGAAAGGGCCATGACTGTTAAGAGTTATCTTGAGCAGACTTCAGACGGAACGGAACTCAAGATTAACATAATCGGCAAAGGAGCCTCAGAACCGGTTGTCAAAGATGTGCCCGTTGCGGAGCAGCAGCCCAACAGAAGGGTGGAGATTACCGTCAACAGCGCGGAATAATATTACACGCGCGGAACACAGATTATACCTGCTCCGTTCAGACGTGGAAAATCCTTCCCCGCGCAGACATAACAAAGCGTCTTTCCGTTTTTTTCTACCGCTCTGCTCTGCATTACCCCCTCCCCGCATTTTTCACACGGCACACTTTCGAATATGGGGGCGCAAGCAGGCAGTGTGGGTTTGACTTCTTGGCAGGAAAATACTTTTTCAAAAGGATATTCAAGCACATGAAAGGAGACTTCCCGGGACAGTTTTTTGAATTCATTCAGTCCCGTTTCACCGCCCTGACGGTGTGTAATAACCTTATCGAATAAAGATTGAAAATCAGGATGGTCCGTGTTTACCAGGTTCCAGTAACCGGGTTTTACCGCGATTCTGAAGCCTTTTCCGCCGCGCACGGCGAAGGTTGCCGCTGTTTTCCCCAGGTCATGAAAAATAAGCGTATTATTACCGAACGTGCATCCGGATACAACCTGAATGCCGTCGGCGAAACAGTTGTTTGTTTCCGTAATGACGATGAAATTTTCAGCGATTCCGTCGGAACTCCAATTCGCAAGCTCCCTCATGCCCCGAACGGCGGCGTACACGCCGAGCGCCAAACCCGGACAGAAATGGCCGTGAAGCTCCCCCGCTTTGGCAAGGCAGCTGGAGAGTTCTCCCCCTTTGCTCATTCTGATTATATCGTTTCGCGGATTATCCGAAATCCAATCTTGGTTTACTTTTTCAACTTCTTCATAGTCGAATACCGGCGTAAACGGCTTGATGTCATATACCGGCGTGCCGTCTACGGCATCCAGACCGCGGACACGTAGAATGTTGTTCTCCAGTTTTAACAGGCGGACGGTGGAAAGCCCCAGCCCTGACGGCCTTCTGGGGCTTCTGGAAGCGAACACTCCCTTTATTTCTCCATTATAAACCGGGCCCTTGAGCGAGTAATCACCGGAAAGGTGAAAGCCGAATATCACCTGGATATATCGGGATTCATCCAGGCGGTAGAGTCCGTCAAGATATTCGGGATCAACTTCTATGGTGCTTTCATGTTTTCTCATCTCGAAGGGGTCTTCCTGTTTTTTAAAACCGCTGCTTACGGTTCCAATCCGTACCAGGCGTATCATCTTTTTCCTCCGTATTAAGTTATGTTTCCGAAAAAGCCACCACCTATAGTGGTGGTATGTTGATTGATGCTCAAATCCGTTCGGCGCTTTTCAACAAATCACGTGTTTTTACGTTCAATACTTGGCCGGAATGACCACCGGATATTCTTCTGTATAATGAATCGACACATCGATGCCGTATACCTCCTGTATCAGCTTTTCAGTGATATCGTTTTTTGTGCAGACCGCGAAAATGACATTATCCTTTAAAAAGATGAACCTGTCCGCGTAATGAATGGCCATATTCAGATCGTGGACACTCATGATAACCGAAACATCATGTCCTGTGGCGATTTCCTTTATCAGCGCGAGTATTTCTATCTGGTTTTTCAGGTCAAGGCTGGTCGTGGGTTCGTCAAGAAGCAGCAGCTTGGGTTCCTGAACCAGCGCCCTGGCGATACAGACCTTTTGCAGCTCGCCGCCGGAAAGCTCGTCGATATATCTCAAACTCAGATCGTTTAAGTTCAGTCTTTGCAAAATGGCGCTTACCGTCAGCATATCCTTTTGCGATATTCTGAAACCCATGTGCGGCTGCCGTCCCAGTAATACCGCGTCGAAAACAGTCTGCCGCGCCGTATCGTTGCGTTGGGCTACATAGCCCATTTTTTGGGCGATGGCCCTGCCTCCCAGAGTGTTTAAATCTTCTTCATCTATAAATATGCTTCCGCTGCGTATTTTTAAAATTCTGTTAATGCATTTTAACAATGTCGTCTTTCCCACACCATTGGGCCCCAACAGCGCAATAATCTCATTACTTTTAAGAGTAAAGGAGATACCGTTAAGAATATTCCTCGACGCGTAATTGAACTCCACTTTTTCCAGCCTTAAAATCATCTTTTACGGCCTTTGATAATAAGATACACGAACATCGGCACCCCGAGAAACGCGGTAAAAATAGCCACCGAAAACACGCGCGGCGCCATAACGAACTGGGCGCATATATCAGCGCCTAAAAGAATTATGCCGCCGGCGATACAGGAACCGGGCAGCAGGAATCTGTGATCGTCTCCGATAATCCTCCTCACGATATGAGGGCAGACAAGTCCGATGAATCCGATAATACCGATAAACGCGATTATCACGGCCGTAACCAGCGATGCCGTCACCATGCCTGAAAGCCTTACCGCCTCTACGGGTACGCCCAGGCTTTTCGCGGTCTCGTCGCCCGCGTCGAGAGCATTATATCTCCACCGCTGGCTGATAAAAAATATAATGCTGACCGTGACTACAACCATGATCACGACAAGCTCCAGCCATTTTGTCCTGCCCGCGTCGCCGAACGTCCAGAACACCATGGCCCCCAACTGCACGTCGTCCGCGAAATACTGCAGAAACATAATGCCGGCTGAAAACAAAAAACCCATGGCCACTCCGGTAAGGATCATCACTTCCGCCGAAGTGCGCTTAAGCCTGGCGATACCGATTAACACTCCTGTGGTAAGAAGGCAAAATACAAAAGCGCAAATTGTGGTAAGATACGGATTGGTGATGACAACCGCGTTCTCTCCGCCCGAGCGTACTACGCCCGCACCCAGTATCATAATGGACAGGGCCGCGCCGAAGGCCGCCGCCTGGGATATGCCCAGGGTAAAGGGTGAACCGAGCGGGTTGCGCAATACCGACTGCATAACCGCGCCGCTTACGGCCAGACCTATGCCCGCGAAGACAGCCGTGAGAACCCGGAGCAGTCGCACATTGAAGATAATGGTATTCAGTTTGGGGTCGGCGGACATTCCCGCCAGGGTTTTTAACACGTCCATGACAGGTATGGTAACCACTCCCACACTCAAAGAAAACAAGAACAGAACCAGCAGCAAAGCGAGCGCCGCAAAAAGAAAAACAATCTTTCTGCCGATATATTTCTGATATTCCGCCGGAAAGCGGGCCTCTTCCAGATGCATGGGCTATAAATCCACTCTTTTAAAAATCATAGTGCCAAAACTCTTGTTAATCTCGGTAAATACCGCTTTGCCTACCAGAAACTGGTAAATCTCATCCGCCTTTTTTTCGGGTTCGATGTCCGCGAAAGCCTCCGGATACAGCACCTTGCCGATAAAATAGGCATTGGCCAGGGTGGAACCGTAGTTCTGCGCATACCAGTTATAGGGGATAACCGCGTACACCTCACCGCTTTTCACGGCTTTCAAGGTTCCGTACGCCGGATCGTTTTTAAGCTCGTAAACGGCGTTTGCCCTTGGATCCGACTGCATGGTGGCGCAATCGATAAAGATGATATCCGGATCCCATTCCACTATCTTTTCCTTGGAAACAACGATATACGAAGGACCTTCACCGGTTAACGCCGCGTTGACCGTACCCGTGAACACAAACGGAGGATACGCCGTCTCGGTTGACTGCAAGCCGAGCGGACCCTTAAAGGCGATGCCGCCTATGTAGCAGGTTTTTCCGCCTTGTTTTTTAATGTCCTTTGTGCGGTTGTGAAGATCCGTAATGCAGGCGTCTATAAAAGCGATTACCGCTTCGGCGCGTTTTTGTTTATCCATGATTTGTGCCATCAGTCTGAGTGAAGAATAAAAATTTTCGCGCTCAGCGAGAAGATCACCGTAGTTCAAGGCAATGACCGGGATGCCGGTTTTTTCCTGCAGTTCTTCGGGGTCGTGTCCCATTTCCGGATATGTTTTAAAAATAAGATCCGGCGCGGGATCGAGCGTTAAAATAAGCTCGGGATTGTCCATGCCGCGCATTTCGCCGAAAATCGGCAGCCGCTTGAAATCCGGATTGGCAAGAGCGTAGGCGCGTGCATCGAAAAAATTGTCGCGCGTTTCCAGAGAGTCAACGGCCGCCAGCCTGTCCTGGCACTGCAGGTATACCAGGTACCTCAGGCAGCCCGCTCCCGAGCAGATAATATGCGCAGGATTTTCCGGCAGCGAGACCGTTCTTCCCAGGTAATCTGTTGCGGTTTTATACGCTCCCGCCTGCCCTGTTTGTTCTGAATTCTTACCACAGGAAAAAACGAGTGCCAGTAACACAGTTGCTATAAATATATTTTTTATGAAACGGTTCATCCAAGAAACCCCTCAATTGATATTACGATTTTATTATTCGTGTTACCATAGCTTAAATTGTTTTTCTGTACTTGTCAAGTAGCACAGGCGCAGCGATACGCATTTATGACAGAGCTTTAAGTGCGGGCAATGTGGAAAAACTTTCAGAGATGTGAGCATCTGTATAAGTTGAAATCACTTAATTACCATGCAATGTTCTGTGATATATACGGTTTTCGTGTCTGATATGTCTTGATCCATACTTTTTTTGAGGTTTTTAATTCTACCAGTTCCAGGTATACCAAATAAAGTATTTCTTTTTCTTCGCCGCTTCCTTCAATGGTACTGTTAAACTCCCCGTAAAAAATAAAATCCGCTTCGGATTTATCAAGTTTGACGGAAACCCTGTTACTGTTCACCAGAATTTCTTCAAGGTAGTGCATTAAAGTATATGTATCAATATGATAACTGCTTCTGTTGCGGATAGAGTCCACCATGACAGCCGGTATGCTGTTTGTCTGAAATGTAAATTCCGTGCGCCATGATCCGTTTAAACAGTCCGCGGCCAGGTCTTGCGCCGCTTTTTTTGAATCGTCGGTAGTCCATACCCAGCTGTCGGAAGCGGGATCGAGGGTATCGGCAGTGATGTCAGGCGTGGTAACGCTGAGGACGCTGAAACCAATAAAAAATACAATAGTAAATCTCAATATAAAATTTCTCATGTATAATATTCTACCACTATAATTATTAAAAGCAATAGTTTTCATCGGGAAAGCGCAGTATTATCGAACAGGGGCATACATCATTGCGGATCACTTACATTGCGTAATATACAATTTAATTATAATTCTTTATAACATAATCAATTAAGATATTTTTCCCGCATTTGTTATTGTGTGGCATTGCATTTTGCAATGCCCTTTGTGCAATAAAAAAAGCTTTGAAAAAATATAACTCTTTATAATGCAAACAATTAAATAGATATGCATAATTTGGTACGCTCTTTGCATATAATATTGCATAACAAAATATTTTCGTTAGGGCGTGTATGAATATTTTTTGGAAGGAGTTTAGACATGAAAAGAAATATATATTACATAATCATAACAATCTTAGTTTTATTTATACTGGGCGCCTGTTCTCTGCCCTCGGGATCTTCGGGAGGAGGCAAAAATCACCCGGAAGAAGAAACATACATCATTTGTCCGCTGCCTCTTTCGGGCTCATTGAATCTGGATGTGAACACCGAACTGGGATGGTATTACAAGAATCTGGAAGTAACGGAAAATGTTGCATTTGATCTTTATTTCGGTACCTCACCTGAACCCGGACTGTATGCTGAAAATCTTGATAGTTCAGCGGTGGACTTGACCGGTCTGGCTTACGATACCCGGTATTTCTGGAGAATAGAAATTAAGGACACCGATAAAATCATCACCAGCCCGGTATTCGATTTCACTACGAGGGCGAATGATCCCGCTTATGAGGAGAATATTCTGCTTGTTATAGAAGGCAGTATATATCCGGAGATTGAAGAATCACTGCTGCAATATATGGAAGACCTCATTAATGAAAATCTCTGTCCGATTGTCGTTACATGGGAATCCGGAACTGTGGAAGATTTAAAAAAGCAGATTACGCATCTCTATTATAGTAATGATAGTATATTTAGAGGAACCTTTATTATCGGTAATCTTCCCTGTGCCTGGTTTGAGCGAATAAACGAAGGCGGCAACTATGAGCAGTTTCCATGCGAATTATACTTGATGGATATGAATGCCACCTGGGCGGATAACGATAATGACGGCATGTTTGATTATCACAGTGATTTAGTTATCGAAACATATGCTTCCAGGATCATGGGAACAACCGCTGAAATAAACCACTATTTTGATAAGGTTCATGATTATAAAACAAACGGAAGTTTAGTCAGTAAATGGGTCTTTATTTATAAGGATGATGACTGGTCCGGAGGCAATGTTGAGAATAAATACTATTTGGACTATATTTACAGTCAATTCTATTTCATCACGAACAGCAATGTCACAACAAGGAGTGCCTATATTTCCGCATTAACAACGAACTCTTTTATGTCCGGAGCCGAGTATGTCTATCAATGGATTCATTCCAGCCCCTCCACACTCTTTATCGAAGGTGTGGGTGAAGGTACTGTTACGGTAGATGATATCGCGAATTACAATTTCAAAGGTTCATTTTATAATCTCTTCAACTGTTCGGCGGCGCGTTTTACCGAGAATAATCTTGCCATGGCATATCTGGTAAAAACCGATTACGGACTGGCTGTAACAGGTTCAACAAAACCGGGAGGAAATTACAACGCTTATTATTTTAACATGGCTCTTGCCTCTGCGTGGACATGGGGCGACGCCTTTCGTCATTCATATAATGTATTTATGAATGACGACGATAATTGGTTTCTGGGGATGACTATTTTGGGCGATCCCACACTCACTATTTCCAAAGAAACCGGCTTAAGCCTTATGCAGGATTCTGCTGAAACTCAATCAACTATCGATAAAAAATTACTTGATGAAATAATGAGAAAGCAGCAAAAGTACGATAACTCTCAATCATTTGAGCAGTATAAAAAAGAGAATTTACAATTTTATGAATAAGCAATAAATAAGCGGGGATGGATGATTTATTCTGTCCCCGTTGTTTTTAAGATAATCTTCTTTCACACGATACTATTTTTCACCGGCCCCCTTGCCTAATTACCGATAATTGTGTATATTACATGAAATATTTTATGTGATGTTCAGAAGACGTTAGAAATTTTTGTTCTTAAAGACCTATAGATCCAATTAGCTCGAAACAACCTCTGTATCCTCACACATGACCGTCCCTAACTAAAGGGAACAGGTCGAAGATGGAGTTATTATATGTATTTTAAAGAACTCGGCCTTAAGGCCGAACTACTCAGCGCGATTCACGCGCAGGGCTATAAAAGCCCGACCCCTGTTCAGGAACAGGCAATTCCTGAGATTTTAAGCGGGCGCGATGTGCTCGCGGGCGCCCAGACCGGAACAGGTAAAACAGCGGCCTTTACCCTGCCCATACTGCAATTATTAAGTGAGAAAAGCCAGGGCGGGTTTAATCCCCGCGCCCTCATTCTGGCACCCACGCGCGAGCTGGCCGCGCAGGTGGCAAAGAGTGTGGCGGTGTACGGTAAAAACCTAAGTCTGCACTCCACGGTAGTTTTCGGGGGAGTCAATATCAATCCCCAGATCAGGGAGCTGCGACGGGGAACGGACATCCTTACAGCCACACCGGGCAGGCTGCTTGACCACGCCGGACAGCGCACACTGGATTTATCCGAAGTCGAGATCCTGGTACTGGACGAGGCCGATCGCATGCTGGACATGGGTTTTATTCACGATATACGGAGGATACTGAAGCTGCTTCCGCACGGGCGGCAGAATCTGCTTTTTTCCGCAACTTATCCTGAGAGCGTAAGGCAGCTTGCCGACAGCATTCTGCACAACCCAAAGCTGATTCAGGTAAGCCGCCGCAATACCGCGGTGGAAACGGTCACCCAGGTACTGCATCCCGTGGCCCGTACCGATAAATTCAAATTGCTTACCCATTTGATAAAACAGGGTGATGTAAGCCGCGCGCTTGTCTTTATCAGGACAAAATACGCGGCCAATAATCTGGCGCAGAAGCTTGCGCGCAACAGTATAAGCGCCGCCGCCATTCACGGCAACAAAAGCCAGTCCCAGCGCACGCGCGCACTGGCCGACTTCAAAAAAGGTGCGGTGAGCATCCTGGTTGCCACGGATATCGCTTCAAGGGGCCTGGATATCAATCAACTGCCCCAGGTGGTCAACTATGACCTCCCGGGTATTCCTGAAGATTATATCCACCGCATCGGGCGCACCGGCAGGGCGGGCGCCAGAGGATTGGCTCTTTCCCTGGTGAGTCATGATGAGACCAAGCTGCTTGCCAATATCGAGAAGCTGCTTTGTACCAGAATTCAGGTGCGGGAGATACCCGGTTTTAAAAAGGAAGAAGCCGTCGCAGGCGCTCCTTCCTTTAAATATGAATACTGGTCCAGTCCGCGGAAGCACGTTGCCGGCTTTCGCCGCAGAGGAGCCCGCAGATAAAGCACGGAGCGCTATCTGTGGCTGCAACACACGGGCTGCGGTCCTATCGTTAAAACGCGGGCCGCAGACTCTGCCGCGCACGTCGCAAAAGAGTGGTCTGAGGACTACGCCGCGCACGGCTGCTGTTTCAGTCGCTAAAGGGTGGGACAATGACTCTGCCGCGCACGTCTGCCGGTACAGAAAGGAAAATAGAGGATGGATAAACCGAAGATAAAAAATATCGCCATTATCGCCCATGTCGATCACGGCAAGACCACGCTAGTTGATCAAATGTTTCGTCAGAGCGGCATGTTCCGCGACAATCAGGTCGTGGAGGAGCGCATGATGGATTCCCTGGATCTGGAACGGGAGCGGGGCATAACCATCGCCTCGAAAAACGGATCGGTCTGTTATCAGGACTATCGGATTAATATTGTCGATACTCCCGGTCACGCGGATTTCGGGGGCCAGGTCGAGCGTATTTTAAAAATGGTCGACGGCGCGCTGCTGTTGGTGGACGCGCAGGAGGGGCCCATGCCGCAGACCTATTACGTGCTGCGCAAGGCGCTTGGGCTCGGACTGCCCATTATTGTGGTTATCAATAAAATCGATAAACCGGCCGCTCGTCCGGACTGGGTTGTAGACCAGGTCCTGGAGCTCTTTTTAAAGCTCGAGGCGTCCGAGGCCTGCCTGGACTTTCCCATCCTCTATGCGTCGGCTAAAGACGGGTATGCCACCCGGGATTATCGCGAGAAAACAGCGGACATCACGGAGTTGTTCGATGAGATCGTGCGCTTTATTCCCGAGCCTGCCGGGCACGCAGAGGCTCCGCTGCAGCTTTTGGTGAGTTCTCTGTCCTATTCTTCTTTTCTGGGCCGGCTGGCGATCGGAAAAATCACCGGAGGCCGGATTAAAATCAATGATGACGTTGTTGCCTGCCGCGGCACTGATGTACAGTCCGCGACCAGGGTTACCAAGATATACCGCTTTGAAGGCACGAAAATGGTTCAGATTGAAAGTGCCGGAGTGGGGGAGATTGTGGCGCTCGCGGGTTTGGAAAACGTCACTATCGGCGAGACCATTACCGACCCGCTGCAACCCCTGCCGCTTCCCTTTATGGAGCTTGATCCGCCGACCATGTCCATGAATTTTATTCCCAATGACTCGCCTTTCGCAGGGAAGGAGGGCAGGTTTGTCACTTCTCGGCACCTGCGCGAGCGGCTTTACCGTGAGACACTCAACGATGTGGCACTGCAGGTTAAAGAGATGGAAGCGGGCATCGGCTACAAGGTTTCAGGACGGGGAGAACTGCATCTTTCCATTCTCATCGAGAAAATGAGGCGTGAAGGCTATGAGTTCCAGGTGACGCGGCCCGAAGTTATCATGCAGCACAAAGACGGCCGGCTGCTGGAGCCCTACGAGGAACTCACCATAGATATCGATGAAGCCTATATGGGTAAGATTATGGAGCACCTGGGCAGCCGCAAGGGCAGGCTCAAGGACATGCAGCACAACAACGGCATGGTGCACCTGGTGTATACCATCCCCACGCGCGGGCTGTTGGGTTTTAGAAATACTTTTCTGACCGAGTCCAGAGGCACGGGGGTGATGAATTACATTTTTTCGGGATTCGATACATACATGGGAGAGATAAAAAACCGTAAAAAGGGTGTGCTCATATCCATGGAGCAGTGCACCAGCGTTGCCTACGCGCTTTTTAATCTGCAGGAACGGGGAAGGCTTTTTATCGGTCCGCAGGTAAAACTCTACCAGGGACAGATTATCGGCGAGCACTCGCGTGAAAACGATCTGGTGGTTAATCCCGGCAGAGGTAAAAAGCTCACTAATTTGCGCGCCTCGGGCAGTGACGAAAACATCGTGCTCACGACCCCGGTTAAACTTAGTCTGGAGGATTACATCTCCTTTATCAATGACGATGAGCTGGTGGAACTGACTCCCCGGTCCATCAGGCTGCGTAAGATAAAACTTAAAGGTTCGGAACGTAAAAACGCGGGCAATGAAGCAAAACGCAGAAATATAAATTCTGCGGCCTAAAAACTTCCCGTTTTTTTAAATTTAGATTTATAACCGTAAAAGCACTGTGCTATTGGGATTCATGAACTGCTTTTACCCTTCCGACTTCACCGGATTCCAGTCTGACTTTTATTCCGTGAGGATGTGTCATGGAATTCGTGAGAATATCTTTGACAATTCCTCTGGTCAATGTACCTGATCTCTGATCCTGTTTTTGAACAATTGAAACATGTAATCCTTTTTTAATGTTACTGCGGTTGTTTCCATTCATGAAAATTACCTCTTATCTGCTTCATCCCACGATTTCGCTTTTTATCAAAGCTGCCGCCTCCCGGGTTGAGCCGTATTGCACTTCATTGGACGCACAACCGATAAGCAGCAGAATGGTTATTATACAGATACTTGTTTTAATAATCTACTATTTTTTGATGCAGAGATAACTTTATAAATTCATTTGCACACAATTTTTAACCATATATGCTTAGATTATGAAGATAAAAGCTAAAATCGGTTTTGGTTTTGCTGTAATAATTAGTATTTTCATTGTGTTTGTAGGGTTGTGGTTTTGGTTTTTATTTGATTCCAACAGTTCGTTGCGCACGCTTTTAGCAAAGAACAAGGATATTAATAGAAGAATTCAGGAGTCCAGTCTGGTCGTAAGCAAAATAAATGCCAATATTATGGAATATATGGCATTTAAGCGCTTGGTAAACTAAATTCTTTCGCCCGTTTTGTTCCGGATACCAGTATGTTTAAAACAATGCATGTTTACACTGAAGCAGTCATTGATAGTCGGATCGAAGGAACCAAAACACAAATAGAGGAGGCTTTTCTCAATAAGATAGATATTGATCCGGAAAAACGAGATGACTGGCAGGAAGTCAGCAATTATGTGAAGGCTATGAGATCAGCTATTAACTCGTTTGACAAATTACCACTTTCATCACGAATGATCAGGGATACGCACAAAATACTCATGCAGAGTGTACGTGGAAAACATAAAACACCGGGAGAATTCCGTAAAAGCCAGAACTGGATAGGAGGATCTTCTCCTGCGGATGCGGTTTTCGTACCTCCGGTCTATCCAGAAGTTCCGGATCTTATTACGGACTTGGAAAAGTTTCTGCATAATGATGATTTAAAACTTCCGCATCTGATAAAAATCGCTATTGCGCATTATCAGTTTGAGACAATTCACCCCTTTCTTGATGATAATGGGCGCGTAGGACGGCTATTAATTACACTCTACTAGGTATATAAAAATATATTGGAGGAACCGCTCTTATATCTTTCCGATTTCTTTGAACGAAACAAAGGACTGTATGGGGAAAAGGATTTCAACGGCCAAAGTATTGCTTGAACATCTTTTTATATTACCCGCGCTACAGGTGAAGGATGTGGAAATCGCCACGGGTTTAAGTCACAAGGCAGCTAATGATCTTGTAGAGAAATTCATTGAATTGAAGATATTACGGGAAATTACCGGCAATATAACAAACAGAAACAGTATTGAAGCAAGCGAAGCAGATAGTACAAGAATCAACAGTTAAACTTTCCATCTGGTATCGATAAAACCTTTATTCATTTGACAGCGCACCCGCTTTGCACTATATTAATCGTATGGAACTTGCAAGCACATCCGGGGTGGGACCGCATATGATACAGCAGCAGGTAAGCGTAAGCATGCTGAAGAAAAGTATGGATTTTCAACAGCAGGCGGCCCTGCAGCTCATTCAAAGCCTGTCCAAAGTACAGGATCCGGCCCTGGGCAACAACATAGATACCTATGCTTGAATTATCTTGTTGCGTTTATCGTACATCTTAATTATATTCTCTGTAATACACGAAATTAATTATGGATCTTATATTTACTCTTATACTATTTCTGACGGGTTTTGCGGTTCTGATAAAGGGCGCTGACTTTCTTGTTGAAGGCAGCAGCTCTCTGGCAAAAAAGTTCAAAATATCCAAGCTGGTAATGGGTTTGACCGTGGTCGCCATGGGAACTTCTCTGCCTGAATTATTTGTGAACATTTTTGCCAGTATAAACAATGCTCCGGAGCTGGCAATCGCTAATGTGCTGGGAAGCAATATTGCAAATATTCTGCTTATTTTGGGTATCTCTTCGATTATATATCCTTTGACTGTAACAAAAGGAACCGTATACAAGGAGATCCCTTTCAGCTTATTAGCCGTTCTTGTTCTGGGCATACTGGTAAACGAAGCTTTTTTAGACGGTGCAGGAAAGGCAGTGTTAACACGATCTGATTCGATCATACTGATTTGTTTTTTTATCATATTCTTGTATTACACCTTCTCCATCGCCAAGGCGGATGATTCATTAATTTCAGAAATCAGTATAAAAGAGTATGGCACGCTCAAATCCGTACTCTACATAGTAATCGGTATCGGCGGATTGGGCCTGGGCGGCAAACTGATAGTAGACCAGGCTATATGGTTTGCGGAAAAATTCAATATCAGCCAGAATATTATCGGATTAACAGTTGTGTCACTGGGAACTTCTCTGCCGGAACTGGCTACCTCCGCAGTCGCGGCTTATAGAAAGAACACGGACATCGCTGTGGGAAATGTAGTAGGATCCAATATTTTTAACGTATTCTTTATTTTAGGCATAAGCGGGCTTATCAGTCCGATTCCTTTTTTACAAGAAAATAATATGGATATTTTTGTGCTTGTTACTGCGACTCTCATTCTCTTCATTTCCATGTTTACCGGAAAGAGATCAGCGGTTGATCGCTGGGAGGGAGTGATATTTGTGATCGGATATGTTTTGTATATCTGCTATTTGATGGTGAGATTATAAGGTTTTTTGTTTGCGGGGTAGATTATTAGCAGGTAGTATTCGTGAATATAGTTACAGGTTGATCCATCTGCCACTCTCCGCTGATTGGAAAAGCGCATCGATAACCTTCATGTTGCCGACAGCATCGCTCGGCGGAACGGGCGGTTCCGAATTATTAATAATCGATCCGGCAAACTCTTCGAATTCAATCCGGTACTGATCTTGCGGATCGGTTTTGATACAGCGTGTTCCTACTCCGGTTGTGACAAATAGTTCGGCGGGCACGTCCGGATACATATTAAAGGGAATCTGTATCCGCATTCTGCCCCCCGATCCCAATAGCTCAACCTGCTGATAGTTAAAGCTCTGCGTGCTCACGGAAAAGGTTGCGCGCTCTTCACCGAAATCCAGGATACCGGAAGTGAGGATGTCGGTTTTAAAATCAGGATCTCTGGTGAGTACACAGAGTACGCGCACAGGTTCCTTTTGCAGCAGGAAGCGCGCAGCGGATACCGCGTAACAGCCGATATCATAGAGCGCTCCGCCGCCCATTTCAGGATTGTTTCTGATATCGCGGGGATTGGTATTGGAGTAACAGAAAAAGGTGTGCACAAAGCGGAGTTTGCCTATTTCTCCGACCGCTGCCAGTTCCCGGGCCCGCCGCCACTGGGGATGGCACTTGTACATAAAGGCTTCCATGATTTTTACTTTTGCTTTTTTGCAGTAGTCTACGGCGGCCTGGGCCTGGGCGGCCGTAAGCGTGAGCGGTTTTTCACAGAGTACGTGTTTGCCGGCGTCAGCCGCTTTTTTTATCCACTCTTCGTGCAGATGGTTGGGCAGGGGAATATACACGGCATCAATTTCCGGGTCCTCGAGCAGTTCCTGATAAGAACCGTACCACCTGGGGATACCCAATTTCTTAGCCCAGGTTTTGGCCTGTTCCGACCGGCGCGAAGCCAGACCGTGCGTCTCCACTGCAGAGGAGCGCGTGAGCGCTGAAGAGACTCTTAAAATGAAGTGGCGGGAAACACCCAGTATCCCGAATTTGATTTTTTTCATATCATTACTACCCCAAAAGCCACCATATATGGCGGTATGTAAATTATAGGGAGCCGTGCTTCAGGTTGTCAAGCGGCTTCTACGGATTAATCCGATATATAAAGACAAAGGTATGGAAAAAAAAACAAATATTGCGTATTATAAAGTTATTACACATAAGGAGGTTTTATGAAAAAAACAGTAATGTTTATAATAACGGTTTTATTGCTCCTTTCATTCCTGGCCTGCGGTCAGGAGGGAAAGAAGGATGCAGACAAAGTCGCGGGTGGAGATGAGTCAACTACCGGTGAAGACCTTTCGATTGAGGTTACCTTGACGCAAGCGCTTCTCGATAAATATATTAAAACACTGCCCCCCTTCGTGAAACGGGCCAGGGAACTCGGTGAAGATGTTGAGAGTATGGGTGCGGCCTGGCTGGGAGGAGCAGAGATAGTCGCCCTCTTAAAAGAGTATGGCTGGAGCACACCGGAAGAGTTCGGAGAAGTGCATGCCAAGGTATGGACAATTACTCCCTGGCTGATGATGTCGGCCCAGATGGAGGGACAGTCCGATGAGATGAAGGAGACGATGCTGGATCAGTTTGAGGACTTGTTTAAGGAGAGCGATATCACCGAACAGGAAAAGCAGCTTTTAGTTGCAAATCAGGACAAACTTTTTGCCGCGATAGAAGCGGCTAATCAGTAAAATCCGCAGTAGCTTATTATTCTTTAAGAGGTTCAAACAGGGGCTGCCATATTAAAGCGCAGCCCTTTTCTATTGTAACACAGGCGGGCGGCGGTACTGCGCCGCTTAAATTTTTTCTACCACTGCGAATGGAAACTGAGTGTATTTGCCGGACTGGTCAAATACCATGTTGTATGGCAGGTGAATCCTTTTGCCGCTGATGGAGTCCGCTGCGAACACACCTTCGGCATCAAAGGAGTAAACGGCCACAAAATGTCCCACCCATGAGGCGCCGGAAAGGGAGTATTTATATTGGATCATAACCGGTTCGCCGTTTATTAACAGTTTAAAAAATATATCCGCCCTGTTGTACCAGGTGAGTTTTAGTTGATATGTGTTTAAAAAATTCTTTATGTGCTCGTGCGTCCAGAGGTCGGTACGGGGTTTGCTTATTTTTTTCTCGGCTTCGTACAGGTTTATGTTTTGAGCATACTTGTATTCTACGATATGCTTTACGGCAAAAGCGAAACAGCCGTTTTTAAACTGCACCGAAACGGGAAAGGCATAGTCCGCTTTAAGCTTGGGGATGAGTGCGAACGAAACGATCTCCCAATAAGGCGGAGGGGCAGTTTCAGATTCGACTGTAAAAGCGGACAGCAAACTAAAAATAATAATAAAAAAAATAGTCCGGTGCACGGCCTCGTTCCCACATTAAATATAATACAAAAAGATTCATAAATCTAACACTGAATAGTTATCATTTTCCCATATTTATACAATAATATGTGTGGTATCCCGTCTTTATTAATGTTATGGAGGCAGTATTGGTACAGGAATTAGAGCGATCGTACAAACAGCAAAGACATCAGCTGTTCAATTACATCCGCTCCAAGGTGGGCAGTTTGGAAGACGCGGAAGATATTCTGCATGATGTGTTCGTCAAGGCGGTAAACGGGTTTACCCTTACCCAGCCCATAGATAATATGGCCTCATGGCTTTTTACCATTGCTAAAAATAAAATCGTGGACTGGTATCGGAAAAAGCGCTTGAAAACCGTTTCTCTGTATCAGGAGATGGAAGACATTTCATTAATCGATCTTATTAAAGATGAAGACATTAATATTGAACAGGAGATGATCAAAAATATTGTGCTGGAGGCTATATTTGAAGCCTTGGAAGAACTGCCTGTAAAACAAAAGCAGGTTTTTTACTTGCAAGCTATCGAGGGGAAAACCTTTAAAGAGATTTCCAGGATTACAAAAACATCAATAAACACGCTGCTCGCCAGGAAACGCTATGCTGTACAATTTCTGCGCGAGCGTTTAAAAGAAATAAAAAATATGCTAACAGAGGAGGTTTAACCTATGCATCTTTTAAGAAAATTCAGACCGATGATCCACATACCCATGATTCTGGGCGGGCTGGTATTGGCGGTTGCTTTGGCCTTTGTGTTCGGCTTATTTGTTATGCTTCTGTGGAACTGGCTGATGCCGGAAATTTTCGGTCTTACCCACATTACCTACTGGCAGGCCTGGGGCCTGGTTTTATTGACCCATATTCTTTTTAAGAGTCACGCTCACGGTAAACATGACCATGATGATGAAGAACATGAAAAATGGAAAGGACGGTTCAAATCAAGGCTGGAAAAGTGGACACAGGGAGAAGAAGCGGAAGAATCGGCGGCGCCTAAAAGCACTGAGCCAAAAAAACCGAAAAAAACGGAATGATCTTAATGTAAAATTCACATTTATTATATGAGAAGGGCGTGCTCACTACAAACTGTGAGTACGCCCTTTTTTATGGATTAAACAAGTATTTTAATCGAAGAAATCGTCCGTATTCTCGTCAAAAAAGTCGTCTTTCTTATCATCAGAATCAAAGAACTCATCCTTTTCTTCTTCGGAATCGAAAAACTGCTCTTTTTCCTCTTCGGAATCGAAGAACTCTTCCTTTTCTTCTTCGGAATCGAAGAACTCTTCTTTCTCTTCTTCCGAATCAAAGAAGGCTTCCTTTTCTTCTTCGGTATCGAAGAACCCTTCATCATCAAAATCATCGTAAACTACGTCCTCGTCCGAGTACTCTTCGTCGTCATCATATAAGTCCTCATCCGTGTAATCGGTGTTCTCGATCTCATCGTCTTCATAGTACTCCTCATCATCATACACGACCACTTCTTCTTCTTTGGCGTGTTCCTTGATATAACCTGATGCCAGATCGGACGGTTCGCTTTTTACGTATTGATTTTTGGCGGTTACGGCGTAGTATTCAAGCGGCTGCGAAATCTCCGTATCGGTATAGGATAGCTCTTTCACCTCTTTGTACACAAACCACTTTTCTTCCTTATGATTCCATTTCACCAGATCATAGCTTTCCGCGCCTTTTGAGGAATCCCAGCTTATGATGATCTTATCCGGGAATTCACCCTGTGAGGCTTTTACATTGCGCGGTGCTTTTATGGGTTTGTGCTCCGGTTTTTCTTCTATTACCACGGTGACCGATATGGACTGGCTTGGTTTGCTCTCCGATTTACCTTTATACGCGGTTACGATATACCATACGACGTCACCGTTCTTGAACTCTCTGGTATCTCTAAAATTTGTGTCTTTTGTGGTACCGACTCTTACATAGTTCTCTTTGGATTCGTTGAAACTATACACATAGTAGCCTTGAATAGAGTCGATCTTTTTCCATGTCAGATAAATAGTCCCGCTGTCAAACAGTCCCTGTACTTTTTGGGGAATACCGATTTCTTGCTCCAAACTGCCGGCGTGCCCCTTGGATGTCTCACTGAACTCGCTTTCACCGCTTTCATTTACGCTTTTAACGGCATAGTAATATATTGTGCCCGGTTTTACGTTCTTGCTGTCAAGGTATTTGGTGCCTTTGGTGTTCGCGATCTCCGTGAAATCCTCATTCGGTTTTAGCGAGCGAAATACTTTATATGATGTGGCGTGTTTGGCTTTGTTCCAGGTAACCTGAATCTGATCTTTAAAAGAACCTTTGGACGCTTCAATGCTGGTCGGGACCGCGGCTTCTTCGGGATTGGTAACCTCATCGTAGACAACCACACAGACCTTGACCTCTTTTTTAAACAGTTCATAACCGATCCAGCCGTATCCGCCTTCTCCCCAGTAAGTACTCCATGAATTTATTATTTTAAACGCAGCCTTGCCGTCGTCGTAACCTACCACGCACATGGCATGTCCGCCCAGGAGTGCTCCGCTGGTGCTTGTCATGACACCGCCCGTGTATTCATAGAAGTTTTCATAGATCATCATGCCGATCAGCACGGGATTTCCTCTGGAAAGCACTTCCTTTACCGCGTCTATGTTATTGTAATCAACTCTGGCAAAGGTTTTGGCTTTATATTGAATCGCTTCGTTATACGCGTTCTGATTGGGTTGGGTATTAATATTCTCGGTATAGGGCATGGTCGCAAAGCTGGCGCAGCCTTTTTGGATTACCACATTAATGGCCGATTCGATGGGCGCTCCGCCGTCCACTCCTCCGTTTATTTGATTATAAATAAAAGAAGGTGAGAATATGTGTTCATTGCTGTTCACTCCCCATTCACGTTCGATATTTTCATGATAGGATTTACAGGCATAGGCCACGGACCAGCCGGTACAGCTTCCGATCATGCCCTGATCGCCCGGTTGGGGGAAAAAGGGCGAAAGATCCACGTCTCCGGCCAGCTCCGGAGCTTTTCCGCTGTTCGCCTGCGGGGTGGAGGCGCGAAAGGATTTATAAAGCATTTTCGGAGTTTCTTCCAGCCCGGCGCCCTTGCTGGTCATGTCCGGCGGAGGGCAGCCTGCAAACAGTGTGATGAATAACAAGCACAGTATGATACTAAAAGACAGGAAGACTGATTTTAAGATTTTAGATTTCATATTTTATACCTCTCCTCAATCAAGATTCTAAATCGGGAAAAGTGAACACTACCGGAGTGCACGTTCCCTTTATTATTTCACTGCGCAGACAAGGGATAACATCCCCGACGCGTAGTTTTAATTTGATGGTGCCGCTTTGCTCGGTATCAATATAAATTGCCTTTTTTCTTCCGGTATCACCCATGCGGGGGAAACGGTATTCGATTTTTAACCCGGGATCGGAAAGAAAAAAGTTGAAGGTCAGCTCCACATAATTATCATTAATCCAGTTGACACTTAAAATATGAGCTTGGCCCGGGAATTGATTGTAAACACACGTGTTGTATATGGGAAACAGATCCTGCCGGTCCGCTGCCTGCATATTATTCTGTGCCAAGACATTTTGATCATTGGTCTGGCAGCTTGCTGCGACGTAACTTACAAGCACAACTGCTATTATGAAGCGGAAATTATTTTGTGTTTTCATCATATAATTATATCTAGTAATAGTGTAGTCCAACCGGATCGGTTTTTCAAAAGAATTATGCGCTGAAATATAAAAATTAACGGACATGTAAGTATGATATGGAATTTTTCAATCCATCTACGCTATGAAAGCTGGTGGTATATGGGGGAGCAGGGGGGAGAAAAAGCATCACAAAAGGTGGCTGCTGTTTCGGAAGCTAAATAAATTTGAAAAATGTGAACACCTTCCTTAGAATTAAGTAGACAGAATTACTGCATTATACTTGTTCGAAATATAAGGAGGACATAATGGGAAACAGAAAGGGGGCCGTTGCTAAAATCTTACACGATGTGTATGCTGCTCTCTGTAACGGACAGTCGGATGAAGTGAAAAAACGTATTCTCAGGGTACAGATATCCTTAAAAACAGGACTCAATCTGAAGAGTTATACTCCTGATTCAAATGATTCCGAAGAGGATATTAAAAAGATTTTGACTGTTATCAGAGGTCCTGAAATCGGACTCAAAGATTATAGATATGAGTTATAAGGAGGTTGGAATGAGTGAGATAAAAGCATATGCTTCTCATAATATTGAGGAAATAATAGAGGCAATCAAACTTAAAAATACAGGTTTGATGATCTTTTTTTACGGAGCGGACAATGATTATAAACAGTTGGACAGTAAGATAGCGTCGCACAATATCCCCTATGTCGGCTGTATGGATGCGGGCAGATTGATAACAGGGAAATATCTGCTTGATGAAAAGAGTATCGTCGGGCTTTCGCTTCCCACAGCTATAATCGCGAATGTGGTTGTGGATACGGTTGATATGTCTGCGCAACGAGACTATGATGCCATGTGCAATGACAGCCACGACAAACTTGTTAAGGCGGCGGAGAGCATAGGAATAGATCTGGCCAAACCGGATATGGAGAGAGAATTTGCCATAAATTTGCTCTATGGACTTAACTCAGCCAATGCTTTTTTGGCTGGACAGAGTAAAGCCGGGCTTATGCTGCAGACAGCCGGAGGAAGCTCCGGAGGGAAAACAGATTTCAAAGTGACCAATGTCATAAGCAGCGCCGGAAGCGGCAAGCTGGGCGCTTTTGCGTTGGTAAAACTCAGCAAAGATTATAAATTTTTACTTGATCGCATATCAAGTTTTGATACAGTCGAAAATGTTATTCTCAATGTTACCAAACTGGCAGATCCGCGTCATATTTTAGAACTCAATAATAAACCGGCTACGGAGGCTTACTGTGAAGCTGTAGGTATTAGGGAGGATGAATTAAATCCGGATACTTTCGCTAATTATACATTGGGGATTGAACCCGGGGACGAGGAGCGGCTCATCACCAGCATTATGACAAAAGATGAAGGCAGCGGACTGCTTACCTATAATGATGTGGTTCCGGGAGCGCAGTTCCAGCTGTACAAGGCAAAATCACAACAGCAGGACCGATCCAGAGGTCTGGGAAAACTGAAAGGCAGGCATATTGTGAGCTTTCTGTCGTTTGACTGTATTCTCTGCTATCTGGCCAGAAACACGCTGCATGAGGTTCAGGCGATCGCAGATGTCTACGAAGAGGCTCTGCCGGGTGTTCCCAAAATCGGTTTCGGAACGTTTTCCGAAAATATCTGCGGTGCCAATGTGAATCAGACCGAGACCTTTTTAGCCATCTACAAGGTGTAATGCCGAAAGGCTTTGCAATTTCTTAATATTTCCGTTACCATCGATCTTATACTTTATGTTAAGGAGTAGATGGCAATTATGAAACACTCCGGCTTATTTTTTATAGTTCTGATTTTATGTGCAACTGCGTTTCTGCCTTTTTATAACATAGCGGCGGATCAGAGGCTGGATAAAATTCGTGAGCTTTATAATAAAATCCAGGAGCTGGACTGCGGTGATGCCTGCGCTCATTTCAGGCATGAAATTGTATACAATACTATGTTTCCGGCCATAGGCCTGCAGACAACCGCAGTTCAATTTTTTTATTATTCCGGCCAGGTTGATCCTGAAACCGATCCTTACCTTTTAAGTCATATGCTTATGAAAGTTAAAGTGACTTATAATATCGCGGCCAGTGCTTATTACACCATAGAATATCTCTATGATGAACAGGGCGATCTTGTATTTTACTACTGGATGGAAGAACAAGCGGAAGCGCAGGGGGAGAAGCGTTTCTATTTCCACAATAAAAAGCTTATAAAGGTAATTGTGGATTGTAATCCATGGGATGGCGATCCGGTAAAGTATGAAGATGTTAAGAATTTTAAGGCTGAGGATGTAAGGGAGGCGGCGTCTCTTGTGCAGAAGGCGTTGGATTATAAAAAACTTTTTGAAACCCTTATAACGGCGGAGCAGTGGAAATAATTATGCAGGAACACATCGTAAAGCAGGTAAACAACAATATCGCACTCTATACGATTCACTGGTCGCCGCTGCGAAAAGCGGACAAGTACGATATTGTCAGAACTGTTCCTTCCATGTCCGGTATTTTCGAACTCTATTACCAGGATAGAAAAAACAAGCTTAATCTGCTGTTATTTTCAAAAGTCTGGTACGGGGGTTTGAAACATGAGCTGCGCAAATTCACGGATGCTGAAATGGAAACCGATGAAAAACGCAAACATATACTGGAGAACTACGACTGCTACTACCGGTTTGCGCTTACCAACTCTTATAAAGATATGTGCGATATTTTTTATTATTTTTCCAGGACTTTTACGCCGCATAATACTCCGCCCCAGCATTCGGGGCGTTACAGGGATATCATTGTCAACGAAATATCAGAAGACAAATTGGTAACTATTTAGCTCTTTTTACAAAGCCCGTTTAATTAGACTTTCATACCCAGCAGCAGCATACCACCATGGGGATCTGGGAATTGCCCAGCTGGATAACGAGTCCATCTTTTTTCGCATGCTCAAGGATCGCTCCTTTTGAGGCAAGGTTCGCGAGAATCTCCTCAATTTTTATACGCGAATATGAACAGGAAACTTTTTTGCTCTGCGGTAGATCTTTGTAGCAGGTTTAAAAACCATACTTAAAAAAAGCGCGACGTGCGCTTGTTTATGGGTAAAAAGGTGTTTGAGAATTCTTATTTCTTCTCCGGTAGCGGTTTTGGGCATGCCCGCAGGCATTTTATCTATTTGCCTGCGCAGCTTTTCATATAAAATATTATCCTGTACGTTCCTTTTAGTCGTCCTCTATTCTCAAAGTGTTTATCAATTTTTTATCCTCTCATTTATAGAGCGGCTAACACTTCATCCGCATGATCTTTTGGCGTTACCTTGGGGAAAACTTTACTGATTATACCTTTTTCATCAATAATGAAGGTCGAGCGGATTATTCCCAAGAAGCTGTTTCCGTATAACTTTTTCTCTCCCCAGGCTCCGTACTCTTTTATTACTTTTTTCTCAGGATCGGACAGCAGGAAAAAAGGAAGATCGTATTTTTCTTTGAATTTTGCGTGCGAGTTTTCAGAGTCCGCGCTGATACCGATCACCACAGCACCCTTTGCCAGCAGGACATCATAAATGTCTCTAAAAGCGCAGGCCTCCTTTGTGCAGCCGGGGGTGTTGTCTTTTGGATAAAAATAAATGACCACCTTTTTTCCTTTAAACTGAGATAAACTTGCTGTTGTGCCTTTATCATCAGTCAGTGTAAAATCAGGGGCTTTTTTTCCTGCCGTTAACATATATTTCTCCTTTTTCTATATAACATTTTTCTAATATTAAGATACATTATTAAGAAGCAATCGGCAAGAGGCTTCCCCTTAGAGCTTTCATAAAGCATATAAAGAATCTCCGTGGACTCTGTGTGCTCTGTGAGAAATTTGTTCATTATCAAACAGTCCACTATGATCTCACTTTGTATGCTTTTTTATAATAATTTAAGCAAAATTCTTTTAATTGACTTTACCAGCCATTTGAATTAGCATATTTTGTAGGAAATCTATGCAAAAATCCAGACCGAACCAAAAGATTGTTTCGGAACTCCCGCGGGGCGGCTATCTGGTAAAGACGCCGGCCGGCAATATTCAGATCGGTTCTCCTCCGGAAACAATCAAAGATACAATGAGCCTTCCTGAATCGGTTCCTCAGATTTTCGTGCTCCCGCAAAAACTGTTCAATTTCGACAAGGGTATAAGCCTTGCTGAGTTGGAATTCCCGATATACTTTAATTTTTTTATCAGGAAGCGAAAGATAACGATTATCGGGAGTGAGGAACAGCGCGAACGCTTACTTAAGGTACTGCAGGAAGCGGTATTCGGACCCAAGAAAGTGGATATTCTACAGGATGTTCACATTAATAAGGCAAAGATATTTGTTCCTGACATTAAAAGTGAAATGGATTTCTATAGAACATTTGATTTTAAGGATCTTTTTGATTTTCTTTGTTTTAAAAAATCAATATGTTTTGTGGGTGACGTTCGGATTGAAAAAACCGAGGGCGGTGAGTTTATATTCAAACAGGGCAGAAAAATAATTGCCCATGTGCCGGGTACAATCGAGTATAAACCGCGGTATGATATCGGGATTAGACTAAAAGAACCGTATAAACCGCCGCTTTTCGCGGTTACCTGCCTGGGGCCCAGCCATGGGTTTGATCCTACCGAGAATACATCAGGATTTATAATCTGGCTCAATCACCGCGGGATCATGATCGATCCGCCCGTTAATTCAACCGAGTGGCTGAGTGATTCTAATGTAAATTCCAAGCTCATCGACAGTATTATTCTTACCCACTGCCATGCGGATCATGACGCGGGCACCTTTCAGAAAATAATGGAGGAGAGCAAAGTCACGGTTTATACGACCAAAACAGTGATGAGCAGCTTTTTAAGAAAATATTCGGCGCTTTCCGATGAGCCGGTTTCCGATCTTACCAAACTCTTCAACTTTAATCCTATTTATATCGATGAGCCCTTTTTTATTCATGGGGCGCAGTTTAACGCCAACTATACGCTGCATTCCATTCCCACCATCGGCTTTAAGATGAATTTTCAGGGCCAGAGCTTTGTCTATTCTTCGGATCATCAGGCCGAGCCGCGGATTCATAAAGAGTTATTAGGAAAGGGTATCATAACCAAACAGCGCTACCGGCAGCTCACCGATTTTCCCTGGGAGTCAAAAGTTATCTATCATGAAGCTGGCATACCTCCGCTGCACACTTCGATCGACTGGTTAATTACTCTGCCGCTCGCTATTCAGAAAAAAACATATATTTATCATATCGCCAAAAAAATCTTTCCGCGCACCACGCGTCTTACTCTCTGTAAATTCGGCATGGAGCATACCGTGGATTTTCATGTTCCCCCGCCCAAGTTTGAAAAGACATATGAGGTGTTAAGCATTCTGAAGCATTTGGATTTTTTTCACGGATTTACCGTGGAAAAAGTGCAGGAGTTCGTGCTGGCCATTAAAGAGGAGACCTATAAAAAGGGTAAGTACATTATAAGAAAAGGCAGCCAGGGTGATAGATTTTATATTATCTATTCGGGGAACGTGGCTATTTTTCTGGACGGATTGAAGCTGAAAAAAATCTACAGTGAGTTTGAGTATTTTGGTGAAGTAGCGCTTATAACCGAAAAACCCACTACCGCCGATGTGGTCGCAGAGACCGATGTGGTTGTGTACACAATTAATAAATATAAATTTTTAAGTTTCATCGCCGGCACGGAGTTTGAAGAGACCTTAAAACGTTTAGTAAAAAACAGAGATAAGGAGTCGTGGAACATCCTCTCAACCAGCAGATTCTTTAGCAGACTTACTTCGTACCAGAAGACATGGATTGAATCTGTTTTAAGCCGTGAAACAAAACAGGGGAAAGGAGTGCTCCTTAAGGCGGGCATCCTGTTTTCCAAGATGTATATAATTCGCAAGGGTATGGTAGAAGTCAAGCATCGGGGGAAATGTGTGGCAGTGCTAAAGAAAGGAGATTTCATCGGAGATCTGCATGATGTTGACAAAAACCTGCCCTCCCGCTATAGTTTTGTTTACAATAATGATGTAGCGCTTTTCGTTATCAAGCGAAAAGACATGTTGAGTTTCGCGGAAAGAAATCCGGGTTTAATCATGAAACTGCAATTGGAATATTAATTCCTTTGCTTTTAATAAGAGCCGCCGCACGGGCGGAGACATGTTGATTGGGAGGGGAAAGATTATCAAGCCAAGCTATTCCTTAACCGAAAATCAAAAAAGAGGTATATATGATTGATGGCGGTATTCTCACCACACTGCGTGAGCTGCGTTTTGAGTTTGAAAAGAATTTTGATCAAAGCTGGTTCTTCCTTATTATAGAAACCCTTCCCATCAGCTTGCGCACCATGCGGGAAATCCGCGAGCTGTTTGATTTTCAAACTTTATGCTCAAGAGATATTGAGGAAATACAGGAAAAGATACTGGAACTGGAAAAATTTATTAAAGCGGTCAGGGACTTTTTACTGCCCAGAGTAAAAGAAAAACTTAATATCTCCCATTTGGATCCTGAACATATGATTGACGATAAGGAGCAGCAGCTTTTAAGACGGTTTGTGGCCGGTAATCTGCCTTTCAACATCAACCGGCTGTATGAGCTGACACAGCGCTTAAAAAATGATATCAAACTGTACCAGATTAGAATTACTCCCGAACCGGAAAGCCTTCCGGACGCCAGTGTGATATAAATTCTAAATAAATCATTGGATATCTTTTATTTTTTCTCTTACCATTATAGACAGAAATTATACTAAGCAATGCTAAAGGAGGAATATGGATGCTTAAAAAATCAATATCATTTTTTATGATAACGGTTCTCTTTGTTATGGTGAGCTGTTCTGCAGGCGGACCTTATGGCGAGATTCGGGCGGTTTTTTCCCAACAGATCGGGGCTACGGAAAAATTAATTAATGATCTGCAAAACGCGAATGATGCCAAAGGCATCGCTGCCGCATACAAGTCTTATAACGATGTAATGGAAAATATTATGCCCAAGTATAAAGAGATTGCCGAAAAATATCCCGACATGGACGAGGAAGAGATGCCGGCGGATCTGCTGGATCAAGCCGACCGACTGGAGGAAGTAAGCAATAAATTAGGTGATCTGAGTGAGAAATCAGCAGAGTTTATGTCAGATCCTGAAGTTGCTAAAGAAATGCAGCGGACAATGGAAATAATGATGAGCTGGATGTAGCAGCTGATCTCAAAAAGCCGCCCTTTTAAGACGGGCGGCTTTTTTTATTAATTGGTTAGTATCAATAACTCAAGGTTATCTTTTCCGATAATTCAAGCAGTTTTAAAAATTCAGCGCGCAGACCTTCAGGGTCATCACCTTGCGCGCTTTCCGCCAAGTTTTTTACCTGGCTGAAGTTCGCGTCCGCCTTGTACTGCGAATTTCTCAACAGCAGCCCCCACTCGGCTACCGCGGCTGAAAAGCGGAAGTTGGTTGAAGTGTCTTCAAACGCCACATTATCGTCAAGCACGGGAACTTCAATCAGCAGACTCTTGTCTTGGTCGGGTTTTTTATAGCGGAATCTAAGCGTCATAATTTCAGGGGAAGCATAGGCTTGGTCGTCTACGGTTGTGGACTGATACTTGAGTTTTTCGGGAGCTACGGTTCCGGTTTCAGGTATGATTTCATAGAGAGCGGTGACCGTATGGCCGGCTCCCAACTCACCCGCGTCCTTTCTGTCATCGGCAAAGTCTTCCGCCTTTAACATACGGTTTTCATAACCCAGCAAACGGTAGGCGTGCACGCGGGCCGGATTGAACTCGACCTGAAGCTTGACATCTTTGGCTATGGTATAAAGCGTGCCGCTCATTTCGTAAACCAGCACCTTTTTGGCTTCCATGAGGGAGTCGATATACGCGTAATTGCCGTTGCCTTTGTCGGCGAGTTTTTCCATTTTAGCGTCTTTGTAATTACCCGTACCGAATCCCAAAACCGTAAGGTAGATTCCTTGGTCTCGTTTTTCTTCGATTAATCGGACCAGTTCGGCATCACTTGATGTGCCCACGTTAAAGTCTCCGTCCGTGGCCAGGATGACTCTGTTATTCCCGCCTGCAATAAACGATTGTCTGGCAGTTTCATAGGCCAATACTATGCCGGCGCCGCCCGCGGTAGTTCCTCCGGCTTCAAGTTTGTAGAGCGCCTCCAGAATAGCTTCTTGGTTGTCACCTTTTGTGGAAGGAAGTACCAAGCCGGCCGCTCCGGCGTAAACCACGATAGCGATCCGGTCTTTAGGCCGGAGATGCTGGATCAACATGGCGATGGATTGTTTTAAAAGCGGCAGTTTGTCAGGGTAGTCCATAGACCCTGAAACATCAAGCAGAAAAACCAGATTGTTGGCCGGCGCGTTCTGCATGTCGAGTGAGCGGCCCCGGATGCCGATATGCAGCAGCTTGTGCTGCGGATTCCACGGACATTCGCCGATTTCCGTGAAAAAAGAAAACGGCTGTTCCGCTTTAGGTTCGGCATAATCATAATCAAAATAATTTATCAACTCCTCAATCCGCACCGCATCGGGCGGCGGCAGACTGCCCGTCTTAAGAAAACGGCGCACATTGGAATAGGAAGCAGTATCCACATCGATAGAAAAAGTAGACTGAGGATTTTTGATAGCTTCTAAGAAGTCGTTCTCATAGATGCGGTCGTATTCTTCTGTGGAAAAAGCCGACTTCTTTTCGCTTTCTTCTTTACTTCTTTTAAGGTCGGCAGGAGCAGTCGCCCCATCATCAAGCAGACCCATGATTGAATCGGTATCTTCTGTTGGCAAGGGTTCTGGGCCCTCCATCCCTATATCGCCGCCCAGGCCTCCTAAATCTTTATAAGAAGGCGGCACCTGGCCTTCTACTCCCGGCGTGCTTTTGGGCTCAAAGCCTTTGTCGTTATCATCTCTCTTCTCTGTGCGGGGGTAGTCCGGTGAGTCTTTTTCAAGCAAAAGCTCTTTATAATTATACAGAGTTTCCTCTGCTTCCTCAGGTATAATAACGGAAGATGTGGTTTCTTTATCGCTTAATTGCATTGTATCCAGCGTTGCCCCGCGTATTGTTCTTTTTTCCCCGCTTGTTATTTCTGAAGCAGTTTCATCTTTCAGGGTTTGTTCAGTGCTTCCGCTTTCAGGTTCTCCACTCTGTTTTTCCGTCTTAAAAAAATCACTATCTGTCGGAGATTCCATTTCACGTTTTAAGGTTAATCCCTTCTCGGTAATAGCAACATCTTGTGCCTGGTATGTCATAAACAGAGGAAGAAAGATAACGGCCGCTATCAGCAGCAATGAAAATACCGAAGCGGCGGCCGCAAGCTTTAAACGCTGATTGGCAAACCAGTTAAAAAAACCATTTGGAGGGCGGATTATTGTGCCGAACGAACGGGTTTTTCGATTCCGCTCAAATATGCGGATTTTTAACCTGTTTTTAAACTCTTTATCCATTTTTACGTGCGGTTTTGCTTTTAAAAGGAGACGGACTATGTTTTCCAATTCTTTTTGTTCAAGGCTCGGATCGATGGCTTTCATGTCATTAACCATTTGCTGGATTTTATGCTTCATAACGGCCTCCTAATAAAACCGGTGATTGCCCAAGAAGAACACGATTATGAAAACCAGAGCCACATGCTCTTTAAGACGGGCTATGGTGCGGGAATACATCATTTTTAAACTGGCCTCGCTTTTTCCCATAATCAGGGCGATCTCTTTATAGGGAAGCTCCTGCCACACTCGCATAATGATGATGTCCCGCTGTTCCACGGGCAAATCTTTCAGCACAGCGTGTATCTGTTCCAGCCGTACTTTATTCTCCACATCAACCTCTACATCCTCTTCACTGGCCAGATCCCAGATGTCATGCACGCTTACCATGTTGCGTTTGGTTCTATAGTGGTCAATCACCAGATTGCGCGCGATTTGATACAGCCAGGCACTCATCGTGCCCCGGGAGGGATCGAAGCGACCTCTGTTTTCAAACGCCTTTAAGAAGGTATGACTGGTCAGATCCTCTGCGGTTTCCCTGTGGTAGGTTTTATAGTAGATGAATTTGTAAATCCGCTCGGCAAAGCTGTCATACACTTCGGAAAACCATTGTTCCTCTGTCTTAAGAGCAGTGTCCGCTTTGGCTGTAACTTGACTCCGCATAATCTTGATTCCTCACTTGGTTAAAGGTTTATCCGTCACACACGCTGCTATCATTGTATACGATATTCCGGACGTATAGTAACAGAAATCCGTTAAAGAGCAATCAGTACCCCACACTCCATCCGGATTGTTTTTCTTCTTTTATATCTTGACTTCTCTGTGTTTTTAAATAAAGTATAGTGGAATTGTAAGAAAATGGCTATATACTATTATTGCGGTAAAGCGCAATAAAATCGATCTTACATAAAAAGCACAATGAGTAATTGTAAATATTAAATCAGAGAGGTAACCATTAATGAAAAGATTAATAATAAGCTGCATATTGATATGCGCAATAGTTTTTCCACTGCTTGCGGTGGAATATCCGGAGGGCAGCCCTCGGTTTTCATCCACATCAGGGGATAAGGTTCTTTTTCGCTATAAGTTTACGGCAGGCCAAAAAGTAACTATTGAGATGTCGATGGATATGTATATTAAAACGGTATCGGAGATGGGCGAAATGGAGATGCCCTTCACCATGACCTTTGAAGCATATTACACGGTGAATAAGGTCACCGGAGAGGGAAACGCGCGGGCTGTATTGATAATATCACGAATGACTATGAAGGCAGAAGGACTGCTTGATATCTACTATGATTCCGCAGATCCGGAGACCGCTTCTAATCCGCAGTTTCAGCAGGCAAATCTAATGATTAATGTCCCGATTCCCATCGAGATTTCTCCTTTGGGAGAACTTGTGGATTTTGATACCAATCCTCTTATAGAAGCCGCCAAAAAGCTGGGTACTCAGATGGATCCGGAAAGTATTGAGCAGCAGTTGCAAGAACTTACTAAAAGTTCGTTTGTGCAGCTCAGTCCGAATCCGCTTAAAGCAGGTGATATCTATGATGCGGGGACGATCTCATCATCTTTTGGGCAGATGAGTTCCATGGAAGCAATTGTAAAATATCAGGTTATAGCCATATCGGGCGATAAAAAACAGGCGATTTTAAAGCCCGTAGTTACTTTTTCTTTTCCCGGAGTGACTTTAAAGCGCAGCGATTTTCAGGGTTGGATTCTGTTTGATCTTGAAAAAGGAAATATCGTGGAATCGTACGGCAAGCAGCTTTTGGAGATAGAAACCGTGGAAGGCGGAAAAACCAGCAGTGTATTAATGGATATGATTGTTGTATATAAATCGCATTTTTAAATTGCAGTTAATCCGTCCCATTGCTGATACCTGAGTGTGAAATTTTTTGTCTTAAGCGCCGAGAGCGGTGCTGTAAAGCTCTGCGGAGCTGTACCGGGTGGGGAACCGCATTAGCAAGCAGGTCCTCCGTTATGGAGAGTGCTTTTCCATACTGTCGTTTTTTGTGTTCCCAGTATTTGGCCAGTTCCAGACCCGCGGATGTATTTTTGCCGCGATTATAAAGTTGCTGCCAGATTTTTAAGGCCTCTTCCCATCTGCCGTTCGCCTTATAGTGCATGCTCAAGATGTGAGCACAGCGGGGGTCATCTTTGGCAGCTGCTTTTTCAAGCAGAGCTTCGGCCTGTGGATGCTTAAGCGCCAACAGCATTCTACCCAAAGCAGAACTGTCTATGTCTTGAGTGCCAAGAGGATATTCAAAAATGGTCTGCAGTTTATAGTAAAGATGAATAAGGGAGAGAATATCCTGTTTGTTGTGAGTAAAAATCAGCTTAAGGTGCGCCGGATTAGCTGTGCGTAAATATTCAAAATACAGGGCCGGTACTTCCTGTCCCGGCACATCCTGCTTGCGTATGATATCGAGAACCTGCTCTTCAACTTGGTGCAAACTGCAGTGACCGATAAGCGGCTTCCATAAACGCCTTGCCGTAAAGAGCAGGTCCAGCTGGTTGGGCAGGTTTTTTTGCATGCCGTGCATTATATACCTGGTCTGCAAAATATGTCGATCAAAAGCGCTGCCGTTGTATGAGACATATAGATAATCGTCGCGGAGTTTCGGTGAAAGCAAAGAGAGAAACTCCGGCTCACCCGGGAAATCGGCTAAAAAGTACTGTTCAAAAAGCAGGTGGTCGTTTTTGATCCGGCCCAGACCCAAAAGAAAGACAACGTTACCTGCGCCGCCTGATAAGCCTGTGGTTTCGGTATCATAGAAACAGAGTTCGGATCTAATCTTATGGGTTTTTTCGAAAAACAAAGGTTCAGGTCGTAGATCTTTATAGGGATTGGGGAGCGTAAGCGAGCGGGAATATACAAATTCGTGAAGCTGTTTCCACCCCGCCAGTTTAAGTGAATCCACACGATCCGGCTTGTTTTTATCCGGTTGCCGTGCTTTTCCCGGCAGGGAAGTTTTTTGCCGTGCGCCGCTCAATGTGGATGCAACTTGTGTAAAACGCTTAAAACGTTCGTAAAGCCCCGGGCCAGATTTCACTTCCTTTCCTTTAACCAAACCGTTAAAAAAGTATGCAAAGCTTGTTTGGCGTCAATTTTATAGTCGGCCGTCTCCTCCACGGCTCCGATGCAGGAAGGGCAGCCTGTTTTACAAACGCACAGCTCAATTCTCTCCAAGGCAGCTTGGAAAATACTGTCCGCGTGTTCCGTAAAGCCCTCGGAAAGACCGGTACCTCCCGGATACGAATCGTAGATATAAAAGCAGGGACAAGCAAAATGGGTGTCCTTTAACCTTTCCGCGATGCCGATATCACGGGGATCGCAGAGCAGAAATACGGGCGCCACATTCTTTATCAGATAGCCCAGCCGGGCGATAACGGGGATTTTTTCCGTATCCGCTAAATCGCGGAAAGCACTGCCCGCAGGTGTGTTCTCCGCGAAAAGTACCACAACACTGCGCGTATGCATTTCTTCTTCCGGCAGGTGAATGTCGCCGTACCCGATATTTTCATGGGTATTGAATTTTAGTTTTTTAAATTTAGCCGTCTGGGTACGGACCAAAATATCGCCGACTACAAGCGCACTATTGGCTTTATGATAACGCTTGTCCTCATGCAGCAGCTTGATATCGGTTTTAACAATAGAATCGGTATAGTAATTGGCGTCCGTCTCTTCCACATAACAGCGCTTATTATCAATATCCAGCGAAGTAACCACATACTGCTCCCCCCGGTGCATGTAGATGGCGTTATCAAACAGGAGCTCTTTGGCTGACGGTCTGTCCATCTCTCCGATTACTTCATGTTTGCCTTTTGTGGTATTGATAATAACCACATTCTCCGCAGTGGCGCTGCGCAGAGAGATCTGTTCGGCGGGATAGGAGCGGTCGGCCCAGTAATAGCTGTGCGCGCTGCGGCGCACCACTCCGTTTTCCTCAAGATAGTCCAGGAGTTCAGTGACGGGACCGGGAAATCCTTCGGACTGCTTGAAAGGGAGTTCAAATACAGCGCACTTGAGATGATCAAGCAGGATATACATGTTGTCGGCGTTTATCCACCCTGATTCGGGAGATTTTTCCAAAAAATATTCAGGGTGGTTGATAATATACTGGTTCAAGGGTGAGGCGCTGGCAATAATTACCGCCAAAGACACGGTCGCGCTCCTGCCGGCGCGGCCGGCCTGCTGCCAGGATGAGGCGATGCTGCCGGGAAAACCCGCGAGAATCGCCGCGTCCAGACCTCCGATATCGATACCCAGTTCCAGCGCGTTTGTGGATACAACACCCTGTACCGTGCCTTTTCTCAAACCTTGTTCAATGGTGCGCCGTTCGTTGGGAAGATATCCGCCGCGGTAAGGTTCCACGCGGATACGCCGGTTGTCGGTGTATACATTGGCCAGCGATTTGTTTATGTACGAGGCGATGAGTTCGGTGCGCACGCGGGAACGGGCGAACACAATGGTTTTGATGCCGGCCTTTAAAAACAATGCGGCCAGTTTTTGGGCCTCATGTACCACTCCGCGCCGGATTCCCTGTACGGGATCGACGAGAGGCGGATTATAAAAAATCAGGTGTTTGCTGCCGCTGGGGGCACCATTTTTATCGACAAGTTCAGCCTGCTCTTCGATCACGGCCTGCGAAAGCTCCAGCGGATTACCGATGGTCGCGGAACAGCAGATAAAAAGCGGTTTTGAATTGTAAAAGCGCAGGATCCGCTTGAGCCGGCGCATAAGATTGGTCATGTGGGAACCGAAAACACCGCGGTAGGTGTGAACTTCGTCGATTACAACGAAGCGCAGGTTCTGTAGAAATTTTATCCACTTGGGATGGTTGGGTAGAATCCCCGCATGTAACATATCGGGATTGGAGATCACGATACGACCGGCGTTTCTCGCCGATACCCGGACAGAACTGGGTGTATCTCCGTCATATGTGTATATTTTAACGGGTATATCTTGACTTAAGACTACCTCATTCAGTTCCGCCTGCTGGTCCTGAGACAGGGCCTTAGTGGGAAACAGATAAAGCGCTTTGGCGGCCGGATCCTCAAGCAGGGTTTGCAGTATGGGCAGGTTGTAACATAATGTTTTTCCCGACGCGGTCGGAGTTACCACGGTAATGTTTTTGCCGGCGCGTACATGCTGATAACACAGAGCCTGATGTGTATAGAGCCTGGTAATACCCCTTTTTTTAATGGCCGCGGATAGAGCAGGGTGCAGTCCGGGAGGAAGATCGGCATAGTCGCCCCGGCGTGCGGCAATCTTCTCCCAGCGGGTAACAGAGGAGAGGAAACTTTTATCTCTTTCCAAGTGACTAATGAGCTGTTCGATATCCTGGCTTTTGTCCGTCATGTCGTCCTTTACTCCAGAAAAAGCCGCCACTTATAATGGTGGTTTAAAAATGCAAAACAAGTGGCGGCTTTTTATCCCACACTGCACCCCTATGGGGTGCTCCCCGACATAGTTGATTTTACGCAGTTTAAGCGGGGTGTTCAAGAGGTTAACTGCTAAAAAGCTGCCGTGCCAAAACGTTTATAAGCGTTTAGAATGAAATCGGTTTCATTGACTTATAATTATTGTATTTTTCTTATATTATTAAACTCCCCCGGGTAGTGATGTCCGTCGGCAACCAGATTGAGGAGGAAGGTTACTATGTGTGCAAAAGAATTCAAAGCAGGTTTATGTTTCTTGATGATAAGTGCGGTGCTGTTGTTATTGGCGGCTTGTGAGCCTTATGATCCGACCGAGCAGGGAACGGATATTACTCTGGATAGGTTTCCCGTGCTTTTGGCGGAAAACGCTACCATTGCTGTTGACGGTGATTTAGGGGACTGGCCCCGGCTGATTCCCGTGTTTCTTGAGAGCGATTCTCAGGTGGTTATGGGCTCCAGGGACCAGACACAAAATTACTCAGGGGAGGTTCGCTTATTTTTTGACAAGCAGAACTGTTATATTGCGGCGGATATTGTTGATACCACTCCTTTTACCAACATACACAGGCAGGATGCTATCTGGCAGGGTGACAGTCTTGAAATCTATCTCGGTTTTCATGAGGAAGAACACAGATCGTTCGATGAAGATGATTTTCAGCTGGGAATTTCACTTGTGCAGAACAATCAGACCGTCTGGGACTGGCCAAAAGGGCAGGAGGTGACTGAACGGGAACTAGTGGTGAAAAAGAGTGAAAAGGGCTGTCTTTTGGAAGCTAAAATACCACTCACGCATTTCGGTGATTTTTCTCTTCATGCCGGCGAGTCCCTTTGGATTGATTTCGGAATAAATAATGCGGTAAATCCCCAAGGCGATCGTACCGGGCAGATGATCTGGTACGGAAATAAGGATAACTATAAGCAGCCGAACTCATGGTGCAGAGCCGTACTGGTAGAGGATTTTAGTACGGTGCAGCATCCCGTTGTGACAGGTTCGGCCATAATGGATCCGGATAAAAGCTATAAAACGCATATCTCCTATAAGGGTGAAAAGTGGATGGGAAGCGTTACGGTTAACAATCAAAGCTGGGAAACCGACGGCTGGGGAAGTATAATCATTTCCACGCTTGATGAGGAAAACGCGCTGCTCTGGTTGAAAGTTAACGAGACCGTTTATTTCAAACGGATATTTGGTAATCAGCAGCAGTTAAGAGAGTTTTATAAAACAGCTGCAAAACAGAAGACAACACTACCTCCGGTTCCGGATGATGCGCCCTATAAAGATCCCAAGCTGACCATCGAGCAAAGAGTGGAAAACCTTTTATCGTATATGAGCCTGGAAGAAAAAATCGGTCAGATGACGCAGATCGACAAAAGCTATCTGATTTACCCTGAAGACCTGGCCGAGTACGCGATCGGTTCTTTATTGAGCGGCGGAGGGTCGGCACCGGCCAGTAACAACCCCAAGGCATGGCTTGCCATGTATAACGCATATCAGGAAGCGGCTTTAAAATCCAGACTGGGCATTCCTCTTATCTATGGGATCGATGCAGTGCACGGACACAATAATGTTAAAGGGGCAACCATTTTCCCCCATCACATCGGACTCGGAGCCGCGCGTGATCCGGAGCTGGTGGAAAAGGTTGCCCGGATTACTGCCATTGAAGTCAGCGCCACGGGTATTGATTGGACTTTCGGCCCTTGTATTGCGGTGCCCAGGGATGAGCGTTGGGGAAGGACGTATGAGGGCTTCAGTGAGGATCCCGAATTGACCGCGCTTTTGGGCTCGGCCGAGGTAAGAGGTTTCCAGGGTGCTGATTTAAAGGATTCCACAACCATTTTGGCTGCGGCCAAGCATTTTGCGGGTGACGGAGGAACCGAGGGAGGCAAGGATCAGGGGAATGTGATTCTTAATGAAGCTGAATTTAGGGAGATCCACCTCAAACCTTATGTAAAAGCGATTGCAGCGGGTGTGGATTCCATAATGATTTCCTTCAGCAGCTGGAATGGGGAAAAAATGCACAGCAACAAATATCTGATAACGGATGTGCTTAAAAATGAAATGAATTTCGACGGATTAATTCTCTCGGATTGGGCGGCCGTGTATCAGCTGCCGGGCACAATCAAAGATCAGATAGAGGCTGCTGTTAACGCCGGTATCGATATGGTGATGGTGCCGGATAAATATATGGATTTTATCAATAACCTTACGGAGCTGGTAAAAGAAAACAGGGTGTCCCTGGAAAGAATCGATGATGCTGTGAGAAGAATTTTAACCGTGAAATTTAAACTGGGCCTTTTCGAGACTCCGCTTATGGACGACTCGCTGCTTGATAAAGTAGGCAGTCCGGAACACCGGGAAATAGCCCGTGAGGCTGTGAGAAAGTCATTGGTGCTTTTAAAGAATCAGGATCTGCTGCCCTTGAGCAAAACAGTAAAGCATGTTCACGTGGCGGGGGCTTTGGCAAAAAATGTGGGAGCCCAGTGCGGCGGCTGGACCATCGAATGGCAGGGCGGCTCCGGTTATATTACTACGGGAACAACAGTCTACGACGCGGTGTTGAACACCGTTTCTGCCGAAACAAAAGTGAGTTTTTCCGGGGATGCGGCCGATCCGGGCGATGCCGATGTTATAATCGTGGTGCTGGGTGAGGTTGCCTACGCGGAAATGAAGGGAGATAAAGACGATCTTTCACTTTCCAGTTACTCGAAAACCTTAATTGCAAACGCTGAAAAATCAGGCATCCCCTTTGTGGTTATCTTACTGAGCGGAAGACCGCTTATCATTACCGATGAAATCGAACTCACTGACGCCTTTATCGCGGCCTGGCTTCCGGGCACCGAAGCGCAGGGGATTGCCGATGTGCTGTTCGGTGATTACAAGCCCACGGGAAAACTGTCGTATACCTGGCCCAGAAGCAACTCCCAAATTCCCATTAATAAAGGTGACGGGAAACGTAATCCTTTATTTCCGTTCGGATACGGCTTGAGTTATTAAGGCGCGGTAAATCCCAGTATGTCCCAGCTGCAGTAGAACTGTTGCGGGTCTACGTTGAATGTCAGCATAAAGATTGCGCAGTTATCTATGGCGAACAACGGCAGCCACTTCCTGTGTCCCAGTGTGCTTTTGATAATCCACTGCATGATCCCCGAATGAGTTACGGCCGCTATATTACGGCTGCCGTTCCGTACAAGGCAGAAAATTTGTTCCCAAAAAGCCTCGGCTCTTTGTAAAAGGGAACTGCTCGATTCGGCCTCCGGTACTCCGTCCCAGCTTTTCTGTTTGAAGCGCCGCCAGGCCCGGGGAAACTGTAATTCGGCTTCAACTGCGGTTAATCCTGAGAAAATTCCTGTTTCAAGCTCTAAAAGTTCCGGCAGTTTCGCTATGGACGCTATTCCGCAGCGGGAGGCTATGATTTCTGCTGTTTCCGCGGCCCGCTTTAGCGGCGAGCAGAGGAGGGTCTGAATGTTTCTGGATTTAAACCACATACCTGTTTTTTCAGCCTGGATGCGGCCTTGGCCGGAAAGCGGAAAGTCGCGCCTTCCTTTGATAATTTTTTTGCTGCAGCCGTCGCTTTCACCGTGGCGTACAAGATAGATGTTGCCTTTGCCCTCAAGTTTGCGCAGGTCGACCATTATTTTCTTCTCCGCCCTTTAAAACAATAACTCCACCACCTGATCCATGGTGTCTACCGGATGAAAGCTGATGCCCTTTTTTATATTATCCGGTATCTCTTCCAGATCCTTCTTGTTCTGGGCGGGGATAATGATGTGTTTGATCTTATGCCGCCGGGCCACGATCACCTTTTCCTTAAGCCCTCCGATGGGAAGCACCGTGCCCACCAGTGACAGCTCTCCGGTCATTGCCAGTGACGCGCGGACTTTTTTACCTGTGACCAGTGAAAGCAGGGCCGAGGCCATGGTGATACCGGCTGAAGGGCCGTCTTTGGGGGTGGCTCCAGCCGGAATATGCAGGTGAATGAGGTTTTTCTTAAAATAATCCGCGGGAACATTAAAGCGCCCGGCGATATGCCTCACATATGAATAGGCTATGTTGGCGGACTCCTGCATTACCTCACCCATCTGCCCGGTAAGCCTGAAATCCTCTTTACCGGGATTGGCGATCGCTTCGATGGTGAGAGTAGCGCCGCCCATCTGTGTCCATGCCAGACCGGTTACCATGCCGGGAATCAGATTTTTCTGCAGCTCTTCTTCCTTAAAAATAGGCTGACCCAGATATTCGTATAGGCTCTCTTCGTTGATTGTTACGGGGAATTCAATTGCCGCTAATATACTTTTTCTGGCGATTTTTCTGTGGATTTTATCAAGCGCCTTTTCAAAGTTGCGCATACCCGCTTCGCGGGCATAGTCTTCCGCTATCTTAAAAAGTATGGCTTTGTTGTAGATTACCTGATCTTTTTTCAGGCCGTGTTTTTCAAGTGATTTGGGGATCAGATATTTTTTGGCAATAATTACCTTTTCCTGATCGATATAGCCTGAAAGACGGATGACTTCCATGCGGTCCAGAAGAGGCCTGGGAATGGTATCGGTCGTGTTGGCTGTGGTAATAAAAAGTATGGTCGATATATCAAAGGGAAGATCCAGATAATGATCCCGGAAGGCCACGTTCTGTTCCGGGTCCAAAACCTCCAAGAGGGCCGAAGAGGGATCGCCCTGATAGGACGCGCCCAGTTTATCGATTTCGTCGATCATGAAAACCGGGGCTTTTGACTTGACATATTTCAGGCCCTGAATTATTTTACCGGGCATTGCTCCTACATATGTGCGCCGATGGCCTTTTATTTCAGCTTCATCCCGCATGCCTCCCACCGAAAAACGGAAGAATTTTTTATTGAGCGCCGAGGCAATCGACTTGCCGACCGAAGTTTTGCCCACACCGGGCGGACCCACCAGACAGATAATTGATCCTTTGCTGTCCCGCTTGATTTTTCTGACCGCAAGATATTCCAGAATCCGTTCTTTGACGTCTTCCAGTCCGTAGTGGTCGGCTTCCAAAATACGCTGCGCCTTTTTGAAGTCAAAATCGCCGGCAGGCGGATCGTTCCAGGGCAGAGAGGTTATGGTATCCAGATAATTACGGGTGACTATAAATTCCGATGAGTTGGGATCCATGAGGGAAAACTTTTGCAGTTCATTCTCGATCTGTTCTTTGATATCGCCTTCAAAATTTAGCTTTTCTATTATTTCCTTGAACCTGCGGTACTCCGTTGATTTGGCATCCACATCCATGCCCAGCTCTTTTTTTATGGCTTTAAGCTGTTCTTTTAAGAAATACTCGCGCTGGCTCGTGGTTATTTTTTCATTGATCTGTTTCTGGATTTTTTTCTGAATTCTTAACAGTTCCTGTTCCTTTTTTATGAAAAGCAGCACGTGTTCCATGCGTTTTTTAACGTCGGTCATTTCCAGTACCTTTTGCTGCTCTTCACGGTCTATATTGAGAATCGAAGTGATAAAGTCGGCGATCTTGCCCGGATGATCAATATTAACCATGTTAAGACGCATCTCTTCGGAAAACAGGGGATTGTTCTCGGAGATCAGTTTCATCTCGCTTAGAAGCGAGCGGGTGAGGGCTTTTACTTCGTTTGATTCATAATTGATATCATCCAAATAATCAACAGCCGCTGAAATGGGATACTGTTTGCTAAGCACCTTTTTTATCTTAAAACGTTTGAGTGTTGAGATAAAAATGTTTATACCGCCGTCGGGCAGGTTTATCTTTTTTACAACTTTTACAACCGTACCTATCCTGTAAAGATCATCCGCGCTTTGAGTTTCGTTGTCTTCATCTTTGGTAAGCAGAAGCCCTAAAAAACTGTCGCCTTTTAAAGAACGTTCTACCAGATTAACGTCTTCCTGAGACCCCAGCATGACGGGCGTAAAAATACCCGGAAAAATCGGTTTTCCGTAAAGCGGGATGATATAGAGTTTATTGGGCAGTACTTGATCTGCCGGCAGTATGTCTTTATGATTCATAACTCTCCTAAACTATCATTGGCGTAATTTTTATTTTTTACAAAAATTATGTCAATGATACATTGCGGCCTGCCGCAATATTACATTTATTTTATAGAAACAAATTAGTATGTGATACTTCATAAGTCAAGGGGTTTTTAAGTATGAAAGCAGGAAAACAATATTGATTATGGTAATCAATGAATTATAATTGTACTATTGAAGTATATGTGGCTTGGTTCGTTTAAAGCAAAACGTGATATTCTTTCGGCACCCCTGCGAAAGATTAACTTCATAGCACGCTGGACTCTCAAGTTTGTTCTTTTCATGTTCGGGCGGTTGATTTATATTGATAATCCTCAACGGTTAAAAAACTGTCCCTGGCCCGCGATCTTTGCTTTGAATCACAATAATTATTCCGAGAGCATTCTTGTGCCCTGCACTTTGATATTATTCTATGGAGGTAAACTAATCAGCTTTCTGGTACACTGGGTGTTCAAGCTTTTTCCCTTTATAGGCTGGATGTTAAAACAGATTAATCCAATCTGGATTTACAACAGACGCGCACGGGTAGGCTGGATAAATAAATTCAAACCCTTTAGGAGGCCTGATATTTTTGAACAGGCCAGGTTGAGATTAAGGCAGGGACAGAGTATTGGGATATTCCCTGAGGGCACAAGAAATAATAATCCATATAAGCTTATGCGTGGAAGGATGGGTCTGGGACGTATGGTCCTGGAGTCTCATGTTCCGGTGCTGCCAATAGGTATTGATTTTCCCGGAAAAGACCGACGCCGTAAAATACCTGTTTTAGGTAAGATGATTTTAAAGATCGGCAAGCCGCTGTATTTTACAGATGAGCGAAAAAAGTTTGGCCGGATGCACGGCAGTGAAGATGAAAATGAGACGGAAAATCCCAGGTTGCAGCGGGTTCGAACCGGGGGAAATTTCCCGCGACCGGTCGGTTCCCATGACCGGAAACAACTGCTTGTTTTATATGCCGAAGTCTCACATCGGATTATGAAAGAGATTTCTGGGTTGTGCGGGAAGAAGTATCCGTACTAAGATAAAGAACATAGAATAAAATGTTAAAGGAAAAGCATTATGAATAAAAAATTAAATCTTGGTTTTTTAATTATGTTTTTTATTACTTTATTATTTGCCTGTTCCGATGATTCCGCGACAAAAAAGGACAGAAACCAAATACAACCAATTACATATCGTTATGTGTGTGCAGAGTTGGGATTGCGCATGAGGGATGCACCGAACCTTGGCGGTAATAAAATCAGAAATCAACGGAATGACTGAACCACTTTATCTACGGCATATGATATAAACGAATCTCATCTTTCAGCGAAAGGCCATCGTCTTTAGAACGGAAAGCATGGGCATCCACTTTGCCGTATACTGCTAATTTACCGTCGTTGTTGACCACACTCATCTCAAGTCTGGTAATGGCTAATGAGATGGTAGCGAAGCTCTGTGCTATCTGCGTCATACATTCAAGTGCATATGTGTCCGTCAGATCTTTCTCGGTCAATGCCTGCCAATACACCTGCACGATGCAGTAATCATTCAGGTACATCGGGTAGGCGGCGCAATTGCAGCGCCCGGGCTTCTTGCAGAGGATTCGCTGAATCGACGCGCGGAACTCTTTCCATGCGGTTGTATCGAGGATGTCGGCATAGTCTTGCATCCGTGGTGGAATGGTACGACTATAACTGTATTTCATGTCTCTTCTTGTGACGGCCTGTATAAGCTCTTCATCCGAGGGGCTTTGGTCTGCAGGCAGATTCTGCAGGGGAATGATATCACGGTACCAGCAGTTGTATCTTTTATCCACGATCATGGGATTAATGGCATTAAATACTTCTCGTACGCATGGAATCTGTGAGGCCACAATGTGGCAGATCCTGATTCCCTTTACAAAGGCCAAACGGCTGTTGGCTGCAACCTCATTTTTAGTGGCGCAGGGATCAAGCTCCGGTATGACCAGCCAGATGGAGAGTACAAATTGATTGCGGATAATAAGATAGTGTGATTCAAAGGTATGGCCCGCCAGCAGAGCATCTACCTGGGGAAGAATGTCGGCGGCTTTGCACTCGTTCGCCGAAACTGTGTCTGCGGATTGTTCTGTGGCAGGAAGACCGCTTTGCGACCGGTTATTTTCAGCCGGACAGTTTGAAAAAATGAATAAGCAAATTGTAATTATAATCAAAATTAATTGACTTTTCACTTGCCATCTGCTTTTCATAAAGTTCGGTTATTTTAGATTATGCGGTAAAAACAATCAAGCTCTTGATAAAACAGTTCGCGCGCTTTATACTATGCTATCAAAAATGTAAAGGAGGGAACCGCAATTTTTCCCTTAATACCTTTTCACCTGCCGTGGCTTGAGCCGCTGCACAATTACGCCCCGCTTGTCTGGTTAAGCGGTATCCTTTTTTTGGGGATCACCCGCTTTACCCATCAACTGGCGGGACGATGGGGCAGGTTTTATTATGTTTTTTCTGCAATAGTACGACCTCTTGGAATAATATTAATTGTAATTGGCTGGATGGCCGTGAATTCGATTAAGCCCGCTTTCAGCCTGACGGATATGAATTTTGAATACTGGCTCATGTATTTGGGTTGGAATACGGCAAGCGGCCCGGAGATCATGTTCTGGATCAACATAATGAGTATCCTCGGCATGCTTCTGTCTTTGGCTTTCGGCGTCTGGGCCATATTCGTATTGGGTATGCGCAAATCCTGTATGTACCGCGATCTGAAGGACTCTCTCATTACCCGCGGCCCCTACGGTATCGTACGCCATCCCCAGTTTCTCTCGGCAATAGGGATCACATTCTTTTCGTCCGTATTGTTTCCGGCCGCGCAGTGGGGCACCGGTACTATCCAGACGTGGATACCGGCCGAGGCTTCTGCCAACTGGGTCATGTTTACTGTAGCCCTCTGGATACTGGCAATAATCGAGGACAGGGAGCTGGCGCTTCATTTTGGGGAAGAGTATCAGGCGTATGCAAGCCGGGTGCCCCGTATCTTCCCTAACTGATGGTTGATGTAAATGAGGTCTAAAATGAAAGGCGGAAGCACGGGCGACGGTATCGAATCAAAAAATGCGGACTGGAATTTCGGAGGGTGCACGGTAAAGCACTTCCAGGAGCATATTGAAAAATCAATTCCCTTTTACAAAGAAGGACATAAACTGGTCGTGGCGCTCAGCGATTTTTTTATTAAAGACGATTCCGTGTGTTACGATCTGGGATCATCTTTGGGAAGGTTAACCCACAGCCTGGCCGAGCATCATCAACGCCGGGGGGCCAGGTTAGTGGGTATTGAAATAGAGAATGAAATGGTGCGGGAAGCAAAGAAAAATTATAAGCTGCCAAATCTAGATTTTGTCTGCGATGACATCAACGTTTTTAAATTCGAAGAAACCGATCTTATAGTTGCGTACTATACGGTGCAGTTCATCAGGCCGAGTCAGCGACAGCAGCTGGTAAACAATATATTCAGCGCGCTAAAGTGGGGCGGCGCGTTCATCATGTTCGAAAAGGTGAGGGCCTGTGACGCCAGATTTCAGGATTACATGACTGCGCTGTATGAAGATTACAAACTGGAAAAAGGATACGCTGCCGCCGAAATTATCAATAAGAAAAGAAGTCTTAAAGGCGTGCTGGAGCCTTTTTCCGAGCAGGCAAACATCGATATGTTAAAGAGAGCCGGTTTTATTGATATCTTATCGATTATGAAATACATCTGTTTCGAGGGGTTTCTGGCAATTAAATGATAAAACTAATTTTTGATATTTTATCAGTATACCTGGATTGATATTATATACCGCTTTATTCTTTTAAACTTACCTGCTATGCTTTAAAACATGTTCCGTACTTCGCGCCTGGACGCGCTTGTCTTGAAAACCCAGCGTGTGGGAGAAATGCACCGACAGGTTACTCTGTTTAATCCCGTGGAAGGTATCATCAGGGCTACCGCTTACGGGGCCTTTAAAACCAGGGGCAGGCTGCGCTCGGACACTGAAAGCTTTAATTTTATAAAGGCCTATCTTTACCTGGAGCCGGTAAAGAATAACTATAAGATTACCGATACCGAATGTCATCTGTCTTTTCCAGGAATAAGGAGAAGTGTAGGAAAGTTGTTTACGGCTTCTGTCTGCGCGGAGATCGTGCTTAAGTCCTTCGGAGGAGGTGAGAGCAGGGCGCGTGTTTTTACGCTGCTGCTGGATTCTTTGAAACAGATAGATCAGGGTGCGGAGGCTGCACTTTCATACATAACCATTCAGTTTATCTGGCGTTTTTTGGCTATAACAGGTTTCGACCTGGATATCACAACCTGCGGACTTTGCCACAAAACCCTGGACAGCTCGCAGGCGTTTTATTTTCTTTTAAACAGTACTCTCTTTGTGTGCAAGAACTGTTGTAAAAGCAGCAGGCTTGAATTGATGCCGGGGGTGCGCAGCTATTTTAGTAAAACCGAAAAGTTGCCCTTGGCTAAAGCCGTAAAAATAACCATGCAAACGGAGACTATGCTCTCGCTTAAAATTGTGCTATATACATGTGTGCAGGCTCTGCTTAACGCGGAGCTCGTGAGTTTGAAAACCGGAGAAGACATATTATGAGAGTGTTCGCGGCCTTGCCTTTACCCCCAGCTTTATGTGATTTTGTGCATGAGAGTGGCGTATTAATTAAAAAGCAATACCATGGAATCCGTTTGGTGGGGAGCACTGCCATGCATATAACGCTTTATTTTTTTGGTGAGACTGCGCAGGAACAGGTTGACGTATTATTGAACCTTATGGAGAGTCCGGGGTTAAAGCGGCCGCAGTTTACTGTTTCGCTTGGAGCACTGGCTCAGTTTCCTGCCCGCGGCAGACCCCGTGTGCTTTTTTATGATCTTACTGAGGGTAAGCAAGAGGTGCGTACTGTTTTTTCGCTGTTCCGCGAGCTTATCGCGGAGAACGGCTGGCCGGTTGAATCCGGTGAAAGACCTTTTACGCCTCATATTACAATTGCCAGAAATAAATTTGAACACATAGATTTGAATTCGCTTAAAAGTATTCCCGGCGCAGAGAGCAGTTTTAAAATCGACAGGCTTGTACTTTTTCAGTCGATCTTAAAACCGGGCGGCGCCGAGTATATTGAATTAAAGACGGTTATGTTCAATGCTTAGGTATCTGCGGATTGCGGCAGGTAAAAAGCCATGTTACAATAACAAAGCAAATTGCCTTGGAGTTGAGTTATAAAGAGTGGTGAAAAGGATACAACCAGTGCGTGCCGTAGACATTATCATAAAAAAAAGACAGGGCCAGGAGCTTACCCGGGAAGAGGTTGAGTTTCTGGTTGACGGGTATATAAAACAGGAGATTCCGGATTATCAGCTGGCTGCATTTTTAATGGCGGTTTTTTTTCAGGGTATGAGTTTTCAGGAAACCGGCCTATTAACCAGGGCCATGCTCAATTCGGGGAGCTTGCTCGATCTAACAGGGATTCAGGGGCCGTTTATCGATAAACACTCCACAGGCGGGGTTGGCGATAAGATAACGCTTGTTCTTGCTCCGCTGGCAGCGGCCTGCGACCTTACGGTGCCCATGATGTGCGGCAGAGGTCTCGGCCATACCGGAGGTACCATTGATAAACTGGAATCGATTCCGGGCTACCGCACTCAGCTTAAAAACCTTGAGATAAAAAAGATATTGGCGGAGGCCGGATATGTGATCATGAGTCAGACAGCTGAGCTTGTACCCGCAGATAGAAAAATGTACGCTCTGCGTGATGTAACGGGGACTGTGGAATCCATTCCCTTGATTACAGCCAGTATTCTTTCAAAGAAATGCGCTACCGGCGCCGCGGGTTTTGTGTTCGATGTAAAGTGCGGCAGCGGCGCTTTTATGAAGGACAGCGCCCAGGCCGAGGAGTTGGCGTTGTCCTTGGTAAAAACAGCCGCAAGCCTTGAAAGAAAAGCATTGGCCGTCATCACCGATATGAACTGTCCGCTGGGTAATACAGTAGGAAATATGCTGGAAGTTTTGGAAGCCGCGGACTGTCTGCGGGGAAAAGGACCGGCGGATGTGATGGAAGTCACCCTGCGGCTTACAGCCCACATGCTGGTTTTGGGCGGGATCTGTTCCGATGTGGAACAGGCGGAAAAGCTGGCCGCCCGGCGCATCGCCGACGGTTCGGCCTTGGATAAATTTTTACTAAATATACAAAGCCAGGGAGGGAATGCTGAAACTGTGATGAATAGTGCACAATATAAGTCTTTATGTACGGAAACAGCTTTACTTTCCCCGGACAAAGGTTATATTTCAAAATGCGATGCCTCTAAAATCGGTCTGGCAGCCGTTACTATCGGAGCGGGTAGAGCCAGGAAAGAAGATTCCGTACTTCCGCACGTGGGTATTGAACTTAAAAAGACTGTCGGTGATCCGGTTGAAAAGGGTGAGAAACTGCTTGTATTATATACGGACGGGGACCGGGGAAAGGAGCAGGCGCTTAAGCTGCTGTCAGGCGCATATACTTTTAGTATACAGCGGGTTGAAAGACGGTCGCGAATATTACGTGAGCTTGACCATATATGAACTGGATAAAAAAGGAACTGGATAAAAAACAGGTAAAAGATCTCGCTTCCCGCTACAAACTTGATATGCTGAGCGCTGCTATTTTTGTGCGGAGAGGAATTTGCAGGCCGGATGAGCTCCTGTTTTATCTGGAAGACGACACCCGCTTTTTACACAATCCTTTTTATTTTAAAGACATGCCTAAAGTAATCGAGCGCATAGCACAGGCGATCGCAGCCGGTGAAAAAATCTTTATCTATGGTGACAGAGATGTGGACGGTATTACTTCCACTGTATTAATCGTCGACTGCCTGCACTCAATGGGCGCTTTAGTGGAATGGAATGTGCCCCTGGGAGATGATGATTACGGACTGTCTTTTTCCGATATCGATAATGTACATAAACAGGGCGGAACATTGTTGATCACAGTCGACTGCGGGATTTCCAATCACAAAGAGGTGGAGTACGCTTCTGAAAAAAACATTCAGACCATAATCATCGACCATCATAACCCCCCCAAAAAAATCCCCAAAGCCTATGCCGTAATCAATCCCAAATTACCTGATTCAGGTTATCCGTTCAGAGATCTTTCAGGCTGCGGTGTGGTATTTAAGGTGGATTGGGCTTTGCATTTTTCACATACTGAGCTTTTCAACAGTACATACTGCCTGCTGCATGTTAAACCGGGCCATGAAGCATACTCTATTGAAGGGATCAAGCTTCAAAACTTTATTGAAGTCGATCGCTTTAGAGAAAATATCGTGCCCGGTGTTGTGAGTCTGGAAAAATCAAAGTTGGCTGAATTTATCGCTGATGCACAGGTTTTTATATTCAACCAAGCGGAACATGAAAAACTGCTGGCAAAAGCTTTTCCCGGAGCTAAAGAATCGGTCGCTGGGGTTGATTTCCATCCCTTATTGGTGAAGCTGTTTCCGGAGTTCAACAATAAAAGCCTGCTCACTATCAGAGAGACAAGCAGGCTTGTGCGCTATCAAAAAAATCCGTTATCTGAAATTGATCTGTTCCGTGACCTGTTTGGTTTTGTTATGCTTAAAAACATAGAGCCCGCATTGGATAAATGCCTTAAACGTTTGGACCTGGTTGCCTTGGGTACAATCGCCGATATGATGCCTTTGCTTAATGAAAATCGTATTATCGTGAAAAACGGACTCCGGCTTATTAATACATTCGGCAGACAGGGGTTGCGTGAGTTGTTTTTCAAGAAGAAACTTCATGGAAAAAATATTTCTACCCGGGATATCGCCTGGCAGATTTCTCCTCTGATAAACGCTTCGGGCCGGCTTGGTGAACCGGACAAGGCTATAGAGCTGCTGCTTACGTCCGTAGAAAATGAAAAGAACACACTGGCGGATTATCTGTTCACACTGAATAAAAAACGTAAGAGCTTAAGCGACGCTGTCTGGGATAAAATATCTCGTGAGGCGTACAATTGCTATGAACAAACAGAAGGCAAAGGAGTGTTGATCGTTTCCCGTTCTGTTCCGCGAGGAATTACGGGGATTATAGCCTCCCGGTTGGTTAATCATTTTAAAGTACCGGCAGTTATCATTACGCAGCTGGAGGAGAAGGCGGTAGGTTCCATGCGAAGTATTCCTGCTTTCAAACTCCAGGAATTCCTGCACCAGTTCAGAGATCTGTTCTCCGATTACGGCGGTCATGATTTTGCCGCTGGTTTCAGTATGCCTTTGGAGCGGGTGGATAGTTTTAAGGACCGTTATTTTAAGGTGACGCAGAAACTTGTACTGCCGGAAACAAGTGACGAGAAGCTTGTTATTGATGCTGAGATTCCCTGCCGCTATTTGAAACCTGAACTTTTCAATATGCTGGATCTTTTTAAACCGTTTGGCGAGGCTCATCCTGCGCTGCTTCTCCTCTCTCGCGGTTTGACGGTGGAGTCATGCGAAGTGGTTGGAAAAAAAGAGCAGGTGCATCTTAAGTTATTACTCAATACCGGAAGCCATAAATTTCCCGCCATGTTGTGGAACGGAGTGGATCTGTATAAAACACGTTTTAATATTCATGACAAGGTTGATATTATTTATCGCTTAAGAGTCAATTTTTATATGAACACGGAAATCCTGCAGCTTATTGTACAGGATATCTATCGCCATAATGAAAAACAGATCCTCTCCGCTTAAGATGTATATAGTGGTACGAAGCCTGTACCCGACCCTGAGCGTCAGATATAAGCATATTTTGGTACATACTGTTTCTCCCTGTAAGGCGTAA
>JAFGGG010000011.1 GCA_016930675.1 Spirochaetales bacterium
GACTGCCCCGATTGTCGACATATGATTCTTTGACGATCCTTTCGAAGCTGTCGTATTCGTAGAGATAGTATCCGTCCGGGGAACCGTCCTTTGTATATCTCCTGCACTTGACACGGCGGTAGTCGTCGTCGTATTCATAGCGCACGTACCAGGACCGCTTGTTCTGTTCCGGTTCGAAGTGAGACATCTCGAATAAAACATACTGCGGCGGGGGCGGAATATCGCCTTTCACATAGCGGGCCACGATGTCCGGCTTATGATACACCAGCCTGAAGTCCTCCAGTGTAAAATTTATGTATCCTGTACCGAACGACATGGACTCGTACGTGTACGCGTTGTCCGAGCAGGTGTAATACCCGTCGGGTGTATACAGCATCCAGTCGCCCTGATTTCCGATGGTCATAAACGTGACGATCAGCCTGCCCGTGGCCACGTCCCACAGCTTGAAGCTTTTGTCCCTGGTGCTGGCGGAGACGATTCTTTTGCCGTCCGGGCTGAACGACGCGTTGTACACGATATGGTGTCCGGAGAAACTGCGGATCAGTTTTCCGGTGTTCACGTCCCACATCTTAAGCGCCAGATTCTCCTGCCAGTTGTCGTCGAAACCCCCGGCGCTCTGTCCGGCTGAAAGGATAAATTTTCCGTCGGGGCTGAATTCCGTGTAATAGAGATACCGGGACTTCACATTGATCGTGCGGATCAGCTTCCAGTTCACGGTGTCCCACAACATGATTTTGTTGTCGTCCTGACAGGACGCGGCCAGAATTCTGCCGTCCGGGCTGAAGTCCAGGGCCGAGATATATCCGCCGTCCGGATTAAGTATCTTGACCAGGTTGCCGGTGTCCGTTTCCCAGATTCTCACCGTCCAGTCCTTGCCTCCCGAGGCGAACAACCTGCCGTCCGGGCTGAACTGCATGGTGAACACGTGGCCCTTGTGGCCGCCTTTTTCCATTTGCACGGTTTTAAGCAGTCTGCCCGTGTCCGCGTTCCAGATTTTGATCTCCGTATCGCGATTCACGGCCAGGATCTTCCTGCTGTCGGCGGTGAAATCCATGTAGTGGATGCGTTCCATATGGCCCTCAACCGTCTTTATCTCTTTCCAGGTCTTGGCGTTCCAGATGCGGACTGTTTTTATTCCGTTGTCCGCGTCCGCGGCGGTCAAAAAGTATCTGCCGTCGGGACTGAAAGCCCGGGGGATAACCTTAAAAAATCTTATCAGGGTGCCGTTTTGCATATCCCACAGCGAGAAGGGCAAACTGGCGTTTTTGGTTATTACAAATCTGCCGCCCGGTGTGAAATAAAGCGGCGAATCTGAATTAATCCCCCATGTGTCGGCGTTACGGCAGCGCAGTGCCAGGGTGCCCAATATATCGTAGTTGTGCTTTATCAACTCGCCCGAAGGGTCGAACTCAACGTAGCTGCCCGGAGGCGCTATCAGCTTTTTGCCTTTATAGTTCAGAACCGCCCAGGCCCCCAGGAACCCCATGTGCACATTGCCCGATCTGTAAAACGCGATCATGGTCTGCCTGCGGAACGTGATTGTTTTTTGACCCGCGGGCAGAACCGTGTCCTGCGCCAGAAAACCCGTTTCCACGTCTCCGGTTGCATGAAATTTAATGTCGGTTCCCCCCTGGAACCTGATTTTTCTGCCCTGGATAACGAAGTCTTTGTCATGTTTCAGTGTGTCCGCGAAGACTGAATGTGCCGGAAATAATAAAAACCATACAGCGCACATCAGGAGTGTGAGCCACGGAAGAACCATGATTTTATCTTTTTGTTCCATTATAAGCCCCTCTATTATAGTATTCCAGAAGACTTAATTTATCAAATAAAAAAACGCCCGCAGGATTTCAGCGTATTGCGGCGGCCGGGTGAGCTCAGGGTATACATCATTTGCTTGTCGGGGGTTGCCTGATGTGGTAAAATATTATCAGGGAAGCGGATATGGGTAAAATCACCGCCGCCTTGGCTGCACTGCGGCGGGAACACAAAGGAGGATGAGTGTTATGAAATCATTAAAAGTGGTTTTGGTTGTCCTAACCTGTTTGTTTTTCGTCATGAACATATTCGCGCAGACGGCGGACGAGTATTATAAAAAAGGGCTTGCCGAATATGAAGCGGGCGACATGAGCGGGGCCATCGCGAATTTTACCAGGGCAATCAAGCTGAATCCCGATTTCGCGGAAGCGTATTACCGGCGCGGTAATGCAAAGCTTGCGAAAGAGGACTATGAGGGGGCCATAGCCGATTATAAGCTGGCAATCAAACTGAATCCCAAGCTGGCCGAACCGGTTGCGTCCGAAGAAATCAAAATCAAGCAGAGTTCCATGGACTTTTACAACCAGGCTTTGGCCAAAAAAACAAGCGGGTTATCGGATGAAGCGCTTGCGTTATGTAGCAAGGCCATACAAAAAGACTCAAACAATTTTTGGGCCTATGATGTGCGCGGAGATATATACCGGGATCGATTACAATACGAAAAAGCCATCGCGGATTACGGAAAAGCGTATGAGATTAAGAAGTCCGTGAATCCGTTTTTATACGATATCGATTATTTGAACAAAAGAGGGTACTGCTATTTACAGCTGCTTGAATACCAAGAGGCGCTTGCGGATTTTAATCTGGGCATAGCCCTGTCCTACAAGCTGAATATCGCGGAGTATGAGCTTGATGTTTTTATTAATAGGGGAAATACCTATCAATACCTGGGCTTGTATGAAAAATCAATCGCCGATTATACCAAAGCCATAGAAAACGCCACACCGATAAAACGCAAGCGTATTTTGGGTACAGCCTATAATCAGCGGGGGATCAGTTACCAGCTCGCGGGAGACCGTGAAAAAGCCCTTGCGGACTTTAAATCCTCTTGTGAATGGGGGGATGAGACGGGCTGCGATAATTACAATTCGTTTGGTAAGTGAGATGCGTATAAAGCCATTACCGGTCTTAACCTGTCTCGTGCTGCTTGCTGTTTCACTTATTGTCACAGGCTGCCGTACTGCCGGCATCACGCCTGACCAAAACTACTGGGATACATATTTCAATACTCCATTCCAGGAGCGGGTGTTTGAGGCCGATGACTTTATCCTTGGAAAACTGAAAGACATGAATCTGACAACTCAAAGGGCGTATGCCTTTACCAGAGATGAAAAGCCCGAATCCGAGGCTTTGCCTGCCGCCGACCCGCTGTACGAAGTGATCAGAAAGATATTGAGCAGCCTGGACCCCAAGATAAGAAGGTTCGTGGAGAAGAGTTTCATAGGGGTGTTTCCCGTAACCAATATCGTGAACGGTGTGGGCACGCTGGTGCCGGTGCAGGCGGCGGACAGGCTCCTGTATTACATCCTGGTGGAGCACGAGCCCCTGTACATGTTTATAAGCGGGGGGAGTGAAAACCCGTTTAAAACCAGGTACGCCTATGATTATGGCCGCAATGATTTTTTCAGTGATGACGGCAAACTGCTTGCAGAGGGAGAAACCACATGGAAGCTTGACGAGCTGCGCCGGCACTACCGCCGCATGTTCGAAATCAGACCCGTAGGCATTATCATCCATGAGCTGGGCCACCTGGTCCATTACAAGCTTACGGAAGCCAAACGGCAGTTTCACAGGAATGTCTATGTGCCGCGTGATTTTTTTGACCTGTCCTGGGCTATCGACAGCCGGGGCCGGGTGGTAAGCCGCTTCGCGGATCAACAGCAGCGCATAAACGAGCTTGATATGAGAACCAAAGACGGCTTTGCCAAAAGTGTGGAGATACTGCGCGAGACCAATCTCGCCAACCTGCGCGCGTTTATGGATCCGGAGGAAGACTTTGCCACTGCCTTCGAACAGTATGCCCTGTGGCGCTCGGGTCTGGAAGACGGCGATGTTCTGGACAACTGTACCGCGGAAAAACGCTTTGCGGCCAAGAAGCAGTATTTCGAGCGGCTGTTCGCTGAATTCTAAAGCCGCCGGTTTGAGATGTGTACCCATCTCCTTATCATTTTAGTGGTATCGGCAATGGATTTATAGATTTCAGCTAAAGAGGTTCCGGTCTTCTCCGAAAGAGTAACGCTGTCAATAATTTGACTGCTGATTCCGGAGGTGATATCCGAAATCTCCTTTGCGCTATCGGTGCTGTTTTCCGCATAATCCTTCAGCCTGTTCGATTGTAATTTCTTTTTTTACCACAGATTCCAACAGCGCCGGATATTTGATTTCCTGTTCGTATGAATTCCTCATATTGTCATAGATATACAGAGACACGTATATTATTAAAAACAGACCGACCCAGAATATTCTAATGCCGAATACGTTTTCGATATTGTTTTTCTTTTCAAGATAATGTAATTTGAACAATCTTTTGGAATCTATAAGAAGTAGATTGTTGATACTGATTTGAATGAGAGAGAGTGTCGCGCCAAGAGCAAAACCGTAAAGTATCTGGATCCATCCTTCATACGAATCCAACTGGGGATAGCCGTATTCCGTATACAACCGCAGAATTACTCCGATTACATACCCTGAGATATTGGCGATTATCAGGGTGCGGGACATATGTAAGATGTTTTTAAGCGCTTTTTGTCTAAGTTGTTCATCAAGTTCACGTCCGGATCGGAGTTGGTTTGTGGCCGCCTGTAAAGGTTTTAATACGACAAATAAAATAATGAAATAGATAACAGTTAAGGGCATTACCTTTGTGGCAAAAAGGAAAAGGATAAAGTCAATATAATTACCAAACGAGCCATAATTATAGAACAGAGATCTGTTAATATATTCTATGGAGAATGTTACAATTAAGTAGACGACATTTACCCATATTATGGTGAAGGCAAGTTTTATTCTAAGAATATTTTTTCTCATACTCCCTCTCCGGTTGATAGCTGTTCATGATTAAATGATAGTGTAATTTCATAAGCCAACGTAAATTTTATTGAGTGGATGGTGTCGTATGTGTATTTTCGCCAAATCTTCTTAATTAGTAAGTATTATATATTCGAACAGAATTTTATTTTATAGACATACATGTTCGCATAGTATATAAAAAACCATGGAAACCTTTTTTCCCAAATACAAACAGTTCCGGTCCTCCGCTGTCCTTCTGATCTGCGCCAACCTGGTGCCTCCGGCCGGAGTGCTCTTCTTCGAGTGCGTTTTCTTTCCCGCCCATTATGCCGGTATGCTGGTTTTTATCAAAACAGTGATTGACCTTATAGCACATCTCAGAGAAAGGATCAAAGCGGCCAATGCCTAAGGATAAAATAATGTTTTCCGCTCCGGTTGAAACAATAATTCGCAGCCGCTCGTCATGGAGGTCCTATCTGGAAAAACCGCTCGGCAAAGACCTGGTTGAAAAGATTCAGGATTATCTAAAACACATAAAAAAGGGCCCGTTCGGAACCATTTTACGGTTTTATCTGCTTAAAGATCCGAATATAGACAGGGAGCAAAAAATCAAACTCGGCACCTACGGTACTATTAAGGGCGCTCAGTATTTTGTAATTGGAGCCTACACCATGGCAGGCACTGCTGAACCGGACACCAAGAATCTTGATTTTGGCTATGCCTTTGAAAAGATCATTCTCTTTTTAACCGATACGAAGCTGGGTACCTGCTGGCTGGGCGGCACATTCAATAAAAGAAGTTTTTCGCAGCTGGCGGGCTTAACAGGAAATCAGATTATAGCGGCGGTCACTCCCATCGGCTATGTTGCTCAAAAACGGAGTTTTAAGGGCAGGGTGATCAGGTGGTTTATCAAAGCCAAACACAGAAAGCCCTGGAACGAACTCTTTTATCTGGAAGATTTTGCAGCACCTTTGCCGGCCGGAGCGAGCAAAAAATACGCGCAAGCGCTGGAAATGCTCAGGCTGGCGCCGTCCGCGTCCAACAGGCAGCCCTGGAGGGTTGTCATGCGCGGCCGCAATCAGTTTCATTTTTATCTGCAGCGCAGCCGGGCGTATCAGGCACAGAATAAACTGCTGAAAGCCTGCGATCTGCAGATGATGGATATGGGCATAGCGCTCTGTCACTTCGAGCTTACGGTGCGGGAATTGGGTTTAAACGGCCGCTGGAAACATGCGGATCCGGGGCTTCCCGAACTCCCGCCTTACACTGAGTACTGCATAAGCTGGCTGGGCGGGTAAAAATCCCTTACAGCGCGCGGCCGCGGCCTAGCATCTGACCTTGCTGTACAATTTGTAAGCCGTGTCAAACGCGATATCCTGACGCGCTTTTTCACTTAAACGGTCCATGAAAACATCGTACTTCTGGATCTGGGGAGAAAGGTATTCGAACTTGTCCACAACGTCGGTGCCGATACAGATTCTCTCCGAGAATTTTTCAGTCATCTCAATCCAGTTTTCGTCGGGAACCTTTTTGGGGCAGATGAAATTCTCGTAAACGATCCAGGAATAATCAACAAACAGGTTTTCATACGCCTCCAGCAGGCGTTTTACGATCTGATAGTAGATCGGAGAATATACACGCCTTGACACTCCGCAGTGCGCCCAGACAACCCTGACTTTGGGGTGCTGCTGCAGCGCTTCTTCCAACTCATGCAGCCACTGCGGATAGGTGTTGTTGCCCACGGAAGTGATATTCTGATGGATACAGATGGGCATGTCCAGGTCAACGCACAGATCATAAATACTGTCCATGCCCGGATGGTTGGCGCGCGGAGGATCGCCGTACGTCAGATTGGTCAGGTCGTCATGACGAAAAAGGATTTCTCCCAGACCGTGCCAGATATTGGGAAAGTATTTTATCATGCGTTCCACGTGTTTATACGAATATTTATCCGTGGGATTGAATCCCCCGATTAAAGGGAAAAGCCGCTTTTTATCTTCTTTATTCAGCGCGCTGTACTCGTGGGCCACGGTAAAATCCACCGCGTTATAGTAATAACACTTGGAGTTGTCTCCCAGATAATAACTCGGGGACTGTTTTTCCCAGCTGGCCCAGATTTTGGAAACCGGCAAACCGAAAATAACCGCGTATTCCATATTGGCCTTGTTCATATATTTGATACATTTTCCCAATCCGCTTGTGGACTGCAGGAAATCGGTAACATGCAGATGCGCGTCTATTACTTTATATTTTGATCCTTTTAATGCCTGTAATACACCCATATTTCCTCCTATTCATATTTCGCTTTTAATTCGTTGGCATCCGCATCAGCAAGATGCTGTCTGCACACCTGTTCCAGACTTTTGCTGGTGGGAAAAATATGTCTGAGCTTTGCTTTCTCCAGTTTTCCCAGCAAGGTATTTTCATTGGCCGAGTTCAGTCCTACTAATACATAAACCAAATCTTTATCTGTCTGAATACAATCGAGCACCTTATCCCACCCCATATGATCCAGTAAAATTTTTTCCTCTCTGGCGGCTAAGTATTTAAGTATGATACCCAAACCTTCACCGGTATGAATATGATTGATAAGAAAATCCCAGCCGATTAATTCCATGTACTGCTCATCCATTGTGCCGTACAGCCATTCTAATGCCTTGGCAATATCCTCCAAACTGGCAACACAGTTCTGTAAAGTATTTCTACCCAATGTGTTTAGAAAATATTCCTGATCCGACTCATTTGCAAGAATGGCCAGGGCACGGCTTACCGTATCGCCGCTGGTGACCACCTTTTTTAAATCTGCTCCGAAACATTCTATATATTCTCTTTTACTCCTGCCTTCCACTCCCATGGCCGTAACCAGGATTTTTAAAAACTCCGCGTCATTGGTTACAAGCCGGGATATTTTCCCATTGATCTGTTTTAAAATTTCAGCGTCGGCTTCGGCAGGTGTTATATCCAAAGCCACGAAAAGCTCTTCCGCGTTTTCGATTTCAACGGAATCTCCGTCATAACTTATCTCGCATGTCATTTCATCCTCCTTTGGTAATAATATTGCTTACGAAAAAGCCGCCGCCACGAGCGGCAGCTTTACCGGCCACCCCGCGCCTCTGTTGAGCGCGCCCGCCATACTACCGGCAAAGCTGGTGGGATGGTCATTATTTCTATTGTAAGGTGAGGTCCGGTGAACATTCAAATGTTTTTATAGAGTGATCTCTTTGGCTGTGGTATACTCAATCACTTGGAGGTTCCGGCATATTAATCGATGTTGCCTATTTAAAGTAATACGTTTAATATATATAGAATAAGATTTTGGTTGGTATTGTACCATAAAAAGCGGGTAATCAAATGCAAGAATTAATAGATTCCATAAGCACGGGTTTTAAAAAAACTCCGACTGAGGTTCTCGTTTTCATTTTTTTGCTTGGGGGATTTCTTTTTGTTTTTCTCAGTGCTTTTATCATTATAAAGCTCGTTGAAAGATACAAATTAAATAAAACTCTGTCGCGAAAGTACGAAAAGTATGTAATGGTATTCAGGCTTACGGCCAGGGAAAAGAACATCATAGAAGAGATGGCGCGGTTTCTAAAGAACAGAAATAAGAAATATTTACTGCTTTTAAACCCAAAGACCTTTTCCGCGACATTGCATCTGCTTCAGCGCGAAATCAAAGTAAAAGCGGAAGTATTGACTTCATTAAAAACCAAATTAGGCTTCAATAAAGCGCGGCCCCATTCGATAATTACCGATACCAGAGACTTAAAACTGAGCATGCCCGTAATTATCATGCATGATAAAAAGATTAAAATATCAGGTACCGTTAGTCAAAGTACTGAAGATTCATTTGTTATTGCGCTGCAGGAGGAAAATCGGGAAATTAAAAAAAATGAGGATGTGGTGGTTTTTTTACATAACTTTACGGGGATCTATGCGTTCACCGTAACTGTACGGGAGAACAGAGGAGATTCGCTTGTTTTAAACCACAGTCGGCAAAAGGAACGCTTTCAAAGAAGAGAATTTTACAGAAAGCAGGTTAAGCTCCCTGTTTTGCTAAAAAAAATCGATTCTTCCGCGGACCCTGTTCAGGCCTTCATTGTCGATCTGAGCGCGGGCGGCGCTGCCATCCATCATCCGCGCATGCACATTGCCAAAGGCGATGATCTGAAAATATATTTCCAAAAAGCAAACGATGATATTTTCTACTTGAACGCGGAGGTAGTGCGGGCGGCCAGAAATGGAACTGAAATATCAGTGCGTTACGGGCATCTGTCGGAGCAGTACCGGGATAGAATAATCGGGATGATAAACGTTCAGCAGTAAAAGGGGCTGTTAAAAAATTAAAAATTAACGGAGCACACAAAGATATTGATCGTATAAATTGTTCTTTTATTGTCTTTCACGTCCGTTTGAGGGAATATTTCTCCTGCAATTTAGTTATCAAGATTACGCTTATAATTCCTATCTTTCTTGGTACCTGTAAAGATTTGCTTGCGATCTATTTTTATAATTGAAATCCCCGAGTCACGGAGAATGTTTATCACTCCGTAAAAAGCCGCGTTGTCTTGCGCTATAATCTCTATTTTTGTGTTACCCGAAGAAAGCTTTTTTACCGTAAAATCACGCTGACTGTGCAGCAATTGCCATGAAACCTGGCCTTCAACAAGAATGGTATACAGAAAAACACGATTCATATCTTTCATCTAAGTGTACCTCTATAATTAGATATACTAATCCGGTTGAAAAAATACCCCTGCGTAAAGTTAGGTTTTTGCATAGGATTTTTTAAAGTTCTCTACTGCGGTCAGGGAAAAATCCACTGCCGTAGATAACGGTTTCTAAATCAAACCAGACCGGAGGTTTTAGCAAGCTTTACGGCTTCCGTGCGGGTTTTGGCGCCAATTTTAATAAAGATATTGTTCAGGTGCCATTTGACCGTACCCTCGCTGATGAACAGTTTTTCGCCTATTTCCTTATTGGTCAAACCCGATTCCAAAAAACGCAGAAGTTCCTGTTCGCGTTTGGTGAGTTCCCACTGTTGGGCGAAGGTATTTTCTGAGGCAGAGTTGTTAAGTACATCAAGCTCTTCTGAGGGCAGTGTGTTTTTTATCTGCTCGGAAAGATTCCTATGTATGAGGGCCCGGTTGGAAAATCACTTTGCTTCGAACCAGTCGGCCGCTTTATTATGCAGAAGCAGGCGGTTCTGGGGAGGCAGCTTCATTTGCAGATAATCTTTAAGCAGATGGGTGATTTCCGTACTGTTCAAGCGCAGCTCTTGTACCCTTATTTTCAGTATCAGGTCCTGCAGGCGCAGATCGCTTACCTTAAAAGTAAGATCATTTCTGGAGATTATTATAAGAAAACCATGCTGCGGTAAAATGTTGGGAGCAGACTGTGGAGAACAAGTAACTTTTGCCATAATCCTTTCTGCTTGAGTGTAATGAAAAACATTGCCTTAGTCAAATTACGAATCAATATTTTTCTTAGGATCACACGGATACCGGATTTGGGGCGCTTGTTAATGAGAAAAAAAACGGGCAGGGGAGAGCCCTGCCCGTCTTACGGTGGGAGAGATATGTTGTATTATTTTTTAATCAGGATAAACTCAACCCTGCGGTTTTTCCAGTGGTTTATCTCATCACTGTGAGGCACAACCGGCTGGGAACTGCCCAGACCCAGGGTGGTCATCCGTCCCTTTTCTATTCCGCGTTGAACCAGCGCGTCTCTGATTGCTTCGGCGCGCGCGTTGGAAAGGGGAAGAAGTTTTTCTTTCTCTTCTCTGTCGCCTTTCTTCTGATCGTTCCAAAATACACGCACCGCGTGGCCTTCAAGGCGGATGTTGTAGGCGGCGTATTTTTTAAGAATCTCAGCCAGTCTGTCCAGAGTGGACAGGTTCTTTGCCACAAGCTCGGGCGCCACAGACATATAATCCGGAGTATAGGCCTTAACATATATACTTGAGATGACTATTTTATATTTATCTCCGTCCTTTAAAACCAGAATATCTATGGGGATTGTTTCCTGCCTGCTCGTTTTATTACCCGCCATATCCACGGCATTAATATTCATGGTGTAATCCATTGCCGACTGGACCAACTCTCCTGACTGGGATCTGCCGTCACAAATATAGGTGTCGCTTCTAAACTGATTTTTATCAAGCTCAATAAACGGCTGTCCCGTTGGGTCAATAATTCCCGCGCTCCAGTCCTTAACGGCGCCGGCGTCCGAAATGGAAAGATTTATGTTAAGCAGGTCATTCTCACCGTTATTGTCCGGTGTAAAAGGCAGCGGAGAGAGTTTTACCGTTATTACCGGTACTTCATTATCCACGATCACCTTTAACTTGGGTGACGAGCTTTTGCTCTTATTAGTGCCCCACACTTCGAAATACAGATAATATGTGCCGTCGTCTACCCATCCTTCCTTGTCATTTTTCCCGGTCCAGATAATGGCTTTGGGAAGAATCAGGTTTTTATCCTTCTCTTTGTTTCTTGTCCTGGAATACACAGAGCTTCCCGCCTGGTCGCTGACTATGAGTGAATACCCCGTTATCTCCAGACCTTCTTTGGGCGGAAAAGTAAGAGGGATGTATACGGAGTCCTGAACACCGTCCTGATTTTTAGGAGAAATATACATAATATCCGGGATTTTGCCCTCTACCGGTATATCTCCTTCAAATGTGCTGCACCCCGACAAAACAGCGGCGGTTACCATTAACAGTACCAGCTGTTTTAACAGTTTTGTTTTCTTCATATTTACCTCCTGATAAATTGATCGACTCTTTCAAGTACGCTTTTTTATGCTGATATGGTTTTCTCCGGATTTTGATTATGGAAATTCCCATATCGTTCAGTACTGACAGTACTTTATAAAACACGCCCGGATTCACGACCATGCCCGATATTTTTGTGTGTCCGGATGCTGAATAGGAGATTTTAAAACCATGCAAGATGTTAAGCCATGACCGGGAAAGGCGGCCTTCAACCGTGATGGTGTAATTAAAAACCTCTTCAGCATTTTTTATTCGAGCGTACATGTAAAAAATATACTTCGTTCCATTATGAATTACCCCTGCTGAAAGTAGGGATTATAGTCAGGTTTTGGTAGTGTTTTGATCTTGTTTAGGAGGAGAACCGCAGGTTTTGTGTTTATATATTGAATTTAATTTCAGCGCCGGGTACAATGATTATAATGGATTCAAAAGCTTATAAATCCTCAAACAGGTTCGTTTTTCTGCTTGATCTGAGAGACAAGCTTTATAAAGCGCCCAAACCGTTGTTATTGATCCTGTCCCTGCTGTTTATCGGATGTATCGGGTATGTTGATTTTATCACTGGGCCGGAATACGCGTTTTCCCTCTTCTATTTGATCCCGATCGCCTTTATCTGCTGGATACGGGGAAGATTGTTCGGTTTGATCGCCGCGGTCTGCGCGGCTGCCGCGTGGTACGCCGCGGATATGGCTTCGAACAACGAGTACTCACACCAGTTTGTGATGATTTGGAATACTCTTGTGCGGTTTACTTTTTTTATAATTGTGGGGAATTTGATTTGTACCGTCAACACCATGTTTCGCAGATTCCAAAGCGAGGCCCGGCTGGACTTTCTGACGGGCTTGGTGAACGTGCGTTATTTTTACGATATTCTGGAAAATGAAATTAATCGGTTTAAAAGATACAAACAGTCCTTTTCAATCGCCTATGTCGATATCGATAATTTCAAAAAAGTTAATGACCTGCTGGGACATCTGCAGGGTAATCTTCTGCTTAAAAACATTGCCCAGGCATTATCCGCTTCCGTGCGTTCGTCCGATACTCTGGCCAGGGTGGGCGGTGACGAATTTGTGTTGTTACTGATAAACAGCGATGAAAACCAGGCCAAATCCGCGTTGGGAAAAATCATAAAGAACATATCGGTTGTCATTAAGAGAAACAAGTGGCCCGTGTCATTAAGCGTGGGTGTCGTGACGTATAAAAAGCTGCCCGACTCTCCGGATGAGGTAATTAAAATAGCGGATGATCTCATGTATGATGTCAAGGCGGCCGGTAAAAATAATATCTATTATAAAACAGTGGATTAAAAAGAATTTAAAATTCACACCGCCCTGAAGCAAGATTCGGGGCGGTGTTTAAAAATCAATTTTCTAGAAATTAGCTTCTACTCTTCAAAATACGTGTAACCCTGCATGCCTTCTTTATAGGCATTGAGGATTATCTTTATTTCCTGAGGTGTAATTTTCTGTTGTTTGACCGCTTTTTCGGCCGTGCTGCGGAGTTTCTCGATAAGGCGGTGGGGTTTATATTCCATATAGGTCAGTACGTCGGCCACGGAATCACCTGCTACTTCCTTTTCAAAAATGATGTCACCGTCACTGTCCAGAGAAATGCACACGATGTTCGTGTCGCCGAACAGGTTATGCAAATCGCCCAGGGTCTCCTGATAGGCGCCGATAAGGAACACGCCGAGGATATAATCCTCATTGGCTTTGGGTTTATGCAGCATAAGGTGGTTCTTTATGTCATACAAATCGATGAACTGATCGATTTTTCCGTCGCAGTCACAGGTAATATCGGCGATGATGGCGGGTGATGTGGGTTTTTCCTTTAAACGGTGAATGGGCATAATGGGAAACAGCTGTTTTATGGCCCAGGAATCGGGCAGGGATTGAAAAATACTGAAATTCGCGTAATAAATATCCGCCAGCAGTTTTTCTATGCCCTGCAGCTCTTCAGGCACGTATTTTAATTTCTCGGTGGATTTTGAAATTTTAGAGATTATTTTCCAGAACAGCTTGTCAGCTGTTCCTCTGTCCTTGAGGCCGATCTCTCCGGTCAGAAAAAGCGACCTGACTTCATCGCGATAGTAGACCGCGTCATGATACACTTCCTGAAGATTCTTTACACTGACCGAATTAAATACTTCGTACAAATTGCGGATTAATTCATGGGAATCTTCCGCGACAATTGTCTTTATGTTCTCTCTGTATCCCAGTGTATTAATATCCAGGATATTAAACAGCAGTACCGATGAATAGGCCACCGTGGCTCTGCCCGATTCGGTGATAATGTCCGGGTGTTCGATATCTTCCTTGTCCAGCTGGGACATAATTACTTCGATCACATCGGAACAGTATTCCTGTAATGAGTAGTTTCTGCTGGCGCCGAAATTGGTTTTTGAGCCGTCGTAATCCACGGCCAGTCCGCCTCCCAGATCGATATAGCCCATGGCGGCGCCGTTCTTTTTAAGCTCCACATAAAATCTGCTTGCTTCATTCACCGCCGTGCGGATGCTTTTGATATCGGGAATTTGCGAGCCCAAATGATAATGCAGGAGTTTGAGGTGCTGAATTGAATTCGAATTTTTTAATTGCTCTATCAGCTCCATGGTCTGGGAAGGCGTAAGCCCGAAAATGGAGTGGTCTCCCGCGGATTCGGCCCAGGTGCCTCCGGCCGTGGAAGAAAGCTTCATTCGGATTCCGATAGCTGGTTCCACCTGCAGTTCCCTGGCTCTGTTTAAAATCAGCTCCAGCTCAGCGGGTCTTTCAACCACGATAAATGTTTTTAAGCCGATCTTGGTACCGTAAAGCGCCAGATCTATATACTCGGAATCTTTATACCCGTTGCAGATGATAGCCGAATCCGAATCCTTCGTGAAAGCCAAAGCAATAATGAGTTCGGCCTTACTGCCCGCTTCAAAACCATGGTGAAATTTGCTGCCGTAGTGCGCTATCTCTTCGATTACCTGCTGCTGCTGGTTGACTTTGATCGGGTACACTCCTCTATACGAGCCGTGATAGCCATATTCAGCTATCGCGGCCTTAAAAGAAGAGTGCAACGATTTAATACTTGAGGTTAATATATCGGGGAAGCGCAGTAAAAAAGGCAGAGACAGACCCCGCTGTTGGATGCCGCAGGCGATATCATATATGCTCACCCATTTCACGTCGTCTTTAAAGCGAAGTTTGACCATTGCTTCACCGCGCTCTGAAATCATAAAATGTCCGTTACTCCAGTTGTTGATTCCATAAATTTCAGCGGATTTATCAGATGTCCATTGCTGGATTCCCTGTGCTCGGTTCATAACGACGCCCCTTTTCCATCCTCCCTTTATCGAGCGCTTGCATTGTGTCGAGTGCTCGGCGGCCCTTTAACCCCGAAAAAGCCGCTCCTCATAGTAGTGGTTTAAAAATGGTCAATAGACGGCGGCTTTTTCGATTAATGATCTTATCAATACTATTATATTGCTTAAAGTGTCAATAAAAAAAGCGAAAAATAAATAATAAAAACAAATTGACACAATAACAAAAAAGCAATACGTTAGCTAAAGTTTATGGTTGTAATGGATGAAACAAAATTTTTTAGGTGTACCCCAAGAGTTTTCCTCTGCGGAGAACTCGCGCTACGCTATAATTCCTCTTCCTTATAACGGAACAGCTACGTGGATAAAAGGGGCGGACAAAGGCCCCGAGGCGGTTATCCAAGCGTCCCAACATGTCGAACTCTTTAATATTGAGACGGGTATGGAAGCATATAGACGCGGCATACATACCTATGATCCCGTGCTGCCCGCCGCCACGCCTGAAGCTACGGTAGAAAAAATAAAGAAAACGTTTCTTTCTCTGTTTCAGAGTAACAGTTTTCCTATTGCCATCGGCGGCGAGCATTCGGTTTCCATCGGAATCATAAAGGCCCTGGCCCAAACACGGGCGGCAGGCACAGGGTCTGAACACAGGCTGACCGTACTGCAGCTTGACGCTCATGCGGATCTGCGGGATTCCTATGACGGCTCGAAATATAATCACGCCTGTGTTATGGCGCGCGTTAAGGAATACTTTCCTGTCGTGCACTGCGGTATCCGCTCTATGGATAGAAGCGAAATGCACGCTGTGGACAGATCCAGGCTGTTTTTGGCGCATGACCTGCTGCGGGATTCCGTTCGCAGTTATAAACAGATCCTGAAAAATCTCGGCAGGCACGTGTATATAACCATAGACGTGGATGTGTTTGATCCCGGGATCATGCCGTCCACGGGCACACCCGAACCGGGGGGATTAAACTGGTACACGGTAACCGGGCTTTTAGCATTGGTTTTCAAACAGTGCGACGTAGTGGGATGTGATGTTGTGGAATTGTGCCCCAATGGAAATCACAGTGCCGAGTTTTTGGCGGCCAAGCTTGTCTACACGCTTATTTCCTATCACGCGCATAAGGAACTGCTTGAAAATAAATGGAGGGAAAATGATGAAAAAGCATGAGTTGTTGAACACTCCGGTCGAGCAGATTGATATTAAATCCATAAACACCGTTTCACTGATAGAGGCCATGGCTAAGATGTCGTTTAGTGCCCGGGAAACGGCGAGGGCGGCAATGATCCTTGAAAAAATGATCAGTGATAGCGAGTGCGCTGTTTTTTTGACCATCGCCGGCAGCACCCAGGCAGCGGGCTGTATGCACATCTACAGCGATATGGTAAGGTGCGGCATGATCGACGCGGTTATCGCCACCGGAGCCAGCATTGTGGATATGGATTTTTTTGAAGCCCTGGGTTTCAGGCATTACAGAGGCACGCCGCATGTTGACGATACTATGCTCCGCGATAATTACATCGACAGGATCTACGATACCTTTATCGACGAGCGGGAACTGCAGGTCTGCGATAAAACTGTTAAGACTATCGCTGACAGCATGAAACCGGGTGTGTACAGCTCCCGCGAGTTTATAAAAGAGATGGGATGCTATCTTAAAAGCCATGCCAAGAAAAAGGATTCCCTTGTTTTAAGCTGCTATGAAACGGACGTTCCCGTATTCTGTCCGGCCTTCTCGGATTCCAGTGCCGGTTTCGGTCTGGTACTGCATCAAACAGAAAAAGCCGACCATGTGTCCATAGACAGTGTCAAAGATTTCAGAGAGCTTACTGAAGTAAAAATAAAAGCGCACAAAACAGGTCTGTTTATGATCGGAGGCGGTGTGCCTAAAAATTTCGCCCAGGACACGGTCATCTGCGCCGAGCTTCTGGGCAAGGAAGTGCCCATGCACGCCTACGCGGTCCAGATTACCGTGGCCGATGTGCGGGACGGCGCCTGCTCCGGCTCCACTTTAAAAGAGGCGAACTCGTGGGGGAAGGTCGATACCGTGTCGGAACAGATGGTATACGCCGAGGCCACGACTGTACTTCCCCTTATCGCAAGTTATGTGTATCATAAGGGCAGCTGGAAAAAACGGAAACACAGGCGGTATAGCAATATATTTTAGGAGACAACATTGAATAAAAAACCACACGCAACCCCAAAATCAATAAAACGAAACCAGAACAAGCTGTTGAAAAAATTCCTCGGAGCTGTTTCCAATCTTGAGGATCACGTGCAGCCCGATTGGTGGAAGTATATTTTCAACGCCACCTACATTAAGACAGACGGAGATGTTGTGGATGACGGCAACATTACGGATCAGGAAGTAACAATGTTCATCGATATTCTTGGACTGCAGCCCGAACACAAAATCCTCGATCTGTGCTGCGGTCACGGCCGCCACTCGCTCTGCTTCGCGGAAAAGGGATTTTCAAATATTGAAGGCTTCGACCGGTCTCACTATCTTATTCAACGCGCACGTAACGATTCCAGAAAGCGCAATTTGCAGATCCGTTTTAAGGAAGGTGACGCCAGAAAACTGAGTTTTAACCCGGACACCTTCGATTTTATTCTTATCCTGGGGAACAGTTTCGGTTATTTTGAAACGGTTCACGATGACCTTTTGGTTTTAAAAGAAGTGTTTAAAGCCCTTAAACCGGGCGGCAGTCTGCTTGTCGATGTAACCGACGGTGAGTATCTGCGCGATAATTATAAGCAGCACTCCTGGGAGTGGATCGATAAGAAGCACTTTGTCTGCAGAGAACGCTCTCTCTCCATAGATCAACAGCGCCTTATTTCACGTGAAATGATTTTTCATGTTGAAAAGGGCGGAATCGCCGATCAGTTTTACGCGGAACGTATATATACCGCCGATTCACTGCGGCAACTGTTAGGCAAGGCCGGTTTTGTCGATATCAATGTGCACGGCACCGTTACTCCGGACTCCAAACGCAACCAGGATCTGGGCATGATGGAAAAACGCATTATCATGACCGCCAAGGTAAGAAAGGAGTGGACACCGCTTAAGGTCTCAAAAAAACTGGCCCGTACCAATGTGGTGGTTGTTTTAGGCGATCCCAAAAAACCCGACGTGATAAAGCCTTCGGGAAACTTTGATGATGACGATCTCTATACAATCGATCAGCTTAAAGAAGCGCTTTATCAGATCGGTCAGACTGAATCATACTGTTTTTCCTTTTTAGCCAATCACTCGACACTTATTAATGATTTAATGTCATTAAAAGCAAAGGATAAAGTGGATATCATCCTTAATCTGTGTGATGAAGGCTTTCAAAACGACGCACGCAAAGAGCTGGATATTCCGGCCATCCTTGATATGCTGAGTATTCCCTATACCGGGGCGGGCCCGCAGTGTCTTGCCTACTGCTATGACAAATCGCTTATCCGGGGAGTGGCCAAAGAGATGGATATACCGGTGCCCGAGGCGTTTTTCATCAAGTCCGAAGACACTGTGTTTGAAATGTCCCTGCCTTTCCCATTGATCGTAAAGCCCAATTTCGGTGATTCCAGTTTCGGCATCACGCAAAGGTGCGTGGTAAACAACGGTGAGGAATTAACCAGCGCGATTTTTGAAATTCGGGAAAAATTCGGGTATGAAAAGCCGGTACTGGTGGAAGAGTTTCTCACCGGCAAGGACATGACCGTGGGTATGATCGGTAATTTACCGGATTCCTATATTTTTCTTCCTATTATAGAGGAGGATTATTCCAATCTGCCCAAGGGTCTGCCCCATATCTGCGGGTATGAAGCCAAATGGCTTCAGGACTCACCTTACTGGACATGCCTGAAATCCATCCCCGCCGATCTTTCCGAAAAAACCGAACAGTTTATTTTGGACTGCTGTCTCAAGCTTGCCGAGAGACTTGAGTGCCAGGACTACACCAGGTTCGACTGGCGCATAGACGCGCGCGGAATTCCCAAGCTGTTGGAAGTGAATCCCAATCCCGGCTGGTGCTGGGACGGGCACCTGGCCAAAATGGCAAAATTGATGGATATTTCCTACGGCCGAATGCTGAAACAGATTATTGAGGCGGCGGAAAAAAGGCTGAATATAAAGTCATAAACGCATAAGCATGCGCAAAGCAATTTGTAAAAAAGGCTTGCTTGAACACTAAGCGATCGCTAAAATTAATTAAATGCCAAAAGAATGGAACCTTAACAATAGCGACACATTTAAAAACCGCTATACTATCAAATCCCTCATCGCCCAAGGAGGCATCGGCAACACCTATCTGGCCATCGATTCAACCAGCAAAAAGGATGTGGTCCTTAAAGCGCTGAACTTTGCGGAACTGAAAAACTGGAAAGAGCTTGAACTGTTTAAGAGAGAAGTGCAGGTCTTAAAAAGCATCGATTATCCGTTAATCCCCGATTACTACGATTATTTTGAAACAGCCTATTACAAACAGAAACTGTTCATTCTGGTGCAGGAGTACGTGAACGGCGAAAACCTCTATCAGCAGGTAAAGCAGGGCAAGCGCTTTTCGAGCGCGGAAGTGGAACGGATTATGCAGACCCTGCTTACCACCCTGGACTATATTCATAACCTTAAGCCCCCCATTGTTCACCGCGATATTACTCCCAAGAATATTATCCTCGATGATCAGAACAGGATCTATCTGGTCGATTTTGGAGCGGTGGGACACATTGTGGACAACACCATGGCCGCCAGTAAGTCCGATACGTTTGTGGGTACCATCGGTTATATGCCGCCGGAGCAGCTGTACGGCAAGGCCACGGCTGCCTCCGACCTGTATTCTCTGGGTGTAACCGTCTTATTTTTACTTTCAGGCAAGGAACCGTCGCAGTTTAAGCTCAAGGATTTGAGGTTGGACTACTCTCTGCATGTGGATATGCCTTACTCTATGGCCAGGCTGATCGATAAGATGGTGGAACCCAATATGGACAGAAGAATCCAGAGCGCCAAAGAAGCCTTAAAAATCATTAAAAAAACATCGGCGGCCAAAAACAAAGAGCGGGAGAGAGCCGGCGGGGCAAGAGAGGTGAAGAAACTTCCCCGGCTTGATTTAAAAAACGGGGATATCAATAAATGGGCGGGGCTTAAACTTGAAGAACAGAAAAGGATCGCCCGCACCAAGCAGCAAAAAAAACAGGAGAAACAGAGGCGCAAAAGAGAAAAAGAGCTGGCCAGAGAACAGCGGTTGACGGCACTATCCGATAAATCGCCCCGGCGAGTTTTTATGGCGGAGGAAAAAGATAAAGGAATCTTAAGAATAGAAAAAATATCTTTTTGGAGGACGCTGTGGAGCATCTTTCGCTACGGAACTTTTACAAGTCTTATTTTTACGGTCCTCATAGGCTCGTTTGCGGTGCCTTTTTTCCTGACCATGAAAGAGGAACTATTTGGTACTCCAGTAGATGTGTTTTTGGATCCGGTTTTTTCTCTTGCTGCTGTTTACGGTTTGATCATGCTTTTTTATATGTTAAGCAAACTAAATAAATCCAAGACATTTCATATTCTGATTACCGATAAGGATATGCTGCTTATGTATTTTAAAAATCCGCAAAAGCCCTTTTTTGTGGGATATAAAAACGACTTACAAATCGGTATCGAAAACCAGGGTTATGGACCCGCCCGGCTGCCCGACAGAAGTAAAGCCTGGAAAACAGTTGCCTTTAAAACACCTAAGCGCGAGTGGCAGGAGCATGCTTTTAACGAAGCGGACGCGGATAGAATACGGGTATTTATCAGGCAGCATAAGTTAAAGCAGCTAAGCTGATTGTTCTATCTAAAACTTTAAAAAAATGATACTGCCTGTACTATAATTCTATTTTTACAATCCTTTACATTCTTTTACAGCGCTTTGACAACCGACATACCAAAAACAAGCATAATTGTATATATCGTTATGAAGGGAGGTATGTATGAATGTTAAATGCATATTATGCTCAGTGATCTTGGTTTTATTCTTTGCTTCATGTGCTGATTACACCCATCCATCTGAATTAACCGAGTATTTAAACCGTATAGAAGTGGGTGAACCCGTGAAGCATGAGAATCTTACCGTGGTTCCTCTGTATGCAGAAGTAGATCAGAATAATGTTGATTATATCACGCTGCAGCAGGCCTTGGAGAACAAATGGATTGAGATCAGCGAAAAGGATGAGGGGCAGGTGCCCAAAGTACTGATCAAGAACATTTCAGGTAAAAGGATATATGTGATGAGCGGTGAGGTGCTTACAGGCTGTAAGCAGGATCGTATAATTGCCGGGGATATGATTATCGAGCCATCGACTGAAGAAACTGATGTGGATGTGTTCTGTGTGGAAGCGGGAAGATGGACCGGGGAATCGGAAAATTTTACCAGTAAAGAAAACCTGGGTACCGCCAAACTCAGAGAAAGGGCACAGCGAAAGGATGATATCGCGCAGCTGGAGATCTGGAATGAAATAGCCAAACTGAACCGTAACAATAATGTCGACACCCGCACCAATGCGTATCAGGACATCTATGAAGAAGAGGACATAAAGCAAACCTTGAACGGTTTTGAAACCGCACTGGGAGAGAAGCTGGATAAACAGGCAGTGGGGATTATTGTCGCGGTCGGAGGAGAAATCGTCAGTGTTGATATTTTTAGAGATAGTAAGATGCTGCAGGACTATTGGCCCAAACTGCTCAAATCATCCGCGCTCTCCGCACTTGACCATAAAACAGCGGGCAGCCTGTCGTGGCAGGAAGCGGAGGCGCTTTTACAGACTATACGGAAGAAAAACTATCATAAAAAACAGATGCGGGGTGAAAAAAACTTCAGGTATACATATCTGGATGCTGAGTTTAATATTTCAGCCCATATGTATGACGGTGCGCTGATTCATTTGTCAGGTTTTCCCGTGGATGAGGATGCGGGAATGAGAAGGGATCGGGAGGAATTAATAGTTGAGTGATAAAATTAATGTATATTTCCATCTGCTACCCGCGTTTTATTTCCAATTGTTTCAATGCCTTGGCGATTTTGCTTTTGATTGTTTTATAGCTTTGCGGCGGTCCCGCGCAGATGCATTTGTCCTCCACGTAAACAGCGTCGGTTATGCCCCACTCGGCGATATTGTTTTTATCGAGGCTATTAATGATTTCCACCACAACGCGGTCGCCTAGTTCAGCGGCCGCTCTTTTGGCCCGCTCGCAGTGGAAGTTCTGTACAGGACATGATCCGCTTATGAATACGGTAACCGTGATCTTTCCGGGATGTTTGCCCGCCTGCGGAGTTTTCTTTTGCTTGATCCATTTAGGTGGTGCGATGTCCTGCTTAAACGGTTTCCATAACAGCACCATAATACCCTGTTTGTCCACAGGCAGATATCCCTGTTTTTTATACCAGGAGGCTTTTATAAAGAAGGGCATGGACATACCCCAGGCCACCATTCCCCTGGAACCCCTTTTTTTAGCGTCCTGTTCCGCTTTTTGCAGCAGTGCTTTGCCCATTCCCATATGACGAAAATTGCGGGCTCTGCTTCGCGCGCGCGGAATCCAGATACAGTTAATAAAATGGCAGTTCTCTCCCCGGGCTGTCGAGTATTCAATGGGTACGTACTGAATCATACCAACCGCTGTTCCGGTTTTATCTACCGCTATTTTTACTCCCAATCCCTTGTTTTTAAGCGTATTGTACCAACGCGCTTTATGATCCCCCGTCTCTTTCATGTCGGGAGAACCATCCTCAAGACAGATAAAATATAACTCTTTGTTTTTTTCATCCAAATCAATTACCGTGTATGTTTTTGCCGGTTTCATATAATTTATTCCTCCTTAAATATATTTTCCCAGTAGGGTTGTGACGCGGCCGTTGCCGCCTTATCCCACTTGAAAAAATTGGTTCTTACCTGATCCGCCTTCCAGTCCTCAGGCAGATATATATCGGGCAGCAGCGGATCCTTAAAAATCGTGTGAATCATCCGTTCTCCGGTCTCCATTTTTTCGATTAAAGCCTGCTCTGGCGTATAGGTTGCAAGCTCCCCGCCTTTTTTATCAAGCAAACGCAGTGCTTTCAGAAATGACTGATTTATATTTTTTAAATTCCACAGTTCGCCGATTTGTGGAACAGAAATTTCCTTTATATTATAAAACTTGAACAGCTGGCAGTGCTTATGAAGAAAAACATCCTTTATAAACTCTTCTTTCTCATGGTAGGGTCTGATCCAAAAACCTTTGGAATACATGGCGAATCTGTAGGCCAAAAGATTTTTTCTGATACTGTGACGCTCGGCTTTTTGTGTTTCGGGAACCGAAAACACAACCCCCCAGAAACTCTTATCCCAAGTCTTCCAATCCAGGCTTTCAAGGCTGTGCGCCACGTTTCGTCCTATTTTACTTCCTTTACCGAAAATCCGGTAAAACACCTTTTTGCCCCGACTGCTGGAGGCCACCAGTTTCTTGCGCTTCATGCGCGAGAGGGTGGTGCGGATACAGGATTCATTTATCTTAAATGGAGCCAAAAGATTTTTTAACTGCTTAATGGAGTAGTGGGGTTTGGAAAATGACGCCATTATGCCGTAGATCAAGTCGCTTTCTTTCATAATCTTGTCTAATATGTCACAAAATAATTACTATAATAAAATAATTGTGACAAAAAAGCAAGTGGTTTATAGAATTTTTACGGTTATGATGATAACGCCGGACTAACTCGTCAGAGTTCAGGTTTTAATTCCTCATCCAGCCAGCGTAGTGTCGCTTCCCAGGCGACTGCGGCCTGTTCACGGTTTCTGAAGTTGAAGACATGAACGGCATTGGGAATCACCAGGAGTTCAACCTTGCGCCCCATCTCATGCAGCCGGGCGTATAAGCGTCGCGACTCCTCGACGGGCGCCGTGGTATCACTCTCACCGTGAATAAGCAGTACGGAAGCGGTTAGTGTCTCGGTGTGGAATATGGGCGAGGCCCGGCGCAGCATGGCCTGGAATTCCTCATCTGTGCCCGCATCAGACTGCATGCGGAAATAGGACCTGATCCTGCGGCAGATGAACTTCTGCAGTTTATCCTGGTAATGTGTTTCATCGAGCCAGTAGCTGAAGTCCGTGATCGGGTAATAAGCCACAACCGATTTTATTCCGCTACCGGCGGAGGACGCGATCAGCAGACTGAACACTCCTCCCTGGGAGAAGCCGAGGGCGCCGACGCGCTTTTGGTCCACAAACGCGTTCGAGCGTAATACATTGAAAGCCACGGCCACGTCACCCTCCTCCCTCCAGGGAAAAAGCGTCTCCCGGTATTCGCCGCGAATCATACGCCGGTAATCCACCGCCACCGCGATGTATCCATGCTGTGCCAGATCCCAGATCACGCCCAGCATGTGGTGAGCCTTTTTCCCCGCTTCAGGATGCACGAGAACTCCCGGGAAGGGTCCGTCACCCGCGGGGCGCGCCCATTCGAGATGCAGAAGCAGACTGCCCCGTTGGACCTCTTCGTTCCATGTGACTACAGTGGAAGGCACATCCTGCGGATGAACCAGAAAGTGATCAAGCGGCATGCAGGAGGTGGAGAGCCAAAATAAAACCGAAAGTATGCCGCTGCGGACAAACCCTTTAATCTCGTGAGCTGATGAAGTCGAACGGAAGGCCTGTAAAAACATTAAAGGCAAATCCTTATGGTTGAATTGTATCAATTTTCATATTGATAGAAAAGATATGCTGAATGAATTTGCGATTTTTTCTTGAAACTCGATTTTATTTGTGCTATTAATGTTATCAAAAATACGCTGCATGGGGAAGAAAGAAATAATGAAATATTTTATTGCCATTTGCTTTTGTGTCTTTATGATTGTCAACTGCACTCCTCCCGGTTCCGGCCCGCCGAAGATTCCTTCCGATCCCGTTATCAGCTATGATGTGGACTCATTAATCAAAGGCAGGACGGTCCTGTTCCAGACCGATGAATACGAAAACGCGGAATATAAGTGGAGTTATAAGGGAGCTAATGAAGATGATTTTATTCTCGTTGAAGGGGCAAGCGCTTTCCGGGTTCCGCTGGTATTCGTGGAAACGGGTGAGTATCAGCTGAAACTGGTAATAGATGATGAAGCGGAGACGGTTGTGGATCTGGACATTATTGATGCTGTTTACGATCCTGCAACGTATACGGCACTCACATTTATCAAACAGCTTGATGATTCTTATACCTTATTCTTGCGCTTCAGCGATGATGTTCTAAATACTTTGAGAAACGCGGATAATGCTTTAAGCTTTTTTGATATGGCAATCTGGTCCTCCTCATTCCAGCAAATTAAATATTGTGCTTATGGGTGCGAATGGGACGATAATACGCAGGCTTATGTGATCGATACGGGCATCAGTTCGTTAATGGGTGTGATTGCGCCCCATCTTACGGATAATATAGAAATTGAAATAGCGCCGCCCGAAATAACCAGACATATAGCCAGACAGATAAATACTGTCGATCATTTGCTATGTCATCAATTAAATGACGATCCTCTGGTAGTAACATATAAAGGAAAATCCGGTTATCCGGTCATTACGGATGCCATCACGGATTTTACTCTCTATTATTAAAATTAAATCTCAATATCATTTTTAAGCAGTCGCTAGTACGGGATGTCATAGACCGTCTCACTTCCCGGAATATCGCCGCCGTAGTATATAAAATAGCCGGTATAATCTATTTCCTGATTCGTAAAACCCGGAGCTGTGAGTATTACATACCCTGATTCCGTGGGCAAACAATGCGGGAACGCCAGCTCAATAGCATTATCATGATTATAATATACATAATAGCTGCACGCGCCGGTTGACTGGATAATACCGTCCTCTTTGGTTTCAAAAAAAATCTCTGCCTGGTTTTTATCATGGAATGTTATGGTAAACCGATACGAGTCGTCTTCATCAAAATCGATTTTATAACTGTTCCCGATTATGGTATTGTGTATTTCATCTCCACCCTTCCCGCAAATGTGTCCTGCGGTCTTTGGTCGTCGGTAAAGGGTGTTTCGGAGAAAGTATACGGTGTTATTATTTCAAAGGAATTGTCCTGTTTCATTCTAAGATAAAAGAATTCTTCAATTTCATTATTGCTTTTAAATTCCGTATAATATAATTTATATACTCCGGCTGGTGTTACCTGTGAATAGGAGTTAAATGCTACTATACAGACTAATAGTATGGTACATATTATGTGCTTTTTATTCATGGTATAGTTACGCTCTCGCGCAGACACGGATTTCATGAAACATGAAATATTTTGCGACAATCACTTTTGTCGGAAACAGTCTATTGCCGTGTAGGTGTTATGTCAAGCAGCTTAACCGTACATGTCGTGCCGGAGGAAAAAGCCGCTGTAACAATGCGGCAGAGGCAAGGAGATTATTATGAAGGCACCGAATCCGTTTCTGTATCTGCTGGGATTAATTCCGGCTATAATAGGGGGTTTAAGCCTTGTTTTATTCTACACAGGAATTGAATTCGCCTGGATCATGGCAGCCGTGGCCATTATCTGTTATTTTTTAATATTCGCCGCAGCCTGTATTCTCGGGAGGATTCTTGCCATGTTTCTGCTGCCCGCTCTTCTCCTTGCCCTGATTGCTACTGTGATAATTTCCATCTTTGTTGCGCCCTGGTATATGGTTCTGGTGGTAAGCTTTTCGGCTGTCTATGTGTTTTTTTATCTGCTGCCTGTAATTATGGATATTATTCGCAGAAGCAGAGAACATAAACCCGCTGGATAATTGATTTTCGATCAAGCGATCTTGCAGTTGAAAATAATAAATCCTCTGTTATTTATTTCTCGCACAATCTCCAAACCTGCCCGGCTTATTATTTTCCTCCAGAAATATTTGGTCTTAAATACGATTGTTGCCATCATGAGTGTAAGAAATCCCATGGAGAAAACAAGAAACGGGGTCAGACTGTGCCATTCGCCGATAATAAGCAGACCGTCTTTTTTTAACACCCGCTTTATCTCGGCTAAGGCGTGCTGCAGGTCTTGCGGTTTATGAATCTCATGCAGTACGGATTGAACCGAGATAATGTCGAAGGAGTTGTCTTTAAAAGGTATTTCCGTAATCGAACCGTGTCTGAAATCGGTTATGTTAGCTACGCTTTCAATACGCGCGTTTCGTTTGACGGTTTCCAGAGAGTTACCCGTAATTACGGTATTATAGATATCAATACCTGTTAAATATCCGCCTTTGGGCAGTGCCTTGGCCATGGCAATGGCGTGCCTGCCGGTACCGCAGCCGCAGTCAAGCACTTTTGGGGCTTTAAACCGTTTAAGATAATCGTAATGTGTTTTGCTTGAGAAAATTCTTAAATTCAAGATAACCATTCCCAAAGCCGGCCACAGAAACAGGATCGATACGATAAGCCCTGCCATAAAAAGCATGTCGGCCAAGGGGAAGGGAATAAAAATACCGGTGAAAATGAGTGCCAGTCCGAACACACCGATAATACCGCAGCCGATTAAGAAATTTCCAGCATACCAGCCGTATTGTACTTTCAGGTTTTTTTTATTGTTCATAACTTCCTCCGTTTAACTCTGTTTTTCTTCTTTATTATCAATGCCGTTAAGTATGCCCAAGGCGAACTCCTTTATTTTCCCGATTTTTGATATGGCAATACCCTTTTTTCTGTCGCCCATAACAAGCAGGGTGTCCCCGGCCTTTATCTTGAAAAGATCCCGCGCGTCTTTGGGAATTACAATCTGGCCCCGTTCTCCTACTTTGACGGTACCGAAGATATACTTTCCTTCTATAATCTCTTCCATGCGTGCTCCTTTCATATAAATCATATTAATATGAAAAATATAATTAATATGAATTAACATGTCAATAGATTTTTATTTTTTTTGTTGACAAAATTTGCGCCGAGTGTTATATTTTGTATTAACTAAACAGTTAGTTAATATCTGTGGAGCATATGGATAAGAACAGCGAAGAATCAAAACAGCGTATCCTCAATACGGCGGCCAGGATTTTTGCGGAAAAAGGTTATGACGGCGCGCGTATAGATGAGATTGCCAGAGAGGCTGAGGTAAATAAGGCACTCATCTATTACTATTACAAAAGCAAAGGGGCGATTTTAAGCGAGTTATTCCGTACCTTTTTCAAAGAGTCTACGGCACTGCTTTTGAATTTTGTTGAGCGGGGAGGTTTCGCAGAAGATGCGGAAGAAAATAAAAGGTTATTTGAAGCGGAATATTCCCATTATCTGGAGTCGAACAAAGATCTGCTTAAGATTCTGGTTGTGGAGTCTTTAAAGGGTGATGTTGGGGAGGTGCCGCTTTTTAGGCTTGTGGATATCGGCGGTAATGAGCAGAACGAGCGCATGGATGCTATAGAGGAAAATATAAGGATAAGTGACAAAGAACAGCAGCAGATTTATGTAACGGAGTTTTTTACCGGTGTTATGCCTTTTGTCTGCTCTGTGGTATTTAAAGAGAAATGGTGCAAACACTTTAAAATCACGGAACAAGAATTTAAGCAGTATTTTTCCGTGGCCATGGAGGAAACCCATGAGCAGTATCACAAAAATAAGAAAAGCGAATTTTAATAAATTTTTTTAACAAAATAGTTAACTAAATAGTTAGTTAATATATGGAGAGAGTTACTCTCCGGTCTATTTTTTATTGGAGGTTACCATGAAAATCACAGGAATTGATGAAAAAAAATGCAGTGCCTGCGGAGTTTGTGTGCAGGAATGTGCGGCCGGTATTTATTCAGTAAACGGGAGCAAGCACGTAACGCATGACGATCCGTATAACTGGTGCACAGGCTGCGGCCATTGCGTGGCTGTGTGTCCCAAGGATGCGATAATCTATACTGCGCATGAAAAAACCTTGGAATATCCGGATAAAGACATATCTATTAAGGATGTGGAAAAACTGCTTCACACAAAACGCTCAATCCGCAGATATAAAAATAAGGATGTTCCCGAAAAGGAAATTGAAAAGCTGCTTGAGATCATGCGTTTTGCGCCCAGCGGGCATAATGCCCAACCGTGTGAGTATGTGGTTGTCAAGGACAGGGAAAAAATACGGATGCTCGGCCAGGCAACCATTGCGTCTTTTAAATCATTTAAAAAGCTTATTAAAATCCGCAAACTCTTAAAACCGTTTATTCCCAAAGCTTTTTATGAGATATTGTCGGATCGGGGTACGGCTCTCGGTGTTGACGAGTTGATTAGGCAGTATGAGTCGGGCAAGGATATAATCTTTTTCGACGCGCCGGTTCTCATACTCGCGCATGTTCCGAATCTGGGCGGTTTGTCCTATGTTGATCCCACCATCGCCTTAACCTACGGTATGCTGGCGGCCCACGCGCTTGGTTTGGGAAGCTGCTGGATGGGATTTGCCATGATGGCGGTCGCTAAACATAAAAAAATATTACAGTTACTTAATATTCCCAAAGGCAGGTTCATTGCAGGTGTAATAACCTTCGGGTACCCTGTTCATACATATTACAGAGTACCTGTGCGCAATAAAATAAAAGCTGAGTGGTATGTATAGTTACTTATAAATATTTTTTAGATTTAAGACCGATTTTGGATTAAATCCGGGTCTTTTAATTAATTATTTTACGGAGGTTTGATGAATGAATGAGATACCGAAATTAAAACATACTGTTTATATTTCACATGCAATAGAAGTACCCAAAAATGCAGAAGATACATTTACTTTTATAACAAAAAATCTACCCAAAGTGTACGCCCAATTGGCATGTGGTCATGAATATTTTACAATCAGGAATGGTACTGAAATAAAAAGGAATTCCATTATTGATTGTGCGGAAAAAGCAGGGAACCAGTCGATCACCCATGAATATCATGTGACAGAAATACACAATAACAACAGGATTGCGTATGTGTCAAATAAATCGCGCGTTTTAATAAAATTACCGTGGAACACAATTGAAAGTAAAAGCAATACGTATGTATTTTATGATTTTTATGCGACTGAAAATAACCACACGAGAATAAAACTTACTATTGGAATACAATTTTCAAATGGTTTTGAAAAATTTTTTTCTACATTGTTTGGAGGATTAATTCCCTGGAAAAAACATTGTATTGAAGAAATGGAAGGGTTAAAAAAAATCTTGGGTGAATAAAGAAGGACTGTCAGATAATGCGCATAACTATGTCGATATTACTGCTTGGTTACTTTGTTTTTCCCAATCATACGCGCTGATTCTGAGTGAGCCGCTTCCCATAATTTTAATTTCTCCAGAAAAAAGGGAATAAAAATGATAATCAATAGACTTGAGATCCCGGCTATGGCAAAAAACGCAGTTTCTATTCTCAGCCGGTTGGCGATAAAACCAACAAGCGGAGCCAGCAGACAATAGGAAATACGGAAGAGAAAACTGCCGATCGACATAACAGTGGCGCGCTTGTCGCTGAAGGTTTCCTCCTGGATGTATTTACCGAGAAGGGGCGGAGCCAGTCCGTACAGGATGTTGACAAAATAAATCGGTATCAAAGCCCAGTAGCCGGGAAGAATACCCGCTAAAACATATCCGATAAGGGGCGGCAGGGGCAGCATAAAAATAATACCACGGCGTCCTAAAATATTTTCCGCCTTATGCGCGAAGTGACTGCCTAATCCGGAGGGAATAAACAGACAGGCCCACAGAATACCGAAAAGCCAGATCGGCACCTCTCTGGCCGTCCAGAAAGGCTGGTAAAGCCAGACTCCGAGCATGGTGGCCAGGGAACAGGCGGCAAGCAATGGGAGCGCGGCGCGCACGATCTTGCTGCGCAGAAACACATAGCGGAATATTTTATAAAAGCCGTACACTGTACCGCGGTGATGTTTATACACTTCGTACGTGGGTTCTGTGATAAAAAAAGCGAGGCTGAAGCTGGCAAGCGCAATGGAGCCGGTGGCAAGCATAAGCCACCAGACAGGGAAAAACATGGCGCAGATACCGCCCGTAATGCTGGAAAAAGCAGCTCCCAGATGAAAAAGCCCGTTTATGCGGCCCAGGACCTTGCTGTAATCACCTTGACGCTTCAGCTCTTTCAGGCTTTCGAAAATCACTGCCGAATCGGTTCCGGAAAGAAAAGCCAGAGAGAGACCGAGGGTAATCTCAGCGGCCACAAATCCCCAGAAAAAGCGAAATGAGGAATAAATAATCCAGCCCACCACATTAATCGCCGCTGCCAGCAGAATCGTGCGTTTTCTTCCCAACCTGTCGCCGATATAACCGGTGGGGATTTCAAACAGCACAACGGAAAAGGAAAAAATCGCCTGGAGTAGGAAGATATCGAAAAGGGACAGCCCGTGTTCTTTCCAGTATGAGGCGATGACCGCAATGGCAAAGATCATGGAAAAATTTATTTTGATGATCGTAAGCAGCACGATGTTTCGCTGCCAGGGATTCTGTGTATGTACGGTTCCGGGCATCGGCATCTGTCTATTTATATACAAAACATCGTGTTAATCAAGTATTTTTTATAAACCCACAATTACCTTCTGTATAACAAAGATTGACTGATAATAATATAATTGATAATTTTGATGGATGAGAACAAAAGAAGAATATTATGAATTGGTTAAACAGATAAGAAAGATTGTGGCCGATCCTGTAAATCAGAAATGTCCGTGCCCGAAGGTAAAATGTGAATGGCACGGTAAATGCCTGGAATGCGTTACGCTGCACAGATATTACAAGGATCATGTGCCGAATTGTTTTCAGCAGTTTATAAACGATAAATTAAAGGCGGTAGCCGCTGTTGGAGAAATGGACGCCATTGAAAAAGAACAGACCCCGCCAGAATATTGGGATTACGTGCGAGAGCGAGATAAAAAGGACAACGAGATAATGTGAGGGTGATCGCAACCGGATTGTAGCTTCCTTTCAAAAAATATGCGCACATTTTTAAACGGTCATACGTTATATTATAATGGAGGAATGTTATGAGAAAATTCCTGCTGTTTTTCATTCCAGTCATCACATTGATACTTACCTGCAGTCTGGGAAACGGTTCCGGCGGCGGAGAAGAATGGCCGGAGTACCCCGGAGAGGCCGGAGGGTATACTCAATTTATCCAGGTTGATGAAGATGAGCCGACTCTCTTGGAGGCTCCGGACGGCTTGACATTTTTAATTAAAGGAATCGCCTTCGGCAATCACGTCTGGGGAAATCCGTCGACTCATGAGAGTTTTACCCATCACGGTCCGAAAGATTACGCGCGGGTAAAAAGTATGGGTTTCAACTCAATAAGATTTTATATCAATTACGGACTTTTTGAAAGCGACGGTAATCCGTACGCTTACAAGCAGGACGGATTCACCTGGCTTGATATGAATATCGCGGCGGCCAGGGTCAACGGTATTTATCTTATTCTCAATATGCACTATCCGCAGGGTGGGTTCCAGTCCAATGGAGACGGGGACGCGCTGTGGACAGAGCAGAACAACCAGCTGCGTCTTATTGCATTGTGGAAAGAAATCGCGGAACGCTATAAGGACGAAGAGATAATTATAGGTTACGGATTGGTCAATGAACCGGTTCCTTTGAACGGAGTGGCTCAGTGGACCGGGCTTGCCCAAAACATAATCAATGCCATACGGGATGTTGATCCGTACCATCTCATCTTTGCGGAAAGAGCCATCTGGGTCAAGGGCGGAGACAACCAAATCGATAGGGATAATTTTTACTTTCCCATTGGTCTCACGGATCCGGGTCCGAAAAACAATATCGTATATGAATACCATATGTACGAGCCCTTTGAGTTTACCCACCAGAACGCGAGCTGGGTGCCCTCGCTGCTGGGAATATACTCCGAATATCCAGATCCGAACAGGATCATAGCCCAGGATGAGCAGTGGACATGGTTTACGGATAATAATCCCACAGCGCCGAGCGGTACCTTTGCCTGGACCGCGTTGGCCGGAAATTCATACCAGGTAAACAACGCGGACTATAGGCTGGGTCGGCCTGTTATTCAGACCCATACCATAGGTGCAAACGGAACCGTATACATCGACGACATTGTGGTTGAGGAATACGATGAGAACGGAGTCTTTTTAAGAACTATTATGGATTCTCCGGTGGACGACGCCAACGGATGGTATTTCTGGACAGCGGACGGAAACGGCAGCGGCAGCCTGGCCACGGGTGTTTCCGGGGCGAGCGGCGGCGCCTGTCTTAAAATAACCGGCACCACAGGGGACAGTAATTTCGGCCACAGTCTGCGCTTTCTCATAACCCAAAATTACCGGTATAAAATAAGCGGCCGGGTCAGGGGAAACAACGTGGCCGCCGGCGCCACGGTACGCTTCAGGGTGGACTTTTATAACTGTACGGGCGATATTCTTACCTGGGGTAAAGATTATCTGCAGGCGCGCATCGGTTCCTATATGCAATGGAGTGCGGACAAAGGCGCTCCCCTGTATCTGGGAGAGTTCGGGACAATCGTGTACGGCTTCCAGAACAACCGGGGCGGTCTTGTCTGGGTCAGCGATATGCTGGATATTTTAAAAACAGGAAACGTAAACTACAACTACCATGATTATCATGAAACAAGTTTCGGAATATACTTGAATCCCGATTGGGAGCTGCCCGATCCCGAGAGCGCCAACACACCGCTGATTCAGCTGTTTAAAACACTCCAGAAATAATCAATATATATTCTTTATTCCATATCCAACCGCAGGCTTCGGGGCTCTTGTTAATATTTCTTTCAGCTCTTGCTAAAAAAACACAATCATGTAATTATTTAACTCAAACGAAATTATGCCTTATACAGCGCAGGAACAGTTAAAACATAGATTTGTCGGCTCAATATTAAAGATTTTGGCAATTGTGGGATTTATCGCCTATATACCCAGCATGTACCTCTCGGTTGTGGAGCAAGTATGGGTGATCGCGATTATAGACACTCTGTTTTATCTGTATATCGTGGTTATCGCTTTCGTGAAAAAAATAGCCGTAAGCGTAAAAATGGTATCATTGACCGTACTCGCGTACGCGCTGGGTGTGTTCCTGCTTGTGTTCACGGGTCCTTTCGGTGCAGGGATCATCTACTTGTTCGCGTTTATTTTCATCACCGCGATTTTTTATAAACCTCTTATCACCCTGTTTACCAACATCCTCGTTATTGTAACGTTTATCGGATTCGGTTTGCTCAATCATTTGGATTTACTGCATTGGCACCAGGGTCTGGAGTCCATGCTGGTTATTGCTGTGAATTTCATCCTGGTCGCCCTTATTCTTTCACATGGCATATCTTTCCTTATGAACGGACTTTCCAGCTATATTCAAAAACAGACGATTTTGCAGAAAAAACTTAATAATGAGATGAAACAAAAGGATGCTGAAAAAAACAGGGCAGAGCAGGCTCTGGAAGTAAAAACTCACCTGATGAGTGAACTGCACCACAGAGTAAAAAACAACCTCCAGGTAATATCCAGCCTTATTAATCTACACCTGAGCAAACAGACCGCTAAAACCGACAGGCTGCAGGGACTTAAAGACAGGGTCAAAGCCATCTCTATGGTGCATTGGCTCCTGTATAGAAACGACCAGGTAGCGTGCATTGATCTCAAGAACACGCTGGAGCATATTCTGGACAATCTATTTATGTCGCTAAAGGCGGCCAATATCAACTTTACCAAAGAGATAGAGGTTGGAGATATGCAGATTGGTGTGGATAAGGCGACCTTGATTTCACTTGCGCTGAATGAAATTATTTCCAATTCGGCAAAACACGCATTTCCCGGAGGGAGGCCGGGAGAAGTACATGTCAAGGCGACCGTGAATAAAGGTACATTGGAACTTTTAATAAGTGATAACGGCGCGGGATTTGACAAATCAGAGTGGAACAACAAAAAGAATTTCGGCCTGGAAATATTGTCTACACTCTTGAAACAGCTCAAAGCGAAATATCACCTTGATACTAAAAACGGCACGCGGTATAACATAAATATCCTGACAGAATAAGGTAAATAAATTTAAATTTTGCATTATATTTATTTATTTCACTGTCGCATATCTAAGCCATACATAATTATTCTCCAAAACTTCACATTTAATAAGTTTGAGATCAATCACACCCTCAAATGTAGTCAGGTCCGGCGCTATATAGATTGTCTTATTGCTTGTTCCTCCAGTCAGCTGCGGAGATATTAATACGCTTATCTCATGAACCAGGTTTTGTCTTAAAAGCACTCCGGCCAATATGCCGCCGCTGTCAATTCGAAGAACATTTATCTTAAACCTGTTTTTTAATTCTTTTAACGCTGATGTCAAATCCACGTTCGTTTTTCCATACACCAGGGTATGTATGTTTTTTTGTTTTAGCTTTACAATGTATTCTTTGGGAGTGGTTTGGGAACACAATACAATAGGGGTATCGTTCCACCACGCCTGCTTTTTTATAAGATCCCAATTGTTAATCCTTCCCTTACTATCGACGACTACCAGATATTGGTTGTCCAACTTTTCAATATTGTTCTCTGTTGACATTTCCGCTTCCAGCATGGTTGTGCTGCCGGAGATCATGGCGTCCATTTTCCAATCACGGATTAGTCTGTAATACAAAAAATTATCAGGTTTTATCCAATCGATACGGCCGTCAACGCTACAGCCGATATGCAGTATTATTTTTGGTAGCATCTGATTGTTCCTTTCTATATTAGCAGACCCGGCAGCATACGATCCTTTACCTTTTTTTTATATTCACGATACTTATCGCCAAGTATATCCTCCAACATCTTTTCCTCGGCTAGAATGTGGATTAAAAATGCCAGCCACCATAATGGAACAGTGCACAGACCAATAATCGACCGGAACATGATACAATAACCGATAAACCACAACTGTTCACAGAGATAAATAGGATTACGCACAATTCCATAAAATCCCGTGGTTTTCAGTTCCATATCGGGCTTTGGCGGTGTCAATGATCTTATAGAAAACGTGGGAATTCCAATGAAGAGACCACATGCCAGTATTACTCCGCCTATAATCCAGTACAGCTCCCATAACTCAAACCTTGGTTGGGGTACAAAGGGGAGGGGAAGCATGAGACGACCAATTGTTACCAATGAGACGATGGCAAAAGCCACAGGAAATTTTGCCACTTTATCCGGTCTGCCCCACATGCCCACGGCCATGGTCATTCCAAACATACTAATTAATGCCCAAAAAAATGGATTATTAATTATCATATAATATTCCTTTCCGCTAATAATTTTATTCTTGAGTATTCACGGTGTCAAGCGGATCTCGGAGATGTTACATTACATTTTAATTATAAAAACCAAAGCGTACTTCCGGTATATAGTCAGGCAATATAAACCTGTACGGCAGGATGACATTGTCCTCTGTTCCTGGTATATTTTTTTTGTGGACTACGATCTTTCTCTGTTGGAAATCTCTACAAATACTGCACTCAAAGCTGCCGTGGTTAAAAAAGCCTACCGGGAAATGCTTAAAAAATACCATCCCGACTTTCATAAAAACGATTTAGAATACACAGAGAAGATCATCGCCATCAATGACGCCTATCGGCGGCTGTTAAAGCGCCTGGGACAAGGGAGCGGAGTGAAACATAAGCAAGCGGCAGTTTCCGAAGTAATGGGCACGCAAGGGCTGGTTAAATACAAAGACCAGGCCTATGCGTTTTATAAGCAGGGTTTTACTCATTTCGATAAGATAACCTCGGCCGGGGATCCTAAGAAAGGGCTGAAGGTAGCCTGGGCGGAGATGTCCGTTAAGGCCAAAGACATCCCGCGCCAGGTGGAAAGGGAATCGGAGGAGATCGCTGAGATTATTTCCAAGCAGCTGTTCCATGCCGGCCGGGCCATCTATTATTTTTCTATTGTAAGAAATGAATACGACGAATCGGAATGGGCGTATGATGCCCATCGTAAAATCATTCACATAAAAAAATACCTGGAAAAAAATCTGACCATGATGAAAGAGTTTTTAGAGCACAGGGGATATAAGGTGTAGGGTTCGGGCTTTTTAAAAGATTTAATATCTGAAGCGGCGTACCATCCTGCAAGGAGAGGGGTCAAATACAGAATGAATGGGCCTAATAAAATACACTTTTTTTATTATTACCCTAGATTGATAATTCATAATACCAAGCTGCGTGACCTAAAAATTGAATCCGATTGTTATTACTTACACATGGGGCATGATTCTTTTCAAATTTAGATGCATTTTTTATTGAATTATTTAATTCATTTTTAATTTCAGGATATTTATTTAAATAATTTTTAATTGCATTTTCAGCATATTCTTTACTTTGAATAAAGCAAAGAAATGCAATAACTCTATGAGGATTATTAATCCATACATAAGACAATCTATGGTCCAGGTTTAATACCGGACTTGTTCCTAAAGTAATATCTTCAACAAGTTTAGCTATATTATTAAATCTATTAAAAATTGGTAATACAATTGTATCAATAAGATGGATAATGACCCTCAATCGGTCATCACGATAATACTTTATTGCCATATTCCATTCATAACCAGTTTTATCTTGTGGTTCGTATGCTGGATCAAGTGATCTGCTGGCAATCCTGTCAGCAGCAAAAAAAACAGTAGTAGGCTTTTTAGAAATATTCTCTTCCAACCATTTGCAAAAATGCCGCGATTCAATTCCGGCATGAACTTTAAATACTATATTTTCATTTGAAACATTTCTTTCAATAGAGGAAGAAAAACTGATTTCGAACTTAAAGTTGTTATCTAAACTTCTAGCTGATATACGATGACGACTTTTTGCGCAAGAAAAACTATATTTTTCATACGCGTTTGCGATTGTTTTGCAACAAAAATCAAAAACATCTGAAGATTTTTCAAATTCAGGATAAGATGTAATCACTATTTCATTTAGTCTTTTAATTCTTTCTTGTTCATTATCTGATAGAATTTAAAATCCATTCATTGTAATTTCTCCATATTCAATATTATCGGCTCATGTATGCGCGACTCTTCCTTTAAAGCCGGGTATGCTGTTTTATATAACGGACCGGGCTTGCCACAGCCGGCAAGCCGCTGTTAGATGCAGTACTTTCTATGTTACTATTCTTCTCCGCCATGCATTCCTCTATAACCAGTGTATGCTGATAAATTACATTTAATACATTCCAGATACCATTTACCTCTATCCTTTTGATAGCTATTTAATGATGCATTACACAGAGGGCATTTTGTGTCCTTAAATGCATTTTTCTCAAGATTAAAATTTAAACCAGCCGCTCCAATCACTCCAAGCAATATTAAAATCATAGTTAAAAACCAAGGAAATTGAAGCATATTAAAAAAAAGTGTTCCCAGAACCATATATGAGACAATAGTAATAGAAATCATTGCTGATTTTATTGATAATTTCTTTTTTATTTTAAGTGAAGAGACATAATCATTATATTTTTTTTGATTTTCAGTTATATTTATTTTCGATTCATCACTAGAATTTAATTCCATTTCCTACCTATATAGAAAGTATTGCATCTAACGTCCTACGGCTTGCCGAAGGCCAGCAATTTATTCTTAATTTAATTATTATGCAAAACTCATTTACATTTATTTCATACACAC
>JAFGGG010000012.1 GCA_016930675.1 Spirochaetales bacterium
GTGGTCGGGGGGAAGAGTAGGACGTTGCCAGGCATTTTTTTTATAAAACAATGCCTGGGGACCCCGAGTAAAGCCAAGCTTTACGGGGCCGTAGTGAGGACTTGCAAAGCAAGTCTGAACGGAGGAGGCATTTTTTATTTTAATTAAATAAAATTGTAACTTTTTCCTCGATAATGTGTTATATTTTATAGTAGGAGCAAAAAACATAACAATTTTATAGATTGGGAGTAAGTTTTCCTCCTTTCCTTATTCCCAAGCATAAAAGAAGCAGAGGGGCTGTATTGTAGAATGCAGCCCCTTTTTTATTATTTGAAGGTAGTTAAAACTCTTATTTTTGCTATAATGAATGAACAAATAAAAAAAAAGAGGTGTGATTTGAAGATAAATAGCTACGGAATCAGCAATCAGGGACGGGTAAGATCGAACAATGAGGACTTTTTTCATATAAACAAAGAAAAATCACTTTTCCTATTGGCGGACGGCATGGGAGGTCATAATGCCGGCGAGGTGGCGAGTAAGGAGACATGTCGATTCTACGAGAGTTCTTTTAATCCGGATGCCCAAGAAATAGAAAATCACTTTAAAGCAGTATTTAAGAAAACGAATGATCGGATTTTTAACTTTGGTAAAAAAAATAAAGATTTAAAAAATATGGGAGCTACTTTTATTGTATGCTATATTCACAATTCTACAGCACATATTCTCCACGCAGGAGATGTCAGGGCCTACCATTTTCAAAATCATACGTTAAATCAAATTACAGAGGATCACAGTCTGGTCGCCGAGCTTTTAAAACAAGGTCAGATAACAAAGAAGCAGGTCAAAGAACATCCTTTAAGGAACAGAGTTACCAATGCGGTGGGGGCGAAGGAAATAGTATATCCCGATTACAACAGAGTGGAGCTGTTACAAGATGATATAATTCTTCTATGCAGCGACGGTCTATGGAATATGGTAGATGATGACAAAATACTTTCCATCATAACAGCGCAGGAAAGCATTGAAACCATATGCAAGAAACTTTTGGATGAGGCCCTTGCTGCGGGTGGAACGGACAACATTACCATACTATTAATCGAATGCAACAATGAATAATAATCGACTGCCGCTGCTTAGTGGTACAAAGCCTGCGCTTTTCAACTATTTTTACCCGTAAATGAACAGAGGAAATAATGAAAATACTGCTTATAACGCCGATACCGATTGAGTATAAGATGTGCAAAACTATATTTCCCTTTAAAAAAGAATTGAAGGTAAAGGGCTGCAGAATCAGCATGTGTAGTCAGCAAGAAGCAGATATTTTCGCAGTCCAGTCAGGCCCGGGCAAGGCAAAGGCAGCTGCGGCTACTATGGCAATGATAGATCATATATCTCCTGACATCATAGTCGATACGGGTTCCTGCGCAGGAATAAAGGCAAAATCAGTCATTGGGCAGTTAATTTTTGGAGATACATGCGTTGAATATGATATTGCTGGGAGCGGTTCTAAAAAAAAATGGATAAAGAAAATGCTTCTGCATTCTGCGTTTCATTTTTTAAAAGCGAATATAAAAGAAACAATTTTTCAGGATGCGGTACGTTACGGAACTACTCATGATTTCAAAATTTGCATCGGAACGCAAGCCAGCGGTAAATTCCTTATCAACTCGGATGAGAAAAGGAGAGAACTGGTTAGAATATGTGGGGCTGATGGATGCAATTGGGAAACAGCCGGAGTATATTTAAGCGCTTTACATTCCGGTTTGCCGGTATTCAGCATCCGGGTTGTCTCTGATCTGGGCGATAAGCATGCGCTTAAGGATTTCATTTTTAATATCAAAGCATGTACAAAAAATCTTTACCGTTACATCCTTCTTTTATTGAATGAGGGATGGTTTACGGATTTCCATAAACAGTGGCTCAAGATAAGCAAGAGTGTAATTAACAAAATTACCGATTCAATACTGCCATGATTTTTATTATTCACTATTGATGTTTGTCTTTTTAGTAGTTAAAATCAAAGGGATAGAAAATATTAATATATTTAGATGGATGAATTATAAATGGTAGATTATCCGGATAATGCTCAAGCTGAACATATGGTTAAGACACAAATACGATCACGAGGAATTCACGACGCCGCAGTGCTTAATGTTATGCGTAAACTACCCAGACATCTTTTTATATCGGGAAAAAGCAGGGATGTGGCGTATGGTGATTATCCTATTTCGATCGGACACGGACAAACCATATCTCAACCTTATATCGTGGCTTATATGACACAAGCCCTTCATTTAAAAGGGGACGAGAAAGTGCTTGAAATCGGAACGGGTAGCGGTTATCAGACTGCGGTTTTAGCGACTCTTTGCAAACAGGTTTATACGGTAGAAGTAATTGACGTGCTTCTAAAAAATGCGGAGCGGTTGCTCAATGCTTTTGGTTATACCAATATAAAGTATAAACATGGTGATGGCTCAAAGGGATGGCCAGAGCATGCACCTTTTGATAGAATAATTGTAACCGCAGCAGCAGAGACCATACCTGTTGCCCTTAAAAAACAGCTTAGCGATAATGGAATTTTAGTTATTCCGGTAGGAGATTATAAGCGGTACCAGGATTTACTTGTGGTAAGAAAGATTGGCGACAGTTATCAGACTGAAGAAAGTATCGGCTGCAGGTTTGTTCCGCTTATGCAGGGATGACGCAACTTACTTTATACAGTAAATGGAGGTTTTAATGGAGAAAGACAAACAAATACAAGTAGTAACCTTTCAATTGGGAGAGGAAGTCTATGCAATTGATATAATGGAAATAAAGCAGATTGTAAATATGCAGGAAGTTCGAGAGATTCCTAATGCTCCGCCTTATGTAGAGGGCATCCTCAATTTAAGGGGATTGGTTACACCGATAATCAATTTACATAAACGCTTTGTGCTGAAAAAGCTGGAGATGAGTGAAGAAGACAGGCTGTTAAGCGGTTTTATTATTCTTGAAATCAATAATATGACACTGGGCGTTATTATCGATAAAGTGTTGCGGGTAATTTCATTGGATATTAATCTGATTCAACCGCCTCCACAGATGATTTCCGGTATTGGTGTGGAATATATCCAAGGTGTCGTGAATGTTGATGATAACTATATTATAATTTTGAATATTGAAAAATTATTCAATCCCAAAGAGTTGCAACAGCTCAGCTCTATCAAATAGTAAGGATTACACTTTATGGCGATTTCTCTATTTAAACCGACATTACGCAGAAAAGATATGGATAATGTACTCTCCTGTATGGTGGGAGATCTTATAGGTCCTGGAAAGTATAGTCATGAATTTATTTCTGCATTAGCCCACTATCTGCAATCGGCAGGCGGAGTAGCTTTAGCAAGTTATTATTCTTCACTTCTGCTTTCCCTTGATATACTGAAGCTTGAGCCTGGGGACAAAGTAATTATTTCTCCCCTTTCCCCCTCAATTTACCTTGATGTTCTGGAAGCAAAGAAATTAAAACCGCTTTTTATTGATGTCGATCCGGATTCTGCCGTGATAGCGACTGATGAGTTACATAATAACTATTTGAAACAGGCTAAAGCCGTATTATTGCACTATACGCTGGGTTTTGTTCCCAATCTGGCTGAAATCAGGGAGTGCGGAATTCCCATAATCGAAGATATCTCGCAGGGGCTGGGGGCACAATGGGAAGATGTAAACTGCGGAGGTATCGGGGATGTTACAGTAGTCTCTTTAGATCAAAATAATATTATTACCACAGGTTCCGGCGGTGTAGTGCTGGTAAAAAATAAACACGATTACAGGTTTTTAAAAAGAGTATTGGAGATGTCTCCGGAATACTCCTTGCTCCCCGATATTAATGCAGCTATCGGATTAGCTCAGCTCAAGCAAATTTCAGTTTTTTTGGACACACGCAAAGAAATTGCAAGCTTTTTTTCGAAGGCATTAATGCGATCGAAACACAGTACGCTGGTTCAGAAAAACAGCGCGTGTAATGTGTATTATTCTTTTCCGGTTATGGTGTCACAGAGCATGATGGAAGTAAGAAAGTTTGCAAAAAAACAGCATATCGAAACCCATGCGGCATTTAATGAATCGGTAATAACCCGTTACGATGAGATTTACAACACGTATCCAAACGCGAAAACGCTTTTATTACGCTGTGTACTGTTTCCGCTTTATCCTTCTCTTGGTAAAAAAAATGTTGAGGAAATTTCTAAAGTGCTTGCCGTTTTGCCTTAATAGCGACCTTTGTAGACCTTCTTTTTTTTAGGAGAACTTTACAAAAAAACTATTAGATCTTATAGTGATGAGGAGAAGCTGGTTGGTAATGAAAAAAATACAAAAGGTAATTGCTGTTTTAAATAACACTAAACTTCAGAGCGCACAAATAGCGGAACAGATAAAATCCTTTTTCAGTGAAAGAAATATCCAGCTTGAAATACTCGATTATAAAAATACCCAACCCAAAGCCGATGCATCGCTTAGCCGGACGGATTTAGCCCTTTCAGTAGGCGGCGACGGCACGCTGCTTTACTGTGCCGGGCTTGTCGCGGGCAATGATATCCCCATCTTGGCGATTAATTTAGGTACCTTTGGCTTTATTACCGAAGTATCGAAGAATGAGTGGCAGGAGGTATACGAGAAGTATGTGAGCGGAAAGATTTCAGTGGGCCGCAGAATTATGCTCGATGTTAAGGTATTGCGAGAGGAAAAAGAGGTGGGTGTTTTTAGAGGTCTTAACGACGGTGTCATTATTACCTCAGGAATAGCAAGGCTGGTACGTCTTGATGCATATCTTTCTGAAACATATATAGGCCGCTATCGTGCGGACGGTATAATAATCGCCACACCGACCGGTTCTACCGCCTATTCATTATCCGCCGGGGGGCCTATTCTCCATCCGGAGATGGAAGCGCTTATTATCTCTCCCATCTGCCCTTTCTCACTCTCCCACCGCCCCCTGGTAGTTCCGGCTGGAGAGTATATTGAGATAGTTGTCGAGGAAAAACAAAGAACAACGCTCAATCTTACGGTTGATGGTCAGGAGCTTTTTGTGCTTAAACCTAAGGATAGGGTGATATTTCAAAAATCGGATCATTATACCTATATTATCAACTCCGATAAACGAAATTTTTATGAGGTATTGAGAACAAAACTTAACTGGTCCGGAGAAGCGAATGCTTGAAGAACTTAATGTGCATAACTACGCGTTGATCGACAGGATTTCAATTAAATTTTCTCCCGGTTTAAACATTTTGTCCGGAGAGACAGGCGCGGGTAAATCAATTCTAATCGGCGCCTTAGGATTATTGCTGGGCCAAAAAGCAAATACTTCGATTATTCGCACGGGCACGGAGGAGACACTGGTTTCCGGTTTAGTTAATGTAACTCATAATAAATCCGTTTTGCAGTGGCTGAAAAGTCATGATATCGAGCCGGAGGACGGTACGGTCATTTTACGGCGCGTAGTTAAACAAAGCGGACGAGGCTCCATATATATCCAATCGGTACCGGTAACACGAAGCATCCTCCAGGAAATGACCTCATTGGTTTTCGATATGCACGGCCAGCATGAACACCAATCTCTGCTGCAAATCGAAAATCATAGAAAGGTGCTGGATTTTTTTGCCGGTTGCGGTGAAGAGGCTGATAATTTTAAAATCCAGTTTATAGAGCTTAAAACATTAAAAGATCGCTATAATAAGTTGATTGCTTCGGAACGAGAGCGGCTGCGTCAGGTTGAACTGCTCAAACACGCGATTTCTGAGATCGGTAAAGCGGAGCTTAAACCCAAAGAAGACGAGGAGCTGGAACAGGAACATAAGCTGCTGGCAAATTACGAGCGTCTGTTTCAGCTTTTGGAACAGATTTACGGTAATGTCGCGGAAAGCAGAGGAGGAGCACTGGCTTCTTTGCGTACAACTCGCGCAAGCATGGATGAGCTCACGGAAATTGACTCAAGCCTTAATGCTTTAAAGAATCAACTTGAAGATTCTTACTATGAACTTGAAGATTTTGTAGCGGGGATTCGTCATTTTAAGGAGCAGCTTAATTTTGATTCAGGACGTCTTACCCTGGTTGAAGACCGACTCAAAGAAATCAGATTGTTAAAAAAGAAATATGGTGATACTATTGAAGAAGTGACTAAATTTTATGAAGACAGCACGGTTGAACTTGAATCAATCGAGAATTGGGAGGAAGATAAAGAAATATTAAAGCGGCAAATCTCAGAACAGGAAAAAGCTTTGGTTGAAAGCGCGGGAGTATTGTCAGAAAAAAGGAAGAGTGCAGCTTCTGTGTTGGAAAAAAAGGTGGAAGACGAGTTGAAACATCTGGGTATGCCGAAGGTACGCTTTAAGGTTATGGTGAGAGAAAAATTGAATGAAAGCAAGCGGCCGATTATTGCACAGTACGGTAAGGACGATATAGAATATGTGATCTCACCCAATTTAGGGGAACCATTCAAAAAATTGAAGAGTATTGTTTCCGGCGGAGAGTTGTCCAGAGTCATGCTTGCCATTAAATCCGCACTGGCTGAATCTGATGATATTAATAGTCTGATTTTTGATGAGGTCGACGCCGGTATCGGCGGACAGGTGGCAATCGCGGTGGGCGAACGCTTGAAATATCTTTCTGAGTTCAAGCAGATTCTTTGTATAACCCATTTGGCGACAATTGCTGTGAGAGCGAACAACCATATAAAGGTTGAAAAGATCATGGAAAAAGGCAGAACATTTACTAAAGTGAAAACAGTAAAAGGGCAGGAAAAAAAAGAAGAAATTGCCAGGATGCTGGCCGGAGATAAGAAGGAGGATGTTTCGCTAAAACACGCCGAAGAGCTTTTGTTAAAATACGGCTCAAGTGATTCTAAATTTGCACCATAATAACTAATTTTGATGAGTAGTTGTTCATAAAACTGCCATATAATCGGGCAAATTTAGAATCGCCTGCGCAGAGTTTTATACAAATCAATTCTCATTTTATCAAATGAGAATTGATGATACGGCTCTTAGAGGAGGTATCATAGATGGCAAAAATCAGTCAGGCCGCTAAAAAGAAATACTTTGAGAAAATAAAGGAGTATAAAAAACTAGTAAACGGCATTTTAGAAGGTGAGAAGAAACTTAAGATTGCAATGCTTTCCGATAAAGCGGGTGCTAACTATAAAAAATTACAGTTATCTGATGAAAATATAAATTTAGTTTCTTATTATTTATTAATGAACTCTCTCTCGGTTGCACTTTTGGGTGTTAAAAACGAAGCGTTTTTAAATGAGGCCCGGAAATGCTGCTACAAGAGTATTATCTATCTTGAAGAAATCGTATCAACATACATAGATGCTCCGTTTTCCGAATATGAGGATCGACTTGTATCCATTGAAGAGTATGATGACATAAAACGTTATAATCTGGTAAGAAAACTTGGTTTTGCCATTGCTTCGGTTGAAGATGCCTTTGGAATAAATTCTAAATGGAAGTGGTCTTTTGTGGAGCTCGAAGGACGTTATACAACCGTATTAAAAAACCTTATTAACCTTAAAACCGTATTAGGCAGACTTAATCCTTCGGTGCCGGGTTATAATGAAAGACGTGAACATTTAGACCTGGCGGTTGAGATGCTGAAAAGAACATCGGCCCGGTATCGGGAGAAATATGAGCTGTCTACCTTAAGGATTGACGATATGAAGCAGGGGATTCATTACCTGGCGGCTTTAAAACGACTGCAGATCCTGTTGGGTGAATCGGAAGAGCTGGAAATAACCAAACGGAAAATAGATGTATGGACAACCAAAATGGAAGCCGATTCCAAAAAGAAAGACGAAGAAAAGATCAGAAAAGGCATAATCAAAAAGTAACAGCTAGTAGAGCTTCTTGCAAAAATAACATTTTTGCAAGAAGCTCCTAAAATGGAAATTGCTGACTTAATATGGTATAAAGAATTAGTATTTTTCTTCCACCTTGCACCCCTGCGGGGTGCTCCCTCACATACCACCAGCTTTGCTGGTGGTATGTTGATTAACTTAATATATTTTGAGTTTTGCAATTTCCTCAGTATTGTTTTTTTAATTCATGCAGGGAGTCGAAAGGATATAACTCTCCCAGAGTGTGATGAATAAATTTAAAATCTTTTCCAGAGTAATAAACATTGAAACAAGGATCTGTAAACTCGCTTAATATTTGTCTGCACGCCCCGCAGGGCGGTACGGGATATTCCGCGTCAAGGCAAACTAAGAAAAGTGCCTTGAAATCATGTTTTCCGCCTACAACAGCTGCGGACAGGGCCGACCGTTCCGCACAGATAGTAAGTCCGAAAGACCTGTTCTCCACATTCGTACCTTTAAAAAAGGAATTGTCCGCGCAGAGTAAAACAGCTCCTACTCTAAACCGGGAATAGGGTGAATATGAATTGCGCGCCGCTTCTGCGGACAACCGGAGATACTTTTTTATTTCTGCGTTACTTAAATCACTCCGCACAGGTTTCTCCTTTAAAACTCAATTGACAACCTAATTTCAATACTATAGGATAGAACATTCGATGCAAACACTTTTCCAAAAAAAAAATAAGAGAATTAAAAAAACTCCGATTATCATCGGTCTTTTATTTCTTTTATGCTATTTCTTTATGTTCTCCTCACCTTTACAAAAAGAATTAAGAATCCACCTGCAATGGGTAATCGATCTTTCCGACCCGTCCGTAACGGAGACTGCAACTGCCGCAGGAAAGGATTTAGCCTCCGCGCAGGCTTTTAGTTTAGGGAATCAGCCGGGTGATTATTTCGGTTATTTTGATGATGACGGCAACATAATTTTTTTAAAGCAGATTGAAGAACGTAATGATATACCCTTTAGAGTAGCACTATCAGATCGGGGATTTATTTATTATTCATCCAGTTATGTGGATTTAATTTTTAGTGATCGGGAGGGAGAAGAGAAAAAAACGTATAACGATCCGGGACCGGGATTCCCCTTGTTATCCCAAGACGGTGCTAGAGTTTTTATTTTAAAAACCGATCTCTCCGGGTTAAGGGAAATAGACTCTTCAGGAGAGGTGCTTTGGAGTGCTGACGTGCCGTCATGGATTACCAGTTTTGATTATACAGATAATCTTGTCATGTGCGGGTTGGGAGACGGTACTGTAAACATATTCGATAAGCAGGGGAATACAGCAGCGGCTTTCCCGGTGCAACAAGGTGCGGTTGATTGTATTTACGGCGTGGCATTTTCTGAACAAAACGAGCTTTACGCGGGTGTGGCGGGAGCGGAACCGCAGTTCCTTTTTTTAGGAGAGTTAAATGCGCAGGATAAACCCGCGCCTTCTTTAATAAAGTTGGATTCGGATTTTAGACGGGAAGTAAGGATTGAATTCTCCGGTCATGGTGAACTGCTTTTTTTCGAAGGAGAGAAAGCGCTGAAGGTTTTTGATGTGAGTTCAAAAGAGCTTTCCACGTTTCCTCTTTTGGGGGATATCAAATCTTTTGATTATATTGAAAGAGTTGGCATCATGGCGGTCGTAAGCGCACAGAATAATTTTAATGAGATCGTAATATTGATGCCGGGAAGATCCTTCTTGTTTAAAGATTATTTCAACGGACAAAAGATTTTTTTAACCTCAGTTCACAACCGTTTGTTTTTTGGAATCGATCATAAAATTATTCGCCTCGATCTGGTGGAGGAATAATGAAGTATCGCATGATAGTATATTTAGTATTATTTTCTCTTCTGCTTACTGCTTTTGAATGGCCGGTAAGCAAAGTACTCATTACCGCGACCTTCGGAGAAAGCAGAGGAGATCATTTTCATGCGGGTATCGATTTGGCAGGAGAAGATCAGGAGATAAAACCTGTTTCCGCAGGTGATGTTGTTTTTCGTTACGAGGAAGGAGTAAGTTTCTCCAGCATCCCCATCGGACTGGGAAGTTTTTTGGTGCTTGAAGACGATACCGGTATTCGCAGTCTCTATGCGCATATTAAGCAAGGCACCATTCCCCTATCTCAAAAGAGATTCGAGAAACAGGATACGATAGGTATCATCGGTAATACGGGCTATTCATTCGGAAAGCATCTGCATCTGACGATAATCGATCATAAAGAAAAAATTATTTTAAATCCGCTTATTGTTTTTAAAAATGAAGCAAAGTTCATAAAAGATAGAACTCCTCCGGTAATTGAGGCCTTGTATTATAAAAGCAAAGAGGGTGAACTGAAGGAGTTGCTGGATCATGCGGTTTTGAATTTGGAATTGATTGAGTTGTTTGTGCGCGGACATGATATCCATGACGGGGTAAAAGCCGCAGTGGCGCCATACGAAATAAAAGTTGTACATAATGATATGCGAATTATTCAAATTATTTTTAACGCACTCCAGTTCAAAGACGGAGTGTATTGTTTAAACAGTTGCGGAAAAAAATTCTCTGATTTATATGTAACAAATAAATCTTTTGCTGATGTAATGTTCCTTGGAAAAGTTGAGTTGGTTAAAGGAAAAAATCAGATAGATATTACGTTGATTGATTTTTATGGTAATACGACCGCAAGGGAGGTAAATATTTGGGTAGGCTCTCCACCATAAAAACATTCTCAAGCAGATTTTCAAACAACGATTATCATTATATCGTCTGTAATGTATGCGGTTCGGGCAGTGCAAAAACGTATCTGCAAGCTAAAGAATATCTGTATGTAAAATGTAGAATCTGCGGATTAATTTATCAAAATCCCCAACCGGTGTTGAAGGATATAGAAAACCGTTATAATGGTGACTATTTCCGCTATGAATATACAAATGAAGATAATTTTTTTAATTTAATGCTTCTGGGTTTGAAGGACGTCGGTTTAAATCCGGCCAAACTAAAAAGGTGGAAACCTAAGCTATTTCTTGATATCGGCTGTGCCACCGGAAAACTGCTTTTTTATATGAAAGAATTAGGGTGGCAGGTACAGGGTGTGGAGATTTGTAAAGAGTCGGCGGAATACGGAATGAAAAAAAGAAAGGTGCCTATTTTCCCAGGCACTCTCGACCAGGCGCAGTTTGCAGAAGAATCTTTTTCCTTAATTCATTTCTCTCATCTTATAGAACATGTAGCGGATCCGCGTGCTTTGCTTCAGGAAGTACGACGCATCTTAAAGCCTGATGGAATGGCTGTAATTACCACGCCCAACAGTCATGGCTTTCAAGCGCGTTTGTTGAAGACACATTGGCGTTCTGCAATAGCCGATCATCTTTTTCTTTTTTCCAAAAAAACATTATCGCGGCTTTTAGAAAGCATGCAGTTCAAGATTCATAACATAGTGACATGGGGCGGTCTGGCTAAGGGCCTGGCACCGCCCGTTATTAAAAGGCCTGTTGATTATCTGGCTAAAAAAATGGGTTTTGGCGATGTGATGCTTTTTTTGGTAAGCAAGCAATGATTATTTGTTATCTTTGATATCTTCATACCGTTTCATCACCGCTCTGCCGTGGAAATATAAATTCTCGTATTGAGCCAATTTATTTATCTTTTCCGCGTTTTTGAAGAGAGCTTGCTTAGTGTAATAGATAAGTGAGTTTCTTTTTACGAAATCATATACACCTAATGGAGAAAAAAAGCGCGCGCTTCCGCCTGTAGGCAGTACGTGATTGGGTCCTGCCCAATAATCTCCGACCGGTTCGCTTGAGTACTTGCCTATAAAAATGGCGCCCGCGTGTTTTATTTCTGCAAGTACACTGTCAGCATCATGTACCAAAAGCTCAAGGTGCTCGGGCGCGATCCTGTTCACCAGTTCTGCTCCCTGCATAATATTGTCGACTATGATTATCGCTCCGTAATTGTCAAGAATCTGTTCAATGATTCCTCTGTGCTCGGAACTTTTAAGATAGTTATCAATCGCTGTTTGTATTTTTAAGGCCAGTTCTTGAGAATCGGTAATAAGGATCGCGGATTCAAAACCAGTACGGTGTTCCGCCTGGCTTAAAAGATCCAGGGCCACCCACTCAGGAGAAACGCCTTCCTGGGCCAGTATCACAACTTCCGAAGGTCCCGCTATCATGTCAATGTCAACAAAACCGAATACTTCACGCTTGGCCAAACTTACATAGATATTGCCCGGTCCTACAATTTTATCAACTCTCGGTATACTCTGCGTACCGAAAGCCAAGGCGGCTATGGCCTGTGCTCCTCCGACAAGATAGACTTTTTCTATACCCAGCAAAGCCAGAGTGGCGCCTAATTCCGGTTTGTCCAGAAAATGGACCGGCGGTGTAACTACTATGATCTCCTTCACTCCCGCTATCTTGGCGGGGATGATATTCATGAGTACGGTCGAAGGATAAAAAGCCTCGCCTCCGGGCACATAAACTCCGACCTTTTCCAGCGGCACTACTCTCTGACCGAGTTTGACGCCATCGGCACTTTCCTTTAGCCATGATGATTGCTTTTGAAAGGAGTGGTAATTTTCGATATTTTCCTTTGCTTCCCGTATTATGGTTAAAAATTCCGGATCTGTCCGCTGTACGCATTTTTCAAAATAATCTTTGCCCGCGAAAACGGTTTCAGCGGTATGGGTAAAGTTGTCGAACTGTTGTGTGTATGCGAAGAGGGCTTTATCTTTGTCTTTCCTCACGTCATTGATTATGGTTTTCACTTTTTCGCTTATGGCAGGATCTATTTTCTCGCCTCTTGCCAAGATTTTATTAAGCTGCTCCGGGTTTCTGCTGTAGTTAATTATTTTCATAATACTTTTACCGCCTTTGCTCTAGTAATCATAACAAGGTGCAGATATACTGTGATTACTTAGTGCCTAAGTATTGAAAAAGTATAGAATTCTCTATAAATTGTCAATTGTTGGAAGCGGTCCGCGGCTTTTTAGGCGGGAAAAAATAGTATATTTAACAAATCCATTTAAAAAAATTATTAATGCTCATTTTAAGTTGACAGAAATCTGTATATATAGAAAATGGCATATAATAAATTATTTAATGTTTTAAGGAGAAAACAGCAGTGATCCGAGTAAATGAAAACTACTTGAAACTTCAGTCCTCTTATCTTTTTTCTGAGATTTCAAAACGTATTACGGCCTTTAGAGAGTCTCATCCGGAGCGAGAGATTATTAAATTGGGTATCGGGGATGTCACCTGTGCTCTGCCCGCAGCCTGTGTTGCCGCTTTCCATGCTGCGGCAACCGAGATGGGGGACGAGCGCACGTTTCGCGGTTATGGCCCGGAACAGGGTTATGAGTTTTTAAGAGAAAAGATAGCCGTCCATGATTACAAGGAGCGCGGAGCGGAGATTGAAGCGGGTGAGATATTTATAAGTGACGGTGCCAAGTGCGATGTGGGAAATATTCAGGAACTTTTCGCGGAAGATGTGATTGTCGCGGTGCCGGATCCGGTATATCCGGTGTATGTTGACACAAATGTAATGGCCGGACGGAGTGGCGACTGGCAAGACGCCAGTTATCGGGGATTAGTATATCTTAAATCCACGGAACACAATAATTATGTACCTGAATTACCGGAGACAAAAGTAGATTTGATCTACCTTTGTTTTCCCAACAATCCCACAGGCGCAACCATCAGCAGAGAAAAGCTGCGGGAATGGGTGACATATGCGCAAAAAAACAATGCATTAATAATTTACGATGCCGCGTACGAAGCCTTTATCAAAGACGAAACCCTTCCGCGCAGTATTTTTGAAATTCAAGGAGCCAAGGAAGTGGCGGTAGAAATCAGGAGTTTCTCCAAAACAGCCGGCTTTACCGGTACCCGTTGCGCGTATACGGTCGTACCCGAAGCATGCAATGTTTATACGCGTTCCGGTACTGCGGTACCGCTGCATACATTGTGGTTGAGAAGGCAGACCACAAAATTTAACGGCGTTTCCTATCCCGTACAGCGGGCGGCGGAGGCTGTTTTTTCAGCTGAAGGTAAAAAACAGGTTAAGGATTTAATTGATTATTACATGCACAACGCCGGCCTCATCAGGAAAAGATTTTCCGAAATGGGATTCCTTTGCACCGGGGGGGATAATTCACCCTATATTTGGATACAGGCAAAAATGGCTTCATGGGATTTCTTTAATCTGCTGTTGGAAAAAGCGGGAGTTGTATGTACTCCGGGGAGCGGTTTCGGGAAGTGCGGAGAAGGTTATGTGCGCATCAGTGCTTTTAACAGTCATGAAAACGTGGAAAAAGCACTGCATAAAATAAGTGACGTTTTTAGATAAGGGAAGAAAGGCCAAAAAAAGTTGTTTAGTTGCGAAGCAGAGATTTAGATAATAGTAAAGGGGAAAGATTATGAAAACAACCGCTGAGTTGTTTAGCGAAACAAGTAAAAGCTTACGCACCATTCTCATTGTAGAAAACAGTGATAAACACATCAAGACATTCAAAGATATTGTTACTCAGTTAGGATTTGATTGTATTCATGTGTCGGACCTCAAGCATAATAAGGAAATATTCTTACAGCCGCCTTTTCTCTGTGTTATAGATTGTATCAATTATAAAAATCAGGAAATTATAGAATTTATCCGCCAATATAAAACCACTAATCCTTATGCAGTGTGCGTTTTAAGTACAACCGGAGATTGCGAAGAACAAGCGCTGGTCTATCTGGAGCAGGGAGCATATGATTATCTGATAAAGCCTTTTAACCCTGTAAAAATGCGCAATCTATTGGCTCGCTGTCTTGAGAAAATAACATTAGAAATGAATAATAATCGATTGCAAAATCAATTTTATGAAGTAAAAAATGAGGCAGTGCTGTTCAGTAATATGCTTTCGCAGATTTTTAAAGCCGGCAAACGTTTTATTGCCTGTAATTATTTGGAGGAGTTGGGCCAGGTAATTATGCAGGAATTTTCAGCTATCTTCAATATAATGGGAGGAAGCTTCTTTATCTTAGAGAATGAGAAGCTGCAGCGGATCTATTCACTGGATCCCGGACATACTCCGGATGAGATTGAACTGCCTTTAAAGAAATCGAGTTTTTTCGGACAGGTTCTTAACAAAAGAGAACCTCTGCTCGTGAAGAACCTTAAACAAGAAAAACGCTTTGTATCAAGCGGCTGGCATGGTTATAAAAAAGAGTCCTTTCTGATCCTTCCTCTGATCCACAATACTCATAATCTTATGGGCTGTGTTTCTTTACATGACAAGGAAAATAACGGCTTTACCGATCATGATAAAAAATTGGGTAATGTGCTGGCCGGATTAAGCGCCCACATGATTCATAATATAAAAAGCATAGAAGAATTACGCGACAGCGCGGGTAAGTATAAGTATTTTTTTGAAGAGAACCCGGCCGCCGATATTATTGTAACACCTCAAGGCCGGATAACACTGTTTAATCCGTCATTTGAGCGCATCTTGGGCAGTACAAAAAATAATGATGGTATTGAATACAACTTTTCAACATTATGCAGCAGCGCTTATGAGTGGGAGGAAGTAGTAGAGACTATAAAAGAAAAGAGAAAAGTAGAGTCGTATGAGACGGAATTCATGAAGCATGACGGTACATCCGTGTACGTATTGGGTAATTTCCACGGTCGATTTGATGAGGTGGGAGAGTTGTTGGATATTAAAGGAGTCCTCATTGATATAACCCAAAGGAAACGACTCGAGGAACAGCTTAATCATTCCATGAAAATGGAAGCTGTAGGGCGTTTTGCCGGTAGCATAGCGCATGATTTTAATAATCTGGTAACCGCAATTTTAGGATACAGTGATCTCTGTCTGCGTGTTCTTGATAAAAACAGCGAATTACATAACGACATAACGGAAATTAGACATGCCGCAAATATGGCGGCCGAACTGACAAAAAAATTACTTTATTTCAGTAAAAAACAGAAAATACAGGCGGAAGAGATCAATCTCAACCGGATTTTATCTGATATGGACAGTATGCTCAGACGCCTGCTTGGTGAAGAAATTGAGTTCACTACTTTTTTTGATCCGGGATTAAGCAGTATCAAAGCCGATCGCAGTCAGATCGAGCAGGTGATTATGAATTTAGCGGTTAATGCACGAGATGCCATGCCCAAAGGCGGTAAGCTTCTGATGAAAACCGAGCAGATCGGGATAACCCCCGCAAACGCCCATCGTGATATCGAGCTCATACCGGGTCTCTACGCGGTGCTTTCAATATATGATACGGGAATAGGAATGGATATCGATACGAAATCCCGCATCTTCGAGCCGTTTTTTTCCACAAAAAGTAAAGACAAGGGTACGGGACTGGGATTGTCAACCGTATATGCCATAATGAAAAAGAATAAAGGAATAATCAAAGTAGAGAGTGAATTGGGAAAGGGAACAAGGTTTTATCTTTATTTTCCCGCCCTCGTTAAAAATCATAATCAAGAGCAGAATACAGTCCGGGCTGATAAAAAAGAGAGCGCCATAATTTTACTTGTGGAGGATAAAGAGATCGTTCGCACCATGGTTGAGAGAGTTCTGGAGCAGGAAGGATATGTTACCATTAAAGCGCTTGCTGCTGAGCAGGCTCTTGCTTTGGTTTCCAAAGAGGTATCTGCTCTGGATATGCTTATCACTGATATTAACCTGCCGCAGATGTCGGGATATGATCTGGCGGATAAGTTAAAGCAATTATACCCTGACCTTAAAGTGATTTTCACTTCAGGTCAGCTGGAAGAGTTAAATAAACTCAAAGAACGTAAAACGCAGCCGAATGTGGCTTTTTTGGAAAAACCCTTTACCACCGAAGAGCTGCTGAGCAATGTAAAGCAATTACTCATGAAAAAAAAATAACACAGGATTAAAACTGAGAACTGTAGATAATAAAGAAGCATGCATCCGTTAGTAGTCATTATAGATAGTGTTTTCAATTCATATAGGGAAGAGCAGCAGGTTTTGTCGGCCATGGATGCTCGGGTTGATATATCCAATCCTCAAACAGAACAGGATCTTGTCCGGAGAGTAAAACAAGCGGACGCGGTGTTGGTTAATCTGCACGCTGTCACCAAAGACATCATAGGGCAAATGCAGAGCTGCAAGGTTATATCCCGCTATGGTATTGGAGTGGATAATGTTGATATAAAAGCGGCGACAGCTAAAAAAATATGGGTAGCTCATGTTCCCGATTACTGTATGGAAGAAACCGCCGATCATGCCATAGCATTATTATTAAACTGTGCGCGCAGTATTGCTTTTAAAGACAAGCTTGTTCGTCAGGGTATGTGGAAATTGGAGGATCGGTTCCCCCTCCCCAGGATAAGCACGTGCACGCTCGGCATTATCGGATACGGAAGAATTGGCCGGACAGTTCATCGGAAAATGAGGGGTTTTGGCCTGTCCCGGATTTTGGTTTGTGATCCCTATGTGAGTTCCAAGGAAATAAGTAAATTCAAAGGAATAAAAGTTGAACTTGATGAGCTGCTTTGTGAAGCGGATTTTATATCCCTGCACCTGCCGCTAAACCATGAAACCTTCCATCTGCTTGGTAAAAAAGAGATACAAAAAATGAAACACAACGCCATGGTGATTAATACCTCCCGGGGTGCTGTAATCGATGAAAAGGCATTGATTGCTGCCTTAAAGAGCAGGCGGATTATGAGTGCCGGTTTGGATGTGTTTGAGCAAGAACCTCTTCCTCTTTCAAGTCCTTTGCGGAAGCTTGATAATCTGGTGCTTACGGATCATACTTCGTATTACAGCACCCAGTCCCAACATGAGTTAAAGTTGAGTGCCGCTCGCAATGTGCTTGAAGTATTTAAACACGGCAGACCGATTCATGCGGTGAATCAGTTTTAGAGAATCGTATTCTTTTTGTAAAAATCCTTAAACACGTTTCCGTAGAACTCCTGAGTCCGCCTGCCGAATTCTTGTACTGTATATTTTTGAGATGCGGTTAATGATTTTTTATGAAGTTCATTCCTTAATGGGGCCTGTGAGAATAAGGAGTGGACTTTCTCGGCAAATTCCTGGCTGTCATTAAATACAAGCCCGTGCTTTCCGTTATTGATTATTTCCAGATTGGTTATATCGTTTTTTACAATAGCAGGCAGTCCGCTTGCCATGGCTTCTATGGTTACCAAACCTTGTGTCTCGGATGTCGAAGCATTTACAAAAATATCCGATGATTTATACGCCAAAGGTATATCCTGCCAGGGCATATAACCGCAGAAAATCACATGTTTTTCTACAGCCAAAGAACGGGCATATTTTTTTAACTCGGCGACAGCAGGCCCACCTCCAATAAGCAGTAATTTGATATCAGGATGGTTTTTAATTATAAAGGGGAGTCCTTGGATTAAAATATCAATTGATTTTTCTCTTCCCATACGGCCGACGAAAATCATAACGTTATCGGTTTTTCCTATACCGTATTTTTCACGAAAAGCTGTACGGTCACGGGCGGTTATTTTGTAATCGTAGAAATGGTCCAGATGTAATCCGGTGGGTATTATTTCAATTACACCATTGATACGCATTATATCTTCCAGATATGTCTTTATTTTCCGGGAGGGCACAATAAAATAATGTGGAATTTTATAAAGAAGTGATAATATCCAGCGGAAAGTACTTCGGGGAAAGACATCCCAAAAAAAGTAATGACTGTAATATTCCCACAGCGTATGAAATGTGAAAATGTGGGGAATGTTTAAGCTTGATGCAACGCGGGCTGCCACAACACCCATGGAAAATTCAGTATGTGAATGAATAAGCTGAATATTCCATTCTTTTGCCTTTTTTAACGCTTTATGAATGAACATGCTGGCAAAATTAAACTCCGGTTGAAAATAATATTTTATGGCGCGCTGTCTGAAAATTGTGGATTGGGTATCATGGTAATTGTTATGCTGGGGAGCAAAAATAAAGGTGTTGTAACCGCGATTAAGCAGTTCGAATTCAAGGTTCTTTATCGATGTAATTACACCGTTTATTTGGGGATCCCAACATTCTGTAAAAAAGGCTATATTCATAGTTCTTTTATTTTTATCTATATGCACTGCTGCTCATTTTGCCTTTATGGTCTTCTATAATCCAATTATAATACTCAAGCACTTGTTTTCCAAACTGTTCGACTGAATATTTTAAGGAAGCTTTTTGTGCTTTTGCCTTTAAATCTTTTTCCAGTTCAGGATGTGAAAGCAGAAGCTTTACTGCGGCCGGGAACTCTTCAGGTTTATTAAAGACCAAGCCGAAGCGGCCGTTTCCGATAATATCCAGATTAGCCTGATCTTTGCGTACTATGATAGGCAGTCCGCAGGCAAGGGCTTCGACAGTTACCAACCCTTGCGTTTCGGATACGGAAGCCAGTACAAAAATATCGGATGACTTATAAGCAAGCGGAATATGTTCCCACGGAATATAACCGGTGAAGATAACGGAGTGTTCGACATGATGCTTCTTGGCCAATCTTTGTAACTCGGGGATTCCCGGACCGCCGCCTACGACCAATAATTTCAGATGAGGGTATTCCCCCATTAATTGTGCCAGCCCCCGAATCAGTACGTCGACGGATTTTTCTTTACCGATTCTTCCCACGAAAACCATTACTTTATCATCGGGAGTCATGCCGTACTTTTTGCGGAACTCCCGTCTTATGTGGGGCGTGACATCATAATCAAAGAAGTGATTAAGATTAAGCCCTGTAGGGATAACCTTAATTGTCGCCGTTACACTCATTATGGTTTCCAAATAGGTTTTTACTTTTTCAGAGGGAGCTATAAAGTAATCCGGTGATTTATAGAGCAATGAGAGGATATATCTAAACATGTTTTGAGGCAGGATATCCCATAAGAAGTAGTGGCTGTAGAATTCCCAAAGTGTGTGGAAAGTAAGGACAAACGGAAGGTTAAGCTGTTTTGCCACTCCGGAGGCGATAATTCCCAAAGAAAATTCGGTATGTGAATGCACCAGGTCCAGGTTCCATTGTCTTGCTTTGCGCAGCGCTTTGAATTTTAAAAGACTGGCGAAATTGAACTCGGGTTGAAAAAAATATTTGATCGCCCATTGTCTGAAGATATGGGGATCGTTATCATTATGATTTTTATAATGAGGAGCAAAAACATAAATGGAATTATGTCGCTTGATAAGCTCATATTGAAGGTTCTTGATTGAAGTAATAACACCGTTAATCTGAGGATCCCAGCACTCTGTAAAAAAACCGATATTCATGAAAAACTCCGTAATGGGGACAAACGTATCAAAGGAAAAAGCACCGCCACTTCAGCAACTTTTAAACCACCGTCAGAGGTGGCGGCTTTTTCTAAAGAGAAATTAACATACAAAGGGAACAAATGTCCATAGATGTGGTGTATTTGCTCCGGTTTTTAATAGTGTGCAACCCGCGGCCTGTAAATAAAAACGGGAACAGTGTTAATTTTAAAAAAAATCACTTTTCAGTTTTTAAAAAACCTATCATAATAGTAATTGTGAGAATGCTAATATACATATTTCAGTATATAGAAACCTATGATTGAACCATTAGAGATTATTGCAGAACTTTTAATAAAGCACTACGCTCCCATCGGAAATATTGAGCATAAGTATAAAACAAAGGTAACGGCAATCGGTTTGTTGAAGTCGGCCGATATGATAAGTCCGATGTTCTATGCACCTTATTATGACCGGTTAATGAGTTACAAACTGCTTGTAAAAAACCTCATGGATAACTTCAAGCTTTCAAGGGAGATCTCCAAGAAGATACTGGCGGATATAGTATGGAAGGTAGCAAATGATGAAACTGTTCCGGAAAAAGAAAGGTATAAATCACCATTACTGATTCTTCTCATCCTGCTTTTAAATCCTGAATTTGAGAAGCAGGGAAAAGAGCAGATATTTACGGTAAGTAAAAAATTTCTTGCCAATCTAAACAGCGCGGAAGAGTGTTTAATAGTTGCTGAGTTCATTATTTCCCATTTCCTTGATTTGGAAAACTCATTTGACGAGCTGGCTCAAAAAATCGTAAAGAAGTGTCTGACAGGTGTAAAGCAGGAACACGTGATGGAAAGGTTGGAGGGCGCGATTTATAATTTCTTTGTGTACGCTTATTATGATCAGCCTAAGCGGCAACTGCGCTATGAAATGGCATTTCAATATAAAAACAGCAAGGAACGGATTGAACCTTTTTTTAATCCGAAAATAGTGGCGCGTTCAATAATCAGCAGAGTGGGAAGATATAAAACCAATGTCAATTTCTTCGGACCGCGCATCTCAAATTTTGATGAGATTAAAGAATTTTTTAAAAAACATCAGAATATTACCGTAATGTTCTTTTAATTTTAAAAATTATTCCACGCTGTAATGCCGTTTTTTACGCACACTATCGATGGTATAGGTAAAAATTAAGGAATTTCTGTCTTTGTTATATTGTTTTTGTTTTTCTTGAGGCAAAACCGATACCTCATCTCTTTTGAAACCGAGTCCCACGAACCAATCGGAGGTTTGTGTGGTCAATACAAAAATCTGCTTCAGTTTATGTTTAATTGCCTTGTCCAATAGAAAGTTTATTATTTTCTTTCCTATGCCGAGGCTGCTGTATGTATTGTCCACTGCGATCCCGGCGATTTCTGCCTGCTCATCGTTATAAATATGAAGCGCCCCGCACGCATGGGGTGTACCGTCCACTTCATAGATTACGTAATCGTCAATTTTTTCCGCTACGTCTTCTGAAGTACGGGGTACAAGGATTCCGTCCGCAATCGCCGGACGCATAATCCGGATTATATCTGAAATATCGGCAAAGCTCGCCGATCGGATATTTTCATGAGGGTCATTATATATCATAGTGCCTAAACCGCGGTTGGAAAAGATTTCTTTAATCAGCATGCCCTCAATGCTGCCATTTATAATATGTACTCTGTCTACACCATTAATGCAGGCGTTGAACGCTACATTGATTAATTCGTACTCTTTGCTCTTTTCCTTTTTTTTGTTGAGATCCAATAAATTTCTTGCCTGCGGAGCGGTAAGCTGGGTGATATGATTGTCGTTATTTATATACACACCTTCCGGAATTTTCAAATCGCGCGCTGTAACTCCGTCAAAATTAGTGATGAAAAACAGTTTGCTCGCGTGCAGATCTCTGCTTACGGTAAATGCCAGTTCATTGGAAGAGATATTATAAGGTTTACCCGTAGTACTCCAGCCGATATTGGGAAAAATGGGGATAAGCCCTTCATCCAGCATTTTTTCCACGATTTCCACTTTTAGTTTCTCCACGGTACCGGAACTCTGAAAATCGATCCCCTTAACCACTCCGATACTTCTGGCTTTCACCCAGTTGCCGATAATCGCGCTGGTATTGTTTTCGGCCAGGAAGGTCATCAACTTATTCGACACATCGAAGCCGGCCATTTTAATAAAGGGCATGGCTTCGGCCGGTGTTATTCTAATATTATCTACGGTCCTGCATTTGATATTATAGGTTTTAAGAATCTCATTAATACGTTCGCGGGCACCGGGAATAAGTACGATGCGGATTCCCATCTTATGCAGCAGTACGATATCTTTGATAAGCAGCGGAAACAGAGGATGTGAGAAAAGCGAGCTTACGATTTTAATAACAAAGGTATGGCCTTTAAAACGGTTGATATAGCTGAATGCGGTGCGGATGGTATCTACTTGATCTGTAAAAGATAGCATATCCATGGTCTTTAGTCCTGTCTAAATGACGATAGTTTTAATATGCAAAAAAGTCAAGTTACTTTATCTATCGTACTTTCTATTGTAATTTATAGATGATGTGAGGATTAGCTTTGGTTGCCTTATTGTAATAGGAGACGTTAAAACAAAGAGGTCCAGACAGGTGAATGCGATTGATATAAGGGATAAACAGATCGGTTTCCTGCCGGGTTTTTACGGCAAAACCGTAATGCCTATTTTTATACGGAAGTTTTTTGTTTTGTAGTATATGCTCATGAACAAACTGTTTGTGGGCGTTGATCCTGTTACAAATGTAATCATTCATTTTTGGAATCACTTCTTTGGCCTGGCTTTTTATAAGAGGGATAAATCCCCGCTCCAGTTCCACGCCCATGCTGTTGCGGCACGCTGTCATGGCGGCGAACAGAGTTGTGCCTGTTCCCAGAAAGGGATCCACAACAAGATCGCCTTGTACGGAAAACATGTTAATCAATCTGTAGGCCAGTTCAAAAGGATAGGCCGCGCTGCGTTTTCTTACTTTGGTCCTGGGCAGGATCTGTCTTACTCCGTTTAAATCCCACCTGTCCGAGTACCATGTATTGCGTTCTTCCCAAAACAGAGCGCTTTGTCGGCGGCCCAGTTTTTGTTCCCGGTTTGAAAACTCCCGTTTTGCCCCCTTGCGAAAAATCAATATATATTCATGCTCTAAGGTCACATAGGCCCCGGCCGCAAGCATGCCGGAACCCATAAACTTATTTGGAGCGTTGGTCGGTTTCCACCATAGTATAATGGGGAGTGCATCAAACTGCAGTTCGAAGAAACGCTTCTGAATTATTGTGTGATTAGGATATAATTGGAAACTGTTTCCCACAGTTCTGGTTGCATCTCCAATATTGATACAGACAAATCCTCCGGGCTTAAGAGTGCGCTTTATTTCCAGCCATACCGGGTCCAACAGCTTGTGCATTAATAGAAATGCTTTTTTCCCAAGACCATGCTCCATAAGATTTTTTATTTCAGGATGTTGGGCTGTAAAGAGAGTGTCCCACATTTCAATCATGGGGTAGGGCGGTGAGGTTACTACAAGATCCACGCTTTCATCAGGAATGCGGTCCAGTGATTGGGCATCGCCTATGGCTATTTCATGCGTGGTATCAGCGATTCCTTGAGTATTCATGGCCGGATTTGCTCCCGTGTGTTATACTTCTTTGGCCGAAAGATATTTTAACAGAGTATCCGGATCAATATATCCCAGTTCGATGGCCATGACCCCAAACAGACTGGCATCGCCTGCCTGCTGGCGTTTTAAGATGTCGTCAACCTGGTCCTGTGTCATGGCGCCGATCCGTACCAGTCCTTGGCCGATTTTTTCTTCCCGATCTTTCAGGTCGTCCATAGATGAATTCCCCCCGTATCTCTCTATACTACCTTAAAGTATATATTGTCTGCCGGCAAATTTACAATACGGCAATTTTATTTTGCTTTTACATAAGCGGTAATTTTGGTATATTAGGTTTATCTAAAATATATTTAGGTAAGGTATGAAACAGAAAAATGACAAAGATAAAAGCATTGTAAGAGTACAGCAAAACGATCTTCCGTCTAATGCCGATCTTAAAATGCTTATTGAAAGAATATTGGATCGTTTTGAGAATTGGAAGATGAAAGCCGAAACCAATCCCAATCCCCGCCTGGCTCACTCTTTGAAAAATATTATTACCCTCGTCGATTCCATAACCAGGTTTACGGAATCAAAGATAAATTTTTCATATAAAAACCTTACCAGGCAGATGTCTGTTTTAATTGAAGCCGTGGCCAAGTTGAACAGAACCATTACCGATGCCTTGATGGGTGATGATATTCTTGATGAAAATGAAGAAATTCGGGTTAATGAAGTTCTTATGGAGATGGTGCGTGCTGCAGTTGATCTGATTGTTATTGTGCAGCAGTCTTTTGGAATCAACAAAGATCGTTGAGGTTTTTGTTGCGGTTCAAGGCACCACTATGAAAATTATTTGACTTATCCAATTACATATATAAACTTTAACAATGAAATGCTCTTTTTTATTGGTACGTATAACCATGGAGGAAGTACATGTTGAAAAAACTGTCTTTGCTATTATTAATGAGTATCTGCTTATTCCGGTGCGGATCAAGTGACGGATTAGGTGCGATTAAAACGTTTATTGTAGTAGGTGATCGGGGGGAAATCAACTATTATTCCGCGCATGCGGGAGATGTAATTCAGGTAGTCATTAGCGGGGGGAGGCTGCTTCCGCTTTTTTATAATGGCGAAGATAGAATATCGTTGTCTTCAAGTCAAAACTTTGTCTATGCAAATGATAGCAAGTATGCCGTGAGAGTGAGTACGCAACAAGATATTTCATTAATAAATAATGAGGTCAAAGTTGTATGGATTATAAATCCCAGAGTAATGACTGAAGATTTTTTTAGCAAACTTAAACCTTATGAAGAGAAAATCGCGCTGAAAATCAGTGTCGGTGATTTTCAGCCGAAAATATTAAACGCACTGCCGAATTTGAAATATATCGATATCGATTGGAAGAACATGCGGGACGATGATCTTATTTTAATCTCGGAAATTCTTCCCAATCTCCGTTACCTCAGTGTTCGTTTTTCACAGGTAAGTAATCGAGGCGTGATTCAAGGCGTAAGCCGTTTGAAGAATATATATTATTTAAGTTTATGGAGTACGAATGTAACCGACGAAGCGGTAATCAATGGCATATCTCGGCTTAAAAACTTAAGATATCTGAATTTAATGTCTACTGCCGTATCCGACGGCGGCATTTTACGAGGTATTACGCAGCTAGGAAATATTATCTCCCTTCAGTTGGAAAGCACCCAGGTGGGGGACGACGCGTGCATTAATGGAATTGCCAAGTTGAATAAGTTGACTCAATTATCTCTGGGCGGCACTAAAGTAACCGACAGCGGTGTGGTGAATGGAATTTCCAAATTGGCGCAACTTGCTTGTCTGGATTTGGGTTTTAATGAATTGAGTGATGTCTCGGTGGTAAATGGATTGCATCAGCTTGAAAACTTAAGATTTCTTTCCTTGAACCGCACCAAGGTGGGTGACCAGGGTATTTTACAGGGAATCTCTGCGCTTACTAATTTGGAGCATCTCTATCTGACAGGTACGGCCATAACCGATCAAGGTGTTGTCCAAGGTATTTCAAAGTTGACGCATCTTAACACCCTGTTTTTATCTGATACGGCAATTGGCAACGAAAGTGTAAGTAACGGTCTTGTTCATTTAACAGGTCTTAAGCGGCTTTTTTTAAGCGGCACCAATATCACCCAATCGGAGATTGACGAGTTAAAGGAACGACTGCAAGATTGTGAAATCTATTTTTAACAAGCATATGTGCTTGACGTAAGAGCAATGAAAATAAGCATATTAAACAGAAATAGTTTGAGAATTAAAATCCTGCTGATTGTCATAATAAGTATCGTAATCCTTGCCGGCTATAAAATAATGCTGGGAAGCTACCTCATGGGCTTTACCACGGAGACGGATCAAACATATAAATTGTTGGGTTATCTATCTTTGTTGCTCTGTTCGCTGATCGGTCTGTCAGTATTTTATATACTCTTAAAGCCGTTCCAAATTTTCTATAATTTAGCCTCTGCCAATCAGCAAATTCCTGAAAATATATTTGCAAAAGCTAAATTCATTTCAAGGAAAATGCCTGTGCCGGTTTTTCTGCTTAATTTGGGCTTTTATGTAATTTCATCGTTCATCATGTACGTTCTTATTTATAGTAAAGTGCCCGATGCTTCCGAAGGACTGCGTTTCGGGATCTTTAATCTTGTTACCAATCTCTCCACCGGATTTATAGCGGCTTTGGTGCAGCTTACGTTTATTGATTTTATGCTTAACAAGCCCAGGCAGTTATTGAAAGTACATTATATAAAGGGAGAAAAGGAATTAAGCGTAAAGTCCAGGCTGCTGCTCTTTACGGCGGCGACTATCTTTTACCTGTTAAGCTTTATCGCCATACCTGCTTATAATAAGCTGCATAATCAGGCGCTTTTTAAAGAAAAGGTCCATACCCTGCTTTTAAGTCCTGCTTCCAAAACAGAGATTTATGATCAGCTTAAAAATGAACTTGCGGATGATGTTTCGCTTGAATACTCATACAATACGGTATTTATAAGCGTGGGGCTCTTCATTATTATTATGGTATCGGGATTGGTTATTTTCATGGAGTTTGACAGCCGGTTGAGGAATATAAAATCACATATTGTTCAGTTGACCGAAGCGGGCGGCGATTTAAGCAGGCGTTTCCATATCATCAGATATGATGAAATCGGAAGGCTTACCTTTGTCTTAAATAATTTTATTCAGTTTCTGGCGGATGTGTTTCGCAAAGTGCAAATAACCATTTATGATGTGCGTAACTCCACGGATGAACTTGATAAGTCCTTTTCGATTGCCGGGGAAGAGATTGAAAAAATGATCGGGCAAACAGAGAATTTACACGACGTACTCAAAGAGCAGCGTAGTATCACTGAAAATACAACCGGAGAACTGGACAAAACACTTGCCTCAGTAGAAATGGTTGCCACGCGTATTAATGATCAGTCCGCTGTTATTGAGCAGAATTCGGCTTCGATCGTGGAGATGACGGAAAATATTAATTCCGTGAACAAAAACACCCAGAACGCCAGACATATCACAAACAAACTGGAAGATTCCAGCCAACAGGGCAGCAGTGCCGTTACCAACACTATCGAGGCCATCCATGATATAGCCGTCTTTCTTAAGAAGGTTAAGGAAGCTATTGAAGTAATCGGTACAATCTCGAGTCAGACAAATATTCTGGCCATGAATGCGGCTATCGAAGCCGCTCATGCCGGGGAGTATGGCAAGGGATTCGCGGTTGTTGCGGATGAGGTCAGAAAGTTGGCCGAACTCTCCACAGAAAGCGCGCAAGAGATCCTGACTATTATGCACGCCATGGAAGAAAAGATAGAACGGACAGTAGAGCTTTCCCAGCAGTCCGGGACGTCCTTATCGTCAATTATCGACGGTATGCAGAACTCTACCAATTTGGTAACTCAGATTGCTGAAACCATGTCCGAGCAGGCCAGGGGGGCCGATTATATCCGCGATTCGTTTACGAATTTATTACAGGTCACCGAAGAACTTAAGGAATTTATTGCTCAACAATCCATGGTAAGTGACAAGCTTAAAAATGAAATGACCAGATTTATAGATTACTCACTTTCAATTCAAAAGACATTAGAAGGGCTTGTACAAAGCGATCAAAGAGTGAAGCAAGAGGTGCGCAGCGTCATAAAAATATCGGAGATAAATAAGCTGCTGGTTGATGATCTGTTTAAATTGATCAATAGATTCAAGTTTGAAGAGAAAGCGCCCGAGCAGTTCTTTGCGGACGGCGATTAATTTTTAATTTTCAGAAAGCATAAATTCAGCCTACAACCGCTCTTAAATGAAAAACCATTCGCTTTTCATCTAAAAAACAAACGAATGCTCGTTTTATTTTAATTAACTTATTGACTAAAAAAAACGCATGGGCTATAATTTGCTTATACCAATAAGTATAATGATATTATACCTATAACTGGTTGCAGATTGAACATCTTTATTTGGAACAGGGAGGTGATGCGTATGTGTGTAGCTGTTTTCTATCGGCTGGAATAACGATTTATAATAAAGGAGGTTTTTATGTTAAAGAAGTATGGAGTAATTTTTATAGCCACCTTAATCATATTTGCTTTTGTGACATGTGATGTAGCGTATGAAGCGGGTGAAGAAGCCGCAGGAGCCGATAGGGCCATCAATGACCTCGGTTGTAAATATATTGATACGGACACAGCTCAGATCTGGATCGATGCCGGTGACGCAGGCTGGGTTGATGTGCATTATCGAGTGAACAATGGCGGCCAGCTTAATTACAGGATGACAAGAAGCGGCAGTTATTTTTACCGCGATGTCAACGGTTTAAGTTCCGGGGATCTGATAGACTATTCATTTACCATAGGTTTTTACTCAGGAGCCCAGGATACCGGGTGGTACACCTACACCCATGGCAGTACCACTCCCACACCTACTCCCACACCTACAGCAACTTCAGATACCTACACACAAGGATGCACCTCTATTGACTCGGATTCAGCACAGATTTGGATTGATGTGGCTGATACCGGTTGGATTGATGTCCATTACCGCGTAAACAGCGGTCGTCAGCGCAATTACAGGATGACAAAAAGCGGTACCTACTTTTACCGCAATGTGAATCGCTTAAACTCAGGTGACAGAATAGATTATTCATTTACTATCGGTTACAACTCAGGAGCTGTGGATACCGGGTGGTACACCTACACCCATGGCAGTACCACTCCCACACCTACTCCCACCCCCACGCCGACCCCGACTTCGACAACCACACCCACTCCTACACCGACTTCCACAGACGGCTGGCAGCTTATCTGGAGTGACGAGTTCAACAGCGGGTCAACACTGAATTCGGCGTATTGGAACTATGAAACCGGAGGCAGCGGATGGGGAAATAACGAGCTGCAGTACTATACCGACAGATCCACAAATGTGAGAGTCAATAACGGCTGTCTGGAAATAATCGCCCGTCTGGAAAGTTACGGGGGGATGAGTTATACATCGGCGCGGGTACGGACCAATCACAAAGTCTATCATACATACGGTAGAATTCAGGCGCGAATCAGACTTTCAGGCACAGGCATGGGTTTATGGCCCGCTTTCTGGATGTTGGGAAATAATTTCGACGGTTCAAACTGGCCTGCCTGCGGAGAAATCGACATTTTGGAGCATATTAACAATAATCCTGAAATTCACGGGACCATTCACTGGAACGGCCCCGACGGCTACGCTTATTACGGAGGACAGACAAATTGCAATGTTACGCAATGGCACACATTCGAGATTATCTGGGATTCCTCTTCCATCAAATGGTATGTAGACGGTGTTCAGTATCATGAGGCCGATATCCTCAACAATGTTAACAGTACTGAAGAGTTTCATCTGCCGTTCTTTATGATTCTTAATATTGCGGTCGGCGGCAACTGGCCGGGATTTGAGATCGATAGCAGTATGTTTCCCGTAACCATGTATGTCGACTGGATTCGCTGGTATCAGTAACGTGTAGTAAGCAGAATGTAAAAATAGTTCATATAAAAAGAGAGGTTCGATCATGCAATCGGTTAACCTCTCTTTTTTTATTTTTTATTTAAATGACTGTCTAAAAACTTTTTTTCCCGATCAGCATCCCAGCGGTCGACGTACATGAGTTCACTGACGGATGCATGCGGATATATGATAACCCTGCCGTTAATTTGATTTGATTCTATTAATTGCAATACAGCCGGAGTGTGTTCCAAAGAGGCGATCCCGGCAACATAGTTGCCGGGATCGAGCCGGTGTTCGGAAAAGGTTTGTAAAGCCGCATGTACATCGGCCGGGTCGCCGCCGCTGGAACCGATAATTGTTATTTCATCATAGTGCACTTGTCTGGAGTCGACCTGCAAGAATCTTTCTGATACGGATAATCCTCCGAATAGATTGATAACCGCCTTTGCATTGAGAAGAGAAAATGCCTGCTGCTGAACCTGATTTGAGCCCACCGCCACTATGATATCGTCAGCACCTTTATTATTACTTATGCGCATAAGATACTCTGATAATTTTGCCGCAGGCACCGCCTGGAACTCAATTCCTTTGTCTTCAGCCTTTTGCCGTAAGTTTTGTTGTGCCTGATTAAGGCGTTCTGTATTTATATCGCTTATTATCAGATGGCGGGGATTAAAGCGAAGCGCCATTTCACAATTTATTCTCCCCATTATTCCAGCGCCTATTATTAATGTGATGCCGCCCGGGAGAATTCCGTGTATCAGACTTGCGGCTGTGGTTGATTTTTTTTTGATGAAATGCATATGACGCTTTTGAGCGGAAATCACACAGCTTACGGGTTCGGCCAGCGCTGCTGCAAAATAGGGGATGTCATCATCACTAAGCGGAATAAGACAACCGCCTTCCAGGACTTCCTCCTGAATGAGGATATACCGGGCGAGACAGCCTCCCAATGTATAACCCACGGCGCATTTTTGCATGTCCCGGGCGTTGTTAAGATAGCGTTCGCGATGTACGATCGGTCTGAGGTCAACGGCCGGCTGTAGGGCGCAGCGTTGTCCTATTGAGTACGTGCTTTTAAGGTTGTTTCCGATCTTAATTATGGTAAGAGACCCTTCGTCCCCCAAAATTATCGGGTAGTGCTCCGGATCCCAGCCGTTCAGCAGGGGATGCTCACGGCCTTGTTTAATGATTTTTAACAGCGAAGTGCACACACCGGCCGCATCCACACGGCAGAGCAGCTGGTTGTCCCCAACTTGAGGGACGGCGGTTCTGTCAACAACAAGCTTATTGAATCCTTTTCCCTTTAGGATAACCGCTTTCATGGTATCGGGAATCTGTGGTGGAATACAAGAAGAATATAGCTTGGCATCATCCATATAATATCATTGGCATAAATCGCTATGTTTTACAATAATTAGGAAGCGTATAGATTTTAATAAGGTACTTGATTAAAATAAAAAAATAGGTAAATCTTTTCACAAAAAATTATGAAAGCGTTTTTGTTTGGTTTTTCAACAGTTCTGGCTCTCTTTCTTTTTTCATGCGCAAACATGGATTATTCAGAAGTGTGGAATACTTTGTACGCACGCCATCAGCAAGCGGAGGCTTTGATAGCAAACGACCATGTCGATCAAGGTTTAAGGGAGATTGTCTCCATTCTAGACCGTATTGCGCGCCTTGAAGAAAAGCCGGGTGAGTTTAAACAACTGGAAACAGCATGTTTGGATGTACTGAACCGGACACATGCCAACATGCTTTTTTCTCTTCCCTCGGTTTGGAATGAGCAAAAAGCAAATGATTATGTATATATATGGGATCATAATAAAGAGCCCGTGCCGCTTCAGTTTATGTTGTTGTATAAAGGCAGAAAGTCGGTATTTTCCTTTCCCGTACCCTACTCAATCAAAATCATCTGCGGTGATTCCGCGCGTCAGTATTTATACAAAACAGATGCGCGCGGACAGGGGAGGGTGCCTGTTGCCGCGTATTATAATCCGAAGCACGTATTGGTGGTGGAGTTGAGCTTTTTTTACAGTGTGGATGATTACTGTTATACCTTTCCCCCGCAGTATCGTTTTACCTATCCTGCCAGGCAAATTGTTGTGTCGGTGAAAACCGGAGAGCGAGTCATTGATCTCGCTTTGCAGCTTGAGCAGATGTATGTGTCAACGGTAGCGGCATTGTACACCATAGCTTCTCAAGCCCATTTTAACGAATATTGGTTTGTGCCCGGGCGTATGCAGAGTATCAGCCGCTTTGAAGGATTGTTCAGACCCGGTACCTATGAGTTTTCGATAATAGAGCTTCCTCTCTTGTACACTTCACCGGCTCCGAAGAAACAGGCTCTGGCTAATACGCTTTTAATCTTACATACTCTGTTAAACGTCAGCGCCGGGTCATATGCTGCTTTAGATACGGTACAGGAGCTTAGCGCTTACAAGCAGATTACTCTGGCCAGTATTGTGGAAAAGGAAGCCGTAGCCAATATTGATTACGAAATCATCGCTTCGGTTTTTTTTAACCGGCTGAAGATGGGTGACTATCTGGCCTCCTGCCCCACCGTTGAATATGCATTGGGATACCACAGACCGTTTCTTACCAGATATGACATTTCAATCTCTACTCCATATAATGTCTATCGTAAAAAAGGCCTTCCGCCTACACCCATCTGTTTTTTTTCTGATGCCGCGCTTAACGCGGTAAACAAACCCCTGCATACGGACTATTATTTTTTTGTATACGACTGGACTACACGCCGGCTTTATTTTGCGGATACGTATACGGAACATAAAGAGAACATAAAGTTGGCGCGTTCGAACTTCATTGGAAAATACGGCAGAAATGAGCTTTTTAGAATCTCCTATGATAAATTTTACGAAGAGTAAAAAAAGTCTCTGAAGTAAGACTCATACCAAAGTATTATTGAAAAAATACCGGTATTGCCGCATTGTGCAAAATCCGCTACAAAACTGCCACCCATTCCGGAAATAAGTTGCCACCATTCCGGGTGAAACCTGCCACCCATTCCGGAAATAA
>JAFGGG010000013.1 GCA_016930675.1 Spirochaetales bacterium
GTGGTCGGGGGGAAGAGTAGGACGTTGCCAGGCATTTTTTTTATAAAACAATGCCTGGGGACCCCGAGTAAAGCCAAGCTTTACGGGCCTAGTAAAACTTCGTTTTACGGGGGCGCCGTAGTGAGGACTTGCAAAGCAAGTCTGAACGGAGGAGGCATTTTTTATTAGTAATGATGAATATAAAACGATCAGAAAAGCTAATCCTTTTCAGTTATTTCATTATAGTGATTATAATAGGGACTATTCTGCTTCAGCTTCCATTTGCCTGGAAAAGTGAAAATAAATTAGATTTTATTGATGCTTTTTTTACCGCAACATCAGCCACATGCGTAACCGGATTGATAACTGTTGATACTGCAGTCTACAGTCTATTTGGAAAAATAGTAATCCTCCTCCTTATTCAGGCCGGCGGATTGGGTATTATCAGTTTTACTACAATGTATCTGGCTTTACCTTCAAAAAGAATATCGTTGAAAAGCACAAAGGTTATTCGGGAATATTACCTTGTTTCAGTTGAAACCGAACCTAAACATATTATAAAACAGATAATCCTTATCACACTTTTAATTGAAATCATAGGCGCTGCTCTTTTATATATTGGTTTCATGGGTACGGTCAAGGATCATCCGATACTATTTTCCGTATTTCATGCTGTCTCGGCATTTTGCAATGCGGGATTTTCTCTCTTTTCCAATAATTTAGAAGGGTATGTTCGAACTCCATTTATAAATATTACTATCATGCTGCTGATAATTTTAGGCGGATTCGGTTTTGTGGCGCTACGCGACATAGCCAAGAGAGCGGCGAGAAAGAAAAAAAAATTAACAGTACACTCAAAAATAATGATTGGATGCACTCTCACGTTGATTATAAGCGCAGCGCTGTTATTTTTCATATTTGAATATAACAATGCATACAAGGAGCTATCCATGAGTGAAAAAATAATGGCCTCCTTGTTTCAGTCCATTACTCCGCGTACCGCCGGGTTTGACACAGTTCCACAAAGTTCATTAAGCGCTTCTTCAAAATTTATTACCTTACCGCTTATGTTTATCGGAGGCGGCTCCGGTTCAGCAGCAGGCGGGATAAAGGTAACCACCTTTTTTATTGTAATTATTGCAGTGCTGCGGCGTACCAGGAGAAGGGGGTCGCTTGTCATATTTAAAAAGGAACTCGGTTCGGCCAAAGTATTAAGCGCGATAATGCTTTTTATTAAAGCATTATTAATTGTAAGTCTGTGTATACTTCTGCTTACTATCACCGAACTATCCCTGCATCCGGCGCCGGATAAAGATTTTTATAAAATTGTATTTGAAAGCTTTTCTGCATTTGGTACCGTTGGTTTGTCATTGGGGATTACTCCTTCCCTTTCCCTGTTGGGGAAAATTGTGGTAATCTGTACCATGTTCGCCGGAAGGGTGGGATTAATTTCCATGGCTATGCCTCAACCAATAGATTCCGCAGATCACTTAATAGAATATCCAAAAGGGGAGGTGTTGTTAGGCTAATGAAACAGTTTGCAATTATCGGATTGGATTCTTTCGGCAAAAGAGTTTTAGAAGAGCTTATAGAGACAGGGAGTGAAATACTCATTATCGATAAAAACAGAGATGTAATCGAGTTCTATAAAGACAAGGTAACAAGCGCTTATATTGCCGACGCGCTTAATGAAGAGATAATACGAAAACTGATCCCCGATTCAATTGACGCAGCCATAGTTGATTTGGGAGGCAGTATCGAAGTATCTATTCTGGTGACAAATTATCTTAAAAAAATCGGTGTCAAGGAGATTGTAGCCAAAGCCGAGTCCAATGAACATGGTGAGATATTGGGTCTCGTCGGGGCCACACGGGTCGTCTTTCCGAATCAAGAGGCGGCCAAGAGAATTACTCCTCTGCTGCTTTCTTCACTTATTTTCAACTATCTGCCGATAAACGAAGATTTTATTATCGCAGAAGTCAAAGTACCGGACAAATATGTCGGGAAAACATTGGTTGAGGTCAACCTGCGCAAAGAACACGGCTTGAATGTGATTGCTTTTCGTAATGAGGAATCAAACAACTACTCATTATACACTCCCGAACACATCCTGCAGGCCGATGATGTCTGTGTGATAGCGGGCAGGGAAAAGGATATTACCGCGTTTGCCCAGATCCTCATGCCTGAGAACGCCAAGGGATGGAAGAATATCTTTAAGCGTTTCTTTTCCCGCTTTAAACCCAAAGAGGAAAAGAATGGCAAATAAAAGCAAGGAGAAACAAGGGCTTACCCTTCTGGGGAGAAAGGTCACGCAAGCCACAAAAAAACTGGAGGCCTTTCCCAATAAAGCCAAAGACAGATATTACCGGGTGAATTTAAATACGGATGAGTTTACCTGCGTGTGCCCCATAACAGGTCAGCCTGATTTTGCCTCTGTTCAGATCAGCTATGTGCCGGACAAGCTGATTTTGGAGTCTAAGTCTTTGAAACTCTACCTGTGGTCCTTCAGAGAGCAGGGAGTGTTCCATGAGCATGTTGTAAACCAGATTCTGGATGATGTGGTGAAAGTACTTGATCCGCACTGGTGTTTGATTACGGGTAAATTTCGTGCGCGCGGAGGTATCGCGATTACCGTGGACGCGGAACATGTAAAGACCGCAGCAGCCAGAGAGTTATGGAAAAACAATCGTTAAGGCATCATGCTTGCCTGCCGTTAAGGCTTAAGTTTAAGTAAAAACAGGTCTTCATTATCATATTCCCTATATGCTTTGGAAGTATTTCCCGTAATAATTATAGATCCGTTTTTGGTAATCGCCAGGCTTGCATCAATGTCAAAGGTGTTTCCAAAGTCGTATATTGCATATCCTCCCTGGCCGAAGCTCACATCAAAATTACCGTCGCTCTTATAGCGGCAGACGAAGATATCATACGAGGATTCGCTAAAACCATACTGATAACCGCAGAACACGATTTTCCCGTCAGGCGCTACAGCGACATCCGTCACGACCATGTTGTTACTCGCCAGATTGATTATGGACAGGTTGATCGCCCATTTTTCATTGAAGTCCCCGTCGAACACTCCGTTTTTATGGATACGAAATATAATAGGATCAAGCTGATAGATATAGTTTGCCTCGTCGATAAACGTGGAATAACCGCCCGCGATTATGTCCCCATTACCCGACAATGCGAGTGCATAAAAACTACTTTCAGCCATGGGGATGATCAAGCGGCCGTTGCCGTTAAATCCGGTATCGGGCTTTCCGTTTTGTGAAAAAGCGAAAAGAGCAAGCACCCATGATTTCTCCTTGGCCGAGTACGCGCTGCCGGCGGCGACTATCTTTCCGTCATGCTGCAGAACAAGGGCGTACGCGGCGTCATTCGGTGATTCTGACGTGTAATAACCGTTAGCGGCGAAAGAACTGTCGAGAGTACCGTTGGCGGCAAAGCGGCAGATGAGTACATGGAACTGGTCGTTTATTTTTGCATACCCGGCGGTGATTATCCTGCCCGCGGAATCTATTTGCAGGTCGAAAGCCGTGTCCTCAGCGTGCTGGGAAAATATAAGATAACCAGTACCATTGAATGCTTTATCCGGAGTGCCGTTACTGTTATAACGGCAGACTATGAGACGCGCTTGAGAGCCGTCGCCGCTGTATATGCTTCCCACGGCCACAATTTTACCGTCAGGTAATGTCTTGACCGCGGTGAAATAATCCAAATAATCAAAATTGTTTACGATGTACCCCTTGCCGTTAAAGGCCGTGTCCAGTTTTCCTCCGGACGTGTAGCGGGCGAGGAGTGTATCCGAACCGTCGCCGGAATTGCAGCTGCCGGCAACCAGTATCTTTCCGTCGTTCTGCAGCTCCACGTCTTTCACGGTTTCCAGAAACTGCGGCAGTGAATCTTTGACCTGACCGGTGCGGTTAAATGACTTGTCAAGGCTTCCGGAAGGATCGCCGTACGCCAGACCGCACAGACATAACATCAGCATAGCCAGGGTTATTTGTTTTTGATAATGAATCATCATCGATTCCTCCTTAATAATTATATTCGATTACTTTTTTTAAGAAATTTTCGTTTATATTCCCCGTACCCCTTTGCCCTCAGCTCGCAGGCAGGACAGTCCGCGCAGCCTTTACCCCATTCATGTTTTTTTTCGATCCCGTTATAGCAGGTGAGGGTTTCCGTTAAAATAAAATCAAGACAGCCCAGCTGTTCTGCCAGGCGGAATTCCCGGGCCTTGGAAAGCCGCATCAGCGGAGTGTGAATGATAACTCCCAACTCCTTAAAATCCACAGCCAGATTAAGCGTTTTTTGGGCGGATTTGATAAATACCTCCCTGCAGTCGGCGTAACCGGAATAGTCGGTTTCACATACTCCCATCACGATATGGCGTATGCCGATCGTGCCGGCCCAGGCACTGGCTAAGGTGAGAAAGAGCAGATTGCGGTAGGGCACAAAGCTGGCGGGCACGGACGCATCCAATTTGTGGGTTTTATTTACATCTGGAGTACCTTTAAAAAGGTTGGAGTGAACAAGCTCTTTTAAAAAAGAGATATCAATTTTTTTAAGGTCCACGTTAAGCTTTTTGCAGATCCGGGCCGCGACTACCACTTCTTTGGCGTGCTTTTGACCGTAATAGAAACTGATCGCGGAAACCTGCTTAAAGTTTTTTAACGCCCAGAAGAGACAGGTAGTGGAATCCTGCCCCCCGCTGGTTAAGACCAAAGCTTTGTCGTTTAAAAATGATCGCGCCGACATCATACTCCTCTTGTATGCGCTCCCCAGATAAGTTTATGCAGCTGAAAGGACAAGGAAACCGGAAGCTTATTCGTGAGTATGAATTCCGCCAGCTGAGATAAACTCAGCTTTCCCCATACAGGAGAGATAAAAACCGGTAATTGGGGATTGCTTTTTTTTATACACGCGATAGTCTTTTTTGCCCAATCAAGATCCTCCGGGCCGGTAACAATTTTAATACAGTCTTTTTCATGCTTCAGCTGCTTTAGATTGGTTTCCGCGAAAGGGACCCCTGCTTCCGCCGAAGGCGCTTTCCAATCCACGATGTAATGACAGTTTGCTCTATTGGTTTCCGGAACAGGAATGGTGCCGTTTGTTTCAATATAAAACTGAAGCCGGGGCAGTTTGTCAATTATATATATGAGAGCTTGACGGTATTTTTGCAGGAGCGGTTCACCGCCGGTACATAAGATGATAAGCTGAGGATATTCATGCGTATGTGCTTGAATATCTGCAATCAGGTCGGCAGCGGAAATACGGATATTTTCTTCATTCCTGTAAGGAGTGTCACAGAAGGCGCAGTCCAGATTGCAGCCTGAGAACCTGATCAGATAAGCGGGATGTCCCATAAGAGGCGCTTCACCGCTCAGGGTGATATATTTTTCTACTAACGAAAGTATGGTTCGCTGCATTGTATGATCATACTGTAATTATCAATATTAATGAAGAGAACTTTCTCTGGAAAGTCTTTCTTTAATCAGACCGTAAAATTTATTACCGCTTTGTGAGGTGTATACCCATCCCACATGACTGGTGCACTGCCCGCACAGGCCGTAACACCAGCTGTAACCTCTAAACCACGTATATTCTTCTGTTTCTTCTCCGGCGCATAACACACCGGGAGCCTTTTTAAAGCAGTTGATCGTGTAAATATAACCGTGCGGATTGGTAAAGGTGTGCTCACAGGCACCGTTCATGGTAAAACGTTCATGTACCGTCGTGAGTATATACCCGCAAATAGCACAGTATATGTTTTTATCCTCCAGCTCGCGGTGTTCTTCTTTTTCTGTTATTTTATCTTCCGGACTGTCGCCTGCCGCCGTGTCAAAATATAGAAAAATCTTTGGAATCTCAAGCATTAGTTAAAGATTAATAAAAAAAAACCGCTCCGACAACAGCTATTTTTAATTTGGAAAGGATTCTGCGAAGTTTTTCTTGAAATAATCCGTTAAAAAATATTCTTGCATGTTGAGGGAAAAGTGAATTATAATTTACATACCATCGGCAAAGTTGGTGGTATGTGGGGGAGCACCCCGGAGGGGCGCGGGGTAGGAGAAAAAGCCGCCATATAGCTACCATTTTTTTACCACTGTTATCAGTAGTGGCTTTTTTCGGATGTTAAAGAAACGGTCTCTCGATATTTAAAACAGTGCTCGTAGATTGTATATGAAGTGCGTATAATAAGTTGGGAGATATTTTATGGTTGAATATACACAGCTTGCTTCGATAAGTGAGGCGAATGTATTATCCAGTATCCAGAAACACGGTGGTTTTTCCTGTACCCTGCCATATGCAAATCAGGAGAGCGAACAGAAGCTTTCCAGCGCTTTGCTTACGATTTTTAATCATATCAAAAAGCCGGAGCTGGGGAATTCGTTGATATATTGTTTAAAAGAAATCGTGATGAACGCCAGCAAGGCCAACTCAAAGAGAGTATATTTCAGCACAAAGAATTTAGATATAGATATAAAGGCCGACTATGAGCAGGGACTAAAGGATTTCAAAAAAAATGTATTCGGTGATTTTAAAAAGTACGAGGATAAGCACAAAGAGCTGGAATATTATGTGAGAATTGATTTTAAAGTGGAAGCGGACTCTTTACTGATCCGGGTTATCAACAATAGTGAAATCTCCAATCAGGAAGAAGAGCGGATCGCCGAACGGCTGAAGATTGCCGGTAAGTTCAATTCCATGGAAGAGGTTTTCAGTTACGGTTTTGACAGTACCGAAGGAGCGGGCTTCGGTTTGATAATCGTCGTGCTGATGCTGCGCAGCGTGGGGCTGGATGAGCGCGTACTGTCACTGACAAAAAAGGACGGATCAACCATTGTGCTGTTAAAGATCCCCGTGAATTTATTGTCAAAAACCCACGGGCAGGCCATAGCCGAAGAGATCGCTCAGGAGATCGAGCGTATGCCCCAGTTCCCGGACAGTCTGATGCGGCTGCAAAAAAACCTCAACGATCCCAACGCGGATTTTAACTCCGTGGCCAATATTATAAAAACCGATTCCGCGCTTACGACGGAGATTATCCGCATCGCCAACTCCCCTATTTATATGCTTCCCAGAAAGGTTGACGATGTGCCCACCGCGGTGCGGATGATCGGTCTCAAAGGGGTAAAAAACCTCATCTTAAGTTTCGGTGTGAACAAGGTCTTCGAGAAAAAATATAAAAAATCGCTTATTGATGAGGTCATGGTACATTCTTATAAAGTCGCTCTCTACTGCAGCCAGATTGCCAAAATAAAACGGATGGATCCGCTGATCGACGATATTTATGTGGCGGCCATGCTGCATGATTTCGGAAAGATAATTACCTCTACTCTGCAGCCGGAACTGGTGGAAAAAATAAATACGATTTGTGCAACCAAAGGCATTCCCTTATCATCACTGGAAGATCTGACCAAAGGTTATAACCACTCGATAATAGGTTCCCAGTTGGCGGAAAAGTGGAATTTCCCCGACAAGTTTGTGCAGGCGATCAAGTATCATCATATACCTCTTGAAGCATCGCAGGATTATAAGTCATTGGTCTATGTGATCTATCTGGGAAATGAGATCTATTACTATAAAAAGGCCGAACACAAGTTCGGTGATATCAACTATCTGGTGCTGAAGTTTTTTAATTTGACCGATCGCACGGAATTCGACAGGTTTGTTAAAAACATTGACGACGCGCTTGAGAAAAAGAAAAATTAAATCCGGCTTTTATAAGTATAAGCTAAAGTTACGGTGAAGCATCTCCTGACACAGCCTTGGTTTCCTTATAGATTTTTTCTTTTGTGTCAAAAGCAAATACACGGCATGAATGTTAGATACGCTTTATGGCAGAATGATTATTATTGTCTCATAAAGTGGTATGTTGATTTTTATACGACCAACAACCGAACTTTATCATATTTCCCGGTAATAAGAAAGCCCCGGCAAAAACCGGGGCTTTCTTCTATTATACAGGCCTTTCAGCCAGATATTTGTACATCTTGTACTGTTCTTTTACCACTCCTCTCGATTTGTTCAAAAGCATTTCCGCGCGCTCGGGCTTAGCCTGCTTAAGCGACCTGAAACGAATTTCATTATACATATAATCGGCTATATCAATGGAAGGTTCTTTTGAATCAAGGATAAAGGGATTCTTGCCCTCTTCTATAAGCATGGGATTGTATCTGAACAGCGTCCAGATTCCTGAGTCTACGGCAAGTTTCTGCTGGTCCATGCCCTTGGTCATATTAATGCCGTGCGCGATACAGTGGGAATAGGCGATAATAATGGAAGGTCCGTCGTACTGTTCGGCCTCGTGAAAAGCACGGATGGTTTGGATTTTATTGGCACCCATGGCCACACGGGCAACGTATACATAACCGTAGTTGGCGGCCATTAACCCCAGGTCTTTTTTGGAGATGGGTTTTCCTCCGGCAGCGAACTTGGCGATGGCGCCGATCGGCGTGGCTTTGGACATCTGACCGCCGGTATTGGAGTAAACCTCCGTATCCAGAACCAGCACGTTGACGTTTCTACCCGAAGCCAGCACGTGATCAAGACCGCCGTACCCGATATCATAGGCCCAGCCGTCACCGCCCAGGATCCAGACCGAACGCTTAATCAGGAAATCGGCTACCGAGATCATTTCCTGCGCCGAAGCGGCGGTATTTTTGCTTAAACTTTTTTTCAGCTTTTCCACGTGCTCACGCTGTTTTTCGATTTCTTCCTGTGTGCTTTGCGGATTGGAGGCAATAGCCTCATAGAGTTCTTTATTGGCCTTATCCTCTGTCTGCATCCGCTTAACAAGTTCCAGCGCGTATTCGTTCATCTTATCCGAAGTAAGGCGCATGCCCATACCGAACTCGGCCGCGTCTTCAAACAGAGAGTTGGACCAGGAAGGTCCGCGTCCGTCAATCCTCTTGGTATACGGTGTAGTGGGCAGATTGCCTCCGTAAATGGATGAACAGCCTGTGGCATTGGCAATTATAGCTCTGTCGCCGAATAGCTGGGACATAAGCTTAACGTACGGTGTCTCACCGCAGCCGGCGCAGGCGCCTGAGAACTCAAACAACGGTGTTATAAGCTGAGAACCCTTAATAGTGGTTGTTTTAATTTTAGAGCGGTCTATATCGGGAATGGTAAGAAAAAATTTGAAATTTTCCGCTTCCTGGTCACGCAACGGAAGTTGTTCTTCCATATTAATGGCTTTTCTGTCGGTCTTTTCCCCGTCTACTTTTTTGTAAGCGGGACAGGAGTTTACGCAGGCGCCGCAGCCGGTACAGTCTTCCGGTGCTATCTGGATGGTACAGACCATATCAGCGTAGTCTTTGCCCTTGGCATCCGTGTGTTTAAAAGCAGCGGGTGCTTTTGAGATATACGATTTATCGTAGATCTTCATTCTGATTACCGCGTGAGGACAGACCAGCGAACATTCACCGCACTGGATGCAGACCTCAGGATCCCAAACCGGTATTTTTTCCGCGATATTGCGTTTTTCATATTTGGTCGTCCCGCTCGGATACGTGCCGTCCGCGGGCAGCTTGGAAACGGGTATTTGTTCGCCGCGTTTGGCGATAATTTCCCCGGTTACCTCTTTGACAAACTGCGGTGCGTCTGCCGGTACCGGCGCGTGAACATGAAGATCTCCTTGTGAACTTGAAGGATAATTTACCTGAAACAGATTGGCCTTGGTGGCTTCCACCGCGTCCAAATTTTTCTTTACGATATCCTTTCCCTTACTGCCGTATGTATCTTCAATAGCGTCTTTGATAAGCTTGAGTGCCTGGGCTTCGGGCAGTACTCCCGAAATCAGGAAGAAAGCGGTCTGCATGATGGTATTGATTCTGCTTCCCATGCCGGTCTTTTCCGCTATTTCCGAGGCATCGATGACGTAGAACTTGAGTTTTTTATCGATAATCTGCTTCTGCACTTCAACCGGCAGGTGCTGCCATACTTGGTCTTTATTATAGGGCGAGTTGAGAAGGAACACACCGCCGGGCTGCGCTTTACCCAGCATATCGAACTGTTCGACAAACGTAAATTTATGACAGGCAATAAAGCTCGCCTTTTGAATAAGATAGGTGCTCTGAATGGGGTTGCCGCCAAAACGCAGGTGAGATACGGTCGTGGCACCCGCTTTTTTTGAATCGTACACAAAATAGCCCTGCGCATAGTTGTCCGTGGCCTTGCCGATGATTTTGATTGAGTTTTTATTGGCTCCTACCGTGCCGTCAGCACCTAAACCATAGAACATGGCTCTGTGTACACCTTCTGTTTCCGAGAAGAACTCTTCGTCCCAATCCAAGCTTGTAAGAGTAACATCATCATGAATACCAATTGTGAAATGGTTTTTCGGTTCTTTTGCATTCAGATTATCAAGTACGGCTTTAGCCATACCGGAATTGAACTCGTTTGATCCCAGACCATAACGGCCTCCTGCTATTATAGGGTAACCGCTCAATGCGATGGTTTTGTTGCTCATGGCTTCGCCGATCGCGGTTCTGACATCTTCGTACAACGGCTCACCGATGGTGCCCGGTTCTTTTGTTCTGTCCAGAACAGCGATTGATTTCACGGAAGAGGGAATGGCTTCAATAAAATGCTCGATACTAAAAGGTCTGAAAAGTCTCACTTTGATAAGACCGACTTTCTCACCTTTTTTTACCAGGTGGTTTACGACCTCCTCCATGGTTTCCGTACCGGACCCCATCATGATAACAATCCGTTCAGCGTCCGGTGCGCCTACGTAATCAAAAAGTTTATAGGATCTGCCCGCGACCTTGGCAAACTTATCCATAACTTTTTGCACGATAGCCGGAGCGGCCTGGTAATATTTGTTAACTGTTTCGCGCGCGGCAAAGAAAACGTCGGGATTTTGCGATGTTCCTCTGATTGCCGGTTTTTCCGGGTTTAAACCCCGTTTTCTGTGTTCATGGACTACTTTCGCGTCGATCATGGCCCGCATCTGATCGAAATTAAGTTCTTCGATTTTCTGGATTTCACTTGAAGTCCGGAAACCGTCGAAAAAATGCAAGAAAGGCACTCTGGACTCCAATGCGCCCGCCTGGGCGATCAGCGCGAAATCCATTATCTCCTGAATCGAATTGGAGGCCAGGAGGGCGAACCCCGTAGAGCGCGCGGCCATGACATCGGAGTGATCTCCGAATATGGACAGTGCCTGACAGGCTACGGAACGGGCCGCAATGTGAAATACCGTAGGAGTAAGCTCCCCCGCTATTTTAAACATATTGGGGATCATTAAAAGTAATCCTTGAGAAGCGGTGAAGGTAGTGGTTAAAGCGCCGGTGGTCAAGGCGCCGTGTACCGCGCCTGAAGCACCCGCTTCGGACTGCAGTTCCACGACCACGGGCACTGTTCCCCAGATATTTTTCCTGCCTTCAGCCGAGAACTCATCGGCCAGTTCCCCCATTGACGAACTGGGCGTAATGGGATAGATCGCGATTACTTCATTGGTGGCATGCGCAACATAGGCTGCGGCAGAATTGCCGTCTATGGTTACCATTTTTTTTGACATATCTGAAACCTCTTTCTTTAAGGGATTAATATAGGTATCTACTATTTTATCTTAATATAAGAATTTTCCATATGATTTTCAAGGCCAAACGGGAGAAAACACGCTATAAAATTTGAGGCGGATCTAAGGGAGTTTATATTTTTAGCGTATTACTCTTGAAATTTCTATATTAGGACATATAATTAAATAAAAGAATCTTTTAAATCTTTAAAAAGGAGAGCCTTATGAAAATATTCAAATTATTGTGTATAGTAATAATCGGTTTATCACTGGTTACCTGTAAATCAACAAAGGTCGAGCGCATAGGAGTGGAAGAGACCACGGATTTAAGCGGACGCTGGAATGATACCGACGCCCGGCTGGTGGCCGAGGAAATGGTAAGGGACGCGCTTTCCCGGCCGTGGCTGATAAATTTTGTTTCCGATGAAGGGAGAAAGCCCGTAGTAATCGTAGGTACGGTGCGAAACAGAAGCTCCGAGCATATTGAAACCCTTACCTTCGTTAAGAATATCGAGCGTGAGCTTATCAACAGCGGTAATGTGAAGTTCGTGGCCAGTAAAATAGAGCGATCGGAGATCCGGGATGAACGAGAGGATCAGCAGTCCTGGGCCAGTGAAGAGACGGCGAAAAGACTGGCAGCAGAGACCGGCGCGGATTTTATGATGCAGGGCACGATTACTTCTATTACAGATGCGGTTTCCGGTAAAAAGGTTGTGTATTATCAGATAAATATGGAGCTGATAAATCTTGAATCAACGGAAAAGGTATGGATCGGCGAGAAAAAAATCAAAAAATATATTGAGAAAGCAAGCACCGGGTGGTAATCATGAAAACACGGAGCATTAAGAGACATTATATTTGGCTGATGAGCTGTCTGCTTATCCTTGTTTTCAGTGTAAGCTCCTGTTCCAGTATGATGACCATGAAAGCGCAGTATAAGGGCATCGATAAGATGATGGCGAACAGGAATTTTGACAAGGCCATTAAGCAGATAGAAGGAGCAAAGGAAAAGCACTACGCGGAAAAGGACAGGGTGCTGTACTACCTGGATCTGGGTATGCTTTACCACTACACCGGAGAATATGAAAAAAGCAATGCGCTGCTTACCCAGGCTGAATATGCCATTGAAGATCTCTTTACCAAAAGCGTGAGTAAAGCCGCCGCATCAATTTTATTAAATGACAATGCCTTGGATTATTTCGGCGAAGATTATGAAGATATCTATCTGAATGTATTCAAAGCGCTTAATTATATCCATCTTAACAAATGGGATGATGCGATTGTGGAGATAAAACGAATCGACATTAAATTGAATATGCTGGAAGACAAATATAGAGATATGGCCAAGGAGTACAACAAATCCGATGAGTCCGACATAGCGATTAAGTCGGGAACCACGAATTTCTACAGTTCTGCCCTGGCGCGCTATTTAAGTATGCTGCTTTACAGAGCGGAGAATAACTATGACGCTGCCAGAATCGATAAAAATAAAATAGTGGACGCCTTTAACAATGAGGCAAATATCTATAATTTCAACATGCCTAATCTGGATAGAGCCACTACATGGTCCAATAAGGCCCGCGTGAATTTTCTCTGTTTTACAGGCAAGGGCGTGGATAAGGTGGCTAAAACACTTTATATTCATACCGAACGCGGCACGCTGGTGATTGTGCCCACCAAAGAAGATGAGGATTTTAAAGAAGAAATAACGGACATCGCCGTAATTAACTCTCCCGGGATCCCCGACAACCTGCACTTTAAGTTTCAGCTTCCTTTCATGAAGACGCTGGGGAGCCGTGTAACTGAAGTCCGGATAAAGCTGACCGCCGGCGGTACCGTGGATAAGCCCTGTGAAAAAATAGAGAGCCTGCAGAAGGTGGCGGTTGAGACCTTCAAGGTAAAAAAACCCATTATCTATTTAAAGACCATCGCGCGTACCGTAGGCAAGGGTTTGGGGGCCAAGGTGGCAAAGGACGAAATAAACAAAGGCGTGGATGATCCTCTTGCCGGCCTTCTTTTAGGTATTGCCGTTGATATCGGAGTTGACGCCACGGAAAACGCGGATCTGCGCGTGTCGCATTTCTTTCCGGCGTACGCCTATGTGAGCGAGGCAGAGGTCGCACCCGGGACATATCAGGTTGAAATACAGTATTACGGAGAAAACGGAAACCTGCTTTTTGTGGACAATAAAGGCGAAGTAGAACTGAAGGCTCAAGGTTTCAATTTCTTTGAGTCTTTCTACTTTAATTAAGGAGGAGAAAGAGGGAGAGTCATGAAAGTAAAGCTTGTAAAATATCTTAGCTTTGGATTAGTCATCTTAAGTGTGCTCTTGGTGGGTGCGGTATGCAAATCCGGCCCGAAAACCAATAATGATACATCAACGCAGGTAAACAACAAGGGCAATCCCCCCCGCTGGTATAATAAACTTGAGGATGATTTTCCGGAAGAAAAATATCTTGCCGTAGTTGGAGAGGGTGATACCCGGCGCGACGCGGAGAGCGACGCAGCAGGGGCGCTGGTCCGTATTTTCGGTTCCAATATCAAGGTGGAAACCGAAGCTATTGTGCGCTACCGCGAACTGGAAAAAGACAGCGGCGGCTCGTATGAGCTGGAAAAGGAAGCAACCAAAGAGGTTGACATTCTGGCTCAGCATATGCTTTATAACCTGCAGTATTCGGACCCGTATACCGATAATACCGGACGCGTGCATGTGGTGGGTTATCTTGATAGAATGAAAACCGGCAAAATTTATAAGGATAAGGTCGAAAAAAACTCAACGCGGATCGTGGCCTTTAAGCAAAAGGCCTTAAGCAGCGAACGCCTGATTACCAAATACGCTTTTATAGACGCGGCCGTTGTTTTTGCCAAAAACAATGAGCTGCTGCTGGATCAGCTTAACATCATTTACGCTCCTATGAGACAAATGGTCAGTCTGCCCTATAAGCTGGATGAGCTGAACACACTCTATTCGGACATCGCGGAGCAGATGGTGTTTGATATCCTGATTGTGAACGATATGGAGGAAAAGATCGCCAATCTGGTAGCGGGCCTGTTAAGTGAAAAAGGCTTTAGCATAAAGCGGGGCGGTGTATTAAAGGTAAACGGTGACGTGAAACTGGAACCGCTGGCGCTGAAGAATAACTATGAGAATCTGCGCTGGTATTTAAATCTGCAGATGAAGGACGAGGCGGGCAGGACGATTGTATCATACAACAAGAACCAGCGGGAAACTGGGGTAAGTAAGTCCGCGGCCGAAGCCAGAGCATACATCGAGATGGAAAAGCAGATAAAAAAGGCTTTTTTTAATGAGTTTATCAAGTACCTGGACAGTCTGGTACTGAAATAATCTACTATTATAGAGTATTTATTTTACAATCATAGAAGGGCGCTTTAAAAGCGCCCTTTTTTTATGATATCACGCTAAAATCATACAAAAGTATGATGCTTTTAAAAGTAAAACCGCAGATTTTTGTGTTATTATAAGTATATAGGAGATATTGTGCTCATCAAAAAGTTGTTATATGTTTTTTATTTTTTCATACTCATTTCTCCGCTTGTGGCAGGAGGCCCTGATTTAGAAGAAACGTATGGTGAGTTTTTGGCACATGTTATCCGGGGTGACTATGAACAGGTCGAAGTCCTGCTGAAAAAAGGGGCTGATGTCAATAAACCCGGACCGTACGGCAAAGCACCCCTTTGGCATGCGATGGATAATTATTATATAGATATTGCGCTGCTTTTGATCAATAACGGCGCTGATATTGAAGCAAGAAATAAGAACCGGGAGACTCCCTTATTAATTGCAGCCGGGTGGGGCTGGTCCAAGGTTGTTGAGACGCTTATTGCCAAAGGCAGCGCGCTTGACGCCGTCGACGACCGGGGCAGAACCGCTTTGCATGTTATGTTTCTACACGCTTTTGAACTGCCGCAAGAAATTGGCGATCTTAAATCCCCGGGGCAAATAAAGGAATACTACGATATATTTGAGCTCCTGGTACAATCCGGTATCGAAATAAACAAAAGGGATAAGGCGGGCAGAACGGCTTTACAGTACGCAGCCGAGTTTACAGATAATTACTATTCCGCTTCTATGGAACGTCCGATACTGGACAGCATGATTCTGCGTCTTATACAGCATGGTGCCGTAATTGATGATATGAAAACGGCCATTCGTGTTAAACAGTATGAAAAACTGGAGAAGCTTGTCGCGGCAGAGACCGAAAAAAAGAAACTGAACCGGCTGGTTTTTTTTGCCATTGACCGATATGACCTAAAGAGCGTCAGCCTGCTGCTTGACGGCGGCGCGGATATCGAAGCACGGGACAGTAAACAGAACACACCGCTGCTTGCCGCATGCCAGAAATCGGCGAATGATATTGCGGACCTGCTGCTGGACAGAAAATGCCTGGTTAATATATGTAACGCGCAAGGCATAACCCCTCTGATGTATATCAGAGATGAGAGTCTGGTCCAAAGACTTATTCAGGCCGGCGCGAATATTGAGGAACGTGATAAAAGGGGAAGAACCGCGCTTGCTTATGCGGTATCGGAATTTTCTGTAAAAAAAGTCGGTGTCCTGCTTGAAGCGGGAGCGGATATACATGTAAGGGACAACGAAGGAAGGTCGATTTTAATGCTTCTATCTTACAGTAGAAGTACAGAAAGACGCAGCACGTATATTCTTTTGTTTAAAAAACACGGACTGAAGCCCTATGACCTGATAAGCGCGGTAATCTTGGGAGATAAACAAGCGGTAAACAAGTTTGTATTAACGCATAAAAATCAACTGCGGGCTGGGGATGATAAGTATGACAGCCTTTCCGCTCTGCATTTTGCGGTTATTGACAATCGATTGGAGATTATAACAATGCTGATAACAAAAGGCGCGCCCATAGATGTCAGAACAGAAGGTCTCGGTACACCTCTGCATTACGCTGTGCGCAATCTCAATATTGCGGCAGCTGAACTTTTGCTTAAAAACGGGGCGGATGTGAACAGTCGGGATGGGGACGGGGAAACACCCTTGTTCGTGGCGGCAAGGATGAGGAGGACTGATATTCCCATAACAGGAATGATAGAGCTGCTGCTGCGGTATAAAGCACAGGTAAATATATTGAATAAGCGGGGAGAACCTCCTTTGGCAGGAGCTTCCGCGGAGGTTACCCGGCTGCTGTTAGACCATGGAGCGGACGCGAATTATTTTTCAAACAGCAGGTTCTCTCCGCTGGCTAAGGCGCTTTATGAGGGCGATAACCAGACCGCGGCGATACTGCTTAAAGCCGGAGCTGATCCGGATATCACCTTGCGCTGGAACATGCCGAACGGCCCCGTTGAAACAGCGTTGATGGATACGGCTGATAAAGGAATATTCAGTATGCTGCTTGACGCGGGTGCTGACGCGGCTTTGCCCAGCGGATTTAACGAGAGTATTTATGTGCGCGCATTTAAAAGGGGACATAGATGGAAGATTGAAGAGTTAAAAAGACGAGGATACTATCTTGCCCCTGCTGAAGATGCTTTACGCCTACGAAAGGCACCGGATTTAGAAGCTTCCGTGATAAGACTTTTAACAAAAGCAGAGCGCTTGGAATTCATTGAAGCTGATAAAAATACGGTCACGATAGATGACAAACGCGGATACTGGATTAAGATAAAAACACAGAATGGTGAGCAGGGATGGTGTTTTGATGCTTATCTAACCGTAAAAAACTGAATATAATATAATTTTAAAAGTAGAATGATATGATATTTTATGATATAGTTTTTTTCACTTTTTATAATATGCTGCAACACAAATCGTTTTAGATGATCATATATATTAACAAGGACGAGATAGCCTGTTGCGGCGGCATCTTGTCCGCCTTAAGAGAAGGATCCGGTCTTAATGCAGGGCTTAGAGATCTCAAAAGTAATAATAAAAGCAAAATGCAAATTCTTGCTGTATTAATCTTATGTGCGGATAAAAATAGAACTGAGTAAGACAAATCACAAGAGGCTGGTTGTTACACTGCCCTATTCCGAAGAGCGAATCGCCAAAATACGGCGAATAGAAGGGAGAAGGTGGCATGGGGATAAGAAGGTGTGGACCATACCGGCTGACGATACATCAATTTCAACGTTTCGATTGCTTTTTTCTAATGAGTACGTGGATTATTCTGACTTAAAAAAGTACAAAAATCTGTTTGAAAATGTATTTCCAAATAAACAATTTGAAGATAATGAAAATAAAAGAGGTGTTTGTACTTTAAACAGACTTAATGATGAAAGTCGTGAGCTCTTAGATAAACTAACTAAAAAAATAGCATTAAAAGGCTACAGCAGGGAAACCAGTAAATCCTATACTTCCAATATTACTCATTTCATGGCTTTTTCCAAGAATAATGTGATTAACAGTGAGCTCATTGAGTTGTATATTATGTATCTGCTGAAAGAAAAAAAGTGTAAGACAAGCACGATAAATCAGATTATCAGCTCATTAATCTTTTTTTGTAAGTATATTTTAGAAGATTACTCTTTAATTGAACCGATTGAACATTTAAAAAAGGAAAAAAGATTACCGGTCGTACTAAATCAAGATGAAGTGAAAAAACTTCTTAACTCTATAGATAATCTAAAACACCGCGCTATTTTTTATACACTTTATTCATCGGGCTTAAGATTAAGTGAAGTAATAAGGTTAAAGGCTTCCTGTATTGATCCTCAGCGTGAACTTATTTTTGTTAGCGGTGGTAAAGGTAAGAAGGATCGCTACAGCCTGCTTTCCGCGAAGACACTTAATGTTCTGCTGCAATATATGGAGGACTATAAACCTGAAAACTGGCTGTTCCCGGGACAAAGAAAAGGTACACATCTATCTAAGCGCTCCGTACAACATTTATGCAAAGGTTAGTACGAAAAGCCGGTATTAAGAAAGAAGTTTCGGTACACACGTTAAGGCACTCATTCGCAACACATTTGTTGGAGTCCGGTACGGATATCAGATATATTCAGGAGTTATTAGGCCATAAAAGTACCAGAACAACGCAAGTATATACTCATGTTGCATTATGCCAATTGAGGAAGATAAGGAATCCGCTTGATACTATTGATGGATTGAGTTAAGCTATTCGCCTAGATGCAATAGTACACAATGCGCGGATCAACCATATATACATATTATATGCATTGCGTGCTTTTGAGAGTTATGTGCAATGTCGCAAAAATTGAAATAGCACAATATTATGATTTATTGTTTGGAATAGATATAATAATAAGATCAGTATTTTGA
>JAFGGG010000014.1 GCA_016930675.1 Spirochaetales bacterium
GAGGGCCTGCAGATCGACCGCCGTGGTATCCACAACAGCGATGTCGCTGATTGTGCCGGCTGAAGCGTTGAAATCAAGGGTGCCTGTAAACGTGTTGCCGGCATTATCCACAATGATATCGCCGTTATTCGGCACGGTAAAAGAGGAGTTGCCGTTTATCAAAAGAGCGCCATTGTTGGTAATGCTTCCTGCTCCGCCGATGCCTGCGGTCACTGTTAAATTGTTCGCAGCACTGATGGCCCCAAGGATAATATCATTCGTATCGTTCAGAGTTACGGTCGTGGCATTGCTGATGGAGACGGCACCTCCAAAATTATTTGTATTAACATCAAGCACAACCTCGCCGCCGTTTGTATTTATGGTGGTCGTTCCGGTAACGGAAATGGCACCATTATCCCGAAAGTAGCCGTTACAGGTTACGGTTAAGTTGCCGGTTATGGTTGATGTGTTCATCTCCAATGGATCTGCGTCATAGAGGCTAACATTGTTGCCGGTTACTGTTAGGTCCGGATTAAAATCATTATTGACATTGGTTAAGGTTATATTGTTAGCACCGGCGTTCAGAACTGTGGTGCCCGTTACCAGCAGACCATTACCGCCTCCTTGAGTAATATTTCCGCCTGCCGTGATGTTCAGATTTCCCGAAACAGATAAATTACCCGAGGTGTTCGTGTCATTTAGATTGATGGCATTAATATCATTAAGGGTAAGGTTGTTGCAGCTGTCGATGTCAACATTGCCCTGGAAATTATTGCCTGCGTTATTCAAGGTGATGCTGTTGCCCGCTCCTATACCAATCGTCGTTGTCCCCGCAACTGTTAAGGCTGCGTTATTGGCAAAGGTGCCGCTGCGAATGGTAAAATTACCGCTGTGTCCGCCGGTATTAGTGATGGTAAGCGCATTGCTTTGAGTGATATTGGGATTAACGCCGGCATTGATCGTTAGCTCGCCGATTGTTGCCACAACATTGACGGTTACATTACCGCCGGCTCCGGTAAACAATGCCCTGTCGTCATTTCCGTCAGGATAACCAAAGCCGGTCCAGTTTCCGCCGTTGCTCCAATTGTTGTCGCCTCCCCCTCCTGTCCAGGTATAATCGACCGCGAAAGCAAAATAAGTAAGAAACAGTAAGGTAATAATTATAATTAATTTTTTACCCTGAAAAAATAAAGCGAGTGCTGATGATAAATTTATAATATTATCCTTTTTCATATGAGAACCGGTTCTATTCAATAATATATCACAAAAGAGTTAAAAAGTCTTATGTAAAAGAGCCTGGGTGCTTATATACATAGTCGGCAGATTTTAATAAATAACTTATGTTGACCATAAATCCTATCTCATATAAAGTAGTTACCTTACACCAAGGAGGCGGATTATGGAGAAGTTTCAGCTTTCTGCGGAAGAGCTCGACGGATATATAAAACCCGAAGATCGAGAGCATATTGTTTCCATGAATATTGCTTATGATGAGGTTTTGAAAAAATGCAAAGCGCTTACCGCAGAGAATGCCGAGCCCGCCAATGAGCAGCTACAGCAGGAGCTGATTGACCTTTTTGCTGAAATGGGACATAAAATGCAGGATATCATCGCCCATGAAAAAAATATTCATGTATATTCCTTTGACACACCGACGACCACTCATGGCGAGGTGTCGAGACTTATAGCGAAATTAAGGGATATTCGCACGGAAAAACAGGAATTTATCTATTATATACAGCGTGCATATGAACTGTTGTTCAATTTCGCGTTTGGCAGCACGGCAAAAGATAAAAAGAACTATCTTATCGTAAAAACACCGGTTACCGAACCCGTACAGAATTTTGCCGTCCATAAAATCCCCAATATCGATGTGCAGGTAGAAAACACCGTTATGTGCGTTATGCTGCGCGGCGCACTCTTGCCGTGCATGATCATGTCCAAAGAGATCCAGGAGTATTCCTCGAACAGTTATGTCACACCTTTTGCTCTGTTCAGTATTCATAGAGACGATACAAAAAAAGAGCATACCATGGAATATATTCTTGATCTAAAGGGATCGTATTTCAATCTTGAAAAACTTAACGGAAAAGACTTGATTTTTGCCGATCCCATGAACGCAACAGGGGGAAGTCTGGTAACTATTGTAAATTACCTGCATGGAAAAAATGTGAAACCCAAATCCATTCAGTTTTTTAACGTGGTCGCGTCTTTAAAGGCCGCGTTGAGAATAGTGCGGGCAGTTAAGGAAGCAAAGGTTTACACCCTCTGGATGGATCCGGTCGTCAATAACCAGGCCTATATTCTTCCCGGCCTGGGGGATGTGGGTGACAGAATAAATGGACCTTATAAGGAAGGCGCAACACGCCAGATTATTCAGTTGATAGCGGATTACGGCGCTCATATTTCAGATTTATATCGGGCGCAAATCCAAAAAATAGAAGAAACCGTACTGCAGATAGGAGGTGTGGAAGAAAAATGAGACTTAAATCATGGCTTTCCCTTGAAAAATCCCCTGCCTCTGTACACGGTATATTGCTTTTTATAGGTTTTGTTTTTACTTTTTATGTGATGTTCTTATGCGGTTGTGAAACGGTAGTTACCGGCAAAGAACTGGCCCAGGAATACTATAACCTGGGGAACGCCTATTATGATATTGAAAAATATGAAGATGCGGTGTTTTTTTATAATAAGGCAATTGAGCTCGATAACACATTGTTTTCGGCTCAGTTTAATTTGGCTTTTTCCTATGTCAAACTTGGTGATAGCGAAAAGGCAATCACTATTCTAAATGTGATTCTAGAGAAAGATCCGCATAACGTTGATACGCTCAAGCTGCTGGGGTACGCCTGCCACATGCTGGGAGACGAGGAGCAGGCTCTTGTTGCCTATGATAACATACTGGCAATCGCTCCCGAGCACAAAGATGCTTTAAATAACAAAGCCGTTATTTATTGGAAGCTTAAAAAGTATGAGGAAGCGGAAGCCGCCTTTCGCATGCTTTTAAAAACCAATCCTGCCGATTTTGAAGCTCTCTATAATTTAGGGGACCTGCTGTTTGAAATGAAGAAATACGAGGATGCGGCTTTTTTTATAGAACAGTGTATCGAAGCCAAACCTGAGGATACAAAAGCATATCTGAAACTGGCGTCAGTATATATGGCATTGGAAAAGTATTACAAGGTGCTTGACGCCTATGAAGGAGCGCTGGCAGTAGACAAGAAATTAAAAGAGGCTTGGTTTTTTAAAGCCGCGCTGCTGCTGACTAAAGTTCAGGATCCGGACAAGGGGCTGACGTATCTGGCGCAGGCTTTGGAATTAGGATACAATGATAAAAATGAAATCCGAAAGCTTTTAAGCGATCCCGCATTATTGGAAAAAGATGACGTGTATAAGCTGTTCAGAGAAAAAGGTTTTGAACCGACTCAGCTTTCCTCGCCTGCGGCTACTGAGGACACAACTACCAAAACAAATAATGATGCGGAGCAGAAAGACAAATAGCCCCGCTTTTTTCTTAGACAACCTTTGCCTTAATTTGCCGTGTCACAGACTTGGAACGGGAAGGTTCCTTCAGTTCATACTTAAGTGAACATTCATGACTGCAAAAACAATCTTTATATACATCTTCTTTACGCACATATTTACCGCAGATAATGCAGCAGTCATACTTCTGGGCACAGAACTCTCCGCAGTAACCGGCTGTTACTGTTTGTGAGGTCCTGATATATTTACCGCATGTTCTGCATATTATAAAATTCCAGGTTTTTTCCATAAGCATGTCCCTGTTTAAGTCCCCGCGGTATAGTCCTTTATATATGCCAATTGCTCCGGTGTAAGTTTGTCAATTGTAATACCGATGGTTTTAAGTTTTATTCCGGCAATCTCCTGATCCTGTTCTTCTGAAACGTCATATACTTTTTTCTCGAGGGTTTTTCCATTTTTTGCCATAAACAGCATGGCCAAAAACTGGTTGGCAAAGGACATGTCCATTACTTCGGAGGGATGCCCTTCTGCTGCGGCCAGGTTGACCAGTCGGCCTTTAGCCAGGAGATAGATACGCTTCCCGTCTTTAGCAATACACTCTTCATTATTGGGTCTGATTTCAGTTACAGATTTACTTAGAGCATACAGGTCTTTAAGATTAAGTTCGCAGTCATAGTGGCCCGTGTTGCATACAATGGCTCCGTCTTTCATCTTGTCAAAGTGGCGCTTTATTATAACATCTTTGACGCCCGTTGCGGTTATAAAAATATCGCCGATCTTGCAGGCCTGATCCATGGGCATTACTTCGAAGCCCTCCAAATTCGCTTTAAGCGCCGCAATCGGATCGACTTCCGTTACAATAACCCGTGCTCCCATGCCGCGCGCTCTCATGGCACAGCCTTTACCGCAGTGACCGTAACCGGCAACCACAAAGTTTTTACCTGCCAAAAGAATAGAAGTAGAGCGCAGGATTCCGTCGATTGAAGACTGGCCTGTGCCGTACACATTGTCAAAATCCCATTTGGTTTCAGCGTCATTTACCGCCATGACAGGATAAAGGAGTTTGCCTGCCTCAGCCATAGCGCGCAGTCTGTGCACACCTGTGGTCGTTTCCTCGGTTCCGCCTAAAATACCGGCAGCCAGTTCCTGTTTTTCGCTGTGAACTCTGAAGATGAGATCGGCACCGTCATCCAGGGTAAGGGTGGGTTTCAGTTCCAACGTTTTATCTATGCACCAGTAAAAATCATCCACGGATTGACCGTGCCAGGCATAAATGCTTATTCCGAGAGAAGCCAGCGCAGCGGCCACATCGTCCTGCGTGGAAAGAGGATTACATCCGCTCCAGGAGACTTGCGCTCCAGCGGCTTTAAGGGTTTTTACCAGAACGGCGGTTTCTTTGGTCACATGTAAGCAGCCTACTATTCTCATGCCGGCTAAAGGTTTTTGCTTTTCGAATTTTTCCCGCAGGTGCATGAGTACAGGCATTCTTGATTCCGCCCAGGCAATTTTCTGTTTTCCTTTGTCGGATAGAGCTATATCCTTTATTTTATAATTATCCATAAATTCTTTTCCCTTCTATGATATTACATATTGATAGTGATATTAATCTTCATGATCTACTTAGTCAATACAGCTTTCTCTTATCAACAAAAAAATAATTGATTTGAATTTTTTAAGTTTTTGAAATAGAATATTATCACTATAATACTAAAGCGTTTTAGTAAAATCAAATTTAAAACGATTAAATTACTAAAATGGTTCACTTTGTTGTGGAGTTATACTATATTATATAAAGGAGGAAGAAATGGGTTTTTGGGACAGAATGAAAGAAGTATTAGATAAGAGTATTGAGACATCCAAAGATGTTTTAATAAAGGCAAAAGAAAAAGCACAGGAATTAGGGGAAAAGGGTGTGCTGAAATATGAGATTATGCAGCTCGAAAAGAATGCAGAGAAAAAACTCGCGCTTTTAGGTGCAAAAACATTTGAACTGCTGGTAAAGGAAGATAAGAATTCCATCTCAAAAAGCACACAAGGTGTGAAGGAAATTCTTGAAGATATTATGAATATCGAAGAAAAGATAGACGGAAAAGAAGAAGCATTAAAGAATTTATAATAAATTGACTAATAGCACTTGACATTTTTGTTAAGTCCTAGTATACACGTATTCTCTATTTATAAATGTTTCAGTAAAAGTATGATCTTTGACAAAGAAGAGGGAAGGGAGAAACGAAGAGCAAGGTAAGGAAACCAAACGAGTACAGCAAGGCATGAAGGGGAGAGATTTCGTGAATGCCGGAGCTGTGCTTAATAATCAAGCGAATAATAATTTTTTAATATTATGGAGAGTTTGATCCTGGCTCAGAACGAACGCTGGCGGCGCGTTTTAAGCATGCAAGTCGAACGAGAAGCCCGGCCACATAATTCCAGAGGGGTCCTCGGGCCGGAGAGATGCGGTCCTCAAGAGCCTTTTTAGGGAAGGTTCTTGGGAATTATGTGGTTGGGTGGAAAGTGGCGAACGGGTGAGTAACACGTAGGTGATCTACCTATGGATGGGGGATAGCCCATGGAAACATGGGATAATACCGCATAACATTCTATGTATAAGGACATAGAATCAAAGGCGCGTTTGCGCTGTCTATAGATGAGCCTGCGGACCATTAGTTAGTTGGCAGGGTAAAGGCCTACCAAGGCGACGATGGATAGCCGGCCTGAGAGGGTGAACGGCCACACTGGGACTGAGACACGGCCCAGACTCCTACGGGAGGCAGCA
>JAFGGG010000015.1 GCA_016930675.1 Spirochaetales bacterium
GGTTTCAATCCTTGTTTTTATGGATGTATTATTTAAAGTCGTTTTAGAACATAAGTTGCTTTAGCGTAATAAGTTATGAAAATTATTGAGCAATTAAAGAGCCTAAAATATTTGTTAAAATTATGTAAAAACATCTTTTTCCCCTTATTATTCCGCAAAAATACCTTCTCTAATTCCATATAATATAATAAATTATAATAAACTATTAAATAATCACAATAATTTATATATAGCAATAAATTAAATCAATTATATATTAAATTGCTATGTATGTCAAAGATCAGATTATTTAATACAGATGTTTCGGTAACAGCAATCACTACATCTTATTCTTACTCTAGTCCTTTTAGGGAAAATATTTTTTGTTACAATGTCAATAATATTTTGCACAATTTCTTTTACCGAATTAAAGTCGTCATCGGTAAAAATCAGTTCTTCTACATGATTCTTGCTTCTTGTATACACTAAATAGCCTTTGTTTACTTGGACTCCATAATTATCTTTAATCATTAAAGCATACATCGCGGATTGAATTCTATAGGTTTTAAAGATTTTATCTTTAAATTGGGCGAATTTATAATCAAGCGGAGCCGCTGTCCCGTCAGAGATAAACAATATTTCATCGACAATCCCGTGAATATTATATGTATTACTGTACATCTCCTGGTTAATTTCTTTTTTGATTACGTTTATTTTTTTCCGCTTATATTCCGCGTTGCTTAAGGCTTTTATTTTATGCACGTTCCGGCCTTCCATAACTTTATAACGTGTTTCCTCATTTTGCGGTATATCCAGTACTTCCATAAAGTAGATAAACCTGGGGCAGTAAAGGTATTCCAAAACTGTTGAGGGAGTTATACTTAATTTAACTTCAGTATCCATAACTGTTTATAAAAAGAGGGCTTTTATTTCATCGTTTACCATCTTTTTATCAAAAGCCTGCCCCTTTAATATTACGGATTGAAAATCCGCTTTACACATGGGAAAAACATAGAGCGAATCGGTATTTTTATTAATAAGTTTCTCACTTTGGAGTACAATTTCATCGAGGGTGTTTTGATTAATCGAACCTAAAAAAACCGATTTTTGCACGCGGTATAAACCGCTTCTCAGCGCTATTTTCGATATTTTTGTTCTATTCTTGGTGTTGGATATATCATAAATAAACCATACAAGCATTTCTAACTTTCTTTTTTTCCAATAAGATAATTAGCCACATTATGGCACTCAAATTGTATGATATCGAGGTTTGATATTTTTCTGTTTCGATAAAGTACTTTTTTGTTTAACCGTTCGGTAAAATCTTCCAGCAAGGCTTTTTTACCATCTTGATTCAGCTTGATACCGTTTCTGATACTGTCGAAATACGATTTATTTATTTTTTTCCTTGAAAACATGGAGAAAACCGTACGCCAGGCAAGATGCCTGAAATTTTCAATCAAATCAAATACTAAAGATTTTTTATTGTAATTATCTACATGGAGGATTCCCACAAAGGGGTCGAGTCCGGCAATAATGCAGGCTTTTTCCACTTTGCCGTACAACACGCCGAACGCGTAATTTAGAAGACAGTTGAACTCGTCCTTCGCCGGCCTGTAACTTCGCCCCTCGAATCTAAAGGGTTCGGGTATCAGATAGGAAAGGATTTCGTAATAATGCCTGGCGGCGTTGCCTTCGTAGGCCATAATGGTATTTCTTTTTTCTTCAAGAGTACCGGACACCTCATCCAGCTTTTGAATGAATTTAGCGATTTCACCGATCTTTTCTTCTATTATTGCACTCTTGGAATATCTTTTATACTCAAGCTCTTTTAGATGGTCTATACTTGAATTGATTTTATTTTTTATCCAGTTCTTTGCCAGTTCCAGGCCCTCTTCTGTGTCGAATATCTCAAGCTGCCTTCTGCGGATAAACGCGGTGGAACCGAAGCGGCTGTGCCAAAACCTGCCGTACGGATTGCCGAAATCGTCGGTCATTAATATATCGATATTATTCTCCACGGCGAGTTTCACCGCGTCTGTAGTGAGAAAAACCGAAGTGCCGATAATGATACTCCTTACCTTTTTGGGCGACACACGAGTTTTTTGCCCGTCTTTTTCCAGCTCGAACATGTCCTGTGATTTTCGTAGATATGTGCCAAAGGTATTGATGTATAAATCCATTTTTTATTCAACTATATTTGAATATCCAAATAAATATAGAAAAATCCTTTTGTAAATGAAAACCATTAATTATATAGATTAAAAGACTCCTTACGTGATATTAATTTTAGCTAAAATAAATTCTTTGATTTCCAAAGCTATCCTAAAGAAATCTTTTGTTTCTGACAGAGAAGGCAGAAGCATATCATCGGGATAGCGAATCTCAATCGCAAATGGGGTTAGCATTTCCGCTTTTTCCAATATCTCTTTAAATCTTTCATCATGCTTCATACAGGCTTTCACGAGGTCTGCAAGATTGTGAGTAAGATTAATTCTTTCGCTCTTGAAAACCAAGAAGGCTTTTAGATATTTTTCAACAGCCTGCTGACAATGAAAACATATTGCATCGTTGGGAAGGTCTTTTTCTCCGGATTCCAACAATATAGTCGCAGCACGCATATCATTATTAGCCTTGATTATCCATGCTTTAACATAATCATTCAAGTTATTATCCATATATAATTTTTCCTTCTGAAAAAACACGGTTTACAAAAGTATTAGGCACATCCTTCCATTTATTCACTTCTTCATGGGTATAAAAAAGAACATCTTTGGATACGTTAAAATCGGAAAGGAGAATTCTGACTTTCAATCCTCTGCGGTACCTGGGAAGATCTTTTTCAACGTCAGATATGATGAATAGGTCTAAATCACTGTTCTCTACCTGTTCTTCTCTGGCATATGAACCGAACAGTATCACCTTATCCGGCTGGTAATTTTTAACAATGGTTTCTAATATCTCACGCAATTCTTGTTTTGTCAGCATGACTTTAATTTTACCTCTATAAAAATTATAACATACACATAAAAAACTATCAATTTGTGAAGAAATTATAATCGTGAGTTTATAAGATAAAATATTCGAACATGTCCTGGGATTTTCTTAAGTATGTTCCAAAAGGTATTGATGTACAAGTCCATGTGTTAATTCTATATTTTAGAATATATTTTTTTTAAGGGAACGAGTACTGCTGATGGTTTTATCATCATTTATGAACCCCTTATAATCCAATCCCGCAATAAATTTTTCTATAGCTTCAATACTGTCCATAATGTCTTTAACAAATAACTTTTGACTTCTTGTCATATATAAATTACTTCCTTTAAAATATGATCCTTAATCAATTCTTTTAAAGCAGGTTTTGTTACCAGATCTATTTTTCTGTCATATATTTTTGAAAGTTCATCTTCCAGATCTATAAACTTAAAAAAACCCGGCGTAATCTCATACTCAACCAGGATATCGATATCACTTTCCGGATTTTCCTCACCTCGCGCGTAAGAACCGAAAATACCCAAAGTTTTAATGTTGTATTTTTTATATAGTTCTGTTTTGTGTTTTTTTAAAACGTTGATTACTTCAGCGGGAAACATTTTTTACTCCTTTAAATATCATTATATTCCATTATTTATTAATGTAAATGAAAATATTTTTTTATAATCGTATGCCTTGCTTTGGATAGTTAGGAATTATCGCTTAAAGACGGTTCTACGGTAGAAATATCCGAAGCTGTAAATCGTATTGTGATTAAGCCGAAAAGAAGCGATGCTTTGAATATTATTTTAAACCAGGACTCCCGATAACCTGTCCGATAACCGGTAAACAAAAAGGATATCCGTTTGAAGTAAAAGTATCGGGAAAAGTTGTTATTGATTGAATGAATTCCTTATTGAAGGTAATTTTTCCGTTAAAAAACGATCTATTGAACACACGGTTATATTATTCTTTACGGTGTATTCTTCACTTCTTATCAAAGGCGAAATCACACAGGCATCATCTATTTTCAGAAGCTCAAGCCCATGATAAAAGCCTGCTCCGAGCCTGGGAGATGATGACACCTTGCATTCAATGGCGATTCTGCTTTTTCCGGACTCGAGTATAAAATCAATTTCAGAACCGTCGGATGTTCTGTAAAAATAAATGGCCCAATCAGGCAGTACGGCATTTAAATGAGCCAGCACATAGCTTTCCCAGGAATTTCCATATACCATATGGCCCAACAGGTCGTTGGTACTTTGAATCCCCAGTAAACTGTGTATGATGCCCGTATCCCTTATGAATACCTTTGGATTTTTGACAAGCCGTTTTTTAATATTCGCGTGATAAGGCCGGATTGTTTTAATAAAGTATGTATTTTCAAGTATATCGAGATAAGCGGCAATGGTAGGAGGAGTCACGCCCAATGATTCCGCTAATCCGGATTTGTTTATAACCTGCCCGGTTGAATGGGCAAGCATCGTCAGAAGACGTCTTAAAAGGTTGGATGAAATATTAAAGCCGTGCGCGGGGATATCCCGCTCGATAAAAGAATTTAAAAAGTTCTCCCGCCACAGAAGGCTTAAGCTTTCATTTTCGGCCAGGTAACTCCTGGGAAATCCTCCTCTCAGCCAATGCGTTCTTAAAACCTCATAACCCAATTCCGTTACAAGAAACGGGCTTAATTCCAGATAACCTATGCGCCCGGCCAACGATTCCGAACTCTGGCGTAAAAGCTTTGGGGAGGCGGAACCAAGCATCAAAAACTGCCCCGGCCTGCCTGTTAAGTCGCATATGCCGCGTATTAAGGGAAATATTTCCGGCAGTCTCTGAATCTCATCCAGGCATACAAGTCTATTGTTGTTTTCCCGGAAGAAAACTTCCGGATCCCTGAGTTTGGCAAGATCCGATGTCAATTCAAGATCTAGATAAACCACACCTTCGGTTTCTCCTATTATTTTCTTTGCAAGAGTGGATTTCCCGCATTGCCTGGGCCCTACAATACACACAACAGGGAAAACAGAGAGATTTTCATATATTTTTGCCTTTATTTTCCTTGGAACATAATTCACACGTATAATTATTATAGAATTAGACAAAAAAGTCAATAAAAGTCTGTAATTTTAAATTTTCATTTTAATATTACAGACTTTCTAGTACAGCCCGAAACCGGGCTTTTAATTTTATCGACCTGGGAAAAAGCCCGGACCGGCAGGCCGGAAAAAGCCGTGTTTACCGAAAAAACCGGCAAAAATGTTTTTAAATAAACGCGGGAATATTTGTTGGTGTTGGTTGAGTGAGAGGATATTTGGAACCGTATTAACTCACATGCTTGTTATATTGTTTGACAAGCACCTACCTTTACGACTTAGAATTCAACCTCTTAAGGATGACACATTTTATTGAACAGTCTCTTAAAATATAAATTTATCCAAAGTGTGCCATCCCATTTTATCACTATAATGACTTATTAATAAATCAAAACCACAAACCTTCACTTCATCATCTTTATAAAAATATGGCAAATCAACTGCTTCTTTTATTGGAACATTAATTACATATGCTGAGATACCTTTATAAATGTCTTTTATCTGGGCTTTTATGTTTAGTTTTGCTTCCAAAGAAATTGTTTTCTCACTTAACAAAATAAATCTTTCTTTCAGTTGATTTACAAATTTATTATATAAGTGTTCTTCAATCTCAATAAAAACAGGAATAAATCCTGGTATTTCTTTCATAAAATTTGCATTAAACAATTTTACAACATTTTCAAATTCCAGATTCTCAACCTGTTCCAAAAGTATTACGTCTGGTGAGGTTCTTTTTATTGCTATTTCAAAATAATTTTTCAACAGAGGCAATAAGTTATTTTCTCTTATTTCATCTTTTAATAAATCAAAGACTATATCCTGTAATAAATCTGTCGAATGATAAGGTGAATAAGCAAGTTTTGGAAATATAACCAACCTGGCTGATTCTTTTACTCCTTTTCGGTCTTCTCTATTCACTCTACCTGCTGTTTGAATGATTGAATACAGAGGTGCGAATTCTCTGAAACCTGTATCAAAATCGAGATCAACACCAGCTTCGATTACTTGTGTGGACACTAGGATTATTTTTTTATTTGATTTTAAAGCAGTTTTCATTTCGTCAATTATTTCTTTTCTATGCTTTGGAATGAATAAAGAGCTAAGTAAAAATACAATTTCTTTCTCATTTACTATTTTAATCAATTCTTGATAAATTGTTGATGCCAGTTTTTTAGTATTTACAACACACAATACCGATTTATATTTTTTAAATTCGTTTTCAATTTCTTCTATTAATTTTTCGATACAATCAATAGACCTGTCCATTTTTAAAGCATATCTGTTATTAAATTCCATTGAATAGTACTTATTTTCTAAAAGCTCACAAAATACTTTTTCATCCAGATACTTTTTTATATCAGGCACTGTTGCCGACATAAGAATAAAATTTATGTTGAATTCTTTGGATAAGAAATTAATAGTTTCAGAGAAATCTTTCAAAAGAACTCTTGGAATTGCTTGTATTTCATCAAAAATAATTACTGAATTCCTTAGTGTCCAGAATTTAATTAAATCACTATTTTTATTTGAATAGAATAAATTTAGTATCTGATTAAAAGTTGTCACAATCACATGATCTTCAGACCACGATTTATTAATAAAGACATTTTTTTGTTTACTATAATTTATTTCTTCATTAGTCTCAGCATCATTGTTTACATATTCCTTTGTATAACTCAAATGATGAAACTTCATCAAAATTGAACTATCAATTATCTTTGAGTATTCTTCAAAGGCCTGGTCAATAATAGAAGTCATAGGCAATGCATTAATAATCCGATTTTTCTGTTTTATTTTACCTAATTCCAATGACAATTGTAATGCCATAAATGTTTTGCCGATGCCAGTCGGTGCTTCCACCAAAAATATTTTTTTATTAATATTTTCTTTTAATTTAGTAATTGCATTAATTCTAGCTTCATTTCTGATTAATGTTAAATTATTCTTTTTTTCAGATATCAAATGATTTAGTCTTTCTATATAAATATCAAATCCGGTAAAAGGGACCGCTTCATAACTTTTTTTAAAAATAGCTTCATATTTATCAGAAAAAATCAATCTTGAAAAAACCTCTTTAATCTTATAATACATATCAATTCCAGAAAATTTATAATACTCAACAAATGGTTCTTCATAAAAATAATCACAACAACTATCGAGATTAAAAGTATTAATTAAACCAGCTACATTTTGTATCTCACCAATCTTAATTAAAAAGTTTTTATGTTTTTCCAATATTTCGGTGGGATAATTCAATCTGGAAGCAAGATCATTTACATTTTCCAAATTTCCATGATGCTTAAGTATAGATATAAAAACCGGCAAAGTCTCTTTATTTAATGTGTAGGAATTCTCTTTAAGAAAAATAAGTGCGCTTTCAAGTGTGTGTGTTGTTTTTTCACTATTATTTACACTCCTTATATAATTCTGAAAAGCAGTACTCAATTTACCCAAGTCATGGTATTCAGCAGCGTTTCTATGTACTCTATCATTAAAAGAATCTGCAATGTTGTTTATATGGTCTCTGTAATAGTAATCTGGGTGTGAAAAGCAGCTCGTGTCAATATTAGACAAACTCACAATTATAAACTCCTGTAGATAATTTAATATGGTAACCTTGAATAGCTTCCTTAAAAGATATTGGTTTATTACAGATGACCAGTTTTTTATAATCTCTATACTCCCTCCTGCCGACAACTTTAGTCGCGAAATAAACCGTAGAATATTTTCTGTTATCTTCAAATTTTATTTTATCGAGATTCTTAGTGAAAGAATTAATTTCATACAATTGTTCTTTATTTACTTCTTTACATTCTAAAAATTCATAATTAGCAGGGAACTCTGAATTACCCATATATAATGAAAAAGAAGAATAATGCTTCTTCATTAGCGGTATTATTTCTTTTTCGTGTTTAAAGTTATTAATAAAAATTAAATAATTTGGATTAATTAATAATTCTCTGAAAATAGGTTTTGGTTTAGTCATCTTACCTGAAATATCATTGAAAAATTTTGATAATTTTTTATCCAATTTCTTATATTCTGCTAATTTAGTATCAGTTAATGATTTCATATTACTTAAATCTTCCGTAATATCATTTTCTTTAGAAAATAAATCATCTATTGCATTGAATTTAATCTCTGCATTTTTTGTGTAATCTTCAACATAATTTTGGGAAAAAGAATTCTTTCTTATAGTATTTACTTCATCCAAAACAACACTATAATTAAAACTAAAATAGTCAAGTTCATTAAAATAATCTTCATAATCTATACCAATAATAGAAGCCAACATTCCTCCTATAGTTGTTTTAGGAGGTATCATGAATGTTATATTTTGAGTTATAGTAAGCGGATCTCTAAATACTCCGAAATTCGACCATAATTTAAGTGCAAACATAAATTAACTCTCAATTATTTTTGTTTCTTCAACAAATTTAACCTTATCAATGCTCTCTAGATCTGCTTTGTATTTTGATAAGCTATCATCAATAACCATAAAAACAGATTCAATTTCATCCTTTGCAGTACTGATTGCTATTTTAAGTTTCTTGAAATCGAGCTCTACTTCATCAATTGATCGAATCAATGAAGAGTCTTCATTTTTTAATGATATAAACTCATCCAGCAGCCCGATAAAATATTTGCTTTCGGCTTTATATACAATCCTTATAAGCAGTCGGGGTTTTTGACCTTCTTTACTTCTTGTATTCAGGAATTTTGTTCCCATCCATAAAGAATCAAGCATTGTTAAAATGTCTTTTTCCTTTGTTTCAGCTTTTTGTGCTTGCATTCTATTAACAGTTCCGTACATCGCAAAAAGACCATAGGGTATGTAATTATCTGCTCTGAATGTTTTTTGATAACGCCCTGTTTCTTCTGCTTTTTCTTTTTTATTAACAAAAGCTCCTGTTCCACTTTTTAATATTGTTTCAGTTTTATTTAAAGATTTTGTCCAACTAAATTGGACTGCACCGAGTAATTGAATACCACTCTGAGGAGCAACTCCGCCGAATATTCGGTTGTCAATGCACTTTAAAAAGATAGGTAAATCTTCCAACTTTTCGTTTTTATATTTATCTTTTATTTCAGCAAAACGCTCTTCTGCTTTAAGACCCTTTGAGGTTATTTCTTCATTGTTGATAAAGATTAATTCATTCTTTCTATGCTGTAAATCATCTCGTATTGTTCTTTTTAGCCTTACGTCACTTACTATCGCTTTTTCGTCAACTTCATCAAAACGGGGAGCATTATCAGCACTCATATCCCCATTTGGATTACACATTTTTGCATCCCAGATGAAAAGTAATTCACTTTGTTTTGCCAAATTTTCCATAATTTTTCACTCCTTAAATATTAAATTCTTCGTTTTCTATATTTTTTAATTTAATCGGATATCTGTTACAATATTTTGCGTAGTCGTCAAACCCTGCAACAAAAGCATAGGATATTTTTGAATTTGAAATAGCTGCTGATGATTCCAATGGAACTTCATGTGCTAAAGCTCGGACTTCTGAATCATTTCTGATTCTCAGTTTTAATTTTTGTTCAAAACGAAATGACATTTCAAATATTCTGTCTAAATTTCTATAATTGATTATTTGATTTGATAACCAGTTTTTAAATGTTGTATTTTTCTTACTAATATCAGAATAATATGAACTATTAATAACAGCTTTTGAATACGCACCGATATAATATGCTTTTTGGAAAGAAGGTTTTATAAAGTATTTTATTTTTTCATTTTTAATTCTTTCATCTAAAAACTCTTTAAATGAATGCTTTTCATATTCTTCCATAAAATGTTACTCCTTTATCTTATTTAATTTTTTTAAAAAATTGATTAGATTATTTTCTTTGCTAATAAATGTACTTGAATATTTTATCCATTCTTGAATTCTATCTTTATCATCTACTCTTTTCTTTTTATCATATTTATACAATCTGTTAAATTCAATTCTCTTTAACAGATCATCAAATTTTATCTTCATATCTGTAAGTAATAGCTTTGCAAGATATAATCTTTCTTCTAATATTTTATTTGAATTATTTTCCTTAGATCTATTTAGTACAAAATATAGCTCATCACGATTAAAATAATCCTGTAAAAGTGTCTTCTCCATATCTCTTTTCCCAAATCTGACTAAGTCATCAATTTTATTATTATGCATTTCGGTGACTACCTTGCTTATTTGACTTGGAATAACATCCTCAATAGAACCTTTAATTTCAAATGATAAATTAGTCCTGTTAATTGATGTGAATATATAGTCTATAGCTACAGAATTTAGATGTTCGTCAAGAGTTAAAAGTTGCTCCTGGAATTCTCTTATAACTCCTAAATCAATTTTATTTCTCTTTTCTTCAATTTCTTCAAGTTTTTTTTCAGATTGAATGTCTTTTTGTTTCTTCTTTTGTAGTTTTTCAATTTTCTTCTTTAATTGATCTTCTTCTTTCCTAAGCTCTCTTAGAATATCCCTTTTGTTTTTTGAATTTATATTCGCATTTTTCAATCTTTCCAGAATAGTTTTATAAATTATATCATCATCGTATAACAGATTGGGAATAATTATATATTCCAAACCTTTATAATAAAAGACTAAATTTTCAAGAATATACATCCAGGCAAATTTAATATTTTTTGCGCTTTCAAGAGATAATGGAAGATTTTCTATTATGCGGTATTTTAAGCTTTTATGATATTGGTCATAAGAAAAAACTTTGACATCAGGTTTATAACCGATCTTGGTTTCATTATTACTAAATACATCAAAACCACTTTTGATTTCATCATCTTTTATAAAAGGGTCATTAAACCAATTATCAAACACTTCCGGCATAATCTCATAAAATGTCTTTCCATTTATTGAAAACCAGACAATATAACTATTTTTTGATAACTTTGCAATTGGAGTTAAAAATTTTAAGAGTTTCTCACTCCAATTCCCTTTAAACTTATTTAATAATTTTCCTAATTCTTTCTTATCGTTATTAATTTCTTTCTGAATTGACCTCTTTTCTTTCTCATTCTTATAATTTTTTTTACATAACATAGTTTCAAGATTTTTACTATTAACCTCCAAATCAGATCTTTGTGAATGTTCTTTCAATTTGGTTATTTGTGATAAGATTGTTTTGATTAATTTTGTCGAATTTTCATTACAGAATTGTATAGTTCCATATTCTAATGTGTTTTCTAATAATCCCAATCTTTCAATGGGTTTGCTGTTTTTAACAATAATATTTGGATAAAGGTAATATGCATTACTTGTACCACCTATCTTGCTCGAAATAAATAGTTTATCTTTTGGGATTGCATCATATGATAGGTCCATCGATTTATATTTATCATTATCGAAATTAAAATCAATATTTAAATAAATGGGTTCAATATCATTGGTAAAGTCTATCTGTTCTTGTAAAGCATTTTTTATATCATCTTTAGTTAAAACACTACCTATTTCCCAGAGCTTATAAGCGAGACTCATATTATATACCCCATATATTTATTGAGTTTTAGTATCTTTGCCGATAACGCCCTGCCGCCGCGGGTCGCGACCTCATCCGCGCACCTTAAGGAAGCTTTTATTTCATTCAATGGAATGTTCTCTTTGCATGTATTAAGTGTGTATCGTATGTTATTTATTCGCTTACTCCTCATATTAATCATTTAAATTCATCAACGGTTATATCCATAATTTCTAAAATGTGTTTTAATATCTTTGGATGCAGTATCTTTTTGGTATAAAATGGAAGCGTAATACGTTTGCTAGCGTTATTTTTATAAATCTTGTGACTGCCGCTTTGTCTGCTAAAAAAGAAACCGGATTTTTCCAGTACTTTTATTACTTCATTCGATGTTATACTTGGTAATTTTTTACTCATAAAATACCACTTTTATTATCAATACAATTTAAAATAATGAATTACATATACTTACGGAAGCCCTTTACCAATTATTTTTATATTGATAAACATATTTAATTTACATTAAACAGCCAATTCCACGGAAGCGAGGCTGATATAATCCGACTGCGGTACGCTTTCACTGTCATCCAGCCGGTCTTCAATATTAAGTTTTATTGCATCCTTCATATTTTCTATAATTTCTTCGTAAGTATTCCCTTGGGCAAAACACCCTTGAAGTTCCGGACAAAATCCTGAATAACCATCTTTATCCTTTTCAATAACGACTGAAAATTTATATCTATTCATAATAATGACTCCGTTTATCTAATTTAAAGATATATCAAGAACCATTTCTTGTCAAAAACTATTTTCATTACTCCCCCCCCCACCACCAATCTTCTTTATAACCCCATCAATCCTCGACTTTACCTTCTTGTAATCAACACTCTTCCAGTACTCAAGCGCGGGCAAAAACCCGGAATCCACGCTGTTTTGTATCTTGTCCAAAAGCAGCAAGATCATTTTGCGGTTCTTGTGCTTCAAGGTCTTTATAAACTCAAAGTCCTTTGTTCGTGAAATCTCTTTTAATTTTTCTAAAAGCTCATCCGTATACGTGTCTTGTTCTATTTCCCAGCCCGCTTCCGTAAAATAAACAAGGGGCAGCCTGTAATCGTATTCAATGCGTAGATACCCGTCTTCTATTACGCGGTCTATTTTTGAAGTAATTTCTTCTATTGTAATATCCTTGTAAAAGCCGTAATAAGGGCAGGAATCAAGCTTCAGCTCCAGTACTTTTTTATCTTTCGATCCTTTCAGCATTTTTGCCAGTAACGACCTGCCGCCGCGGGCCGCGACCTCATGCGCGCGCCTTAAAATAGCTTTAATTTCATTTATGGAAATGTTTTCTTTGTAGGGAGTAAGTGTGTATTTAACTCTATTTACTTTTTTATTCATTTTTCGTTTTTGTATATAATGTAATTCTATCGCCTGCTTTCTTTATATCAGAGAGATACAAATTGATTTCTCTATCAGGCATATATTGTTTCCTTATATATTCTATCCTTAACAGGTTCTTTGACGGATCTTTTAATAACAAGATCAATTTTTTTATTGAAAGCGTCTTCGAAGAAAAATTTTAAATCCATGTAGTTATCAAACGTTTCACAATCTTTTTTAAATTCAACCAGTAGATCAATATCGCTTGCTTTTTTATTCTTATCATGCGCATAAGATCCGTATAAACCGATTTCTTTAACGCCATACGTTGACATCAGATTTTGTTTATTATGTTTTAGGAATTCAATAATACTTTCTTTATTAAGTTTTTTTATATTATTCATGATAATTACGTCTTTACCATTCTAAAACAATTATACATCAAAAAATCCATCCCCGCAAAAACTATTTTTTCATTCACCACCTCTCTTCCTGTTCCGCTGATCATCATCTATAAGCCTCCGCCAGCTTTTTAACGAGGCCATCCCCGTCATTGCGTCGAAATTCTTTAACTCTCTTGCTATAGCTTCTTTATTTATGCCGGGATTTTTAAGCGTTATTATTCTCACATCCTCAAGGTCACGCTCTCTTCCCGCGATGATTTTGAAAACAATCAAATCCTCGATACCCGCGTAAGGTACTTCCGTGTTTAAAACTTTTATTTTATTGGCGCGGTTGATCGCCTTTTTTTCGAAATCGGTAAAAGAGAAAATAAAATCGATCCTGATGCCAGTCTTTTTATCCACGCATGGGAGCACCATTGTTTTTCTGACAAATTCATCCACATTGTTTTTAACCAGCAGGTTAAAATCGAGTCTTTTACATACATCAAGAATCAATGAAAGAGAATCCGTGTCTTTGCCCAGAATAATATCGATATCATTGGTAAGTCTGGGTTCGCCGTATAATAAAACCGCCTGACCGCCTATAATGATAAAATCGATTCTTTTTTGCTTCAATTGAGAAGTTATATTAACGATTACCTTTTCGAACATCATGCCGATTTATTTTTTCTTTAAAAATCCGGCGTTTATACGCTTCTTAAACTCGACGATCTCTTCTATTTCTTGTCCGGAATCATTTAAAAGAGACACACCCATATGTACGGCGTATTTCCACATGGCTTCAAAAATTCGCATGGCTTTTTTATGGGAAATGTTATTGTTACGTGTAAACTCATCATCGATTTCCCGCACAAGAGGGTAATTCTTTATCATTTGCGCGCCTTTCTTATGGAAATGCCCTCAATTTTTTAAAACAATTATACATCAAAAAATCCATCCCCGCAAAAACTATTTCTCCTTCCTCTTCACGCTCCCGAAACCGATCGCCCTGTTCCTGCCCAACGACATGTAATCGGGCATGTTCACATTGGTCACAAACCCGCCCGAAAAAGCGAACCATTCGATATTGTTTATTACTACCTTCTTTTCCGCGAATTCGCCTTTGGCCATAATCTTTTTATCCACGGTAATTCCCAAACCTTTAAAATTGGTCAGGATGTTGTTGCGCAGCACTTTGTTCAAATCCAGCTTGTTATTTATATACGCCAGGTAGTTTTTCTGGGTTACCGGCAGCCACAGGCTTTCGAACCGGTAGGAATAAAGCTCATCGGAAATGTAAAACTCTTCATTTTTTACGGTAATCTGCGTTTCGAAGTGATCGATCGTCCGGCCATTGATTGTTAATTGTTTCACCTTTAAAAACTTATCGGTCAGTACGGGAACGGCCCGGTTGTATCCGAACACATTGAGTGTTCCGTCTATAATTTTATACTGGATAAAGGGCATACGGTAGATGACCTTGTTATTATCAAGATGATTGTGAAACAGGTCTTCTTCCTTGTAAAGGGTGCCGAAATAGCCGCGCAGTTTTTCAGCGTCTCTTTTTTTGAATTTATCTTCGGTTATTAAAGTCAAGCGGGCTGTTTTTATCATCTGCTCTGTTCTTTTTTTAATAGTGTAGTTCATTATATAATATTTTTTTCATTGTGCAAGTGAAAAATGTGCAAATATGAATGTGTATGCCAATTATTTATAGTCTCAGGGTTTATAAAACTACTCCCTGACTGTTTAGTAAATATAAAAAGGTATCGTCAAAAATCAATAAATATGATTAAATATCATATGGTGAACAACGAAAGAATAAGCTACTGGATCGAAATTGCCGAGTATGATCTGGAAACAGCAAAGGTTATGTTGAAAAAAAGACGATTTCTCTATGTGGGTTTCATGTGTCATCAGGCTGTTGAAAAAATATTGAAAGCATATTACACTGCATTACGCAAAGAAATCCCGCCTTACATACATCAGCTCCTTAAACTGGCAAGGATTACGAATCTGTATGATGAAATGGATGATAATTTAAAAGATATAATAGACATGCTTGATCCCCTGAATGTTGAAGCCCGGTACCCTAGTTAAAAAGAAGAAATCATGAAATCTCTTAACAATAAGCGATGTGCAGAAATACTTAAAAAAACGGAGAAGCTATATTCATGGATAAAACAGAAGCTATTGAAATAGCAAGGGAATACGCGCGGCGCGCAAGTGCTCTCTTCAATATAAAAAGGATATTCTTGTATGGTTCAGCGGCCAAAGGTGAAGCTGGTAAGGAGAGTGATATTGATATAGCCGTAGTGGTGGATCATATTGATGGTGATTTTCTTGATGCGGAAATACAGCTTTACCGTATTCGACGGGATATTGACGACCGAATTGAGCCTATCCTTATAAACGAATCTTCTGAAAGAAGCGGTTTTCTGGAAGAAATTGAAAAGACAGGCGTTTTAATAAAATACTAAAATGAAAAGCACTCATTCATATTGGTTATAATTTCTTCGTAGGTATTTCCCCGGGTAAAGTACCCTTGAAGTTCCGGACAAAAGCCTGAATACCCGTCTTTATCCTTTTCAATAACAACCGAAAACTTATAACTTTTCATAATAACTCCGCTTACCTTATATAAAGATATACCAAGAAATATTTCTTATCACTTCCCCCCTCCCTTTACCAATCACCTCTATAACACTATCAGTCCTGGCCGCGACTTTAATATAATCATCAGTTCTCCTGTAACCAAGCGCGGGTGAAAACCATAAATCGCTGCTTTTTTTATCTTTTAAGCCTCATTTTTACGTAATCACGTTACAAAATTGTCAAACTTCCTGTACCACAAAGGGTATATATTATTAATTAGTTCCGCCAGTTTTTATAAGAGGTCATTCTGGTCATTTTGTTGAAATTCTCTAACTCTATAGCAATTGTTTCTTTATTTATTCCCGGATTTTTTAGGATCATTATTCTGCCATCCTCCAGATCCCGCTCTCTGCCCGCTATGATTTTAAAAATAATTAAATCTTCAATACTCGCGCAAGGTACTTCCGTGTTTAAGATCTTTATTTTGTTTGCGCGGTTAATGGCGTTTTTTTCGAAATCTGTAAAAGAAAATATAAAATCTACTTTAATGCCGGTCTTCTTATCCACACACGGAAGCACCATAGTTTCCCTGGTAAATTTCTCCACATTGTCTTTTACAAGGAGGTCGAAATCAAGCTTTTCACATACATCAATAATTAACGAAAGAGAATCAGTGTCTTTGCCCAGAATTATATCTATATCATTGGCAAGCCTGGGCTCACCGTATAACAAAACCGCCTGTCCGCCGATGATGATAAAAACAATATGCTTTTGTTTCAATTGAGAAGTTATGTTGATGATTAACTCTTCGAACATCACACCGCTTTATTTTAGCTTTAAAAATCTGAAGAGCTTTTTTATGAGTAAGCTTATTGTTTCGTATAAACTCATTATCAAGTTCCCGCGCAAGATGGTAATTTTTTATCATCTGCTTCTCTTTTTTTAATGGTTTCACTTATTTATTTCCGGTTTTATCAAAAGAAAAACCGGCCGTTTGTAATTTTTCACGTACAAAATCCTTAACCATTAAACTCAGGGTAACCGCTTCATCTGTTTCAGCCATAGTCGGCATGTAAAAATCGTCGGGATACCTGATGAGCGTTCCATATGGCGTAAGCATCCCGGCTTTTTTTTCCGAAAGCAGCAAGAAAGATTTGTCAATATCAATACAATCATACAAAATTACATCTATGTCGTGGCTTTTCTTTATCTCCTTATCATGAAAAGTAAGGTAGGCTTTCAGATATTTTTCCGCGCATTGCTGCATATGAAAACAAATCATATCGGTCGCGGGATCTTTTGTATCCAACTCATCCCTGCCGATTTTAAGGTCGTGTTCCGCCCTCATAAGCCAATTACGTATGGTATCAGGGTTCATAGAACTACTCCCTCTTTGTATGCGTAATACGTTACTTTTCCCTTGTCATTCCTGTCACGGGAGAATTCATCTTCCGATTTTATCAACACGTCGGCGGATAATCGTTCTTTTGCCAGTAAAAGCGCTAAAGAATGCCATATCTCCCTTTTTTCCGGCCAGTTAATCGTCCTGTCGGTGACAGCTATAAAATCCCAGTCGCTGTCCGTTTTCGCGGTGCCCCGAACCTGGCTTCCGAAAAGAATCAGTCTTTTAATTGTAATACCGCGCCGGGCGAACTCCGTGTGAATAACGCGGACCACCATTTCTTTTGTTTCCCGAAATGTCATCATAAGCTTTCCTTTATTATAGCCCTTTACAAGGTTCGTTCCTAAAAGGATTATAGCATGAGAAATGATTAATTCAAGCTAATAATTTTTATGCAAAATAAAGATACCGATCTCAACCAATTGAATTCTCCCTGATTCTTCTGTATAATCTTCTACGCAATGGCGGTAATCCAATTCGGCAACACATGGTGGGGCGGCCGGTTCCTGAACGCCCTGAATAATTTCGACTATTCGAACAGGCTCCCGCGGGGAAAGCGTTACGCGCGAAACGGATCGGTGCTCTCCATAACCATAAACCAAAACATCATTAACGCCAGGGTACAAGGCAGGCAGCGGCGGCCGTATTCCGTTTCCATGAGATTAAAGGCGTTTAAAAAAGCCGAAACCGGGCGGATTGCCCGGCTCATCACCGGCAATCCCTACTACCTGGCCCAGTTTCAAGCCAGGATACTTCCGGAAGAACTGCGCGAGGAGTTGAACGGGCTGGGGATCGGTCTTTTTCCGTCGTCCTGGAAAGAGATGAACATGCAATGTTCCTGCCCGGACTGGGCGGTACCGTGCAAGCATATCGCCGCGGTTATCTACATTATGGCCAATGAAATCGATAAAAATCCCTTTATCCTGTTCAACCTCCGTAAATTCGACATCCTTGAAATGTTTCAATCGGCAGGGAAAGCTGAGGTTGAAGAAATAGTAAGCATAGCTTCCCTGATAGAAGAGAAACCGAATAAATATACCTACTACCGGGAAAAACTCGAGCATATCGATTTTTCAACCGTTCCGCTTCTTTTAGAACCGACCCTCAAACTGCTTACCCAAAGGCCGCTCTTTTATTTACAGGGAGATTTTAAGGAAACACTCGCCTTGTGCTACAAAAAAATACGGAAGCGGATTAAAACATATATCAATACATCGGAGATCATGGAAGATATTCCCGAAACCAGCTACGGGACCGCGGAAATCAGGATAAAAAAGACAAAATACGCTTTTAAAGGCTCGTTAAAAGCAAAGGACGCGGTGCTTGCCTTCGATTCCCTTTGTTTTCACCCAGTCGCGGATTATCTGCGCGTCCTCACCATAGGAGACCTGAACACATACCCGCCCGTGATTTCCTTTCTGGTGATGACGCATAACTTTGCCTTAATGCTTATGGAAAAGAGCGCGTTCATACCGGACATTATCTCTCTGAGCAAAAACCGCTATATCATACGCTGGATTCCTTCGCTGTTTAACAGCCAAACAAACGGCATATTCCAGGCACTCACGGACGCCTTACCCTGCAACATCGTCAGATACGGTGATACGCCTCTGTCCAAAAGGGAGCAGGTGCTTTTTCTTGTCTCTTTTTTCATAAGCTACTATATCACCTTATTCAGGCCGGCGGGCGAGACTGAACACCATGAAATACTCTCGGCGTTTTTCAACCGTGGAGAGTACATATCCGACGGATTCGGGAAAAAGGAGAACGCGGGTACCATCCATCTCTGGCTTTCGCGCTTTTTTATTCACCCGAAAAACTGCTTCCCGGTTATCAGGATTTCCGAAGAGCAGGAGGGAAAAGAGTTTTCAGTGGACATTCTGGTAAAAGACAGGAGGGAAATACTCTCTCAGCCGAAACAACTCACCGAGTTTTTAAAAAGCGGCAACGATGAAAAATTTCCCCTGCTCAAAGACCTGACTCTGCTGTCCACCTACCTCCCCGTGGTCAATAGCGTGCTGAAAACGGGCGCGCCCGCGCGGGTTTCACCCGAATCTTTTGTGTCCATCTGGTTCGAAGCCCTCCCTGTCTTGCAGACCCTTAATATCGAAACCCTGCTCCCCAAAGCGCTGAAACAAGTGCTTACCCCTTGTCTTTCTCTTTCATTTAAGAAAAAGCAAAAAAGCGACCCGAACATTGTCACCTATTTATCCCTTATGAACATGATGGATTTCGAGTGGGCGATCGCGGTCGGGGACAGCTTCATGACCCCGGAAGAATTCGACACGCTTACGGAAAAGTCTTCGGGAATTATTAAATTAAAAGACCGCTACGTATACCTGAGCGCGCAGGAAATCCGGAAGATAAAGAAACAGCTTGAAAAAAAGCCGGATTTCAGTCCCATAGACATTTTGAAAATGCAGCTCGAAGGAACGTACAACAACGTACCGGTGCAAACGGACAGGGAGCTTAAGGACGTTATCAATAACCTGTTTACCCCGGAAGAGGTCGACATACCCGCCAATTTAAAAGCCACGCTCCGTCCCTACCAGGCGGACGGATACCAATGGCTGTACCACAACTCTAAAATCGGCCTGGGCTCGCTCATGGCGGACGATATGGGGCTGGGCAAGACCATACAGATAATCACCCTGCTCCTGAAATTGAAAAACGACGGTTGTTTTAAGGATAAAAAGGTCTTGATTGTGGTTCCGGCCAGTTTGTTAACCAACTGGCAGAGGGAGCTGAATAAATTCGCGCCGGACCTGGTTTCCGTAATATACCACGGCAGCGAGAGAAAAATAGAAACGGGCGCCAATGTGGTCATAACCACGTACAGCCTGGCCCGAAGAGACAAGGAGTTCCTGCATAAAGAGAAATGGCTGGCCGTTATCGCGGATGAAGCCCAGAATATCAAGAATCCGCGAACCACACAAACGAAAATGCTCAAAGCGATTCGGGCGGACTTAAAAATCGCCATGACGGGCACACCAGTGGAAAACAGGCTCATGGATTACTGGAGCCTTCTCGACTTTCTAATGAAAGACCTCCTGGGCAGCATGAAATTTTTTAAGGAGAATTACGCCATCCCCATAGAAAAATTCAGGGACAGCTCGAGGCTTCAGTCGTTCAGGAAGATGACGGCGCCTTTCATCCTGCGCAGGGTAAAAACCGATAAAACAATCATCAAAGACCTGCCGGAGAAACTGGTTATCGACAGGTTTACGGCTTTAACAAAAGAGCAGACCGCGCTCTACCAGGGGCTTGTGGATTCCGTTGACGGAATGCTCGAAGACACCGAGGGCATACACAGGCGGGGCATTATTCTGATGCTTATCTTAAGGCTCAAGCAGATATGCAATCACCCCGCCCTTTACCTGAAAGAAAAGAACTGTACCATCGATCAGTCCGGTAAAAGCAGTCTGCTTAAAGACCTCTTAAGCAACATTATAAGCAGAAATGAAAAAGCGATCATCTTTACCCAGTTCAAAGAGATGGGCCATATGCTTGAAGCTCTCATCGACAAGGCGTTCGGGTTCGTGCCGCTTTTTCTGCACGGGGGCCTTTCAAGAAAGCTCCGGGACGGGCTGGTGGACGGCTTTCAGAACGAGCGGAAAAAGAGAATAATAATCCTTTCGCTTAAGGCCGGGGGAACAGGGCTTAATTTGACCGCGGCGAACAACGTGATCCATTATGACTTATGGTGGAACCCGGCCGTGGAAAACCAGGCCACGGACAGGGCCTTTCGGATCGGACAGAAGCGGGACGTTAACGTGTACCGCTTTATCACCAGAGGGACATTTGAAGAAAAGATCAACGACATGATAGAGCATAAGAAAACACTCGCGGAGCTTACCGTGAATACGGGAGAAAAGTGGATTACCGAAATGAGCGACAGGGAATTAAAGGAGCTTTTAAAGCTGGAACGGTGACGGCTTAAGAAATAATTTTTTACCCGGCACAAACAATTGAAATCATGGAATCACTCAATAAAAATCTCATCCGCTCCCTAACTATAAAATATCCGCCAAATATGCGCGTATTCAAATAAACACATTCACTTTTCATTTTTTTAAAAACAGGCTATACTTTTATTATGCGAAAGATGAAAAACTTAACACGGCTTACAAACAAAGAAAAACACGAACTCGTAGTTAACTGTAAAAATTATTTCTCAAAAAGAAAGGAAATCCTTGCCGCCTATATTTTCGGATCATTCGCCCGGAATAGCATAAATCCTTTAAGCGATATAGATATTGCAATCTACGTGGATAAAAATAAAATTAATGAAAACAAATATCCGTATGGTTACGCATCATATATCTTAAGTCAGCTTATGCTGCTTCTTGCAAGTAATAATGTAGACCTAGTAATACTGAATAACGCGAATATTCTTCTGTGCCACAGAGTAGTTTCTAACGGTATAAGAATTTTCTCAAGAGAAATCAAACAAACACAAAGGAGAGAATATTACTATATACAACAGTACCTCGATTTTAAGCCCATGTTATATAAAATACAGCATGCTTTAATTTCTGAACAGAAGGAAAAATGATAGACAAAGAAATAGTTTTTCAGCATATAAATGAATTAGAAAATATAATAAAACAGCTGGAACACTATAAAAATATATCATTCACAGATGAGCTTCTTGCAAAAATGTTATTTTTGCAAGAAGCTCCTGAAATGGAAATTGCTAAATTAATATTGTATAAAAAATTAGTATTTTACTAACTTAATACTTTTTGAGTTTTGCAATTTCCTCAGATTTTAAATCTCAACTCACCACTATCTGGGCAGTGGAGCACGGACTGCAGTTGGCAATTCAAAATCTGATAGACATTGGCGGCCATATCCTTGCGGCAATTGGCGAGAACAATATCAATAACTATACCGATATTCTGCAAAAGCTTGGAGAAAATGAAATCATACCGAAAGATTTTAGCGATAAAATAACCGGTATGGCGGGTTTTAGAAATATTTTAGTGCACGAATACATAAAAGCAGATATACAGTACGTATATAATGTACTTACAGGAAATATTTCGGATTTTGCCCAATTTATAGCACATATAAAAAAGTATCTTTCCTCACATGTTGATACATAATAACGCGCAGGCAAATAAAATCGGTTCACTTCAGCAATAATATATTAATCAAAAACAAAAGCTGGTTCTGCCTTAAAAGAGTTATTTCACTGCCGTAGTCCACGTCCAGAATGGTGCTTTGAAAATCCTCGGCGTTTTCTTTTTCTATCATTTCAGCCTCGCGCCTTTTCTCCAGCTGGTTGATCTTAGAGCCGTAAAAAGTCCTCTGCGTAATAATAAAGGAGAGAATACTGTCAACATTTTCGAGTTGGTAATATACTTCCTGTTTAAAGCGCGCTGACAGGCAGTCATCCTCACATAAGTCTTTAAATACGGGTTTTCTGTTGAACTCCGCGTTCTCCAACACAAAGAGAATCTCCTCATAACATTGGTCGATTTCGGAATCGATAAGGCTGCGGTCGCTGTCCGAATAGATCGAGTTGCTTTTCATTATGATAAGCTCGCGAATCCGCTGCAGTACGCCGTTCATATACCCCAACATGGCTTCCACATAGTCATAATAGGCAATCAGCTGGGTAACGTTCTCCACCTGTTTAGTAAGCGCGCGGATGTGCGCTTCCAAACGCTCATAAATGGCGTAATTGGCCGGATCGTCCGCGAGCAGACGCACTCCGCCGGACAACCATTTAAAATTTTTATCCATACTGTTTTCCGTACCTTTTAAGATGTTATTGAGATAGAGAAGTGAATTTGAATCGGCGCCTGCTTCCATAAGCGGGCCGACTATAAAAAAAAGTGAAAGCATTAGCAGAAACAGCGATCCGTTGATTCCCATATCTATAACATACTCATAAGTTTTGCTGAGGTCAAAACAAAGCCCCCGCTTTAATCGGGGGCCTTAAAATCTGTTTATATATGTTACACAAATAAAACCTAATATGCTTCCTTGATCTGTACCCCGGAACGATCCTCTTCATACATTTGATCCAGATTGCCCCGATTAATATCACGCATCTGCGTCTGTTTTTCGTTCAGGTTCATGCGGTACTCCTGCTCCATTATAGCCTCATTATTGTCAGGCACCTCTTCAAAATAATCTTGGGCGCTTAATAAGGTCACACCACGGTGAAAAGCATAACGGTCTTTTTTATCACGCACAATCACCGTGGTCACACCGTTAATTCCGTCCGCGATGAAGATTCCGCGCAAATCGGTCTGACCTGAGACAAAACTGTCGTTTTCCGAACCGATCACTTTTACATGCACGTCATCCGCGTACAGATTGCGTACCACATCTTTTACATTAACCCGTACTCTTCCGGATGTGACATCCTCCTGAACCTCAATGGTCAAAGGTGTCACTAAAACCAGTCCGCTGGTAAACAGATCGTCTCCTCTGCAGATAACAAGATACGCTCCTTCGTCCCGCAGATTGAGTCCGATTGTTTTTTCCATATCGGCATAATCCTTGCCCCTGCCCAGATCCACATCCTTTTCAATAAGCGGAGAGATCCCGGACAGTTTGATATGAGTTATCCGGCTTAAGTTCTTCTCCTTAAGATAGAGCTTCATTAAGTCCACCTTATAGACCTGAAAATAAGCGTGACTGATATTCCGGTAGTGCAGGGTAAGTTCCACTCTTTCACCCGGTTTAAAACTGGTTACTTCACTCATCGCGATTGATTTTTTTTCAAAATAGCTGATAGCTTCTTTTGCATCGGGATACTTATCTTTTACACGCGTATAATGCTCTATAGCCTGTTCCGGTTTCTGCTGGGTATGGTAAATTTGAGCCAGAATATAATGGGCCAGCTCCCGGTCCTCACTCTCGCCCTCCGCCACAACTGTGGCCGCTTTAATGGCCTCCTGATATCTTCTTAAAGAAAACAGTCCCAAAGCCTCCATATACTGAAAGCTGCTGGTATAATCGCTTTCCGTATAAACCGTACGGTAGCGGCGGCAGAGCTCAACCGATGTTTCATATGTTTTTTTATCCAGGGAAAGATTAATCATGGTAAAGGCCGCGTCATCAGCCAAAGGACTGCCTGAGTAAACGGACATGAAGCGCCAAAGCAGGTTTTCAGCGGCATGCAGAAAATCTTTTGTTTCAAAAACAACAGGCGCGTCCTTTTCGGTTCTGAACAAACGGCTTGTCACCTTGGAAGCTTCGGGAGCCTTATTATATATCTCCTGTGCCAGGGTGAAATAAGTGGCGATTACCTGAGCACTGTCCGGATATTCCTGCCATAGTTTGTGCAGGAAACTCATGGAGCCGTAAAACTCTCCTCCCTGTTCCAGGGCTCCTCCTATGGGCGCGTCCTTTAAAAAGCTGGCTTCCACTGTCGCGCGGTATACAATATACGCGCGTTCGTACTCACCAATATCGTGATAGGCTCTGCCGATAATGAGGATACGCTCGAAGGGGATAAAAAGATCGGGATATTTCTCCTTCAAAACTTCAAAATACTCTACCAGTTTTTCAGCATCATAAAACTCTTCCTGACTGCGGATCCAAAGCATCATCCGCGCCAAATCAGGTTGATTGTATTTCTGATCCTGAGCGTAGAGATCTTCCAGCAGCACGAGGGCGTCCGCATAACGTCCGTCGTCAAAATACGCCTTTCCCAAAGCAAAAAGCTCCCCCTTGTTCATCTGATACGGTTTGCCCGAATTCTCACCAAAGGCCAGCAATGACAGATCGGATACTTTTCCTATCGCCATCTCAGCCGGATTCTGCGCGTTAATGATGATGGGGGGAAGCACCTTATATGTTCCCGGAGTGTATCCTGCAATCTGGTAACTGATCGCGGATATATACTGATGCGGTTCGAAGTAAAAAAGCAGCTTTCCGTCTTTAATCTGAACCATGCTGAAATTTCCCGTTATCGTATTTTTTAGCACCACGGCGCCTGAAGGGATATGGTCGATAAGTATGATATAATTATCTTCCGTATAGTCACGAAAGTCCAAAGTTACCAAAGCGGTCTTGCCGTACTCGAGGTCGGAAATTTCCATGGTACTCTTTCCCACTGTTCTGCCTTTATAGGTAAGATTTTCATGAATATAATCTTTGTCCTTAAAATGAGGATCGTCCAAAGTATTTTTATACTCCAGATCTCCGCTAAAACCGGAAAGAGTCGCGGTATAAACATATTCTCCGCGTCCCTGCAGCTTAAAATATATTTTATTCTCTCCTGATTTAATTATCCGGTCCGGCACATGCAGTGTAACACGTTCTGTTCCTCCGACCGCTTTCAGCGTTCCGACCGGTTCGTCGTTGACTAAAATCTCCAGGATATAGTCACTTTTAACATCCTTGACTTTTCCATAATAGGAAGAAAGCGCCGCAACCGCCACTCCCTTGGCCTTTACGGGTGTGTAGCCGTAAAGGCCTTTTATCCGCAATAGATACTGCACAGCCTGTTGCACCTGCTCGGCCTGCGGTTTCAGCGCTTCATACGCCAACAGTACCAGCGCCGTGGTTTCAGGAGCATTGCGCTCCCAAAGCTGATTGTCTTTTCCCGACCAGTAACGCACATCCTTGGTATCCGCGGCACCGTGATTTTCCACCTCATATACAATCGCCTTTTTATCCAACAACGCGATAAGTTCCTGGGCCATTTCAGTATGATCAAGCGCTTTAAGACTTAAGGCCGTATAGGCTAACGCGGCGTTACTTAGGGCGTTGCGATTTCTGTAAAGTCTATTTACGTATGTGTAATCCGCGGCGCCGGTTTTTGAAAGTGCGTGCATTATCATGGCTCTTACATCATAATCATCCTGATCCAGTTTCGCGTAACTATTCTTAAGGTATGTCTCACTGGCTTTAAGCACGGCCGGATCAATCAGTATACCCTGTGTGCTTATGCGAGCCAGTGCCCAATGATTAAGGCAGGTAATTTGCACTGCACTTTTTCCGTTTCCGAAAAGCCAGCTTCCGTCCGTATGCTGCATGGAGGTAATCTGCGAAACCAATGCTATAAGCTGCTTTCTTACTCTGGAAAGCAGCTCTTCAGGAGCGTCCTTTGCTTCCAGGTACGCAAAAAGCGCTGACAAAGCCAAAGCCTCGGACGCTTCCTGGGCCGGGAAACCATCCTGACCGCAATCAAACTCATAAATGGGCCTTTCCGCATCTCCCATTACAAAATCTATCAGTTCCTGATTGAGTGAGGCTCCCACATGGATATCCATATGCAGATTTGAATACTCTTTACCCGGTTTAAGTTTCAAAAAGAGCGTCCGGTCGTTTTCAGCCACACCCGATTTTTGGTCGGAAAACGCCAGGCCCCAGGGCCGGATCGGTATGGAGACTTCCTGCGCGTCGGAAAAGCGGGGATCGGTAAGTCCTGCCGCATGAACTCTCAGCAGCACGGAGAGTTCAACTCCTTGGGGAATGGTAAAAGACCTAAAAACAAGATCCTTGGCTGAATGCGGTTCCATGATCACTGACTGTTTAAGATCATACCTCTCACCGGCTACCGTAAGTTGAGCGCTTACCTCTACCGGCCCTTTGTAGTCTGTCAGGTTGTGTACGGTGGCCGGCAGACGGATACTGTCGCCCTCCTGTACAAGAGCGGGCGTCTTAAGCTCGGCAAAAAAATCCTTACGTACTTTTAACTCTGCGGTACTCTCGCCTACAAGTGTTTCCCGGGTACAACCCTTCACGGTCAGCCGGTAAGCGGTGATACTCTCAGGTAACGGCACATCCAGAACGGCTGTACCGTCAGCTTCTGTGATCACGAACACCTGCCAGTACCCCTCCATACCCATCTTTTCTTTACGCGCCTGTTCAGAGATCTGATTAACATCATCATTTAAATTTCCGGTTGTAACATCCACAGGCATATCTTTCGCGGTTGTAGCCGGCTGTTCTCCACCTGCTACCAATCCGCCCAGATCTTGCTGGGCATTTTCTTCGTCAGTCCGGGCTATGATTTCTTTCTTATCCCTGTATTCCTTTTCCGCCTCTCTGATAAGACGCGCTTCTTCGTCAAGAAACTCGCCTACGGTTTTCCTTGTATCGGGCAGATAAAAAAAGGTACAGCTTGTTTCAAAACGCATGAAAGTCTGTCTTTCCGCTCCCTTTTGAAAGAAGCTCACAATATCCTGGGCCGGATCGCGGTAACTCGCAAAGATGGCCTCATTTACCAACGCCAGAGAGAATTCGCTTTCAACAGGGTTACCCTGATGATCCTTTACTTCAACACGAATCCGAGCGGTTTGACCCGGTTCATAGTTTTCCTGTTCAGGTTTTATACTGACAAGCAATTTGCGTTCTACGGTAAACGGCAGAGATGCCGCTTCAAGCTTGTTACCGTCCATTATCGCCAAGCTCACAACAAAATTGGGAAAGTGCTCATGCTCGATTGCAAACTGCAGAGGATTCTCACCCCGCTTTATCTCTTTAAGCAGATATGTGATAACACCTTCCCCTTCGAACGTGAACAATGCCAGGCGCGGCAGCTCTAAGCGGGAAATAATCCTGATATCGGCCTTATCGCCCACCCGGTAATGCTGCTGTTCGGTAAAAATTCGCAAGGCTATCTTGTCTTCCTGGCCGGACACCATGGCAAAGGTTTGGGCGCTTACAATGTTGCCCAACCGGTCCTTTCCTTGTATGCGGAACACATACTGCCCGCCCTGCTCAGGCGTATAGCTGATCCGCGCACTGCCGTTTTCATCCGTGCGCAGCGGCAGCACTTTAAGCTCTTTTTCCGCCCAGGTGGGAGCGGCCTGACGCGTTAGCCAGGGAATACCGGAAAGCAGCGGATCTTCTTCTTCCACTTCCCGTACCAGCACATGGAGTTCAAGCTCTCTGGAAACAGGATTCCCCGCGGGATCCGCCGTATTCACGGTTATTTCAACCGGTTCGCCGGCCAGAGATACCTGGCGCTTGGTTGTAACATTTGCAAAAAATCCAAAACTCGCCAGAACAACTTTGCTCTGGGTTGTAACATTTTCAGACAGCAGTGTTCCCTTAAAGACCAACAAACTGCCGGCAGAAAAGGGCGTTGTTTCAAAAACCAGCGTAAGCAGTCCCTGCTCATCTGTCTTTTCAGTTATTGTTCTTCCGTCCGGGAGAACATAACGCAGCTCCGCACCCGCGGCGGGTTGACCATAATAATAGGCGGCCTTAAACGTTACTTTTATAGTCTCCCCCCGGAAATAGACCTGTTTATCGAATTCCAGATCCAGGCGTATTTTTTCTGTTTTGAACTCCTCAACAGTAAAGCTTCCGTTAAAATTCAACTTTACCTTCTCTTCTTCCGCTGTGCTTAAGCGAATGGTATATGTTCCCTGAGCGGCTTTTGTGCCAAGGGGCACCTGCTGTTCAAACGTACCGAAACGAGAAAGACTCACTCCGCCTTCAAAAATAATTCTCCCTCTTGAGTCAACGACTGCACAGAGCATTTTCATTCCCTGGACCGCGGTATATGCACCTTCGTTTACATCACGGATGATACCGCGTAATTTTACTATCTGGCCCGGTCTGTACACAGGTCGATCGGTATAAATATATCCTTTTGGCGCCAGTCCCTTGCTGAATCCCAAACCTGATAAATCCAACCTGTTTGATGCCATGTTGCCGTTCTTATTAACAAAAACGCACAAATCTTTAACCTGTTTTAGCTCTTCAATATTTTTAAGCAGAACACCGTCGTTTCCGGTCTTTCCTGAAAAAAGCACTTTGGAACCGTCGGTAATCAGCACATCCGCTGCTCCTTCGCCCTTGTTTGTGCGCATGTTTTGAGCAAAGACCAATACTTGGGTTCGCGATGATTTAACCAGAATCTCGATATCCGAACGAATTACCAGAGTGGTGGCCTCCAGGTCCTTTTCAGAAACATTAACAGCGTACATGCCCGGTCCCTGCATGGGTATCTCTATCTGCTGCTCAACAGGAAGATAGTCCTTATAGCCCTGGATCTGCACATCCCACACCTTATCCGGTGCGATTAATGCCAGATCGAGATATTCCACACCACGTATTGTATGAAATTTATGAAAGTAATCCGTCATATTCAGTTTATATATTTTCAATTGCACGGTCTGAATGTTGCGCAGCTGAAGCTTTATGTTGACCGTCTCATTAGTACGGAAAACACGCTCGGTTTTTACCAACAGGTTTTTATTCACCATCTGCTGAACTTTAACTTTTGCTTGAGCGGAATATGATCCCCAGGTAAGGGTACGATAGGCTTGCAAGGCTTCAGCTAAATCGGCGAGTTCATATTCCAAAACTTCAGCCATGCGGAACTGAGCCAACGAGGCCTCTTCTGTTTTGGGATATTTGCTGATTAACCTTTTAAAGGCATTGACGGCCTTTTTAAAACTGCTCTGCGCCTTTTCCGTTTCACCCGCCTCCTTGGATTCGATACCTTGTTGGTATTCGATCATGGCCAGAGTAAAAAGGATCTGTCGCGATCTTGAATCCAGGGGGTATTTTATAAGGAATCCCTCCCAGACCCGCCTGGCCTCTTCATACTCTTTGCTTCCCAGCAAATCTATTCCCACATAATATTCGGCATCCAGTATTCCGCGTTGCGCCGCGGTCCAATCCGCTCCATTGGGGAATTTAAGAGTGTACTCGGTGTAAACATCTATACACTCCTTGTATTTCTTTTGCTTAAATAAAAGCTGCCCCATAAGAAAAAGAGCTTTCTTCTGCAAATCTTCATACTGTTCAACCGGTGTTTTCAAAAAACCCAACTCCTCACGCAATGCCTTGTCTTCTTCAGTCTCCGTAAGATTGAGCTTGAATCCCTTACCGTCCACAAAATCGCGGATAGCACTGACAGCCTGGTCCGCCCGGCCCTGATGATCAAGGGCTAAAATCGCGTACCAGGCGATAGTTACGGAAAGAGAATCGTCAGGAAACAGGGCAAGATAGGCAGCCGCTTTTTCCAAACCTGCGTCAAGTTCTCTGTGATCCTGAGGTTTGGGGAATTTATAGGTAAACGGAATACAGCGCATTGCCAGTTTTCTCCACTTCTCTCTTAAGTTTTTGTTCTCCAAGTCCCCCGCGTATAAACTCTCCACATCCTTCCGATCCAGCAGAGCAATCAGATCTTCGTATTCTTCTCTGGAATTAGTCAGATCCGAATTCCGCAGATAACTTTCTGCAAGCCGGTAACGGGCTTCTGCGCAGTGCAATCCCGAAACATCCAGTTGTTTAGGCTCAGTATACTGAGAACCGCTTATATTCTGCCACAATGGATCAAACTCCGCCAAATACTGTTGATACTCACGGACGGCCTGGCTGTAAGCACCCTCCAGCTCCCGCATACGCGCCATTTTAAAACGTATGTTCTCTCTTAACCCAGGTCCGATCTCCAACTCCAACGCTTTTTTATAAAAAGTATAGGCCTTTTTATAATCAGGCGCGGGAACATTAAGTTCATCGGGTCCGGGTTTATAGGAAAGCATCTCGGCGAATCTAATATAAACGCCCGCTACTTCATCTTTGCGCTCCGTGGATAACAGGCGGATCGCCTCTTGCTTATATAATTTTTCAGCGGATTCGTAGTCCTTGTTTTGGATATATATCTCCGCCGTTAAAAAGCGTATTTTATGCAGCCATTGATTTTCATGAGCCGTATGTGCTTCCTGCAGACAGACCTGCAGCGCTTTAGCGGTCTCTCCCGATCGAAATAAAGCCAGCGCCTTCAACCAGACCGCGTAATCGCGTTCTTGTTCTTGAATAGGCCCTGCCTGCAAGAGTCGGTAGGCTTCGGAATAACGCTGCTTCTGCATGAGATCTTCTGCTTTAGAAACCACTCCTTGTCTTTCAACACCGCCTCCTCCCGGCGAAAACGGATCCTCCATCAAATTTTCAGCCTGCAGTACACACGGTAATACGAATATGAGGATAAATCCCAAAACGCATATACAAATACTGCTGCGTGCTCTGTTCTTGTTCATAACCCAACCTCCGGATGCTTATAAAATAAAATATGTATCGTTTTAATTATACGAAGCGAGCGGCTAAAAATAACTTTATTTTTGTAAAAAAATGTAAAAATGTGTAAAATGCCGCGAGGCAGGATTAATAACACTTATTGACTCGGCACGATCCGTTAGAGTAAGTTTTTCTTTAAATTCATCTCAAAGGTCGGAATTAGGGATAATGTTCGCTGAGTTCAGTTTGATGAATAACTTTCAGTGTCACTGTTTAATCTCTAAATTCTAACGCTCATATGTTAATACTGCCCCTGCAACCTCCTGTTTTGGTACGGTAGTTTATCCGCACGGCAGGGGGTAAGAAGACAGGGAAGTCTTTTTGCCCCTGTCCCCGGCGATGTAGATATTTAATTATCTAATACCTTTTCTTAAAATATATGATCGCAGGTTACCTCCTTAGAGCGCATTCTTTTGCTACATATTTAGAAGACCATGATATAAAATGTCTATCAACCTATGTCGCAAGGATGGAATTTATTTTTTTAACAAAATCTTAATGAATTTACTATTATTTTTAACGCTTTCTTAATAGTAAACGCATTATTATTAACCGCTTATCAATTTACTCCTGCATTTACTTTTTCTACATTACAGATTGTGAAGTTAAAAGTATTCCTCCAGAGACATTTAAGCACATACCGCATCCTTATTTTAGGATATATGACAATCACCCTTATCGGAGCCTTTTTTCTCTCATTACCGGTGTCTTCAAAAAACGGTACGACACAAAATTTTCTCGACGCGCTGTTCGTGGCGTCTTCGGGTATCAGTACAACCGGTTTAACGGTTGTGGATATCGGCAGTTATTATTCAACATTTGGTCAAGCAATCCTGCTTTCCATATTTCAAATCGGCGGTATCGGATATATGACTATCATAATCTTCATTATTTATTTGTTGAATAGAAAGATATCATTAAAAACACAGGACGTGGCGGTTACATCTCTATCAGGTTCAAATACACATATAATAAGAAGATTCTTTTTCTTTATCGTGATGTTTACATTCATATTTGAATTCCTGGGCGGATTGGGTTTGTCGTTTATCTTCCTTAATGACTATCCAAGCAGCCAGGCTTTTTATTTGGGTTTTTTTCATTCCATATCAGCGTTCTGTACGGCAGGTTTCGGTTTGTTCTCCGACAGTTTGATGGCATACAGAGACAACTACCTTATTAACTTTATAATAATCGCACTCTCCTTGGCAGGCAGTATCGGTTTTATAGTTATTTATGATATGACAAGACTTATAATTAGTAAATTTAAAAAAAGGAATCCTGCAAAATTATCGATCCATAGCAAGGTTGTTCTTATAAGCACACCTCTCGTAATTATTACAGCGACTCTTTTGATCTTATTTTCCGCGAAATGGGATTCTTCATTTTCTTTCATTGATAAAATGATGGCATCCGCATTTCAATCCGTATCCGCTCAGACAACCGACGGTTTTAACACGGTCAATATCGGAAACATGAGCGTACCCAACCTTATCATATTCATGATCCTTATGTTCATCGGCGCGGCACCGGGGAGTACTGCGGGCGGGATAAAAATTACAACTGCTGTTGTACTTTTATGTTTTTTTTGGTCTCAAGTGAGGGGAAATGCTGAAAATCCGAATCTTCTGAAAAGGGAAATAAGGGACAACACCATACGAAAAGCCTTTGGTGTTTTCTTGTGGTTTATTATCATCATTCTCATTGATGCTGTTATAATTACCGCGGTTGAAAAACACGATTTTATTAATATAATTTTTGAGATCGTATCGGCAATGGGAAACACCGGCCTTTCCACGGGTATCACCCAGAGTATCGGCTGGATCTCAAAAACCACTCTGATCCTTACCATGTTTATCGGCAGGGTGAGCCCATTGATATTTGTTTATCTGCTTGTGGGAAAACAAAAGAAAATATATTATAAATATCCGTACGGTGACGTATATGTCGCATGACCTGTTTACTAGTACGGCGATTAATGCGAACAGAACGTATGAAAATGAGTAATAATAAAGATGCAATAATAGGCGACGAGATGAAACCACGGAAATTAATGGTGCTTGTGAGTTCAAGTCCATATTCCGAATACCTCATCCTTTGGACACATGATCTGGCAAGCCGCTTACGTATTCCGTGGATCGCGTTGTATGTGGAAAATTCCAATGTGCTTTCCGAAAAAGCCCGCTCGCAATTAACCTTGAATTTGAATCTGGCATCGGAATTAAAAGCCGAGATTGTTTCAACAACCAATGAAGATATTGTAAACGGCGCAATTGAGGTCGCCGAGCAGAGGAATATCACAAGTATAGTCGTGGGCAAATCCAAACATATGCTGTTTGCGAACTTCATAAAGGGAGGAAGTCTGTCCGAAAGGCTGAGTAAAAAAAAGGGCGATCTTGAAATATTCCTTGTGGCTCCTGCCGGGAAAACAAAAAAGTATTATAATTATCTTGCCGGTTATTCATATCAACCTTTGATTATAAGCTATATCACAGCGTTTTCGTCCGTTATCGGTATTACCCTGATAAATTTTATGCTCGTGTCGTTTATCGGCTACTGGACAATCGCTCTTATTTATCTGTTGTTTGTATCGATTTTCACTCTTTTCAACACGAATTATGTTGTCGTTCTGCCGACCGCCGCCATAAGCGGCCTTCTCTGGAATTTCCTGTTTATACCCCCTCTTTATACATTTAATATTGGAAAAATCGAAGATGCGCTTATGTTTGTAATGTATCTGATTATCGCTTTAATCATCGCCACTTTGAATTCAAAACTTCGGGCAAAAGAGAAAATGTTGAGAAGCAGAGAGAAACGCATTTCCGCTCTTTTTCAACTTTCAAATGAAATGGAGGAAGCCGAGGGATTTGATGAAATATTAAATACCGGTATTCGATACATAAGTGAATATTTTAACTTGAAAATCGCTTTATTTTTAATGAACGAAAAAGGGAAATTGGTTCATAAGGCGCATTCAGCCAGTAACTTGAAACCGGAAAGAAGCGATTATAAGAACGCATGCCTCTTTTTATCTCAAGATAAAACCAGGATTCCACTTTCGACTTTTACACAAAAGCAGCAAAAGTATTTTTTTCCTTTAATTACACCAACCAAAGTAATGGGAATATTTGTTGCCAAAATAAACAAGGAAAATAAATTTACATTGGAGCAGGAAATATTTTTACGTAATATCATTCATCAGTTTACGGTAATTCTTGAGAGGGAAATGCTTGCGATTATCAATAGAAAAAATGTTCTCCTGGCTGAATCGGAAAAGCTTTACAACATCCTGCTCAGTTCAGTTTCTCATGAATTGAGGACACCGCTTACCACTATTACAGGCTCAGCCACAAGTCTGATGGATGAAAAGGTTGATTCAAACACACGTACGAGAAAATCGCTGATTGTTGAAATAAAAAAAGCAAGCGACAGATTGAATCGTCTGGTAAGTAATTTCCTGGATATGAGTAGACTTGAGGCCGGCATGTTAAAGCTTCATCGACAGTTATATAATATACATGAAGTGATAGATTTTATAATTAATAAACTAAAAGACGAGTTGGTTAATCACCGGACAATCATCAAGGTTGAAAAAAACATTCCCTTGGTATCGATAGATTTCTCCTTATTTGAGCAGGCTTTGACAAACATAATCTATAACGCCATTGTCCACACACCTATGGGAACAATAATTACAATAACATCATCTTTTAACAAAGGGAATGTATATCTTGAGATAAGTGATAATGGTCCCGGACTGCGTGAACAAGACATACCATTCATTTTTAATAGATTTAAACGAGGTTCCAAATCGCTGCACAGTGGAATAGGAATCGGTCTGGCCATCTGCAAGGGAATTGTAGAGGCTCATAATGGTAAAATATCTGCCGGAAATAATAAAAACCGCGGCGCGTTTTTTTGTATCACATTGCCGACACAGAATAATAATTTTAATAAAAAGGTGGAAGATAAGAATGGTTAGGGGTCCTGTTGTTCTCGTAATCGATGATGAGTTGCAGATAAGGCGAATGCTTCGCTTAAGTCTTGAATCGCATGGGTATGAAATAATCGAAGCCACTTCAGCCGAGGAAGGAATACAGTTAACCGCTTCAAAACATCCGGATATAATCATCCTGGATTTAGGACTGCCGGATAAGGACGGTTTTCTAGTGTTAAAGGAACTGAGAGAATGGTGTAATACTCCCGTTATTGTTCTGTCAGTAAAAAGTTCCGATGAAGATAAGATAAGCCTGTTGGATGCGGGAGCCAACGATTATATAACAAAACCTTTTAGTATGGGCGAATTACTGGCGCGAATGCGTGTTGCTTTAAGAAATATAGTCCCAGATGCCACTGAAGGTATTTTTAAGACAGGAGATCTTTTAATTGATTTTGCCCATCGTTCTGTTAAGCTACATGGGAAAAGATTGAAGTTTACTCCTACGGAATACGCATTGCTTAGATTTCTTGCACGGAATGCGGAAAAGGTACTTACTCATAATCAGATTATAAATGAATTATGGGGTCCGGAAATTGAACCGGATCCAAGCTATTTAAGGGTTTATATTCTGCAACTGAGAAGGAAAATAGAAAAAGATCCGTCACATCCTGATATTTTGCTCACAGAACCCGGTGTGGGATATAGATTATCGCTTATTTCTTAATTTATAATTAAAATTACGTATTAGAATATCAACATATGTGGCAAGAGCAGGCGCTACTAATAGGACAGATTGCTGTAATATATTTTAAAAGAAGAAACTAAATCATCACATAAATACGGCTTCTTTACAACGCCTTAATCTCGTCCGTTTTTCTCAACTCTATGCTTACATCGTTTATCTGCCGCGGTATCTGCTGTTCGAGCCGGCTCAAATTGTCCGTATAAGCGACAATAATCCCGGTCCCGCCCGAAGACAGGATCCCGATTCCCACACTCACGACTCCTTTTTGGGAAAGCCATTTTTTTTCATAGCGCCTTTTGATTTTTTTTATATTTTCTATCGTGGTATCCATTTTTCCAGCAACGGTTTATTATATCAGGGCAGAGATATTTCTAAAAGCTTAAACACATTCTGAATACGGTTGATGATCGTACTGTTATTGCTTCCTGCGAACAGTAAACCCACCAGGTTATTTTTATTATTCAGAACCGCGCTGCCCGAGTCTCCTCCCTGACTCATATTGCCGGCTACCAGTTGATCTGAGAATACCGCGTTTTTATTCTCACCGTAATTCACCTTTACCGTAGCATCGATCTGCTGGATGACACCTGTTGTGTAGCCCGTGGTTCTGCCGCTTTTTTTTATTGCCATACCTAACTTAGCTTCAGCCAGCCCGGAAACAGCCCCGATCTCTAAAATTTCGTTTTTCACGTCACTTTCCTTGACGGGTTTAGCCAGGGCCGCGTCCACGAGATTCTCCCCTGCAGCCTTTCTGATCGGCAGCAGTCTTGTCTTACTACAGGTAATAAAGGCAAGAGCATTCAACAGAGCGGCCGCTCCCCTGCCTAAAAAGCAGGAGCTTTTTGCCCCTTCGAATAATATAGGAACATACTCACTTAAACGAGCCAGATGATTTTTATCAGAGCTTCCTCCGTCGAACAGCCCCGGCTGCAGAATGATATCATTGATCTCGGCCTCGTTTGTATTGGCCAACACATGGTTATTGGAGAGAATATAAACAGTACCGTTCTTTTTTACCAGACAGCCTAAAGTACCCGCGGTAATATACGTGTGTCCGATACTCACTCCGCCCGGAGCAGGTCTAAACCGCGCTTTATGATCGGCCTGAGCATAAATCAGCCCGGTTGGATAGACATCGGTTGCTACTCCTTGAATGTGCGCGGGGATCAGCTCCTTTTTTGTTAATCTTGTCTTTGCCCTTTTTTCCTGCACACTGCAAACAATACACAGCTGGCCGGTCTTTTTACCCTGGGTAATTTTGTACCCGATCCCCGTAGCCACCACATTTGTTTTTTTCATTAATTGTTTTCTTACATCCGCGAGCAAACCGCGAATTTGTTGCACATTCGCTGCCATAGGCATCCTCCTTTTTATAATGTACGTTTTGTAAACTCACTTTACTTTTTTAATACCTGTTAATATCCATAGTAACACACTTTTTAGGAGAAACAAAAATTAATTTATCCGTGACAAAAAAAGCGCGCCCCATGTTTTTCATCAGGCGCGCTCAAGATTTTTCTTTTACGCTGCTGTATTCTTTAAATACCCTTTCCTATCCTTCCACTCTCTCTCTTCCGATGCTTTTTACCAGTTTAATGTCCTCTACGGAAAACACCTTGTTGATATCCAGAATTATCACGAACTCTTCACCAACCTTCCCGATACCGTCGATAAACTCCATGTCCACCGCGGTCCCGATTTTTGGTGACGGTTTAATATTCTCCGCATCTATGTTTATTACTTCCTTCACCATATCGGCGATAGCCCCTATTACAACTATTTCATCACCAATACTCACTTCCATCACAATAATACAGGTATCCACGGTCTGTTCCTCCGCCGCAAGTCCGAACTTGATATGCATATCCACCACGGGCACAACACTCCCGCGCAGGTTGATAACCCCTTTCATGAAATCGGGTGTTTTCGGCACATTGGTTATTTTTATTATCTCTAAGATCTCCTTCACCTTCAACACATCCACTGCAAAATCTTCCGTTCCTATGCGAAAGGTCAGATAGGTGCTGGTCTTGGTCTCTACCTTGGTACTCATACTGCTATCCCCCTTTCCTAATATTTTTCAAATTCCGAATCAAGTTCGTCACCCTTGGCTTCATCGTCCATTTCTATCTTAACACCCTTGTCCTTTTTGTCTTTCTCCAACACAACGGTCCTTTTTGCGTTCTCCTTGTAAACTCTGCCGGTATCTTCAGCGTGTTCCAGTCGTTCTTTTATATGCGCCACAGCCACTTTGTGTTCATCGGACAGTCCCCGATGCAGATGAGTTATTTTTCTCACCTTGTCTTTACCGTTCCCATTGACCTTAAAATAACTTATTGAAGCCTGCATCTGTTCGGCCTGGCTGGAAAGCTCTTCGGCCATGGAAGCCATCTCTTCGGATGCCGAAGCATTCTGCTGAATTACCGTATCCAACTGCATAATCGCCTTGTTAATCTGCTCGGTACCGGATTTCTGTTCCGAACTGGCCGCGTTGATCTCCTGCACCAGTTCCGAGGTCTTTTGAATATCGGGAACTATCTTAGTGAACAGTTCTCCGGCATGTTCGGCCACATCCACACTGCCCCTGGAAAGCTCATTAATCTCTCCCGCCGCCTTTTGACTGCGCTCGGCCAGTTTCCTCACCTCTGAGGCTACCACGGCGAAACCCTTGCCGTGCTCACCGGCCCGGGCCGCTTCAATTGCAGCGTTCAAAGCCAAGAGATTTGTCTGACGCGCGATCTCTTCGATAATATTGATTTTGTCCGCGATCTCCTTCATGGCGTTCACGGTCTGCAATACTGCGTTTCCGCCCTCACCCGCGTCGCCTGCCGCTTTGAGCGCGATCTTTTCGGTCTGCATGGCATTGTCCGCGTTCTGTCTGATATTGGCGCCCATCTCTTCGATCGACGACGATACCTCTTCGGCCGACGCGGCCTGCTCGCTGGCTCCCTGCGACATCTGCTGAGCGGTGGAGCTTACCTCCTGGCTGCCTGATGAAACGTTTTCCGCGGCGTTCACCACACTGCCGATAATATCCGTGAGATTGGTAATCATGTCCTTGATGGCTGCAAACACTCCCGTACTCTTCTTGCCGTTCGTGGAGAACTTCATGCTTAGATCACCGTCCGCCACTTTACGGGCCAGGTCGGCGATGTAATACGGTTCTCCGCCCAGCTGCGCCAGCAGGTCGCGGGTTATCATCAAACCCAGAAACACGGCCAGCAACACACAGATAATGGAAATCACGATCAGCACGATGTTGGACAGGTCCTGGGCTCCGTCCGCATTGACCATGGCCGCTGTCATCTCGCCGTCCGCGATCTGTTCCAGACGGGTTAAATCGTCAATTGCCTCTTCGGAGCTGCTGTCGATTACGGCCATATGCTCATTTGTGGATGTTGACAGTGCCAGAGCCTCATCCTTGTGCTTTATGATCTCGAGGCCGACGTTTTTGAACTCTTCATACTGGTCTTTGATCGATTGGGGAAACTGGGCCGCCAAGGCCTCGAACTCCGGGATAAGTGTGTTATACTCATTTGCCAGTTCTTCCTGTACACCCTTGTCCTGGCGGCTTAATCCGGCGTATTCTTCGATAATGGCTTTCTGATGAGAATAAATGATAATGGCCTCCATGGCGTCGTCCTTTTCTTCCATGGCCTTTATGATTCCCGTACCGTAGGCCTGTACCAAGAGAGCGTCGGCCCCCGCCTCATATTTCTCCAGTGCGGCATCCATCTCCTCGTCAGCCTTGTCGAATCCCTCCATGTGCGTATTCAGTTCCTGATAGGCCTCAAGCTCCTTTTGCTTATCCGTTTTAAGTTCTTCCACGTTTCGCGTGAACAGTTCATGGTGCTCATCCGCTTCCTTGATCGCAACTATCATATCATCCGTGCCCTTGTGCACTACAACCGCAAGATTGTCCTTTCTATACATCTCGCCCGCTGCGCTGTTTTTGAACTCATTGCTTTCGGTGCCGTACATGACCATGGACGACCACATGTCATAATCGCCGATTCCTTCGTCAATCCCGCCTTTGATCTCCTCGATTTTGCTGATATCGGAATTGAGCATATACTCGGCGCAGAAATCACGTGTGGCGATCAAGGCGATCAGCGCCTCCATGGAACAGTCCTTCTGCGGCACGCGCACATCCTGCACCACGTCCATCTCGCTGCCCAGCAGGCCGATCATGACGATGCCCACGGTCCCGGCAGCAGCCACCAAAACCGCCACGATCAAAAACGATCCCAGCAGTTTGGTTCCGATCTTCATTGTTTTAAATTTAGCCATAGCTACCTCCGTTTTTATCGGCTGTGATACGTATGTAATACGCATCATCTGCCTCAAAAATATATAATATTGTTATTTTCTCCATAATAATAAAAGCATATATATTTAAAACGGATATTCTATCGTATAAATCATGTTTCTGTTATAGAATTGAAGTAAGGTTGTAGATTGGTATCGGTATTAATACCTAGAGGTTGCAGGAAGTCTCCCTTAAAACGGCTTAGATTAAACGTTCGGTGGATTTAACGCAGAGGCAGCTCGCAACGTACAGTTACACCTTTGTTGTTGTCGGCCCGAATGCGCAGCGACGCGCCTATGATATCTGATCTGTGTTTCATAATCCGCAAACCCAGTCCTTTATCCTGATCCAGCGCGGCACCGGTACCCGTTCCGTCATCCTTAATAACCAGGACAATGCCGCCGGCTTGGGCGCCAAAACGTATTTTTATGGTAGAAGGTCTGCCGTGCTTGACCGCGTTATGAACAGCTTCCCGGGCAATTCTGTACAGTTGCACCGCGGTATTGTTGTCATCCACAACGGTCCTCCCGTCATACATAAAATGTGTGCGGATGCCGTAAAGGTTCTCTGTTGCGGACGTCAACTCCTGCAAAGCGTTAACAAGGCCTTTGTCTTCCAGTTCAAAGTATAAAAGACCTTTGGACAGGGTACGTGTCTGCTGGATAGCCTGATTTATGAGTTCGGCAATCTCATGAGGCTCACGCAAGCCGTCTATCCCCAATTTCTGTATTTTCTTTTCCAGTACCTTGCATTTAAACGAGAGCCCCGTCAGGTGCTGTCCCAGACTGTCGTGCAGGATCTGGCCCAGGCGTTCCTGCTCCCTGCTGCTGATTTCCAGTATTTCTCTTTCCAGGTTTTTCTGTTCGGTGATATCTCTGGCAATTAATGAGGCCGAGGTAATATCCCCCTTCTCGTCCTTGACCGGTGAGATGGTGATGGAAAGATCGACCTTGTTCTGACCTATGACGACGCTTTCATAATCGTGTTCATGACGACCCTTTTTTATGACAGCGAATATGCGGTCCAACAGGTCGTGCCGGTAGTGAGCAATGAGCTTCGAAATATGTGTTCCCATTATGCTGTGTTTTGTACGCTTGAATATTCGTTCCGTACCCGAATTAAAACTCGTTATCACGCCGTCCATGCCAAATCCGATAATCGCGTCATCGGAGGAATTTACAATTGAAGCCAGTTCCGAGAGGGCCTGTTCCGCCTTTTGCTTCTGGATAATTTTTTCCGTCCGCTCGTTTATCAACTGTCTCTGTTGTTTTACTTCCCTTCTGCGGGTTTCAAGCCATAGAGTAAATATCAGCGCCACTGCCATGGCCAAAACCGCCTCCCCAAACGCATCGGGAGGGTGCTCCTCAAGGAAAAGCGCTCTGGGCAGGATGGCAAAAAAAACAATAATGAGCGTAAAAATCCCTGCTTTTGCCCCGAATACATAAGCCATATATCCGATCGGAATGATAAACAGAATCCTTTCGATAGAACGGGTCTGTATATGGAGCATGTTGAGTATTCCGATATCCTTGACATAGGGAATCTGCTGATCGTAGTGCAGAACAAAGAGAAGCATAAAGAAAATACAGATTATCCAGAAATTAATATTCGTGAGAAGCTTCCGCATTCCCTATTCCTCATCCCCGCGGGTTTTTGGTATGCTGTTTTTTAAAACAAGACCGCTTTCCAGGCTTTCCATGATTGCTTCCACACGTGAGCGCGCGCCCAGTTTCTTGAAAATATTATTCCAATGCGCGTGAACCGTTCGCGGTGAAATGCCCATATATTGTGCGATCTCTTTATTGCGCAATCCTTTTGCACCGAGTTCCACAACCTGAATCTCACGCTTTGAGAGTTTTTCATTACTCTTTTTTTCCTTCCTCTTTCTTTTAGGTTTAAGCCGTTTCAGCATCTTGTCCATTATTAACGGATGCATAATGGAATCCCCCCGGCTGATAGTACGAATAGCCTTCAAGACCATGTTTCCGCCTGAGTTTTTAAGCAGATAGCCCGAGGCATCTACCTTCAAAACAGCGGAAATATATTTTTCATCATCATACCCCGAAAAGAACAGGATATGCGCCATAGGTACGAGCTGTTTAATCTTTTTAGCGGCTTGTATTCCGTTCAACTCCGGCATTACGATGTCCATAAGCACCACATCGGGGACTCGCTCCTTTGCAAGCTTAATTGCCTGTAATCCATCAGCTGCTTCACCTACCACTTCCATATCTTTTTGATGGTTTATAATTCCGCAAATACCCTTACGCATCAACGAGTGATCGTCTACTATCAACACTTTGATTTTACTCATCATTCATTCTTTTTGATTTTTTTACCCGGAACCACTCCCGTTTTTTCCCTCTTGCAGCAGCCAATTAACAGCATACTGAACGAGTTCTGTGGTATCGTTTAATCCCAATTTCTTTTTGATATGGGTGTAGTGGGTATCAATAGTACTGATGCTCAGATTTAATTTTTCCGCGATCACACTGGTCCTATTTCCCTCGGCGATCAATTGAAAAACCTGGGCTTCACGGTCACTTAGGGCTTCCAAAGGTGAGTGTTCGGACCGCGCCTGCCCCTTCAGGAGTTTTTTTAATATTTTATTTCTTATGGCATCACTTAAATAGATATCACCGGACAGTACCTTTCTAATGGCCAGCATAATATTTTGGTATGCTTCCGATTTCATGATATAACCCATGGCTCCGGCCCTAATGACACGCTCGGCATAAAAGCATTCATCATGCATGGAGACTACTAAAATAATCATGTCGGGGTAGAGAGTAACTATATTTTTTATAAGCTCCAAACCGCTGCCCGCTTTTAATGAAATGTCGACGATCGCCAGATCCGGCTGCATTTTTGTGATCAGATCAACCGCCTGAACCGCGTTCTCCGCTTCTCCGGACACTGTAAGGTCGTCTTCCATTTCTATTAATTGCTTTAAGCCGCGGCGCACTATAGGATGGTCTTCCACAATAACAATTCTGGATTTTTTCTTCATATTCCGACTTTCATTACTCCCTTTTTATCATCCCGACGTTACAGTATGAGTATCTGCCTTATATTTTAAGTATAAGAAAATTTTTAATGAAGTGAGTAATTTTTTATAAAAAGAGGCTCCCCAAGGAGCCTCTTTTCTCAACCGGATAAGCTAAAATCAGTTCTTAATAAAATATATTTCATCCAGATAAAAAGTACCTGGTCTGGGATAAGCCTGGTTGCCCTGCGACAGACCAAAACAGATACTCACTTTTTTCATATTTACCTGAGGTGTCCACGTTGAAATAGGAATAGAGACAACATGCCACTGATCATCCTTTTTATAACCGTACTGACCGTCCCTGATATCAAGCCAGGACTCAACATTACCGCTGTGTTTAATTAATATTTTGAGATCGGTAGTACTCTTTGGTATTTTAATGGCAAAACGCAGCAAGCCGTTTTGAAACGCGGAAAGATCGGCAGCTTGGGCCAGATGCAGACCCATACCGAACCACGTGACTCCTGATTTGATTCTTATTTTCATGTATTTAGTTCCGGCATAAGCCTCAGCACTGTTCTCTACAGTTCTAACATCTAAGCCGTTCCAAACATACAAATGATCCTTATTATAATCCATTCCTCCGTCATAAACATCACTCCATAACGGATAGATATTTGGATCAGCGGACGCTTTATTGATACCTGCATCATCAGTTTGCGCTGTGTCGCATGTTCTTAATTTTTCTTCTGCTCTCACGGAATAAAGAGCCGTAAAACCGATTACAACCATACTTAACAGACTTAGGATAATAAACAACTTGGTTTTTTTCATATTCACGCTCCTTTTCTTATTGGTATATTTATGGCAACATATTGGTATATGTTACCATACTATTATTTCCTTTCCCTTTTGTCAATATACATTCAGAATATAAAATTAATTTATGCCCGACATAAGCGCATGCCTGTAATAAATATCCTTACTCGCAGCGTAACCGTTTATAATACCGATCTTATTCACCATATAATATCCGCTGATTTTTCCGCCCGGAGAAGGCACTATGGGGGCGGAATCTGTACTTACAGGAAAATATAAACAGCAATAAATTAAAACATATAAACCATATTTTTTTATGACTGCTCCTCTTTAGAAAACATACACCATTTCAAGCATCAACCTTGGATTCAATCATCTTGTAGTTAATCTTCCTGATCGCGGCCCGGTGAACCATCCGATTTCTTCTTTATCTTATCCAGGATTTTATCTATTTCTCTATTAGCCATTTTTCTTATTTCTTCCTCTGTGTGTTTATCCAACGATTTAACTTTATCCTCATATTTGGGATTTTTATACACAATGAAATTCTTACGCTTTTTTTTAAATTCCCTGTTTTCACGATCCTTCCTCACTTCTTGTACCAAAGCTTCAAGCCAAAGCGGCAGAGGAAATGCAATCATACAAAAAACCACAGCTGTTAAACCTGTAATCAGCTGAACGACCAAACTATATACTATATAAAGCGGCGAAGGAATTAAAAAGGTCAGGACAAGAGATATCAACAGCAGCCATTTTGCCTTTATCGGGAAAATTCCGAATATATAAAAACGCGCATTGGGATTAAAAAAAGCAAAAACTGCGATAATGGCAAAGGTCAAACCGGAGGTTCCCATTATTGGAAAAGGCACGCCCAAAAGATGGAGTAAAAGCATACACACTATTCCGGAAACGGCGATAGTAGTTAAATAGAATTGGATAAAGAGCTTGGTACCCCACTCTTTTTCAAGCGCGCTTCCCACCCACCACATAAAGAGAGCGAAAAGCATAAAACCAAACAGGCTCTCTGCTCCCGCATAAATAGAGACAAGCGGATAGCTGAAGATTCGATAGAGCAGAGTTATATTAGCTGTGAGAGTATCCGAAAAATAAAGAGCGAGTGTATTCCCCAGCTCCCGCATAAAGATGGAGAGCGTAAAAAACACAGTATGTATAACCAGAATCACTATAATGCTTTTTGATATTCTAGGAAAATGTTGTTCCATAGGTTACGCTCACTTAATGATATTGTTATTCACATATAAGTCAAGATCACAATAGGAAAAAATAAGCAATATCTATCGCCACAAAAAACCGCAATATCAACATACCACCACAGGCGGTGGCTTTTTCGGAAGTAAAAGTAAGCGGACACAAGTAATTTTCATTGACTAAGAAAGTCGATTTATATATCATTATCTTGATTCTAGAAAATTTAAAAACCCTAATCAGATAAAGCGAGAGTCCTGACCTTGGCACATAAAAAACAAGTAACCTATGAGCTTTCGCGAGAACTCTCCCTTTTTCATCTCATCATGATGGGAGTGGGAATGATGATCGGTGCCGGAGTTTTTATCGGACTTACCGGAGTATATGTGGCGGCTACCGATCCCCAGCGTTTTATGAATTTTTCTCCTTTTATCGCATCAGGTTGGGACAAAATATTGGTTTCAATGGGATTTCTCTATGTGGCGTTCGAGGGCTATGAGGTTATCGCGCAGGCAGGCGACGAAGCTATCAATCCGCGGCAAAATCTGCCCAAAGCCATGCTCTACTCAGTAGTTATTGTGGGCGTGATATATGTTCTGGTAAGCTTTGCCGCTGTTATCGCCGTCAAACAAGGTTCTCCGGGAGTAGACACGGATCCATGGTTATGGATCGGAAACCAAAAAAACGGATTCGGGGCCGCGGTCTCCAGGCTTTTCCCCTGGCAGGCTTTAGGGAGTTTTCTGGCAACACTGGCAGTCATCTTTGCCTCAACCTCAGCGTTGAATGCCACGATCTACTCGGCCACACGGGCCTCATACGCACTGGGCAGAGACAGAATGCTGCCCAAGGTATTCGCCGCTATTTCCAAAAAAAGAAGAACACCGCATGCGGCTTTGCTTTTTACGGCAATCGTGATTCTGTTAAACGTCATTCTCCTCCCCACCGAAGGTGTTGCCGCCAGTGCCAGCATCATGTTTCTCTTTCTGTTTCTTATTGTAAATCTGTGTGCCATTAAAATCCGGCTGAATATGGGAAACGAGCTTCACTACGGCTATCTCATGCCTTTTTTTCCCGTTTTCCCCATAATTGCCGTTATCTTACAGCCCATCCTCGCGTTTGAACTGCGGCACATCAGCTACATCTCATGGATAACCGCCGGCTTATGGATCGGATTGGGAATCCTTATCTACGTATTCTATTCACGGTTCAGGGTAACTCCCACCGAGGATGAAATTCTGGTACTGGAAGAAAAAGAAGAGGTGCCGGCCGACGGCACAGAGTATCAGGTAATAATTCCGATTGCCAATCCGAAAAACGCGCTTTCGATTGTACGTACCACCATAAAACTCTGTTCCCAAAGGGAATCGCAGATAAAGCTGCTTCATATGGTGCCTGTCCCGGATCAAATTTCTCTCTACGATGCCGAGAAACAAAGTATCGACGAGCACCTGCTGGAGGGAAAAGAAGCTCTTGTCGAGGCTATGCTTTATTTACTGCCCAGGTTTCCCATCACCACCACTATCCGCCACTGCCGCAATATCGGACGCGGTATTATAAGCGCGGCACGAGAAAAAAAGACCGATCTTATCATTATGGGCTGGCATGGTAAAAAAAGGGATCACAGCTTTAGTATGGGGAGTATTTTAGACTATGTTATCTCACGAAGTCCCAGTGATATCGCTATTTTAAAGGATTGCGGTACCAAGAGTTTTCATAAAATAGTAGTTCCTCTATTCTTAAATCAAAGCGATGATTTCGCCGTGGACGTCGCGAATCGCTTATGTGAACCTGCGGGAATTATCTCGTTTCTTCCTTTGGAGAATAAAAACAAAACAATTACTAAAAAATATTTTTCCGAATTACGCACAAAAGTTGATGACAAAAAAGTAAAAATCCTTAAACCGGTTTCACCTTATAAAATCATACCTGCGTTGAAAAGCCTGAAGGATAACGATCTGCTTGTCTTAAGTATTCTTAATCAGAAATACTTCTCGCATTTAAAAGCACCTCTGCATGTGACTATTGCCCATACCTGGGAAAAGTCTTTGGCTCTTGTATACAAATCAAAAGGTTTTATATCCTGGACAAAAAAGTGGTTTTGATGAAAACAAATATACTATTTGACAGGACGACAGGATCGTGCATATAATTGATTCAAAAGCAAGACCTTATTTTTAGGATGAACAAGCTAAGTCAAACCTTTGATACAAGAAAACAGGAACTCCACTGCCAACTTACTATCCCCTTAATCAGATATTTGGAAGAATTATACGGAACGAAAAGAATGATCGAAATAGTAGAACCGCTGGGACTTTCTGTACCCTATTTAAAAAATAATAGCAATTGGATGTCCTTTGCCTATTACAACGAATTATTAGAAAAAGTAGTTCAAGTAACCGGAGATGAACTGGCTCCGTATAAAGCTACTTTCAAGATAAATCCTAAAACATATTTTGATTTCGTTCTCTTCATCATATATAATAAAATGTGGTCAGGTTCACCAAGGCGGCTCTATAAGATAATATTCAGTAAAAATATCTACAAACGTTATACAAAAATCGGCGCTTTTAAGATCCTCTCCTCCACCCGGGATTCAATAACAGTCGAAGCAAAACTTTTTAAAGGGTATCGCCAGACACAATACAATTGCGATGCAATCAAGGGCATACTTGCTAATGCCCCGCTTAGCATGGGTTTGTCGATCGCGGATGTAACTGAAAAACACTGTGCTGCCAAAGGAGCAAGCAGCTGCATTTATACTATCAAGTGGAAAATAAAAAAGAACTGGTTCACGCGGATAAGTCTGCTTTTTATCGCAGCAGTTATTATCTTACAACTGACTGTATTCAAAGGTGTTTTTAATATTAAGGATGTTTTTTTAACTATTGTCGTATATCTACTGGCCTTTTTTATGCAATTGGCTTTTAATTTACGCAGAAAATTCATTTTACAGGATAAAAGCAGTCAAAACAGAGAACGGTATCTCACACGAACAGTTGCAAAGCTCGAAAAAGACAATGAAAAAATACTGAAATTAGAGCGTCAATACCATCAATCACAAAAAATGGAGGCGTTGGGACGTATTGCCGGCGGAATTGCTCACGATTTCAATAATATCCTCACGATCATTAATGGCAGCGTTGAATGCACAAAGCATCTTATAAAAAAAAATAATCCGGCCTATGAACATATAAATGAATGTACAAAAGCAGTAAAAAGAGCGTCCGAATTAACCAAGCAGTTGTTAACCTTTGCTAAAAGCGATACCAATCAACCGATTATACTCAATATAAACGAATTATTAATCGAGTTCAGCAAAATGATTACATCTGCGATCGGGGAAAATATTAAATTAAGTATTACTCCCTCATCAAATTCAGCTAATATAAATGTCGACAAAAATCAATTGGAGCGGGTACTTTTAAATTTGATATTGAATGCAAAAGAGGCTATGCCTGACGGCGGAAAACTTTTAATCACTACTGAAAATCTTGTTACTAATGAAAATTATAAATTCAGCGAACTGCCCCCCGGAGAATATGTCCTGATTTCCCTGCGCGATACCGGTAAAGGCATTAAAAAAACAGAGCTTCACAATATTTTCGATCCGTTTTATACCACAAAGACAACAGCGAAATCCACAGGTTTGGGGCTGGCCATCTGCTATAGCATGGTCAAACAAAATAAAGGTTACATTTTCGTGGAAAGCATATACGACAAAGGTACTACATTTTATGTTTATTTTCCTATGGTTTCCGGAAGTGCAATAAAAGCTTCCTCAGATCACATTGATAAAGGAAATCTCCAAGGAAAAGAATGCATTCTATTTGTTGAAGATGAATCCGTTTTACGCAAGACATTTTCCAACATTCTAACAAGTTCAGGGTATACTATTATCCAGGCGAATAATGGTCCGGAAGCACTGAAGTATATCCAGAACAATCCCGATACGGTTATTGATCTGCTGTTAACCGATATTATAATGCCTAAAATGAACGGATACGACCTTGCCGGACAAATAAAACAGAAGCTTCCCGATATTAAAGTTGTATTCATTTCCGGTTATAATGACAACATAATGCAATCCGATAAAATCGATAACCTCACCTCTGCTTTTTTAAGCAAACCATTTAAATCCGAAGATCTATTATCAACTATCCATAATATATTAACGAGAACACCATAAAAAAAGGGCTGTGAAAACCACAGCCCTTATAAATCAATTATTATCTGAATACAATCTTCCTTTTAATAAGTACTACCCGCTTTAATTACCTTCAATTTCATTAATCGGTGTATATTCTTGATCGGGAGAATAGGTTCCTTCCCTTATTTCACCTTTTAAACTCGGGATCTCCATAATCATATCAACCATGATGAGATGAGGATTATCGGTCTGAGGTATCTTGTCTTTGTTGGCCTCATACAGTATTCTCCATTTGTACTCGTCTCCGTAAACGAAATCATAACCCGCTATTTTGGAAAAACAATCACGCCGCGGTGAAAGCAATCTTACCTTATAATATTTCGGTAAAACAGCACTGCTGCCGATTCCAAAAATCATAAGAGTATCAATCACCTGCTGCGATTTATTCATACTGGCCTGATACTGAGAGTTATCGAGATCGACTTTGGCCGAACCGAGCAGGATCGTCGCAGTGTCATACTCATCAGGATTGGTTTCATCCACTCCCTGCTCATCTGCCTGAGCAAGAGCATTTTCCGCCCTTTTATACAACGCACGGGCATCACCTCTCTGCATCAGATCTGCGATCTGTGTTTTTGCCTGGGAGAGATAATCTTTGGCATCCACATACTCTTTATTCTGGTAAGACTCTTCGCCTGAGTTAATCAGACCTGAAATCTGTTCATCGTCGGAATCACCTTTAGCAATATAGCCTTTGTCCAAAAGGGTTTTCAGTCCCTGTCTGGTATCCTGTATGAGTTTATCAATAACCGCGATGTCCTGAATCGCCGTAATCGCGCTTTGAGAGTGCTTGCTGCTTGCTTCAAAACTTTCAATCGCCTGGGTAAGTAACGGCTGGGACTCATCCATTCCGATACCCCCTTCACTCGCTTTGTCAAGATCGACCATTCCGCTATCGTATTCGTCTTTTGCCGTCGCGTACAGATCTTTTGTCTCCGGATTTGTGTCGGCCCCAAGATCTTTGGCTTTGTTGAGATTAGCTTCGGCCTCCCGTCTGCTGGCACTGGCCCTGTGTTTGATATACTGCTTGTTTGCTTCGTTTTCCGCTTTTCTGGCATACTCCTCCGCCATCTGGGCGTATTCATTGCCTTTGTCATAATCACCCTGATCGAAGGCCGCCTGCGCTTTCTGCAGATACTCCTTTGATTTTATATACCACTCATTTTCATATAATGATTCTGAAAAGAGAGACTGCAAGGTTAGAAAAGCAACCAAAAATAACATACCTATCATAATAAGTCTTTTAATTTTCATTGTATTTCCCCTTCCTCAAGATCTTCTTCGGACTCGCCTTCTATTTCAATTATCATCTTATCGACCTTGTTGATCTGTTCTTCGGCTGAGTCGATTGAGGTTTTGGCTTTATCGTGTTTTACTTTAGCAGCCTCATAAGCGCTTTCAAACAAGGTTCTGGCCTGTTCCAACTGCACAAGAGCCTCCTCATATTTACCCTCTTCACTTAAGGCGATAGCCTTCCGATACTCTTCATCCGCTTTGACAAAATCGTCTTGCACGGCAACATCGGCTTTAATATTCTTGGCTTTGTTGCGGGAAGAATCGGTGTTGCTTTTTGTGTCGTTTACACGAAGAGGATAGGCCTGCTTGATGATATCAAGATACAAGGCATTGGCGGCATCGAACGCTTCTTTGGATTTCGCGTTGTCTTTATCGTAATTGGTTTCACCCTCCACGTATTTTTGCTCCGCTTCGGAATGCTCATCCGGAAAATAGGTATTGAGTTTATTTCTGGCAATAATTTCTCGGTTCTCCTGTGCCTGTTTGTACTCTTCTTCCGGCAGAGAAGCACAGGCTGTAAACAGGATTACACATAACAGTGTATAAAAGATTTTTTTAACCATAGCTACTTCCTTTCATTTATTTTTCATAATATCCATAATAGTTAAAATATTATTTATTTGTTTATTGCACAAGACCTAAAAGAGATTAATCATAAAAAAAGTTTGCTTCCGAAAAAGCCGCCGCCTATGGTGGTGGTTAAAAAGATGCCGACCAAATGGTGGCTTTTTCTCCTCCCTTGGGATTTCCCGCACACAATAATAATCTGGCAAATGGGCATGCAAGTACATATAATGTAAATAAGGTCGGTACTGAACAAGATGCGTCTAAGAACAAACATCTTATTAAAAATATTTGCGGCTAATCTGGGGATTCCGCTTGTTATAGGAGGGATATTGCGGGAACAGATTGTAGGTATTTTCAATCCCAATATCACAATGAATCTTGCAGAACGCATTGTATTCTCTATACGAACGATCAATGTGATCGCTATTTGTTTTTTTGCAGTGATAGCTTACGCCATTATTGTTTACCTGTTAAAACCATTATTTTCCTATCTTAAAAACGGCACCGAATACAATAAGGCCAGAAAAGCCTCCCTCATCATCCCCTGGTTTCTGCTGTTAATCCATTTTATTTTCTGGATTATCGGAGTATTCGTTGTCTATGCTTTCATATTTCAGTGGAAAGCGTCAGGCGGATATTCTTTTTACATATCCCTCTTAAACACGTTGGCAGCCGGACTTCTATCCGGACTTTTTGCCGCTCTGCTTGTAAACAATATCCTGCTTGCTGCCAAAAAAGTGCTTATCATGACCACTATCCGGCAAGATGAGAATGATGTGTTTATCAAGATAAAGGATTATCTGATCCTGTTTATTGTGGTATTAAACCTTGGCGTTTTCCTTTTTCACGTGGGGAATTTTTATGCGTACGCCCGGCAGATACCGGAAGCCTATCCTCCTTTAAGCGCAGCCATAGCCATTGTAACCTTACTGTTCCTTTTATTATTCTTTTTACTCCAGTTTCTGTCTAAAAAAGAGGATTCATACCAAAAAAGGCAGATAATCGGCAAGTTAAAACAGATGAATTCAGCTCAAGGCGATTTGAATGATCTGATTACCCTTATAAATTTCGATGATGTCGGTATAATTGCCAAAGAGTTCAACCTGCTTATGGCAAAACTGAAAGATACGGTTACGCATATTTCACAAAACACGAATAACCTTACCGAAACAGGAACTCAGCTTTCGCAACACATTGACAATTATATACTCTCATCTCAATCCAATATAACTCAATTATACAATATCGACAAACAGATGAAAGACCAAAAAAAACAGGCCCATACCGCCTCGGAATCTGTGAGTGATATTACCCATAAAATAAATGCTCTGGACGCCTCTATTCAGGGACAGGCGGCGAATGTAGCTGAATCGTCTGCTGCGGTTCAGCAGATAATAAAAAACTTTTCTCTCATATCCGGTGCGAACGAAGCCGTACAGCAAAATTTTTTCTCCCTTGTCGAGATAGCCAACCGGGGAAAAGAAAAGATTTCCGATGTCTCCGCCAAGATTACAGATTTGCTTAACCAGGCGCAGCAATTGGAAGAAGCCAACGAACTGATCTCCGCCATCGCCTCACAAACCGATCTCCTGGCCATGAACGCGGCTATTGAGGCCGCTCATGCGGGAGAAGCGGGCCGCGGATTCGCAGTGGTGGCTGAAGAAATCAGAAAATTGGCGGAAAACTCATCAGAGCAGTCGAAAGAAATTATGAGTCTGTTGGAAGCCATATCAACTACGATTGAAACCGTGGCGGGGGAGGTACAGAAGACCGAAAGTACCTTTAATCAGGTTCAGCAGTATATTCATAAAACAAATGATCTTGAAAAGGAAGTTCACACGTCGATGCAGGAACTTAAATCCGGCAGTAATGAGGTTTTAAAAGGCCTTGACGAGATTAACTCGATTACTCAGCATGTAAAAACCAATGCCGGAGATATCCTGCATGACGCTGCGGAAGTCGAAAAATCGCTTAAGGCTCTTGAAGAAATAGCTGTTAAACTCGAAGACCACATGCAGCAGCTGGCGGACAGCACAAGAACCATGGAAAACGATGTGCGTCGGATGGAAGAAGTAAATAAAAAGAATGTCACGAATATTGAGAATATCAAAGACTCTAGCGGGAGTTTTAAAGTATAATATGATAAGCGCGCAAAAAAATCAGGTAAATTCAGTAAACATTTCTCTCTTTGCTTTACACAAAGGACATACGCCAGGCGCGCCTCCCTCCAAGGTGTAACCGCAGACTTCACATACTTGCACGGGCCCCAAATCGATATCCGAACCCTTTTCAATAACGGATAACGCCTGTTCAAACATCTGTTTATGAACTTTTTCCGTGGCATATGACCATTCAAAACTTTTTTGCGCTCCGGGTTCCTGCTGCAGCTTTGCTGTTTCTATATATACGGGATACATCTCATCAATCTCAAACGCCTCTCCGGAGATTGAAAGTTTTAGATTTTTCCTGGTATCGCCCGGACCGAAAGCCGCCATACTGTCGGCCACGTATCCCCCGTTCAAATCAGCAAGCTCCTTATAATGATGCCCGGCGTGCACATATTCAGCGTGAGCAATCGCCCTCCACAAGCGCGCCATATTCGGGTACTGCTGTTTTTCCGCAATTCTTGCGAAGTGCAGATAACGCATATGCGCTTGGCTTTCACCGCCAAAGGCGTTTATCATATTCTGTCTGGTGATCTGCTTCATGGACGAGCTCCTTTTAGTTTTTAAATTCCTTAAAAATTAAAATTCCGTTATGTCCGCCGAAACCCAGAGAGTTGGACATTACTGCCCGGATCTTACCGTTATACCCTTTGTTGGGAACATAATCCAGATCGCACTCCGGATCGGGATTATCATGATTACAGGTGGGAGGAAAAAACTGATTCTGAATCGCTAAAACGGAAACAGCCGCTTCAAAACCGCCCGCGCCTCCGATCATATGGCCGGTCAATGATTTTGTCGAAGAAACTTTGAGATGTTTGGCATGTTCTCCAAACACTTTTTTAATGGCCTTGGTCTCGGTCGGATCATTAAGCTGGGTTGAGGTTCCGTGCGCGTTGATATAATCTATATCACCCGGCTGCATGTTTGCCATATTCAAAGCCATCTGCATGGCCTGCACCGCCCCCCGGCCTTCCGGGTGAGGCGCGGTAAGATGGTTTGCATCACAGGAAAGACCATAGCCGACAAGTTCGGCTAAAATTTTAGCTCCGCGTTTTTTAGCATGTTCAAGCTCTTCGATTATCAAGATGCCTGCGCCCTCCGCCAGGACAAATCCGTCACGGTCCTTATCAAAAGGTCTGCTGGCTTTCTCCGGAGTGTCATTAAAATTCCGTGATAATGTTTGAATGGTACAGAACCCACCCATCGCGATTTCCGTTATCGGCGCCTCGGTGCCACCGGTAATCATTATATCAGCGATATTGTTTTTAATAATGTGAAAAGCATTGCCTATGGCGTCAGCACCCGAAGAACAGGCTGTAACAACCGCATAACACGGTCCCTGCGCATTAAATCTGATAGCAATATTTCCGGGGCCGATATTAGGAATCATTTTGGGTATGGTTAAGGGATGAATGCGCATCGGTCCTTTAAAATGCAAGGCCTGGAAGGCTTCTGTAAGCGTAAGGATACCTCCGATACCATTGCCTATGATCACACCAAAACGCTCCGGATCGATACCCGATTTACTGTTTGCCAATCCGGCACTCTTATAGGCCTCAAGACTGGATATCATGGCCAGAATTGTAAAGCGGTCATATTTACGTGCTTCCTTTTTATCTATAAACTGTTCGATATCAAGATTTTTCACCGCACCGCAGACTTTACTTGGAAATGCTTGCACATCAAATCTATCCACGCGTGAAATACCGCTTTTCCCTTGCTTTATGGCATCCCAAGACTCAGTTACATTATTGCCGATCGGATTCACGGTACCTATCCCCGTAACAACCACTCTTCTTTCCATATAATGCTCCTTTTGTTATATGGCCATCCCGCCATCAACCTGGATTACTCGCGCTGTTACATATGAGGCCAAATCAGAAGCTAAAAATAACACCACTCTGGCCACTTCTTCAGGTGTCCCCCCTCTTCCCATGGGGACCTGCCCCAGCATTGCCTGTTTGGCTTGCTCGCTTAATTTTTCCGTCATATCGGTAACAATATACCCCGGGGCTACCGCATTCACTCTTACTCCGCGGGATGCCACCTCTTTGGCCAGGCTTTTTGTAAAGGCAATCAGGCCTCCCTTGGAAGCCGAATAGTTGGTTTGGCCCGCATTACCGCCGATTCCCACGATTGAAGCCATATTTATAATCGATCCCGAACGATTTTTCATCATGGCCATAGCCACATGTTTGGAGACTAAAAATGCCGAGGTCAAATTTACTGTGAGTACTTTTTCCCAATTTTCCAAAGGCATGCGAAAGACGAGTCCGTCACGGGTAATCCCCGCATTGTTGACCAATATATCAATCCGGTCGCTCTCCTTGAGAATGTCCTTGATGACATTAGTAATCTGCTCTTCATTGGCAACATCCGCCTGTTTAAAAAATATTTCGGCGCCGGCAGCTTTGGCTGCCGCTTGCATCTCTGCAAAATGCTCGCTTTCCATAAGATCGATAAAATATACTGTTGCGCCGTGCTTTAAAAAAAGCATTACTATTTCCATCCCTATTCCCCGCGCGCCACCTGTAATGATCGCAATTTTATCTTTTAATAACATATATTACTCCTTACTTTCTGTTTTTATGTCTTCAAGCTTTCCTGCAGGCAAACATGGATATTCACTGCAAAATGCTTTCCATAATCCACGCAGTACCGACCCGGGACCTGTTTCGTAGAAGTGTGTATACCCGTCGCTTAAAAGGGTCTTTTCTTCATCCACCCAACGTACCGTGGAGACAACCTGCCTTATGCATAATTCTTTTGCTTGGTCACCTCCGTGGACTCTCTCAGCCGTGACATTGGAATAAACCGGCGCTACCGGATCATGAAAAACAAAGTCCGCTAAAAAAGCCTTCAATTCCAAAGCCGCCTGTTCAATGAGCGGTGAGTGAAAAGGACCGGATACCCGCAACCGGACAACTCTTCTGGCGCCGGCATCTTTAAAAACCTGCTCTGCTTTTGCCAGTGCCGTACTTGTCCCGGAAAGTACAATCTGAGTGGGGCTGGTATGATTGGCGAGAAAGATCCGCTCGGCTTCCAGAGTTTTCAGAATCCGGGAAGCTTCTGTCTTGGCCAGTCCTATTACAGCCGCCATACCGGCCTGCCCCTCTTCCGTGTCCGCGCTGCGGCTGACACGTTCCATGATTTCACCTCTGGCCTTTACAATTGGGAATAGATCCTGTAAAGCGATAATACCCGCTTCATGAAACGCCGAATATTCACCCAGACTAAAACCGGCGTAGCCCTGGACTGTAATTCCACGCTCCTTGAGTACCGTACTTGAAGCTAAATTGGCAAGAGTTACCGCTATTTGTGTTTTATCCGTCTCTTTGAGTTCCGCTTCGTCCGCTGCAAAAAGCAGTCGTTTCATATCTATTCCTGAATATTCCGAAGCAGCTTCAAAAAGCAGCTTTACCTTCTGACTGGCTTCCCAGAAATCTTTTGCCATTCCCGGATACTGAGCCCCCTGACCGGGAAATAAAAAACAGGTTTTCATCGCTCTTATCCCCTCTCGAATGGGAAAATATCATACATAGCAGTCAGCTGTCAAGCTTCTAAACTTTATATAGTGGTACGAAGCCTGTACCCGACCCTGAGCGTCAGATATAAGCATATTTTGGTACATACTGTTTCTCCCTGTAA
>JAFGGG010000016.1 GCA_016930675.1 Spirochaetales bacterium
CTCCTCCATTCATTATCTCAGAGATGCATTGTTTTTTCATTATACCTAACGTTCCGCGGCTTGCCGAAGTTGGCACCATTACCTTATAGCCTTTTTAATTCTACGCCTTACACCCAACACTAGCTTTGAATCATGTGCCAATTTGGGCGGAGGCGCGCATGCGCCGGAGCCGGCAAGCCGCTGTTGGGCGCCGTTAATCTAAATTATTTCATTCAATATTACTACTATTATCTTTTAAATATACTGTTAGCTCTTCTTTATCGATTTTCTTATTAACCAAATCCAATAATTTATCAGCTAATTCTTCATCATATTTTTCATGGATTTCATAACCATTTAAATATAAAAAAGTTAATGCAGTTGCCGCAGCAGTTCTTTTGTTTCCATCAATAAAAGGATGATTAAAGATGATTGAATTAATATATGTTGCAGCCATCTCGAAAATATTCATTAAATATTTACCTTCAAAAGTCGCTTGTACTGCCCCGACAGTTGATTCTAATAATCCAATATCTCTTATCCCTTCTGATCCTCCAGCAGCAATTATTTCTTCTTTATGTATTTCAATTATTTCAGAAATGTTTAAAAATCGTATATTCAATGTTACTTTGCAAGTTTATTTAATGATTTTCTATGCTTTTTCGCAATTTTATTATATGCCTCTTTGGCTGTTAAAGGTTTAAGAAATAAACCATCTTTTTCTTTGGTTATCTCAAAAGAAGCATCTTCATCTATTTGTAATAAATCAAGAATAGCGCGATCAATTATGATACCTCTGCTATTTCCTATCTTTTGAAGTTGTTTGATCATGATAACCTCCGTAAGAACATTATTCTTACATTATTAATATACATCATTATTATTTAAATGTCAATTGTTAATCAAATCATAGATTAATGGCGCCCAACGTTCAATATCACGCAATGCGTTCGATCTACATATCAAGGATATTATACGCATTAGGTATAAGTTCCATTCTTTGAAATATTCTATTCCTGCGCGTTTCTGGTGTCAAGCGGATTTCTGACATTGCACTATGCCCATTCATATCCTGGTTGTGAGTGCCGCAGATCCGCACGTATGCTTTTTAAAATCGGCTGGCAGGGAAGGTATACTCTGTATCCAGAAGCAGTGTGCCGGTAGTTTTTTGCTTGAATTCCTCCTTTGCGGTGCTATAAAATAAGAGATGAACAAGGAGTTGTTTAATTGAAAAAAAAGTATTCGATTATTCCATTTATAATTTTACTTTGTTTTCTAAATCTTAATTGCCAAAATACAAAAAATCGGGCATCGGACACCGTCTCAAGCGAAAAAGCTAGTTCCGATAACTGTGTGAATAATGAATTCCGGTCATCGGACATCTCTTTGATGCCGGAATGGATGCCGCGGGATATGGCAGTTTTCAAAGTATTACATCCCGGAATTGTGGTATGGGGAAGTGATCCGATTTTTCATATCAACCATCTCGAGACATATAAAAAAGAGCTGCAGGGTTTCAAAGATTTGGGCATAAACATGATAGCCTGTAATGTCTGGCTACTCACGGCCACTGAAGAATATCTTTATCATAATCCGGAGTACCGGGAGGCAGTATGCAGAGATATAACAGGCACACCGATTGTCCCGCCCTGGTTGGACGGGCAGTATAAAGGAGTAAAGCCGTATTGGGGATGCACGAACAATCCTCTTTTTCAGGAGCTTTTAATTATAAAGGCTAGGCTGGGTATGGCACACGGCGCCACTATGCTGCACCTGGATGATCATCTCGGTACATTTTCCTGTGCCGAGTTTGCGGGCGGATGTTTTTGCGAGTATTGCCTGGAAGGTTTTAGAAAATGGCTGGCAAAAAAATATACACCTCAAGAACTGAGTAAAAAAGGGATAAAAGATGTAACGCGGTTTAATTATGCCGAACTTGTTAAAGCTTCAGGATACACTACAAAGAAAGCATATAGAGATGCGGTATAGCAAAATAAAATACCGTTAATTCAGGATTTCCTCAGATTCCAAAAAGAGGCGGCCCTAAATTTTATTAAAAAACTCAAAGCCGGAGCAGAAAAAATATATGGTTCAAAGTTGCTGGTAGGAGTAAATTCTTACAACCTTTTACCAATTCATTTATCCGACTCACATCTTATAGATTATTTCGCAAATGAGGTTGAACATTACAATAAAGAAGATGTAATCCCGCCGATGGTATACAAATTGGCAACAAGTATTAACAAACCGGTTTTTGCCACCGGAAACGGACAGGATTGGGTGTATATCAAGCAGAAGAATGAAAAAACAAGAGTGAGAAGATGGATCGCCACGGCCTATGCGTTTGGCCATTATTTTATGTATGCCTATAAAAAATGGTGCTTCTCGGAAAACACAGGAACACTTTGGTACCGAACACCAATTGATACATACAAACCAATCTGTGATTTCATAACAGAAAACAGAGAGCTTTTTAATGATTATAAACCGGTTCCACAAATCGGAGTATTGTATAGTAATGCGGCCTGCCTCAACAATCATTGGCAGGTAAGAGACGTCTGCCGCGATCTTCATTATGCAAACATCACGTTTAAAATAATACCTGCACATAATGAATACTTATATGTAGCATCCTTAAGTGAGAATAGTTTGAAAAATATTCAGTTCTTGGTAGTCCCTGAACCGACCATTTTATCCGGCAGCCAGGATACTACAATTAAAAAATGGAAAAAACAGGGAAAGGCCGTAAGCTGGAATAGTAGTAAACAGATAACATCAATGGTTGATCCGTATATAAAAATAAAAAATTCAACCATGGTCTGGGCCCTGCCGAGGGAAATCCCGGGAAAGCCCGACAGGCCTTTAATTATACATCTTTTAAACCAGGATTATGATTCTAAATGGGATAAGATGAAAATACAAAAAGATATGAGCCTAAGTATTGGTAAATCACTATTAAAAAATAAAAGCATTGAAAAAGTAACATTATATGCGCCTGAAAAAAAACCGATCATATTACCAGTGGAAATAAATAATAATAGATATGAAGTTATTGTACCCGAATTACATATCTGGGGTATACTGAAGATTGAATAATATTATTGGAGGAATCATATGTGGCAGGGCATAGATTGCATTCAATTATATGTTGACGACCTGGAAAAGGGGATTGCTTATTACGGGGACAAAATGGGACTTAAACTCAAATGGAAAAAGCAGACCAAAGCGGGTTTTGCACTGGGAAAGGATTCCGAGTTGGTCATCCAGACCCAGGACAAAGAGCAGGAAACCGACATTCTGGTTGATGACGTAATCGATGAAGTGGAAAACATAAAGGCTGCGGGCGGCAAAATATTGTACGGTCCCTTTGACATCGATATCGGCAAGGCGGCCGTTATCGAAGATCCGTGGAAGAATGTCTATGTGATTCTGGACCTTTCCAAAGGTACTTATACGACTGATGCCGAGGGTAATGTAACGGGTTTGGAAAAGGCATGAGTGTGGCCGCTGCCTTTTAAAAGACAGCCCCTGACTGTTTTCTAAAAGGGACCGGCCTTTATATATTTCAGCAACTTTTGTGTTTTCTCTAACAGCATCTGCGGCAGTTTGTCCCGATTCTTTTCCGTCACCTCGGTAATTTCTATATCAGAACGCTTTTTAATCGATTCAATAAATTCTCCCCCGCCCAGGGTGACGGTACCAATCACGATGTTTTTCGAGTCCAGGGCGGCCAGCGTCGCGGTACGGAACTTATCGGAAAAACATTCCATCTTTCCGATCTCATCAAGGATAATGACCGTGTCATCCCGCGGATAAATGGCCGGAACCGCGAGACTCTCAATATTTTCTATACTCACTCCGTAGCGCCTGATGTGGAATTCGGACGTGATATCCTGATGCGCCAGATAGCCGTGTTTACCTTCAAGAGTGTTCATTCGAAAACCCGCTCTGCGCCCGGCAATCCTTTCTTCTTCCGTGTAAAAACCTGCGGCGGGGCAGGGTAAAAGGGTGATAAGCTTTTTAATAATCGTGGTTTTCCCGGATGACGGGGCGCCGGTGAGGAAGATGTTATTTTTTTGGTTTTGAATAGAATTATTCATTTTAAACATGCAGGTCTGATCTTAAGCCCGCCGTCTCTGTAAAAACTCGTCACGCGGGCCAGATCTTGCGCCCGCCACCTTTGGCTACAAGCCCGTCGATATACTCACACTCCGCGTTGGTCAGCGGCGGAAGTAAGGCCGCCTTTAAATTTTCCTGCAGCTGTGATACCCTTTTAGCCCCTGGAATAACCACGGAGATATCGGGATTGGCCAGTACGAACTGCAGGGCAAGCTGGGCCAGTGTTCTTCCGTTCGTTAGACTTCTTAATTTTTCGACTTTTTCAAGATCGTTTAAAAATATTTCTTTTTCTTCGGGATTCTCAAGCCAGCGGCTTCTGAAGTCACCTTCGGCGAATGTGCTGTCCGCACTGAACTTACCGGTAAGAATACCCATGGCCAGCGCACCTCGAATAATAATTCCGATATTATGCTTTTTACAGTAGGGGATGATCTCCGCTTCCGCGGTTCTGTTTAAAATGCTGTAGTCAATCTGCAGCGTGGCACAGTCGTCCTTGTGGTTAAAGGCATTGAGGTACTCAAAATCACTGGTGCTTAGTCCGAAGGCCTTGATTTTTCCCTGTTGCTTCAGTTTGCTGAAACCATGCAAAAAGACTTCCATGGTAGGATCTCGGAAGTTTATATGGCTTTGCAGCACATCTATATAGTCCGTATTCAGACGTTTCAGATTGGTTTCCACACCCGCAATGAATTTCGTGACCGAATCGTAAGCGGTTTGTTTTTTCTGATCGTCAAAGCCACGCCAGCCGATCTTGGTGGCTAAGATGAATTTGTCGCGCTTGCCCCGCATGGCCCTGCCCAGGATCTCTTCGCTGTGGCCGTCACCGTACACATCGGCGGTGTCAAAGAAGGTGATTCCTGAATCCAGGGCCGCGTGAATTGTTTTAATGGATTCGCTGTCCTCAACCGGACCCCACAGACCGCCCCCAACAGCCCACAGACCAAGTCCGATTTCAGTAACTTCGAGATTGCTTTTTCCGAGATGCCTTTTATGTATTCCACTTTTATTCATAATAGTAAACTCCTTTTTAATAATATAAACATAGATCAAAAATAAATGCAAAGTGCAATTATTTTTTTATGAGCTTGACCAAGAACATGCCTTTATTTAAGATTAACAGATATGCAGGAATGAAAAAACTAAAAGATCTTGTAAATAGTTATAATTATAAATATTCTGTTCTGTATTTAATGATATTCATTCTTATTGGTATTTCCCTCTATGTATTGAGCTATTTCAATTATTTATTGTTCCACACCACGGCCGAACTTTTTAGTATTATAATCGCGGCCGCAATTTTCATCCTGGCATGGAACACCAAAGATTATTCGGAAAATAACGATCTGCTTTTTTTAGGGATTATCTATCTCTTTGTCGGTATTATCGATCTTTTTCATACTCTTACCTATAAGGGTCTGAATCTGTTTGGATCCCATGTTTTTTTTGCCACTGAATTCTGGATAGCGGCCAGATATATGGAAAGCGTCAGTCTATTGATTTTTACGATTTTTTTAAACAGAGTCAAACGCAAAAGCTGTATTGTTATCGCCCTTATTTATATCGCGGTTACTACAGTTTTAGTTATGTCAATATTGGTCTGGAAGATATTTCCCGTAGCCTACATTGACATCCAAGGTCAGGGCCTTACTGAATTTAAAATTGTAAGCGAATACATAATAATGTCTATATTGGCATTTTCTATAATTATCCTTATCCTGAAAAGAAATCACATAAATAGAAAATTACTTTATTATTTCATTTTATTCATTGGGATCACTATTATAAGCGAATTCTTTTTTACCTTATACACAGATGTGTACGGAATCTGGAATTTCTTCGGGCATTACCTGAAGATAATATCATTCTACTTGGTATATAAAGCAATAATCGAGTACAGCCTAAAAAATCCTTATGAGATAATCTTTAACGAGTTGAAGCAGCATGAAAAACAGCTGGAAGAAGCAAACGCCACCAAAGATAAATTCTTTTCCATAATAAGCCACGATCTCAAGGGAGTATTTTCGGGTATCTTGGGATTCTCAAAATATTTGAATCAGAAATACGCAAAGCTGATCAATAAGGATCGAATACATTTTATTCAACTGATTCAGAGTTCCTCGGAGCAGGCGTATAATCTATTGGAAAATCTTTTACACTGGGCGGAGATGCAGACGGGTAAACTGAAGGTAAACAAGGAAAAGATCAATATTAAAATTATTATAGAGGAAGTATCGGAGTTGTATACCCATAACGCGCAAAAAAAACAGATCAGCATGGAAGCAAAAATATCGGATGATCTGAATGTCAGGGCGGATAGATTTATGATTTTTACCGTTATAAGTAATTTAGTAAGCAATGCTTTGAAATTCACACATGCGGGCGGTGAGGTTGCAATTACAGGGTATATGAAAAATAGAAATATCCAGATCAGTGTGTCCGATACGGGAGTGGGAATAAAAACCAAGGATATGGAAAAATTGTTCAAGCTTGATTCCGATTATAAAAAGAAAGGAACCGAAAAAGAAAGCGGTACGGGGTTGGGTCTGATTTTATGTAAAGAGTTTATAGATATGCACCATGGAAGAATATGGGTGGAAAGCGATTTCGGAAAAGGAACCACATTTAATTTTAGTATTCCTGTTTAAGATACCACAGAAGATTATTTTTATTTAGGCAGTTTTAACTTGTCTATATTGTTGATTCTCTTTTCTAATGAGTTGCTCATAAGTTTTATCAAAAGCAGGGTCTCCTTGTATAATGCTCTTCCCAGTTCCTTGCTTTCCTTAAAGTGAAGCCGGGCGAAATCCTTTTTGCGCTTTTCCATTCTGTTCTCAATAATATCTTTGATGGAACCGGCCTTGCCCATAATACCCCTCAACATACCCATTAAACCGAGTCGGTCCAAAGCATCCGCGTCGAATACGATTTTCTCCGCCGTGGTTTCGGGGGGAAGCATGGAGGTTTCGGTATGTCTAACTACGATCCGGCAAATCTTTTGTACCGTATCATCATCCACCCATGTGGTCTGCAGGAATTCTTCCGTTATTCCTCCTCCGATTAATCCGTGCAGTTGTCCGGAAGGAGCGTCGATCCGGCCGATATCATGGAACAGGGCGCCCACAATAAGAACAAAGGGATCTATTTTTTCAGGAATGCGTTCGGCTATCTCTATGGAGTATCTGGCAACCTCCAGCACATGAGAATAATCATGACCCTCGCTTTCCGAATGCTTTTGTTCTATAAATTCCTTGATTTTGTAAATCAGATCCACTTCTTTTTTGGTAAGTTTTCTGGAAAACATATTCTACTCCTTAAAACATAGGTCGGCATTCTACAGGTAAAGCGGGCGGTTTTTTGGCAGTATGCGCGGCCGCTGTTCCGGCTGATTTGTTATTCGTTGCTGTCAGAACTCAATCTCTCCCAAATTAATGATTCCGTATACTTTATGTTTGTCTCCCGCAGCCGCGCAGAGACAATCTCCGCGATGTTCTTCATCACCACAAAGCCGATATGCGCGTTTGTTCTGCATAGGTTTTCGAACTTTTCCGACTCTAAAATAAAGGCGATGGAATCACCGGCAGCTTTGGTGGTAGCGGAGCGGGGGGCTTTATCCACGAGAGACAGTTCCCCGAACACTTCACCTTCTTTTATCACATGCACGGTAGCCAGCTCGGTTTCAATACCCATGTTCATCTGAATATCGACCTGGCCTTTGACAAGAATATACATCCCCGTACCGCTGCTGTCCTCGTCGAAAATTATCGAACCGTTGCTAAACTCTTTCTCATAACAGATCTTGGCGATTTCCTGCAGTTCCTCGTCATTTAAACCTCTGAATATCTGGTTGTTTTTCAGAATTTTAATAAGATCCATAATAAAAACCCCTTTATATTTTTAAGATATATTGCGGAATCAGTTTAGCAACTATCTTAATTATTCCCAGTTCCATTGCCCTTAACACAACCTTTCTTCCTCTGTATTCATAGGGCAGTTCCTTGACCTCTGAAATGATTTTCTTTCCTCTATCGTTAAGCATTTCCACCTCAAAATAACGTTTTCCTTCAATCTCTATTACTTTGTTCACAGTAAGAATATCCGGCAATACGTAACCGCCGCCGTGAGGTAAAATATTGGCTTGGATTAGTCTATCATAGATTCCCAGTTTCCGCGCTCTTTTTTCAAACCCAAGATGGTCTATTATTTCCGGATCTAAATTGGGCACCGCCTTTACCAGGTAAGCCGGCAGATCGCCGCGCAAAGCAAGGGGAAAAATCGTGTTTTTATTTTTCATATAATGACATCCCAGAAGGATTTCGTTCATATTTATCAGACTCTGATGATTCTCATTTGAAATCTCGGTAAACTCTCCAAAAAGCAATTGGGCTGCCATTCTTCTTTTACGCTTGGCGAAGTTTTCCACGTATTTGACCTGTTTGTAATATTTTTTTGCGTTACTGCCCGTAAGGATGTGCATAATTTGGAACGGTGTCTTAATATGCTCCGCCATGTTGAACAAAGTACTGCTTTGATCATAGTAGAGTCCGAAATCAGAACCGCGATCGCTTCTAAACTCAGGTGCCGAACCGTGTATGATAAACGCGTACTTTTTAAATTTTAAATGAACCCTGGTAGTGGGTTTCACGATAAATATATCTATGAAATGATTGCTTTTATAGAAATCCCAATTTACTTTTGTGCCGTCTATCTTTATGGTCGCCGCTTCCATATCATGTATTTTTCTTATCAGGGTCTTACTGTCCGGCAGTGTATCCAATCCTCCGACCAGCATGCCGCAGGCATTGGGTTTCACATTGAGGACGATCAACTCTTCGTCGCCCTGTCCCCAGCTTATTTTACCGCCGTAACCGAAGCCGCTTGTCCAGCGGGCGGTGTTGCGGGTAATTGTCATATCGGGAGTGGCGATAAAAGTCGCGTTCGAGGGTATTCCCAGCCGGTCCTGCACAAAATGAATCCCTGCAATACCATAAACCGCGTTCGCTTTACAGAGTTCCGCGCCGCTGTCGTTTACCCCCATAAAAAAGCAGTGGTCCTTGGCTTTTTGTAATAAATCCTGTTTTTTTACATGCATATTCTAATAATAGATTACCTGTAATAAGTTGTAAAGAATAATATTAAGATAAGATCCTCTCTTTTTTTTTATCGCCTATGAAGGGTCTAAAGATGAACCACCTTTTGATTCATCGCGTATGGTACATTTCAAAAAACGGCTTAATATATTGTACAAAATTTTATTTCAAACCAAGTCCGCCCAGGTAGGCTCGGTCGATGAGTTTTGTTTTTTATGTTCATATTGAGACTATCGAACACTTTATGCGGGTGCGGCCATAGTATTGTAGTTCTTTAAAAATTTATTAGATACATTAATTCATTAAAAGTAGTAATTGTTACATAATTCGTTTGAAAGGAGTAAAGTCATGTTTCATTTTAAGTTAGTATCAATCTTATGTGTGATTGCGCTTATTTTTCTGTTTACGGGCGCCTGCAGTCTGGACACTTCCGAAAAGGGTATCCATGCAGATGATGAGGCAGTAAGACGTATCCGAAGCACTCAAAGATACTATACGCCTAAAGGTACGCTCTTGCCGACTTCACACGGACCTATAAACTGTCATGCTTTTGCCTGGCAGTATAACTGCGGTGTACCTAGTGTTGATGATATACCTGGTTATTACCTGGCAAGTCCGTCTGCATTTTGGTTTGATGGCAGCTTTAAATTAATCGCCGAAGGGAATTCAAATAATCCGATTCCTGTAAATGTGCAGGTGGGAGATAAGGTAACCTATAGTACCGATGCTCATTCAGCCATAGTCTACAGCACTAATCCAAATAATCCTTTGTTTATCTCATATACCATCGGAAGTCCGCGGGCAAGGATTCATCATCCCAATGATCCGGGAGGCAGTTTTGGCGGCGCTCTCAGGTTTTATCATGTGGCACGATCGGATTATTGTACAACAAGTCCGCACAACCCCCCTCCCATACCGCCGCCCAAGCTGAGATTTTTACAGGATGGACTGCTGTTTGTTGAAGTTGCAGAAGGCGACTATAGATATTATGCACGCATGCTCAACAGCAACGATGAATGGAGATTCATCTGGTGTTTGTCTTTTGATACGCCAAACGGATGGTGGGAGAGAAGAGAGACTGCCAGTTATACATCTCAGGATACAGGAGTTTATTTTTACAGAGTTTTTCCAAGCGCGACGAAGATGACCGTATATCTGTATGCTCAGAATATATACGGAAGAGGATGTTATATGATCCGTGATGTACGTTATAAGTAAGGGTTAAAACGGGAAAGGATTCAATTAAAAGACATATATATTACAATGCAAAGAAATAAATTTAGAGGGGAATAGGGTATTCCTCATTGGTCTTGGAGGTGATGGATTACGGTAAAAACGTAAACTGCATTCGCCTTCCGGAGTTCCACACCGCTGTCGTTTGCTTCAGAAAAAGCCATCGTCTACGGTGGTGGTTAAAAAGATGCTGGCTAAGTGGTTGCTTTTCTTACACCTTGCACCCCTACGGGGTGCTCCCCCATATGCCACCAGCTTTGCTGGTAATATGTTGATTCCCATGCTTTTACTTTTTAAATTGGGAAGAGAATAATTGTTCCTATTTTAATTTTCTGACGTAAAAACCCTGTAACAGCCAGACCTTCTTGCCACTGCGCGTGTTTGTCGTATTGAGAATCTTTGCTACTATTAATACGGTTGAGTTTATTTCGATTTTTTCTTCAGGCGCCTGATTTCCTTTTTGTTTATTGAAGTATTTTTGAAATTCAAAACCTGAAAATCTGATAAGCACCTGATAACTTTTTACCTCTTCCACATTGATCCACTCGCCTTCGGTCAGTTCAACCTCAATCAGATAGCCGGCCTCGGTTTCATCAAGAATCGCGACATTCGAAATAGTTCCGGAAATAATAATGAATTTTTGAATGGGTGCCTGGTTCACACGACCCTGTTCTATTAAGGCACTCAATTTTTTTAAGGTAATGGAAAAATCCACCTTGCTGTCAAAATCGGATTGATTAAGTGATAATAATTGTACAGTACATACTGTAAGAATTATTAAAGCAATAAATAATCTCTTCATATAGACTGGCTCCTTTATAAAATCCAAATTCTCATTTTAGCAAATAAGAATCGCTTTCCTTTATAAAAATACTAATTGCTTTACCTGTTCTGGTCAATCAACAATTTCAAATTTGTTCCTTATTTTTAGCAGACAGAATACCTTGCAGCTGCTCCATTATCGATTCAATCCTCTCTGCTTCACTCAGTGAGAGCTGGGAGCGGGCTATAATATCCTGAAAGAAGATACCGATATCATCATATGCCGCCAGCTTATAAAGACCGAGCTTTTGTAAGGAAGAGGAGAAGGTGCGGGCAAGCGCGTCAATCCGTTTTTTAGATATCGGTTTGTAAAGCGGCCGGTTTTGAGATTGCATGGAACGGTAAAGAGTATAAGCTATAATCTGTACCGCATGGGAGAGATTTAATGAAGGGAAAAGCGGAGAAGAGGGAATGGTTACCGCCATATGACACACCCTTAGTTCCCGATCGCTGAGGCCGTGCTTCTCATTGCCGAATACCAAAGCGACAGAACCGTGGGCAATGTGAGCCGTTCGTTCGGCGAGCTGCTCCGGAGAGACTGCAAAATATTTACGGAATTTTCCCTGTCTTCTGGTAATTCCCGCGATTAAACTATCATTCTCTACCGCAGTCTCCAGTTTGGGCAGGATAAGACATTTGCCCAGAATATCTTTGGCATGAACCGCTGTAATGGCTGCTTTGTCCATATCGATCTTTCTTTTGCTGATGACTACAAGCCTATGAATTCCCATCGTTTTTATGGCTCTGGCCACAAAGCCTATATTCTTATCATCGCTGGGGTGTACAAGCACTATTTTAACATTTTTCATGGTCCGCACGGATTTCTCGCTTCCGAAAAAGCCACCAGCCTTGCCGGTGGCATGTTGTGTCTTGTGGTAAAACAGTAGTAAGAATGCATGATTTAGTCAAACGGTACTCTTGGGAATGTGAAATTTTTTTTTTATTATTGTTTGACAAATATGTGAATGGTTATATAATTAAAGAAGAAATCTTTGGAATATTTTCTCTCTATATAGCAGAGTGAGAATATATGCAAAAGGACTGATATGAATAATGAGATAATTCCAGGTTTTGACGATGAAAAGGACGAAAGCCTAAAAATACGCTTGCAAAAAGTAGATAATATAGAAAACTGTTTGGTTTTATATCTCAGCGGGTATATAGATACATATAATTCTAATCTGTTCCAAAAACGCGTATCAAAAGCCATCGATAAAGGCTTCATTCGGCTTATTTTCCACTGCGGCGGGCTGAATTATGTCTCCAGTACCGGTATTGGTTCATTTACAGCCTTTTTAAAAGCGGTAAAACCCAGGGGTGGGGATTTGGTGCTGCTTGAAATACAGCCGAAGGTTTATGAAGTATTTCAGCTGCTCGGATTTTCTCAATTTTTTAATATTAAAGAAACATTAGAAGACGCGGTTGCCTTTTTTACACAGGTAAGCGCGAGAACTACGAACGCAATCTTCCCCAAAATTTTTAAGTGCCCTATATGTTCAAAAAAATTAAAAGCCACACGTGCAGGCAGATTTCGCTGCTCGGAATGTAAAACAATCCTTGTAATTGATGATTCGGGCCAAGTATTTCTTGGATAAATAATTAGATACGGTAATTAAAAAATAAAGGAGGCAAGGATGATCAGTAAAGAAAAATTAGAAGGGTATATGGTCAATTTATCTCTGAATTATGAAGAGATTTCCGAAAATACCTGGTTAATTAATGATTTGAATAAGGGTTTGGAGAATGTAGTAGTCTTGGTGAATGATCCTGTGGTTGTGATAAGAGTCAAGGTAATGGAACTGCCTGATTCAAATCGGGAAGCCCTTTATGGAGAGCTTCTTAAACTCAACGCACAGGATATGGTTCACGGTGCATACGGACTCGAAGAGAATAATGTAATTATCATCGACTCCCTGCTCGCGGAAACCCTCGATCTAGAAGAGTTCCAAGCTTCCATCGATGCGATTGGATTCGCATTATCTCAGCACTATCCTGTGCTTGCAAAATATAGAAAAAAGCAATAAGGAGGCATTTGCTATGGGTATATTTAAAAGATTAGGTGATGTATTTAGAGCGAATATTAATGACATGATAAGTAAGGCTGAAAATCCCGAAAAGATGCTTAACCAGATGGTAATGGATATGCAGGGGCATCTTATTGAGTCGAAGAAAAGTGTGGCATCCGCTATTGCCGATGAAAAACGTTTGGAAAGACAGATGAAAGAACACCTCACACAGGCTCAGGATTGGGAGAAAAAGGCCATGCTGGCGGTAAATGCGGGAAAAGATGATCTGGCAAAAGAAGCCCTGCTCCGAAAACAGGAGTATTCCGGACTGGCCTCTCAGTACAAGGAACAGTGGCAGGCTCAACATGCTTCCGTAACAAAATTAAAAGAATCGCTGCGTATGCTGCAGAACAAAATTGAAGAGGCCCGGCGTAAGAAAAACCTGCTTGTTGCCAGAGCAAAGCGAGCGGAAGCCCAGCAGCAGATACAAAAAACCATGGGAGGGCTTTCCGATACCTCAGCGTTTGAAGTATTCGATAGAATGGAAGCCAAAGTCGATAAGATCGAAGCCGAAGCTGACGCTATGGCGGAGATAGAAGATTTTACTGCGGATTCCGATCTTGAGGAGCAGTTTAAACAGCTTGAATCGGGCGACACTTCCGCGGATTTGATGTTGGAAGAGTTAAAGCAGAAAATGGGACAGATCGAAGATAAAAGCGGAGAAAAAAGCGCAGAAGAATAGTTATTTAATTAATTTTATATCTCACGATCAGTTTTTAATCGAAAAACTCAAAGTACATAATAAAAAGCAAAGACGTTTTAAATTTATTTTTTCAGCAGAACCGCTTACTGAAAACAGCACAGACTGTTATGTACTGCCGGTTGAGTTTATCCATCTGCTGCTGGATAGAAAAGGAGTCCCTGATACCTGGCTCCCCGTAGTGGTTTACGGAAAATCCGACTCTTTAACAAAAGCATTTCTGGTCGGATGCAGTGATTATTTAAAAGAACCGTGGGGTATTCTTGAGCTCGATTTCAGGCTGAAGAAAATATTCACTGTACCGAAAAAGAAATATGTGCTGCACGAACAGGAGCTGATGGTGTCCGACAGTCTGTGCTCCACCGGACATAACCGGGTAAAACTATCCTTTCAAGAAAGTATATTATTAAAGCTGCTGTTAAAACAGAAAGGTACATTGGTTCCACGTGATGCGCTTTATTATGCTTTGTGGGGAAAACTTCCCGTAACAAAAAGCAGAGTCGTCGACGTACATGTGTCGGTATTGCGTAAAAAACTATCCCTGCTTTTTCCCCATTTAAAAAGAGAACGTTTTATCCATAGTGCCAAGGGTAAGGGCTATATTTTGCTTTAATGTTCTCAATCCGGCTTAAACTGTAATTTATTGATAGATTTGTTGTTTAATAGTATGGAAAGAAAATTGATTTTGTACTAAGTTTTGGGTTAAACTAGTAAGCGAAGGGATTGCTCTTGGGTGTAGTCAGAGATAAAAATATTGGAGATGTTGTTGTAAAGGCCTTTTTATGCTGTATATGTATGCTGCTTGGCGGAAATGTAGCTGCGGAACAGCCGGGTGACAAATATGAGGCCGCACGGAAAAAACTTGCCTATAATCACCTGCATGATAAAGGTATCGAGAATCAAAAAGTACTTGATACCATTTTTACCGTTAAGCGTCATCTCTTTTTCCCTGAAAAGCTTTGGCCTATGGTGTATCAGGATATACCCCTGCCGCTGAAACAAGGATATTACGCAATTGAACCTTCAATCGTTGCATTGATCGCGGATAATCTTGCTTTGAATGGTGAAGAAAGAGTACTGGTAGTCGGAACTCGTGAAGGGTATCTGTGCGCGATCCTAGCGCTGCTGGCCAAAGCGGTTTATACGGTAGAAACCGACTATGCGCTGTACCGTCAGGCTGAAATCGGTTTTTACGCGCATAAGCTATTCAATATCTGGATGAGATTAAGTTCGGATTATTTTGCCTGGCAGGATGGCATTCGGTTCGATTGTATTGTGGTAAACGGCGCGCTTCCGGAAATACCCCTCAAGCTGCTTGATTTGTTAAAGGAGGGGGGGATCCTCATTCTGCCGCTTGGCGATCAGGACGGTTTTCAAGAACTGGTACGCATTAAAAAGAAAAACGGTAATCGGGAGAAACAGATTCTCAAATATGTGATGTTCCCTCCGCTGTAATAATAGTCATGAATACAGAGCTGCTGGTAATTATAGGTTTAAGTATAACTGTTTTTATCCTCCTGGTAATCCTGCTTACCATATTGTTGAAAAAATCAGCCGGTCCCGTAGACGCCTCCTCTCTTTTTTTAACCATCTCCCGGCGGCTGGATGAGTTGAGTAAAGTGTCGGACAGGTTACAGGACCTCTCCCATATTCTGTTCGCGCCCCAGACCAGAGGAGCAATCGGGGAGACCATGCTCGAGGAGCTGTTAAAGAATATGCTGCCCAAAGGCTCCTATACGTTTCAACATCAGTTTGCCAATGGCGCGCGGGTCGACGCATTGATAAAAATCGGCAACAACCATATTCCGGTGGACGCCAAATTTCCCATTCAGGCGTTCAAAGAGCATTGGCGCTCTTCTTCTGGGGAAAAGAGTCTGTCAAATGAGCTGCGCAGAGTGTTTTTAAAATATATGGCTGAGATCGCGGAAAAGTATATTCACCCGCAGGAACATACGTCGCATTTCGCGCTTATGTATATACCGTCCGAAGCGCTTTTTTATGAGGGTTTTGTAAAATATCAGAATAATAAACTAAAGGATCTGTTTTTAGAGGCTCTTGAATTGAGGGTAATTCCGGTGAGTCCATCGGGACTTTTTCTCTACTTACAGACGATTGCTTTCGGAGTAAAAAGTTTTGAGCTGGATAAACATTACGATGAACTGGTAAGAATAATCGCTCAATTAAAAAATGAATTTTCGACTTTTGCCCGTTTGTTTTCTACAGTGGGCACTCACCTGAAAAACATTAATAAAGCCTATGATGAAGCGGTGAGTAAGTGCAACCGGCTTGAAGTGGCGATCGAGCGTTTGGAAAGCCCGGGCAAGAAAAAGAGAATAAATTAAATAATTATAAATATTCCACAATCTCATAAAGCGCTTTTAAGGTTCTTATGCCTTCGGACAAAGGTGAAATGAGCGGCGCTTTGTCCAATAAAAAATCCACACAGTTCTCAACCATACGAGAAAAATAACCGGTGATTCTGGGTCGCCTCACTTTTTTCCGCCGTTTTAATGAGGAAAATCCGCTGTAATAGGGAGAAGGGGCTTTGGTGTAGAGTTTAAGATAGCCGTTCCCGATAATCAGCTTTCCTCGTGTGCCGTTGAAGGTGATTTCAAAATCAAATATTTCACTGTTCCCGTTTAATTCCAGACAAAGCAGGCCGTTTTTCGACAGTTTGTAATGCAGGTTAAGCAGCCTTATCTCGGATCGTTTGTTTTTAACAATGCGGTCTACCGTGGGTTTTTTTAAATGCTGCTCCAATAAAAAATGCAGGATATCGATAAGATGGGTGCCGTCATGAATAAGAGAACAGTCTCCCTTTTCCGCGCACGAAGGAGTCCAGATCGGAGAGCTGCTCCAAAGCCGGCCGGAAACGGTTTGCAGGTCGCCTAATTCCTTGTTTCGAATAAGTTGCGCCGCGGCAAGATAATCCAATGAGAAACGCCGCTCATGATTCACGCAGATCGGTACTTTATAACGCGCAGCGGCTTTCCTGATTTGTTCTGCCGCGGCAAGGTTTGGCCCGACCGGTTTTTCCAGAATAATCAGTTTGGGTTTGTGCTTGATTACGTCAAGCGCCACCTCCGTGTGCGCGTCTTCGCTTACCGCTACCACCACCAGATCAGGCTTTTCTTTCTGCATCAGTTCTTGGGCCGAGCCGTAACAGGCAGTGCGGGGGTAGTCCTTTTTCCAAAGCATGAGCCGTTCTGTGTTAATATCGCAGCCCGCGATAAGAGAGATGTGCCTGCTTTTTGCCAACGCCGCGGCATGTGATGCCGGTTGCTCGCGTTTTTTATCCTTTTGTAAGAGGTAACCGATCCTTCCCGTACCGATGACCGCTGCGCTAAACTTCATAATTACAATGTCTCACAGAAAGCCTGTAATATAAAGGATTTTTTTATACGGAATAACCACTTTTCATTGCTTTGATGATCAATTATTATTAGGGAGGGTGCCATATGAAATATCAAGGCGTAATATTAAAAATGGAATCTGAGTACCGCCAGGAAAGCGGAAGCCAACCTCATGCGGTTGAGTACACCTTGCCTATAGGAGAAGATGGTGTGGCCATGAACCGCTTGCTCGGCAGGCAGCTAGAGTTTCGCTATTTAAAAAAAATTTACTGCATTCATTGCGGCGCGCTTATTAAAAAATCCTATGCCCAGGGTTATTGCTATCCCTGTTTTATCAGCCTGCCTGAGACCGATGCCTGTATCCTGCGTCCGGAGCTGTGCCGGGCGCATGAGGGAATTTCCAGAGACTTGGAGTGGGCGAAACAGAATTGCCTTACCGACCACTATGTGTATCTGGCCGTGACCAGCGGATTAAAGGTGGGTGTTACGCGGGAAAGCCAGATACCCACGCGCTGGATCGACCAGGGGGCAGAGGCGGCTCTTATCCTGGCGCGAACACCCAACCGCTATCTGGCCGGATGTATTGAGGTGGTGTTGAAGGAGCATTTTGCCGACAAGACCAATTGGCGGAACATGCTTACTGATAACGTGGATCAAACCGCCAATCTGCTGACCGCAAAAGAACGGGCGGGCCGGCTTTTGCCTGATGAGTTAAAAGACTATATTACGGATGAGAGCAGGATTACCACTATTACCTATCCCGTCAACTCCTATCCCTCCAAAGTAAAAAGCATAAGCTTTGATAAGACCGAAAGCTTTAAAGCCACGCTGACAGGCATAAAAGGCCAGTATCTGCTGTTTGATGATGATCATGTTTTAAACATTCGCAAACATAACGGATATCTTATCGATTTAGAATATTAGGCGGTACTCAATATGGATTTCAGCCGGCGTGTAACCGAACTAATAAATTCAGTACCTCACGGGAAGGTCGCCACGTACGGTCAGATCGCCCGTTTGGCGGGCAACAGGCGCGGAGCCCGCCTGGTCTCGTATCTCCTTCATTCCCTGTCTGAAAAATATGATCTGCCCTGGTACAGAGTAGTGAACCGCAGCGGTAAAATTTCTTTAAAACCGGGATACGGCTATGAATTACAGCGTCAGCTTCTGGAAAACGAAGGTATTATGTTTGGAAACGGTGACGCTATTGATTTAGATAAGTATGGTTGGCAAACATAGAATATTAAAAAATTAGCACTATTAGACTATGATCAATCAAGCTTAAGCCTGATATCGTCAAAATAAACCGAGCCTGTGGTGCGGGGTAGATAGAGCAGATAAATGGAGATGCTTTTTGTATTCGCAGGTATTTTCCCTTTAAGTGCCAGAGTGTATTCCTGCCAATCCGAGCTGCCTGTTATCACTATCTGATCTCTTGTTGTATTGTAGAGCAGTATGCGATTTGAAGGGAAAACTGTTTCATCCGCGCGTACAGCCAAGGCCGCGCCCTGCCCCTGCAGCATGTGAGTTTTAACACGAATCTTTAAGGAAAGTTTATTGTTTACGGGCAGATTTTTCGTAAGTGTCAGGTGCCAGGCGAAGATTTCACTTGTCGGATCCGGCAGAGCGATTTTAAGGGCATGGGAGCCGTTGAAAGCGTGCTCGGAAGACAAACTGAAAAATTCTTCAGGACCGGAGAAGTTCCATGAGCTTTTATATGTATCGTCTGCTTCGAGAGTGCTCAATAAATAATAACCGCTGCTTGCAGGTTTTGCTTGCTGTGAAACGGCCACATTGGTATCCAAACCGGCTTCCATACCTTCCTGCCCGGATAAAACCAATGCTGTACTTTGCTCATCTGTTGCTGAGATTGATTTTTGCAGTTTGTTCTGCATACTTTTTACTTCAGTTTCAATTTCTTTAAAACGCGCTGTTTTTGCCTTCTGATCGCCGCTGTCCTCATAATCAGCAATAAGGAAATTAATCCTTTCCTGAAACCGGCTGATTTCATCGTAGTAAGTTGTATACATCTGTCCTTGATGTAAGGTTACAACGGAGGCAAGGAGCAGGGCTTCTAGATCATGTTTTTCCGCTTCCGAGAGGCCGGCATTTTTAACGGCCGCGAGAGCGCTGTGTAAATGATTGATGCGAATCCGGCCTTTATATACCTCAACATGCAGTCTTTTGTCCCTGTCTACCTGTACCTTTAAATGGGTACCGATTATTTCAAGTTTTGCGCAATCCGTAATCACGGAAAAGCAGGGCTGAACTGCCGCGTGTTGTGAATTGCATTCAAGTATGCCGTGACGCAGGTACAATGAAGAGACCAGGCAGGTTTCCGTACGCTTAAGCTCGGTAAGCAGGAATTCCGTGTTTGTGAATATCTGGACCGTTGTTTTATCCTTAAAAACAATCAGCCGTGTTTCCGAGCCGGAAGTTTTATATACTGTTCCCGGATTAAGAGGCACGCCCTGATTCTCGTCAAAAACATAATCGTTTTCTTGCTGCTGTACTTGATCGTACGTTCTGTAAAGCCGGGCAAGATCGGTTCGTGAGAAAAAAGCGGGGAGGATAAACGCGAGATTGATAATTATTATTATTAAAACAACGGCAAACGCGGGAATTGCATACCTAAGCCAGGGGACCGGCTGCTTATGCACGGGCGCTTCCTGTACGAACTCTTTTTCCAATATCCGCCGCAATTTGTTTTTATGGGGAGTATTGACGAGACGCAGCGGAGTAAAACGTTTGAGGCGGGAATAAATGTTTTGCGAACTTTGGTTCGTCTTCATAAGCTTATTCCTGCAAATACTCCTTGATTTTTTTTAATGTCCTGTGCAGCCGTGATCTGAGTGTGTTCTCTTTCATGTTCAATATAACGGCGATCTCCGCGTATTTTTTATTTTCGAAAAAGTAAAGCTCGATTATTATTGATTCCTCGGGATGTAATTTTTTGAACGCTCTTCGGAGATCCATTTGGGCGGAAACCGTGCTTTCTATGTCACTCCTCGTATCTTTAATAAAGTCTTTTAACTGCAGGAGCTCGTCATCAATGCTTACATGCATTTTTTTCCCTTTCTTTCTATAATCCTTTAGAACCTCATTTGTTGCAATGCGATAGATCCAGCCGCTAAAATTTTCAATATCGGGCCGGTTTTTTTTTACAAAACGTAAGGCTTTAAGAAAGGTTTGAGAAGTGAGATCCTCCGCTAATTCACGACGGTAAACATTCCTGAAGATATAATTGAATATTTTATCGTAGTACTCTTCATATAACGTGCGGAAAAGTTCAATAGTGATAACAGGCGACAATGTGTTCCCTTTTTATCAGTTAGGATATCCGTATACAATAATACTTATGAAGGGAAATATTGCAATACAATTAATATTGGTTGATGAGGCTTTTTAAAAGGGCATCCTCTACCATGAGGTACAGAATGCCCGACACTCGAAAGAGCTCACGTAAAACTGATTTCTTAAAAATTGTCAAACGGATTATTATTGTTATCCAGGGTGCCGTTATTATTCCAGCGGGTGGCGGGGGGTGGCGTCATAATGGGGGGAGGAGTGTTGACGGGATTCGTATCATGCGGATTATTCCAGTAATCGTCGTCCATAAAGTTCCGGTTCGCGTTTTGCTGGCGTGCATCCGCCGCCAATTGCTCGTTGACATCCTGAATAAGAATGAATATTACGCACCAGGCTGCCAGATCGTATTTATTCTCTGTAACGAATTCGTGATCCGCTACGATAGTAATTTTATTATTCTCAGGATGTGACATATCGTACATGGAAACATATGCCAGGACGGGATTGTCATTATGATATAAGATATACTGGCCGTTAGTTTTTTGATCCGGTGAAAAACTTGCGGTTATCACGGTTTTCTCATAAATGTGAAATGTGTACGGCTGGTTAAAGAAATTCGTATTAATTGTAAATTTTACGGTCATTGATGCGAAACCGCTTAACTCCGGTTTGACTGTGATATCAATATTACCCCGCCGCCCTAAATTATTCTTTATGTGGATATGTACACCGAATTGATCCACATTGGGTACCAGGGTGTAAAGCTCTTTTCCGCCTGTAGTAAATAATTTGGCGGAAGATACGGTGTAATTAGGATTGGGAATTCGCTGGTATGTGGCGATTTCCTGACCCAGCTTCTGCCGAATTCCCAACAAATCTTTAATCTCAAAGGCAATAGTGTCTATTTCGATGATATCCTGATTTTTAATAATCTCCACTGCCTTTTCCGGCGCGTTGCCGTCCGCAAACGAAGTGCTTATGGTCTCCATTGACATGCTCATGCATGACGGCATAAATAAGAGTGCGATACCGACCACAAGCAATAGTTTTATTTTCATAACATCCTCCAATGTTGTGTTTCTAATTATAATCCAGAAGAGTTGTTTTTGTTGCACGGAATCCCGTAAAAATTTTTTTTAACAGACTGCGTTCGTGCATTTTTTTAACCATGCGCATGTTTTTTATATCATCAGTTTCGTTTTTTTTGGGTGTTTCCATGATCGCGGGCAAGCCTCGCAGCAGAGGATGGCGCAGGATTCGCTTAAAAGCGCGTTTTCCGATCAAGCCGCGGCCGATATGCCAGTGACGGTCGTGTCCCGAACCCAGGGGAGTAAGCGAGTCGTTGAGGTGAAGAAGAAAAAGCTTTTCCAAACCCACAAAGCGCTCAAACTCCCGGATGGCAGTTTTTAATCCGCGCCGGGTGCGTATATCGTACCCGGCCTGGAACAGGTGCGCCGTGTCCAGACAAATTCCCAGATCCCCCCTGTGCCCGGATAATTCCAGTACAGCTGCCAGGTGTTGGAACGTGTAGCCCAGTTTTCCCCCTCCGCCGCTGGTATTTTCCAACAGCAGTTTTACCCGCCTGCCGCCCGAAGCCTGAAGGGAGCTATCTATGCTTTGCGCCATAAGCTTTAAAGCCTGCTGCTCCGAATTATTTTTTTTGGTGCCCATGTGTACGACCACGTAATCGGCGCCGATACGTACGGCCCGCCGCATTTCCTCCGCCAGTAATGTACGGGACCGCCGCAATATTTTTTTATCTTCCGCGCAGAGATTGAGCAGGTATGGTGTATGGATAACGCAGGGTGAAATGGCGGCCTGCTCAAGGCCCCGCCTAAACAGGGATACTTCCTGTTCGGACGGAGGTGTGCTTTCCCAGGAACGCGGGCTTTGCGAGAATATCTGCACACACTCGCATCCCAGTTCCGCGGCGCGCTCCGGTACCTGAGAAAGTCCCCCCTGAATTGAAACGTGAAATCCGAATTTCATCTGCTTCTATAATAATGAGTTGTGTATTTATTTGTCTACGCTCACGTTTATTAAATTTTAGCAATA
>JAFGGG010000017.1 GCA_016930675.1 Spirochaetales bacterium
CTGTGAGTTAATCGGTTTATATGTGGTATTACAGCAAAAAGCATGGTGTTGCTTCATTTGGGTACAGGCTTCGTACCACTAAATAAACTTTAGGCGACTTACAATATCCATTTGACTCTCTGTGTGCGACTGGGTATTATAAGCACTGTACTTTATGGAGCAAAATATGCAGGTGACATTAATAAGCTATACAGACAATCCGGAACAGGTTTGCGTTCAGGCCGGAAAAGTATGTTACTCTCCTCATGGAATAAAGCAGATCCAAAAACATTTGAGCAAGGAGAAGGACGGGGCGTTTCTCGCCAGAATCATCCGCATGGGCCATCTCTCCGTAATCGAACACGCAAGCTTTTCTTTTATGATAGAAGGTATTTCACGGGCATGTTCACATCAGCTGGTTCGTCATAGAATCGCCTCTTTTTCTCAAAAAAGCCAGCGCTATGTTGATGAAAAACAGTTTGACTATATTATTCCTCCTTCCATAGCCGCTCATCAAGATGCTGTTAAGACATATAATCAATTTATGGAACAAACTATGGCTTTCTACAATGAACTTGTTGACCATGGAATTCCAAAAGAGGACGCGCGTTTTGTATTACCTAATGCCACCGAAACGAAGATCTTTGTATCCATGAACGGACGGGAGCTGCTCCATTTTTTTGAAAAAAGACTGTGCCAACGGGCTCAATGGGAAATCAGGGCGGCAGCCGAACAGATGCTCGATCTGGTCAAGAAGATAGCCCCGAACATGTTTAGTACGGCAGGTCCGGGTTGTGTGTACGGATCGTGCCCCGAAGGCACGTTATCCTGCGGTAAAAGCAACGAAATGAGAAAGAAATACAAGAGTGCTGTTCATAAGGAATCCGATTCATGAAGCATCTATATAAAAAGGATGCACCTCACGCCTTACGTGCGCTGCAGGTTGAAGCTGATAACGGTCTTGACGATACGGCTGTTTTAAAAGGAAAAGAGCAATACGGCAGTAATGAGCTTGTAGAAAAAGATAAAAAAAGCGTTCTGCGTATATTATTCGACCAACTCAAAGAGGTCATGGTTATCATTCTGCTTGCAGCCGCAGTCATAAACGGAGTGTTCCTGCAGGAATATATAGATACCATAGTTATCCTTGTTATTGTTGTCCTCAATACGCTCCTCGGTTTCTGGCAGGAGTACAAAGCCGAAGCAGCCTTGGCCGCTTTAAAGAAATTGGCCGTCCCCCATGTCCGGGTCAGGCGCAATGGAGTTGTCAAGGAAATCTCCTCCAAAGAGTTAGTGCCCGGAGACATCATTCTCATCGAGGCCGGCAACATCGTGCCGGCCGATGCGCGACTGATAACTACAGCAAATTTAAGGGTTCAGGAAGCAACTCTCACCGGTGAATCAGAGCCCGTGACAAAAGACCACTCGTTTGTGGCAAAAAAAGATCTTGAAATTGCCGACCGGAGAAATATGCTTTTTATGGGCACAATAATCACTTTCGGACGCGGAGAAGCGGTGGTAACGGCCACAGGCATGCGGACGGAATTGGGAAAAATTGCCACCATGCTGCAGGAGGTTAAAGAGGAGCAGACACCGCTGCAGAAACGACTCTCAAAACTGGGGTATGTGCTCGCTCTTTCGGCGGTTCTCTTAATCCTCGTTGTGGCAAGCATTTCATTTTTAAACAACCAAGATCCCGTTATTACCATTAAAACCGCCATCAGCATGGCGGTTGCCGCCATCCCCGAAGGTCTGCCCGCTGTAGTTACAATTTCACTGGCCTTGGGCGCGCGTAAACTTTTCACACACAAATCTCTTATCAGGAATCTTCCTTCAGTGGAAACCCTGGGCTCGGTAACGGTTATCTGTTCGGATAAAACGGGAACTCTCACCCAAAATAAAATGACCGTAACCAAAATTGCTCTTGCTCATAAAACCATAAGCATGGATACATTGACTCAAGCCAATATTTTACACAGCCAATCCGATGCCGGTCTGCTCCTTTTAGCGGGAACACTCTGCAATGATTCAACAGTTGTAAAAGTAAAAGACAAGTTCCAAACCACCGGAGATCCCACAGAAAGCGCGTTAGCAGTGGCCGGATTTGAGGTTAACATTATAAAAGCTGAAACAGAAACCGTATTACCTCGTGAAAGCGAACTTCCGTTTTCTTCAGAAAGAAAGCGGATGACAACCTTGCATAAAATATTGCCTCAAGCCCAATTTGATCCGCTCTTTGCCCCACTCCTTAAAACAAGCAAGACGAATCTCATATGCTTTACCAAGGGCGCAGTTGACGGTTTACTGGAAATTTCCACTCATGTTCTCGCGGGAAAGGGCGTGGTACCGCTCACACCCGAATATAAAAAAAAGCTTTTAAAACACAACCAGAAATTCGCCGGACAGGGAATGCGAGTCATAGCAGCTGCCTGTAAACCTGTTAAAAACAGAAAGCTGCACATCACTGAAAATATCGAGAGCGGCCTCATTTTTATCGGCATGGCAGCCATGATCGATCCGGTACGGCCTGAAATAAAAAAGGCGGTTCGTACCTGTAAAAAAGCGGGGGTAAGGCCTATAATGATTACGGGCGATCATCCTCTTACAGCGCTTGCCATCGCCAAACAAGTCGAGATCACACGCGATGAATCCTATCTTACAGGTACGGATCTCTCCCGTTTAAGTTTTGAAGAGCTGAAACAAGCAGTAAAAACCGTGTCCGTCTATGCCAGAGTGAGTCCGGAACATAAAATGAAGCTTGTGGACGCTTTGCAGAGCGAGGGTCATATCGTGGCCATGACCGGAGACGGCGTGAATGATGCTCCGGCTTTAAAATCAGCTGATATAGGCATAGCCATGGGTATTACCGGTACCGATGTTTCCAAACAGGCTTCCGACATGGTGCTGCTGGATGACAACTTTGCAACGATTGTGAACGCCATAAAAGAAGGCAGAACTATCTATGATAATATCAAGCGTTTTATCCGGTATATTCTTACCGGCAACGTGGGTGAAATACTAGTAATGCTTTTGGGTCCTGTTTTAGGCTTACCCTTGCCTCTGCTTCCGCTTCAGATCCTCTGGATCAACCTGGTAACCGATGGCGCTCCGGCAGTGGCCATGGGCTATGAATTGCCGGAGCGGGACACAATGGACAGACCTCCGTACTCACCCCGGGAAACTGTCTTCGCGCGCGGCGTGGGCAGACAGATTGTTTGGGCGGGAATCCTGGTAGCCGTCGTCTCACTCGGTGTGGGCTTGATCTTTGCTTATAACGGCACCGAGGAAGCAACATGGCGTACTATGATTTTCAGCACCCTTACCTTTTGCCAGCTGCAGCTTGCTCTCAGTGTACGCTCAACGAAAACCTCGGTTTTTAAATTAAACTTCTTTTCCAACATTCCGCTTGTTATCGCCGTACTGAGTACTTTTGGTTTGCAGCTGCTGCTGATTTATATACCCTATCTGCAGACCATTTTTAAAACCGCGCCCTTACATATTCATGAATTGCTGGTTTGCATCGGAGCAAGTCTACTCATACTCATTGGTGTTGAAATAGAGAAGAGAGTATTACAAAAAAAATAAAGTTGCTTGATTTTTCACGCATTTCCCTTGATAATAGCCTCAGGCGGCACGCAAATGGCAGAAAATGTCGAAAAACAAAATTTTATCCTTGCTCTTCTCGCAATTATTGTCATATTCACTCTGTTTTTAGGCCTGTTATCCTTTATCGGATACATAAATACCCTAAGGCTGTCGGCGGAACTGGCTAATGAGCAGATAGCTGTTTTAGCTTTTGAAAGCAAAAACAGCATCGACGAAAGCCTTGCCGGAGGGGCAACCTTAGAGCAATATCCGGGCTACAACAGTATCACCGACAGGCTTGTGGCAAAAGAAAAAGCCGTGCAACGGATTGAGGTAAGAGATCTTCATGATAAACTTATTTTTGAATATAAGCAGGACAATAATGTAGAGACCGGCACAGCCTTTGCCGACGCTCCTTTTAAACTGGTTGAAAGCGGTTACACGCAGGCTGAAACCGACACCTCCTTCTTACTCACATTTCCGCTTAATAACCGGACTCAGGTCGCGGGGAACTTTCATCTCATTATTTCAAAGTCAGTTGATCAAGGGCTTATATTTGAAAGTTTTACCTATATCTGGATGGCATGCGGAGGCGCGCTGCTGCTCTTCTCCGTATTACTATTCCTTTTAATGCGTAATCCTTCATTCAGGATTAAAATTGCCATAATAATTATCTGGTGCGTATGTTTTGCCGCACTTGCGGGATATATCATGTATAACATGTATACTTTAACCGAGGAAAAAACAGATCGACGCCTGGATGCCATAGCAGAAGCTGTTCAGCAAAGATTGCAGAATAATCTAACCCAGAATATCGATGCCGAGTTTTTAAGCAGCGCTTCACATATTTTAAATGATTACAAAATGAAAAATCCCGATATCGGCTATCTCAGTTTGACGAATAATGATACGGAATTAATTCACACAGACTTCGATCAGGCGGAGGCGGTCTTATCAGGTGATGAACACTACAATCTCATCAGTAAAGACCTTACAGGAGCTGATGAGGATTCAGACACCAAGCCTGTAATAACGGTCGCTGTCAGAAAGATGTTGATATTTGAAAAGTTATATCCTTATGCAAAAAATCTGCTTATTATTCTTGCTGTCAGCATAGTGCTCGTAATCAGCTTTTTAAGCCTCGTGTGGGCGGCACGTAAACGCAACGAGTTGATGTCACCATCCGAGACAGATCGGAAGCCGCGTGCTCTGAGTAGAGAACTCGTATTCCCGCTCTTGCTCCTGGTTATATTTTGTGAAGGGCTCTTGGTCTCATTCCTCCCTATGTTCTTTAAGGAAGTGACAGCACAGGCCAAACTGGATCAAATTATGACCCCCCTCATGTTCTCGGCCTATTTCGCAGGTTTTTTTATAAGTCTCATTCCTTGTAGGATTGTGGTGCAGCGCACAAAACTCAAAGCGTTACTGGTTGCCGGGTCCGTTCTGCTGACGTCTGGTTACTTCATGATGGCGTTTTTTAATGAGTATTATTATCTAATCAGCTCACGGGCACTGACCGGTATGGGGCAGGGAATTATCTTAATTAGTCTTATAACACTTTACAACCGGCGGTCTTCCAAGCAGGAAAATGCAAAAAAATCGAATTTCATCTATTTCGCTTTCGCGTGGGGGATGTTGGCAGGTATTGTTTTCGGGGCATTGCTGACAACATATATAACCATTCATGAAATATTCATTATAGCAGGAGCTGTGGGCGCGCTTATCCTTGTTTACAGCATCTTGTTTATACCGAAAATCGAAAAGGCGCGTGAACAACTGCAGGCACCCTCTGACGGAACGCATCCGGTTAAAAAGGCGCTGCGCACCCTGATCGACGCCGAATTCTTCAAATCTTTCTTTTTTGTGGGCATAATCAGCAAAGCGGTTATTACGGGTGTAATCTTTTTTGCCCTGCCTCTGTTCTTAAAAGACAAATTCAACCTCCCCGACATCGGTCAAATTATAATTGTCTATTTCGCCTGTTTTTTGCTGTCGAGTTTCCTCATATCAAAAGTCATTACAAAAAACAAACATCTCCGGATAATTCTTTTCCTGGGCACACAACTGGCCGGTTTTGGGCTTTTTGCGCTTGGTTTTATGAACTGGGAGCATATCGGCGGTATCCTTCCCAATGCCTTCGCTTCAACCATATTTATTACCGCCAGCTTAGGCCTGCTCGGTCTTTCCCACGGCCTGATCTCTATCCCTGTTTTGCGGCATATCACGCAAACAAAAAGCTCTGCCTTATGGAACAAATCTTCACTCGCGACCGCTTACCTTTTTTTAGCAGGTCTAGGGGCCATTGCCGGGCCGCTGCTTTTCGCCCAAATGCTCTTGCTTTTGGATGTCCAGACCCTCACCATAAGCTGGTTTGGAGTTCTTTCAATTCTGTGCGGTATTTTCTTTATCTGCGGCAAGTTCACTCCCTACGAATCTGAAACAGAACCTCAGGCGGAAATTATGACTGAATTAGAGAGTGCCGGTTTAGAAAACGGCCGGATGGAAGCAGAAATGGAAGAGGAACCGCAGGCTATCCCGGAAGCGGACATAGCGGGCGAGGATCAAGCCAGCCTGGAAGGCGACCTGGAGCAGAATGCAGCAGAAAACCTGAACCATAATCTCTTCGATGACCTCGACGATAACCTGGCAGATAATAGTATAGATGACCTGGAAGACAACATTGAAGGCGGTTCAGAGGATAACATCGCGGATATTGAAGAGGATGATAAAGACCTGTTATAAGTGAATCCCGAAAAGCTTATCGAGCGAAAGCGCGTCAAAGGTCTGGGTAACAAGGAAAAACACTATCCCCAATAATATCAACGCATAAAAGGCGGCAAAAACAAGCCGCAAAGGATTAATTCCTGCTTGTAATGCGGATCGCTCTGCCGGTTCGGCGGTCTGAGCTGAAGGTGAAGCCTTGAGTTCGTTGGCTAACTCCACCCGCTTTGAACGCTGCTTTTTTTTCAGGTGTTTGAATATATTAAAACTCTTGGTTTTATGCAGAGGATTTATCATTTCCACTCTGAATACGCCCTTTTTATTAATACTCAAGCGCATTATCAGACTGTCTTCTTTTTGAACCGGTTTTTTTTTGTAATCTATGGTAAAAGAGCCCAGCTGAATCGTATACTCCGGATTTTCGCTGTCAACATAAAAAAACGGAATAAAAACCTTGTCCTGCTCGTCACGCACAGGAGTCAGCGTTATTTTGACCGGTGTCGTACTCTCAAAATCCAAAAGCGGTTTAATCTGACCGTCAGGTTCTTTAATGCCGATATAATGTGCCATACTTAACAGAGTAATTATTTCACTGCATATTGTCAATCAGGTTTTTTCCCGCTTGACTTCTCATTCCATTTACACTACTTTATTTAAGGATTTTTATTCGACTATAAAGACATACTTATAGATAAACCGATTAAATAAATAGTAGCACAGATTATGCATATAAAAGATATACTAAGCAAAAATAAAACCTCTTTCAGTTATGAATTCTTTCCCCCCAGGACAAAGGAAGCTTCGGATCGCCTTTTCACCACCATCCAACAGCTCTCTCATTATAATCCATCCTATGTGAGCGTGACCTACGGAGCCGGAGGTTCGACCCGTGAACTTACCCATAATCTGATTATCAAAATCAGAAAACAGATAAAAATACCGGTTGTGAGTCATCTGACCTGTATCGGTTCAAGCAAGACTGAGATTTTAGGTATTTTAGAAAAATATAACCGAAGCGGTATTGAAAATATTCTGGCTATCCGCGGCGATCAACCGCAAGCTAGCATGGCGAAAAATCCGATCGCGGACGGCTTCACCTATGCAGCGGAACTGGTGGCGTTTATCAAAAAACATTTTCCCCGCATGGGAATCGGAGTAGCCGGCTATCCCGAAGGCCATCCCCAGACTCCCAATCGCCTTGAGGAAATCGAGCTGTTAAAACAAAAGGTCGACGCGGGGGCCGATTATATCTGTACGCAGCTTTTTTTTGATAATCGCGATTTCTATGATTTCCGCGAGCGTTGTGAATTGGCCGGTATCAAAGTACCTATTATCGCCGGGATCATGCCCGTCACCTCACTGAAAAGCATGCAGAGGATTGCGGAACTGGCCGCAGGAGCCCGCATTCCCGCCAAACTGCTCAAGGCAATCTACAGAGTAAAAGACCCGTCCCTGGTCGAAAACGTGGGCATTCACTGGGCAACCGAACAGGTTCTTGAACTTCTCGACAACGGAGTAAAGGGTATCCATTTCTATACCCTCAACAGATCGAATGCCACACTGAGAATCTATCAGTCGCTGGGCATTACCAACATCGAACAGGTATCCGGGTAAAAATTTCCAATTACCCCTTGCCTAACTTTAACGTATAATGGTAGATTCACTCAACCATGAAAGAGATGATAAGAACAGCAACCTGTGGCGATCTGCAGGAAAAGCATCTGGGCACTGAAGTAGTTCTCAACGGCTGGGTGCATCGGCAGCGGGATCACGGCGGAATCAAATTTATCGATCTAAGAGATCGTTACGGAATTACTCAGGTGGTGGTGGAGCCGGATTCAGCAGCCGCGCTTTTAAAAACCGCCGCGGAACTGCGTTTTGAATACTGCATCGCGGTAAAAGGTCTCGTAAGAAATCGTCCCAAAGAAATGGTCAATCCTCAAATGCCTACCGGGGCAATTGAGGTTAAAGTAACCGATCTGGTAATTTTAAGCCGCAGCCAGGTTCTTCCTTTTATGATCGAAGAAAAAACTCCCGCCAAAGAGGATTTACGCTTAAAATACCGCTACCTCGATCTGCGCTCGCTTTCAATGCAGAAAAATCTGTTTTTACGTCATCAGGTTGCGTTCGCGGCCAGAGAATACCTCGTGAATCAGGGGTTTTATGAAATAGAGACACCGACATTCATAAAATCAACCCCTGAGGGCGCGAGAGACTTCCTGGTACCCTGCCGTTTGCTTCCGGGCAAATTTTACGCCCTGCCCCAGTCTCCTCAGCTGTATAAACAACTGCTCATGGTGGCCGGTTTTGATAAATATTTTCAGCTTGCCCACTGCTTCCGTGATGAAGATGCCAGGGGCGACAGACAGCCGGAACACACCCAGATCGATATGGAAATGAGCTTTGTGTCGCGTGAAGATGTTTTTAACGTAGTGGAAGGCCTTATGCGGCATATTTTCAAAAAAGCGCTCGGGCGCGAGCTTGAGGTGCCCTTTGAACGAATTGCCTATGATACGGCCATGGATCTCTACGGCACTGACAAACCGGATTTACGATTTGAACTTACTCTTAAAGATTTCAATAATCCGGCGGCCCAAAGCGATTTTCAGGTGTTTAAGAAAATCGTTGAACAAAACGGCGCGGTAAAGGCTCTGGTGGCTCCCGGCTGCGGTCACTATTCAAGAAAAATGATCGAAGATCTTGAGGAAACGGCTAAAACATACGGGGCCAAGGGATTGGCCTGGATTAAGGTAACGGAACAAGGTCTGGAAGGCGGTGTGTCAAAATTTTTTACGGAGCAAAGCCGGTCGATCATCAAACACCTCTCCGCCAAGCCCGGCGATCTTATCCTGTTGGTAGGTGATACCAGGAAAACAGCCTGCACGGCGCTTGGCGCGGTGCGCAGCAAACTGGGCGCCGACCTGGGACTCATCAAAAAGCATGAGTTCAAGTTTGTCTGGATTATCGATTTTCCGCTCTTTGAATGGAACGCTGAAGAAAACAAATGGGACCCCGCCCATCATATGTTTTCCATGCCGCAGGAACAGTATCTGGACAGTCTTGAAAAGGATCCGGGTTCCGTAAAAGGCGATCTGTATGACCTGGTATGTAACGGCGTGGAACTGGCTTCAGGTTCGATCAGGATTCATGATCCTGAACTGCAAAAGCGTATCTTTTCGATAGTAGGCTTTTCCCTTGAAGAAGCGGAAATCCGTTTCGGTTTTTTATTGGAAGCCTTCAAATACGGGCCTCCGCCCCACGGCGGCATAGCCCCCGGATTGGACAGACTGGTAATGCTGTTGGCACGGGAAGACACGATCAGAGAGGTCATAGCCTTTCCCAAAAATACAGTAGGCGCTTCACCCATGGACGACTGCCCTTCCCCCGTGAACCAGGAACAGCTGAAAGAGCTGCATTTGAAACTTATCCCTCCGAAAGAAGATTAATTCGTCACCCGGTACTTTTTGACAAATCCGCAGGGTCTGTAGCTCATCTTGGCCTGGCGCAGGCCCTCATTTCCCAAGTCCTGCTCACGGTTTATGTATTTATATTTATCCGGAAGCAGAGAAGAAAAAGACTTGTTCACAAACTGATAAATACCGCGATAGGTGGTCAACGCTTTTTCAAAATGGATCACGTAACTTTTGGACTTAACGAGTTCTTCACCTAAAATATATGCCGCCGGGGTGCCTTCAACAAAATAAAGCACGCCGCAGAGATCGAGCTCTTCGTATAATTCCAGCGCTTCCCTTGCAGAGGCATAATCTCCATCATGGTCCTGTGTCGCCCTCCAGCCGTCCAAAATCGCCAGAGCGGCCTCTTTATATTCAGGTAAAAAAGGAACCCCTTCATAGGAATAACTGTTGATAAAAGCTTTTACATGGTTGCGCTTTTTATGGTATTTCTTACCCGGAAGTTTGGCCAGGTCTGTTCTTAAATATAAATAGTCGAAGTTATCACGGTCTTCACGGATGGTATATCCGTGTTCCAGGAGATATGTGGCTTTGGTTTCGGAAACAGCCTTCAACTCCTTGTAAGCGGAAAATAATTCATCCAGCTGCGCTTTTCGCGGGATGAGAGCGGGAAGCATAAAAAAAGGGTTGCCCTTATCCTGGCCGGTGATAATGATGGTGTCTTTGTCTAATTGTGATATTTCATAATTGTGCCTTTTGCGAAACAGGTAGATACCATTGAAGGTGAACTCAGAAATTCCCTCATTATGCTGTTTTAACACGGGCTGCAAAACGGGTCTCATGGGCAAGGTAATTTCAGAAAATTGCGGATACTGCTGTAGCATAATATTACAGTAAAAGTAACAAACATCTCTATATATGGTCAAGGATAAACCATTCTTTTGAATTTACATCTACCTCCGAAAGCCGCCGCCTATGACAGCAGTATGTTGATTAAAAGCCTGTTTTAACATATCGTGTTTATTATGGATTTGGATAAGCAAAGGCAATGGTTTGAACAACGACTGCTTGCACGTTTTTTACGGTATGTCAAAGTGGAAACAACATCCGATAAGAACATGAACACGATTCCTTCAAGCAAAGGTCAGCTGGATTTTGCCGCCATGCTGTTACAAGAGCTGAAGGATCTTAAGATCCCAAACGCCGCTTTAAATACAAACGGTTTTGTTTCCGCAACCCTTCCGGCTTCAGCACCGTCGTTAAAACAGCAGACCATAGGATTTATCGCCCATTTAGACACAACTCCCGACCTCACCGGAGCCCATGTCAAACCGATCGTGCATGAAAACTACGCGGGCAAGGCAATTGCACTTAAGCGGGGAATCCGCCTTACACCGAAAGCTTCACCCGCTCTTAAAAATTATCTGAATCGGACTATAATCACTTCAGACGGCACGACACTTCTAGGCGCGGATGATAAAGCCGGTGTGGCGGAGATTATGACAGCCCTTGAATTTCTTAAAAACCATCCTCAGATACCCTACCCAAATATCGAAATAATATTTACTCCGGATGAAGAAACAGGCAGGGGTATGAGCAGGTTTCCGCTTAAACAGATTAAATCGGATGTATGCTTTACAGTGGACGGCGGCGAAGAAGGCACCCTGGAAATCGAGTGTTTTGAAGCATACAGTTTAAAAGTTACTCTTTTCGGGCAAAGTATCCATTTAGGCGAGGCCAGAGGTAAATTGATAAACGCGGTGGAACTTGCCGCCCGCCTGGTTGAGACGCTCCCTAAAAACGAAAGCCCTCAAGCTACCGATGGACGTTTCGGTTATTACAGCTGTGTCGAGCTTCAGGCCTCGATCGAACGAGCCCGGCTTGAGATCCTGATAAGAGATTTTACACCCAAAGAATGCAAACGCAGAATAAAAGTAGTGACATCGATTATAAATTCTTTAGAGCAGCTTTATCCCGGAGCGCGGAGTAACCTGGAAATAAAAAAGCAATACTCAAATATGCGGCAATCGTTAAAAACTTATCCCAAACTTGTTACAATTTTAGAACAAGCCATCCGCCGGACAGGAATTACACCAAAACGCACATATATTCGGGGAGGCACGGACGGCGCGCGCTTGAGTGAAATGGGTGTGCCCACGCCCAATATATTCACCGGAGGACACAATTTCCACAGTTACCGGGAATGGATAGCGCTGCCCGCCATGGTACGGGCAACACAGACGATTATTTACTTGGCGGAGTTATGGTTTTCTTTCCACGAAACGCACGGAAGAAAAAATGAAAAACAGTAAAAAGACTTTTGGTATAATATCACTTTCTCTTTTACTTTTAACCTTAAGCGGTTGTTACTATGTCACCGAAGGCTGCAATCTGATCCAAGTTTATTCCAAAGCAAAAGATATCGACACTCTGCTTGCCGATGAGAGTTTACCACAAGACGAGCGCGAACTGCTTATGCTGGTAAAAGATATCAAAACATTTGCTACTACCCGGTTAGGTTTGGTCGACAATAAAAATTATTCCAGCTATGTAAAAATTGAACAAGATTATCTAGTTGATGTAGTATCAGCCTGCTCAAACGATTCATTCACGCAATACAATTGGGATTATCTGTTTGTAGGGAAAATGCCTTACCGCGGGTTTTTTAAGCATGAAGATGCCGTAAAAGAGGCTGAAAAGTTAAAACAAGAGGGGTACGATGTGTACCTAAGGCAGGTAGATGCCTTCAGTACATTGGGATTTTTCAAAGATCCTGTTTTCTCTTTTATGAAAGAGTATTCGATCTATTATCTGGCCAATATCATTATTCATGAACAAACCCACGCCACGTTTTTTATAAACGGGAATATAGATTTTAGTGAAAATCTCGCTCACTTTTTCGGCAATGAAGGGGCAAAGCAGTATCTAAAAGAAACATACGGCGAGCAGAGCGAAATCCTCGCGCGCACTATTTTGCTGGAAAACGATATAAAGAAGTATCATATACTTTTAAAAGAACTTTACGATGAACTGGACAGCATCTATAATTCCGGATTAAGCAAAGAACAAAAACTGGAAAGCAAAGCGGCCGCCATAAAGCGCTGGCAAGATAATTTTGCGGCCCGCTACACATCCACCTTTAAAACGGATGCGTTTATTTCGGTGCCTGAATTTGAAATGAACAATGCGTTTTTAGCCACCCACATGAACTACTCCAGCAACCTTGATCTGTTTTATACTCTTTATGAGGTATGCTCTTATGATCTTGTAAAAGTAATGCAGGTAGTCAAAGGGGCAAAAGATTATAAAGGCGATGCGTTTGCATATTTGGAAGAGTATATTCTGAATGCGACAAAACCTTGAGTCCGGGGTTCTGCAATAATCTTACTCGATTGAAAGATAAATTCACAAAAGTCCTTTTGTTTTTATATCCAAATATCGGTTTACCAAAGCGGCCGGCAGTTTTTCCGGAATCTCATCAAAGTATAATGCTCCTGCGGCTTTTAAGCGTTTTGTGCTTTCTGCTCTTACATTCAGATAAGTATAAATAGAAGAATTTTTCAATGAATCGGAAAAAGTCCTTATTTTTGTCGCCAGCGATGTTTTTAATACTGTTTCCTGAACACTGGCCGTTAATATGAGGTGCCGCTTTTTAGCGGTTTGGACGGTGGAGATCAGATTTTCCGTATCTTCTTCCCGGATATTGGTTACAAGAATAATCAAGGTGCGACGTCGCAGGTGTATGATTACATCTTCAATCGCGCCCGCTATATCGGAAGGCGAAAGTGAAGTATCAAGGTCGTAAACCGTATTGAGAATATGATTTAAAGTGCTGATCCCGCGTCTGGGAGCAAGCCAGCGTTTCTGCCCCCCGAAAGTCATCAGACCGATGCTGTCGCCCTGCTTCAAAGCCACATACGCCAGCAGAATAAGGGCGTTTAAAGCAGAATCGAAATGAGACAGTTCTCCGTCTTTTGTGTGCATACGAAATCCGCAATCCAGGAGAAAGACAATTTGCTGATCTTGTTCCTCCTGATACTGTCTGCAGATAAGTTTATGATACTTGGAAGTAATCTTCCAATCTATAAGCCGGACGGAGTCTCCCGGGATATATTCCCGCAATTGATGAAACTCCGAACCCTGCCCTCTTCTTTGCTGTTTTCTGATGCCAAGCTGTTCCACCTTTCCTGCTACCGCAAGCAATGTATAGCGGCTGACAGCGCGAAAGTTGGGATACACTCTGACGGTATTCTTATGCCCGCAGAACACGCGACGATGCCATATTCCAAAAGGGGAACGCATAAGACAGTCGATTAATGCGAACTCCATATTCCCCCGCTGTACGGGCTTTATCCCGTAGCTAACACGATACTCACGGCTTTGTTTGCTAGCGGAAAAAGATATTCGCCGGGGCAGGCCTTGAACATGAAAGCCCGGAGGGTGATGATCAAAAATCTGTACCTGTGACGGAGCCGGTTTTATAGTTGTGATTATTATTTCCACCTTGGCGGGTACTCCCAAGGAAAGGGCATGGGGAACAGAACGTCTCATCTGAGGAATCTTTAAAGTAAAAAGGGCAATAACGTCAATTATGGTAATTATGAGGAGAATCAAGCCAAGAGCCAGCCACAGCCATACCATAAATTCAAAAAAAACACAGCAGAGAGAGAGAAAAAACCACATAAAAACTGCTATTAAAAGCCCAAAAGTCGGTTTCATATCCTGGGTACATCGATTGATTTTAAGATCTGCTCAAGTATAGTATCCGGTTTTTGTCCTTCTATTTCCACTTCGGGAGAAAGGCTTATTCTGTGCCTTAAAGCAGGATAGACAAGCTTTTTAACGTCATCCGGAGTCACGAAATCACGGCCCTGCACAAGCGCATAAGCCCGTGCGCAACGTATTAAAGCCAGGCTTCCTCTTGGCCCTGAACCGATGGCCACACCCGGCCAGTTCCTGCTCGTCTGTACAATCCGCACTGCGTATTCTATAACCCGTTTGTCCACCTGAATCTTTACTATTGCCTTTTGCATGGCTGCTATTTTACTTATCGTAGTAACCGAGGAGACTTTATCAAGAATCAAATTATCTCCGATGTGATCGGAAACAACCCGCTCCACCATTTCAATCTCCTGCTCTACGGGAGCGTAATCTATATGTATTTTTAAGAGAAATCTGTCCATCTGCGCATCCGGCAGAGGATACGTACCTTCGTGTTCGTAAGGATTTTGGGTGGCCATTGTCATGAACGGCCGCGTCAGGGGTATTGTCTGATTATCCAGACTCACCTGCTGTTCCTGCATTACCTCAAGCAGTGCCGCCTGTGTCTTGGCCGGCGCGCGGTTGATCTCATCGGCAAGCAGCAGGTTGGTAAACACGGGCCCGGACCGGATTTTAAACTTACCGGTCTGCATATCGTAAACCGTATGTCCCGTAATATCACTGGGCATGAGATCAGGGGTGAATTGAATACGGGCTGATTTACCCTGAAATGTTTTTGCCAAAGCCCTTACCAGCAGGGTTTTTCCCAAACCGGGCAAGCCCTCGATGATAACATGTCCTGAAGCGAAGAAAGCAATTAATACCTGCTCCACTACTTGATCCTGCCCTACCAATGCTTTGCTTATCTCATTACGGATAGCATTAAAAATATCTGAAAATTCAATTTTAGTGCTCATAGTTTTTCATAAATCCTTTCTAAAATCTGAGCTTTTGTTAAAAAGCTTGTTTTGCTTAATTGTTCCCGCGTTTCAGGAATAAACAGTATATTCAGCACCTCTTCATTGAGTTCTGTTCTTTGTTTTAAATGCTCTAATTGCTCTGCTGTTGAAAGGGTATCCCAAACCAACAGTTTTACCTTGATTTTATGTATTACAGCCTGTTTTAAGGAAGCGAGCAATTGGAAACGCTGCTTATTATTCCACAAGAAACGTCCGCTTGCATATACATGTTCAATCAGACTTCTGCTTGCAGTATCGGTGATTGTTATCATGGGCCCAAAACGCATGCCCTGCTTCCACATAAATAATAGTAAACAGACAACAAGACTTATCAAGAACATCCATGTATATTGAAAAAGAATCTCCCAGAAAGACTTAACATCATGTCTCCACACAAACCATACCTCATGCTTTGATGAACCTTGGCGCACCAAGTACCAGAAAAAAGCGGCGTTATCATTTTCCCCGATCAAACTGTTTTCAATAAAAGACAGAGAACTAATTATACTCAGCAATCCCTTTCCGATATTAAATTGCAGGAGGAGATTATGACCATTATCCCGAACAGCCCATGACGCCCATTCATCCGTATCAGACAGAACCAGATAATTGTCCAGGGTTACAGCTAGATCTTTATCTATTCCCGGCAGTGTGAATTTTATACCATCTTCTGCCGCGCCGTTCTCGCCTGCAGTACCATCAACATCGGGGTTTATATTCACTTCCACTCCCGCGTACTCTAAAAAAAAGTCTATATGGTTCTGATTTTCAAAATCATCGCCATATGGGGCGACATTGACGACAAGATTTCCTCCCAATTCAACCCACTCCAGCAGTTTTTCCAGAGTCGGTGTTTTAAAGGAATCTCTCATGGCGGAAAAAAATATTGTTCCCGAGTTATCCAGAAAATTAGTCAATTGATATTCGTTATATATATGGTTTACAGCGAAATCTCTGTTTATTAGAAGGCGTTCCGCGGCTAAAAAAGGATTTGTGCGCGCTTGTCCTTTTAATCCGACATATACTTCTTCTTTTACTACCTCTATACTTTCTGATAACAAATATCCCGCGACGATTATAACCAGGAAGGTTACAAACAATACAACTGCCAGTTTTGTACGAAACTGCATCCTCTTCTTCTTACCTCTTATCCTTAAAGTAATTTCCCCAGTTATTACAAAGAGAATAAAAAACCGTGTCATCCGGATGCCTGTCGGCATACGCACTGTAAAGCCAGGCGTGGATTAAATGAGTAAAATCTGAAACTATATTTTCATGGATTGTCTTATCATATAAACGCTCTGTAACCCGGCTTAAGCATTCACCTTCGGTCGCACTGTCGGGAATAGGTATCTGCATGCTGTTGACAAGGTAAGAGATGGCTCCCCTGTACATCAAACTTAAAGCCTGTTTCGGTTTACCGGCTTTCCAGAACTGTTGTGCCTGCCCGATTACCTGCCGGGAAAGAACCGGTTCTTCAGCATTTTTTCCTTGCAAATAGCGGGTTTTTTGTCTGTCACTCCCGGAAGACGGGGATTTAAACAGTCTCTTAAGACTATCTTTTTTGATCACAATGAGAGCAATAATAAATATAACTACCGATACAATCAAAAACCAGGGCAATACGGCAACGAGTGCCTTGGCCATTCGAGCAAACAGATTATTTTCCTGGCCGCTTGCCTTATTACTATTCGTATCTTCGCTCTGCTCGTCTTGCCACTTCCACTTCCAGATTTCTTTAACCTCCCATGGATCAAACTCCGGCGATGCCAAGATTTCCTCAATGTCCCGGCTAATCGTTTCTATCGCCTCTTCATCAACTGTTTGTTCGGCGTTTACGGTAAGCGAATAAAAGATCAGATGCGCGATACAGAGTGCCGGTACGAGTTTTTTCATTTCCGGGTAACCTGTTCTTCCTCCTTTACCAGGCTTAATCTGCTTTTCATATGACGGAAAACAAGTTCAATATCCCATCCCTCTAAAAATATCCGTCTGTTTATGTAAAGCGCGAACCCGCCCGCCACATAAAATGGTTCGATAATGGACAAGGAAAGGTAATATAAAAATACTTGCAGGCAGTATTTCCAAAACTCGGTTTGCCTGAAAATATCGGCCGGAACTATGATGCTGGTCATAAACAGGATATACAGAAAAAAGTACCAGCTTAAAAACAAGCCGACTTCAAAGACCAGACAGACTACTGTTAATAAAGCCGCCCATCCCCTGACAGTTTTACTTAAGACCGCTATTCTTTTTGTTCTCTGCTTGAATTTTAATCCCTCCAAACGCTTGGCGGGCATTAACAATGAACGCCAGGGTGAAAAACGCAAGATAGTTAGATCAAACAGCAGGTTGTTAAAAACAAAACCGGGCAATTGCTTGATGGCTTGTTTAAAACGGGGTGTTTCTCCAAAAAATATACGACTTGAAAAATACAACGGGAACCGGTCAAAAAAAGGCTTTAACCACCATAAAATGAGGATCGGTATCCAGCTATACCCTTGAAAAATAACACAGAGCGCAATCATTATCGGGAATGTCACTACAAGCCAGGCAATATAGATGGGTCTGTAAAATTTTCTAATTAAGATAATACCCAGATCCATGGCTTCCCATTTGCTGCGATTGCGGATATCAACTGTTATTTTGTTAAGATTCATATGTGCTTTCTATTAATCCTCAATATATGCGCTTACATACCGCTTTTTACGTCCTGCGAAAATAAAATACATAAATAATAATACCCACAGGCCGGCGCCCGCAATGTATTTAAAGGTTGAATCCATAGGATAAGCAGACCAGAAAGCTTCTATTATAGCGGCCAAGAATGTCATAAGCACACTGCCGTATACAATAGGGATGGCTCGATATGCTGCGCGTTTAAAGGCTTGTTTTCTGGAATACCTGCCTGGTGAAATAAGAGACCAGCCCAGTCTGAAACCGGCTACAGCCACGAATATGACAGCGGTCAACTCAAAGGCGCTGTGACCGCTTACAAACGGAAAAAAAGTTTCGGAAAAACCGATATTAACGATATGCGCGGCAATCGCGCCGATATATACACTGTTAAACATCAATATAAACAGACTACCGAAGCCCAAAAGGGCTCCGCCCGCGAAAGTTCTGAAATTAATTGAGATATTATTATACACATAAAAACCGAACATCTCCGCATCGCTTTCATCCCCTCTTGGGCGATGGAATGTTTCGGCATCGGGATCATAAATAGTTTCCACCGTATCTACGGTCCGTGTGTCAATGAAACTGTAAATCGATTCGGGATGAGCTCGTATATAAAGAAAAACACCGCATAGAGAGCCGAAAAAAAGAACAGCGGAAATAATTACAAGTCGTATTTCTTTCCTTACTGCATGGGGAAAGCCCCATATTATAAATTGAGCGAGCTCTTTAAAAGTAAATTTAGCCGGTTTGTAAAGCAGTTGATGACCGCGAACAGCAAGCTTGTTAAGGCGTTCTATAAGTTGCGAATTAAAATTTTGAGCGCGGGCAATATTCAAATCGTGACAAATTCTTCGATAAAGCAGAGGAAACTCTTTTGCTTTAACATGTTTCCTTTTACTCAGCTGAGCGAGTAATTCCTCGAAGCTTTGCCATTGTTTTTCTCTTTGCCGCTTAAATGTATCCTGTTTCATATTGTTTTCTTTTTCATAACAGTAGAATCAGTATGCCCGACCAGAAAAGAAGCCACGGAAATAACGGATAGCAGCGGATCTTTTGCGCTTATTGGTCTTTGGTCGACAAGAGGAGCAATGAGTGTTGACAGTTCTCTGGCTCTGTCTTTACCCAGAATATTCAGTCGCCCGGCAAAACTCACAATTGCTTTTTGTTCATTAATGGTGAGCGGTGTTGCCGCCGGTACCGGAGGGGAAGATAATCTTGATTTCCAATCCGCAGCTAAATAGAAATTATAAGCTTCTTTATAATAGACCACTAGAGTGCCGGCAGCCAGATCTCCCAGCCGTCTAAAGCCTTTTGTACAAAGCATGGCAACCAGACCGACAATGCAGGAATATAAAAAGCAATCCGCCGCGCGCAGCAAATTTCTAAGCATCGAAGCATTCCAGCCCAAGGGAGTTCCATTGGTCATTACAACCTGAATCCCAAAAACCATCTTGCCCGGTGTTTTTCCCTTGTTAAGCACTTCAAAAACAACAGGATAAAACCATTCCAGGAAAAAAAATATGATTAATAAAATCCAGACGCCTGAAATCCTTAATATGACAAAAAAAGTGGAAATAAATATAAAAACAACATAGCGAATTATCAAATCAATAACATATGCCAAAAAACGAATAAAGGGGCCCGCTGCAGATAAGGTAAGCTTTACTCCCTCCGGTGTTTCGACTTCACTAAGGGTGTCGATTGGTGTTGTAACGGTTTTCAGCTTACTATTGAGAGGACTTGTGTGCTGCATCTGATATGTACTTTAAAAAGCGCTGCTCATACTCGCAATGGAAATAATAATGCCGACAACTATAGCGAGTACCAGAAAAGCTAACCCGACAATTGTCAAAATACCCACATATTTCCAAAATGATTTCTGATGCCCAAGAGCTTCTTCAATTGATGCCGTGAGTCCGGTGGTTAAAAGACCTTTAATGGAATTAGCATAGCGGAATAAAAACACGATAATCGGTATATACACACCGGCGAAAATGATATAGAGAAGCCCTGAAATAATAAATATGGGCATGCCTCTGCTTTGCAGCTCACGGTAGGCGGGATTGTTTGCACCGACCATGGCTCCGCCCGCCAGCATACCCAATCCCGCAAGCACCATGAAGGCGCAGCCTACAATAAACACTATGGCTAAAAAAAGCACCCAGGGTCTGGTATTTTTAAGATGCTCTAGCATAAGGGGAGTGTATTTTTCGCCTTCCGGTATGGTTATTTCGGGTTTGGATGGTTCCGATTGGGGAGCCTTATAAGGATTACTCTTATCGCTCATAATTTCCTCCATAAAAAACTATTTAATAAGCAAATACCTGTAATTAAAAAAGGTAGTTTAAATATCTTATAGTGTCAATATACAACCCGTAAAGCTCATGGCTTTAGGAGGAGCAACGAGTACTCAATGCACTTTATATTCGGTAACGGGAATAATCTCCGCGAGCATTGCGTAAAAGCCCAAGCGTGTCTCGAGCTTTGTTTTTACCTTATCCGCCAAAACCACGGCGCCGATAAATTTTGTTTTTGTATGAAGCGGACAAATAAGGATATACATTTTCTTTTCTTTAATAATACTTGGTTTATCGATTTTTTCAGCAGTCTCCAATATTCTTTGATCTGCTGAGGATTCTAATTTGCAGCGTGTTCCCTTCAGCTCCCTTTCAGCCTGGTTTTTAATCTTTTTCTCTTTTTTCGAGAGCAGCAGATAATTATTATCGGTTTCAGCAAGCGGAATTATTCTTTTTAAAAGCTCTATTAAATCATATTTCCTGGTTGTATGCAGCAATTTTGTGGTTAGATTATGAATGATAAAAAGTTCTTGTCTTTCTTTTTCCAGAGTTTTGAATACGTCCAGCAATTTATTCTTATCAAAGGGAAAGCTTAAATCCGCTTCCGCCTCTTCTCTATCGGTGATGAGTGATTTAGGATCTACAAGCTTATATTTTATATACGTATTTTCAATATCTTGTAGAGAAAGAAAATCATAATAGAGCATTTCCATTTTTTTATCCGGTTTTTTTGTTTTAACCAGTTTTCCTGTAAATCTCTTATGCACCCACTTTTTCAGTTCGTCCTGTGTTATTTCTTCAATTTTATATTTTTTTTCATTCTTTTCCGCTTCATTCTCGGAAGCCCATAATTTCAGCAACTCACGAATATTGTGTAAGGTCTGCAGGCGCTTGTCGGGTTTGGGTTCCAAAGCCCTGCCTACCAACTGGGCCAACTCATAGGGTATTTTCGGATCTCGCTCTGTTATGGATTTATAGTCGGCTTTCAATTTGTGTGCCGTAATGTGCTCAGCGTTTGTGCCGGAAAAAGGATATTTGTTTGTTATTAATTTATAGCAAATTATCCCAAAAGAATAAATGTCCGTAAGTATTTCTATATTCGTTTTCTTTATCTGTTCCGGAGACATATAATGGATATTATAAAAATCAGGATGAGTAAGACCGAAATCACTTATCATCACTACACCGTTCTCATCAATAAAAATATTTTCGGGTCTTAAGTCTTTGTGGACTATATTTTGTTTATGCGCAATGGTTAATCCGTCGGCCAGCTGTAAAATTATTTCCACCGCTATCCGAAACGGAATGGTGTGCCCGCTTTCCGTTATTTTAACAAGACTTATTCCATCTTGCGCATTATAAATAATGAAATATGTTCCATAAGCATTAATTATATCTATGGGCGTAATTATATGTTTATTATGCAGGTGGGCATTCGCTTTTACGATACCTGCCAGTCGTTTTTCGTAACGGGCATCCTGAGTGAATTGATAGGGAAGCATCTTAATATGAACCGGAATTTTTAAAATACTGTGTTCCCCTAAAAATATAACGCCATTATCGCTTTGTTCAATTTCATGTAAGATTGTATAATTACCTATCGACTTTTCCCTTCCGGCGAGCCCGGAACTCCTTAAGCGCTCAGCAGTGATATTGGTCAGTACCGTACGCAGCATGATATGGGCTTCGATACACTTACAGAAATCTCTCCTATCGAAATATATTACCTCTACCGTATTGGAAACCGGTACCGCATGCACAACCTGTGATCTGTCCTCTATAATCGCCATCTCCCCAAAAAAACCGCCCCGCTCCAATACATATTCCAGTTTGGAAGAATAGATCACCTTAATCTTGCCGGATATAATAAAATATATATTGGAATTCGGCTCTCCGCTTTGAATTATAAGTTCGGGTTTGTTTATTTTCTTATCAACAGCGTACTGAGCTAATGTGTTCAGTACTTTTTTTGGCAGATACTCAAACAGAGGAATTGATTTCAATGTCTTTTCTATATTCATACACGTTTCCCGTTTTTAATAAGATAATTACCAATCCTTTTTCCTTTGATGATTTTGGCTTTATAAGCAATTGGCGGATTTTTAAATACTATATATATCAAATTTTTTATAGTATAAACAAGAATAATCAAAGCTGCCAATAAAACAATCAGGCAGGTGAAGGAAAATCCGTACGTAGTATACCTTTGATCCAGATGTGAAGCGATATATGAAGTGATCATATTAATAACAAGAAATAACAATGATAAAAACAAAACGGATCCTTTAAAATCCCAATTGAGCAAAATAGTAACAATAAAAGAAAAAAGCACAAAACAGGCTACACCCCACAACGCAGTTCTAAAAAGGATTACGTTTTCCAAGGGGAGCTTAAAAAGAGAAAAAATCTGGGTGGCCAGATAGTTAACACTAAAAACTGTGGTTACCTGGATTTTTAAAATATTGAAAAATGCTTTTAATATATATTCCGTCAGCTCCCGCTGATTATTTTCAATTATATTAAGCTGTGATCCCAGGTTGATTGATTCATATAGTTTTTTACTTTTAACATGAATTCTTTTTTCAACGTTCAGCACAAAATAGATAACGGGAGGTATCGCGGTTAAAAAAGCCATGGCAACGGAAGTTTCATATGCGGAAAAACTGACAAATACATGTGCATATATTTTACTTAGATCTGAACTCCAAATTACGATCTTATCTATAAAAATACCCAGAATCACTATTAATCCGAATATCAGATAATAAGGTTTTTGTTTCACAAACGAAAAAAAATCGAGTTTAACAGTATATGTTATTTTAATCTTCTCGGACACTAAGTACCACAATATGAAAAAAACCGCTCCGATCCCCAGATTCAGTACATTAATTAATCCGATTTCTCCGGCGAAAAGCTCAACACCCGTTCCCACAAGAAGTATCCCTATGATGGCTATAAAATAACAGGCAGCGATAAGCAGAAACTGTCGTGAAATGCTTAAAAACAACAGCAGCAGCCAGTTTAAGGATAAAAGAATAAAGAGGATAATCACCGATAAGTTAAACACAACGGAAGCATCGGAAAAAAACATAAAAACAACGGCACCTATAACAGCAAGTGTAAAAATTGAGATTATGAGGATGAGAAATATTCCACTTCTGTCCACATTCGACAAAATCTTTAGTTTTTCATTTAAAAAGCGGATAAAAACAAAATAAAAGGGTGCTGTAATAAAAAGAGATCCCAATAATGCGTAAAAGAGTGTTATCCTCGTAAAACCGTGTGTTATATCATCCGGCAGTAGAAAACAAATAATACCCAAAAAAGAATAACACATAAAGATAATCAGCCAGGGGTTGTAAGAACTAACCCGTGAATTGAAGTGTTCCGTTTTCAAATCCATTGCATGCGGTTGAAGCTTATGGTCACTCATCTTTTATTCTTTTACAGATTCCCTTTCTCTATAGATAATCTTGATAGGTTTTTAAATATTTTTTAAAATTTGTTTCTCTGGAATAGTGATTCTCAATTCTTTTCTTGCCCACCTTTCCCATCGACGCTTTTAACTTCTTATCTTTAAGTATCTCCAAAACCGCGAGCGCTATCTGCTCCGGATTTCCGATATCCGTTAAAAAGCCGCATTCACCAAGACCGGTGTCATCTGTTCCGTCTCCATGAATCAATTCGGCATGCACTCCCCGGTTGGTAGCCACTAAAGGAATGCCCGAACTCATGGCCTCCAGCAAAAAATTGTAATGCCCCTTATCCAAACTGGTTGAGACAAGTACATCAATTTCATTCCACAGCTCTTCAGGCCGATAATCATTGATTATTTCCATTCTAAGCGCTAAATCCAGATTATTTCTTAGATATTTACATTCAAGCAGGTATGTTTCATCCGACTGTTCCAGGCCGAAAATTTTAAAATCCACATTCTCTTTTTCCGCTGCAACAATATTACATGCCCGGATAAAGGTTTTAATATCATCTTCAGGTATAAAGCGGCCGATAAGTCCGACCAGGAAACGTTTTGTTTTTTGCGTACCGGTTTTATTCTTTTTTGGGGTTTCGCTGAATTTTATCCCGGCCTGAATTTGAACCATTTTCGGCATAACCTCCCGCAGATCATCCCTTTCTTCTCTTTGCTGCTCCGCAAACTGTGTAATCAGCATATCGGTACAGGAGTAACCTAAATATTCAACTGAATCACAGGTTGCAGCATACAGATCATGCAATACTGCCAGTGATGGTGGATCCATAGACGACAGCAACATCTGATTATAAGCCAAATAATTGGATTTAACATCCATAAACGTTGCAATAGCGTCAGTATCACGCTCATCCAGAATAAAAGGGGTACAATATTTTCGTTTGGCGATAAAGGCTGCCCATACCGTATATAAACTGGGAAAAACATGATAGAGCTTTGCCCGCGGAATATGTGCGTTCATCAATTGGAACAAAGACCCCTGTGTGCTGTAAAATATTTTATAATAATTCACAAAAGGTATGTGCAGTTCTTTAATCCGATAATCCTCTATTATAAGATTCCACATCTGCTTTGAAAAGATAATATCCTTGGTACTTAGTACTCTTTTTTCATCAACTGCCAAACCGTCGATCATCTGCTCTAAAAAGTTTTTTTTCTCAACAAGCGGTGCTCTATAAAACTGGTTAATGGTTTTCCACATTTCATAGAAATACTTTTTTTGCGGAGCAGGATTTTTACAGACTATTGAATTATCCAAACAAATATTTATGAATGTATTCAGATTACCGGGATAGGATGTAATCACAACATCAGAGGAAATTGGTTTTGGAGTAATAAATACCACCGCGAATCGTAATTCATTCAAAGTAGTAATAAGATCTGTTACATAACGCGGCAGCTCAATAGGCTTCCGGATATCTATACTTTCAACGATAATACATACATCATCCATTTACTGTCCACATCTCCGTAAAAAACTGTAAATCTTCAGGCTTTTTTACCAGGTTTTTCGTATTTTTTGCCAGATCGATAATGCTTTTATAATCCCTCTTCCGATAATAGCATGCCGCCAGACGCACAACCGCCTGCTCATGTACCTGGTCTTTAGCGAGTATTTTTTTACAGAGTTTCATACAGTCCCTATATTCACCCAGCAAAAAATGTGTTTCCATTAAACCTGATAATATTTTAACATCCTCGGCATTATCCTTTACAAGCTCCTTTAAATACTTTTTAGCAGACTCAAGAGATCGCTGTTTCAGAGTTTTCTCTGTTTCAATAGTTGTAGCATACTCAACTAAAAAATCCGCGTGTTCTGCAAGCTTATCATTGTTTTCAGGATTCTTTGCCTTTTCATCTTCGATAGTTTTAATTTCATCCTGGTATTTTTTTAAAAGCTCTTCATATCTGGTTCCGCTATAATAATTATAAGCCAGCACGCGATTATGTTCCGGCACATAATCATAACGGATTTTTTTTACATGCACATTCAGCAAATCCGTAACAGACTCGCTTTCAAATAAAAAGTTTTCCTCCCCTGAATCTTTATCCATTTCTTCTTGAGCCTTTTCCCGGATTATGCTCTTAAGCGTTCGCGCTTTACTTACTATAAATATCTGGAATAAAATGCCAAGCATACCATATATTGGAAGCAGTAAAGACAACAAAAAGCACACTTCTCGAATCAATTTTACCTTTTTTAAAAGCGGTTCTATCCCCCGTGTAAACAGATATACGGCTCCGATGTGGATAAGGATACTGATAATAACAGGTACCCGAAATAAATCGTATAACAGAAGCGACAATAAGGCTAAGAGTTCAAGACCGATGCCGGCAAGGATTAATTGCATGATTCAGCTACCTTGCTCAATCTTAGATTCGATTTGTTTTGTCAACTCATCCGAAGCTATCCCAAAATCAAAAGGTCCGTTATATCTGGAAACAAGAGCTTCCATCATCTGACGCAGTTGTTCGTCAACCTGTTTTTGCTCCGAAGAATCTTTTACCCTCTTTAAATAATGAGCGTTCCCGATACACACAGAAGCCCAATCACAGATTAAAGAGAACATACGCAGAGTCAGAGGCGTGTATTTTATAAAGGCCAGTTCCTGTATAATAACAATACCGATAACCTCCCCCATACTGCCTAAACAAAGCGGACCGCAGATGAAAATGTCCTCTTTTCCTTTTTTTTGTAATGAGTCCATATCTTTTAAGGAAAGAGTCGATTTTTTTTCTATCACATTTTTCAATATTTCTTGTTTGATTTTAGGTTCTTCGAATGATTTATAGCCGATAGAAGAACAGAGCAGAAGCTTGTCACCCTGGATGACAAAAACCGCTCCTTTTTCCGCATCGATAATTTCCGCAAGCATTTCCAAAATAGCGTTATAAAGACCGGTGAACTCCAAAGTATTAAGTTTTTTCGCTATATTATACAGAGTTGTTACCAGTTCTTTTTCATCCAATAATTTATTTTTCAAATTGCTGTTCTGTGTCTGAAGGATTTTTATTTCATTATACAGTTCTTCCAAACGTTCGTTATTCTTTGAAAGCTCCTCGCCGGCATCATGCAGATATTTTCTGTAGCGATCGCTTATCATACCGATTATGGTGCCGAAAACCAGAAAAATAATGAAAGGATTAAAATAAGAATACTGGAAAAATCTTGAGAACGATTCATTAACGGCAACAATATGGATCATGAGACAAATAAAATATGTTAATGACACGATACCCACGCTTACCATGGCTTTTGCATAGCCATAGAGCGCAGAGATAAAGATAACAATAATAAAATAGGGGTGCGGCGCGATCGTAATGAATCCCGGATTTTCCGCATAGAGTGTAATGTTAACAACCCAAAGCAGAATGAGTGCTCCTGCCGTAAATATGAGATACAAATATTTGTAAATGCCATCTTGAGCGGTAATAATATTTTTCATTGTAATTTGTTCGTGCATTATACTGTAATAAAGTTAAGAATGTCAATTTAATGATTCAATGAATTGCTTATAACTACTTTTTACTTCTTTAAAAAAATAGTAAACTCAGGCTAAAGAGGTTTGCTTATGAGTAAAAGAACTTTAACCCACAGAACCGAATCCGACAGTTTCGGCAGCTTAAAATTACCGGACTGGTCTTACTGGGGTGCTCAGACAGAACGGGCGGTGAACAACTTTACAGTTTCGCCGCTGCGCATTCCACTCAGGCTCTTGGAAGCACTTGTTCTGATTAAACGCAGCGCCGCTGAAACCAATACGGCATTAGGTCTGCTGGACAAGCAGCTTAGCCAGGCAATTGTCAAGGCTGCTTCAGAAATTATGGAAGGTAACTGGGATGAGCATTTTCCGGTTGATGTATTCCAAACAGGCTCAGGAACCTCCTGGAATATGAATGTAAATGAAGTAATCGCCAACCGGGCCAACGAAATCTTAGGAGAAAAACGAGGGAAAAAATATCCCGTTCATCCAAACGATCATGTAAATATGGGACAGTCATCCAACGATGTCATTCCCTCCGCCATAAATATCAGTAACCGGCTGGAACTGGAAAGATTAAAACACGCGTTAAAGGACTTGGAAAAAGAACTGAAAGAAAAGGCAGCCCGTTTTAAAGATATTATAAAAATCGGCAGAACGCATCTTCAGGATGCGGTGCCGCTTACTTTGGGTCAGGAGTTTTCCGGTTATCTTTACCAGATTAAAAAAAACACGGAGCGAATCCTCTCTGTTTTCTCTCATTTAGAGGAACTACCCCTGGGGGGGACGGCTGTGGGCACCGGGATTAATACCCACCCTCAATTTGCAACAGCAATAATCAAGCGTCTGGCCGGTTATACGAAAGTGCCCTTTCGCGAAGCCGAGAATAAATTCCAAGCCATCGCCGCGCGGGATGTGCAGGTGGAGCTGATGGGAACACTCAATACTCTTTCCTGCAGTCTGATGAAGATCGCCAACGATCTGCGCTTTCTTTCCAGCGGTCCTCGAGCGGGAATCTGTGAAATCGAGCTTCCCCCTCTTCAACCCGGAAGTTCGATCATGCCCGGCAAGGTCAATCCGGTAATTCCTGAAATGGTCATTCAGGTCTGCGCGCATATTATGGGAAAGGCAGTGTCTGTGAGTATCGCCGGGCAAACAGGTCCGCTGGATCTGCAGATAATGCAGCCCCTGATTGCTTACGAAACTCTCTCAAGTCTGGAGCTCTTAACCAATACCATAACGGTCTTGGCCGGGCGCTGTATTAAGGGCCTAAAAGCCTGCCCTGAAAATTGCAATGCATTTGTGGAAAAGAGTCTGGCTCTGGTTACACCGCTGGCCTTAAAAATCGGTTATGATAAAGCGGCCAAAATAGCACAACGCGCTTACCGTGAAAACAAGACCGTAAAGCAGATCGCTTTGGAAGAGGGTGTGGTTACAGCCCAGGAAGTTAAAATTATTTTTGATCCGAAACAGATGCTGGGGCCCACATAGTGCGGTTAATCCAAATTTCGCAACTCTCCGACCAGGGTAACAATATGGCCTTTTTCTTCCTGGATTATCTTATCCACAATCTCTTTATCCTCTGCTTCAGTCACCGTATCCTTTAAACCGACGTAAAAAAGAATGGTTTCCTTCTCCAAATCAATCGCTATTAAAAGAATCTCCCTTAAACTTTCATCACCTCGCAGCAGCATGCTGGCAAACTGCGAACCTTCCATGCTCTGACTGTCTAATACCGCTTTCAGATACAAATCAATATCAGAGAAGATTTCAGCGTCAGCCGGCGCGGCGGATGCTTTTTTGATCCGGGACTGCATGTTGGCGTAAAGTTCTTTATGTTCTTTTTCCATGGCCGCCAGTTTGAGTAAGAAATCACATTCCTTTTTTTTATTTTGCATCTTGCAGGCGTTTTCATAGAATTCAACCGCGTTGTCTTCCATAGATTGAGCTAACGTTAGAATTTCATAGGCATCAAAATGTTCTTCCATGTGCTTTTCCTTATCTGGTCATATACTATATTCTACAGTATTTTTTATCCCGTAATCAAGCAGAGTTATGATAATCTGAAGAATTCTAAAACTTATGGGCTTGACTCTAGCCTTGGTTTTCTCTTAAGCTCATATAATTATTATATGCAAAAAATACTGCAACAAAAGTATGATAACTTGAGTCACTGGCTGTTCCAAAAAAAATCACTGGCAATCGCTTTCTCCGGAGGAGTTGATTCCTCGCTTCTGCTTACTATAGCGGCAAAGGCTTTGGAACCGTCCCGTATAGTGGCTTTAACATGCGTATCCAAAGCAATCCCCCAAGCAGAAATAAATCAAGCAGCTGTACTGGCAATTCAGCTTAAGATTTCGCATAAGCTTGTTACAGTGGACACCATTAAAACCATTAATGAACACGACAATTCTCCTTTGCGCTGTTATTACTGTAAAAAAATGATTTTTAATGCGTTTATAAAACAAGCTAAAGAATCCGGTTTTGCGACTGTTATCGAAGGTTCACATCAGGAGGATGAGACCGATTATCGCCCCGGATTAAAGGCTCTTAAAGAACTGTCTGTTGCTTCGCCCTTAAAAATCTGTAAGTTTAATAAACAAGAAATTCGAGTACTCGCAGAGCAACTGGGACTTCCGCATTATAATAAACCCTCTTCCGCCTGTCTTGTATCACGCTTTCCCTTCGGTGTGGAAATAACACAAAAGGCTCTTAAAAGAGTTGAATACGCTGAAAAGTTTCTTCATACCCTGGGTTTCTATCTCTGCAGAGTGAGGGATTACGGCAGCAGAGCACGGATAGAAATCGATAAGGCAGCTTTACCGCGAGCTTCTACCCTTAAAGAGGTAATTCAAAAAAAAATGCTGCTGCTGGGTTACGATCAGGCAGATATTGATCCCGCCGGCTATAAAAGGGGAAGCATGAATACCAGGTAAGAGAGTGCTTATGAGTTCTTGACTGAAATTGTCTGCTCGATGCTGAGTCTTAATTTATCATCTTGCAGCAGAGTCGCGATAATATTTTTAATAAACGGATCGATTATCGAGTAAAAACGCATATTTTTGTCAATTCGTGATTTTACGATACCTATTTCCTTTAAAACCGCCAGATGCTGAGAAATAACCGGCTGGGATTTTTTAAGACATTTCCACAGCTCTTTGACACAGGTCTTATGACCTTTTTCAATGGCAATTAATATTTTTAACCGCAGAGGGTGTCCGCACACTTTAAGTTTATAGGCAACTGTAGATATCTGATCCTTATCCAACTTCTGTTTTTTCATATATACTAAAATAAAGCATATAACCAAATAAAATATTTTGCAAGTAAATAAAAAAAATCTGCGCCATGAACAGAATACGTCAAAATATAAAAAAGATTGATGCAAGAACGGCTTTTTTTTTATATTATGTGCACATGCATGAAGTTTATCTTGATTGGGCAGCTACCGCGATTCCGGATCCTTTTGCTTTGCAGCTTCAGCAGGAGGTCTGCCATGAGTTTTATGGGAATCCTTCCTCTTCACACAACGCGGGAAGCAAAGCACGCGGCCTTTTGGAACAGGCACGCTCGCTTTTGGCCGGGCAGCTTGACTGCCGAAGCGACGAACTTTACTTCACCGCCGGCGCCACAGAAGCCAACAATATGGTTGTGCTTTCACTGGTAAAGCAGGCACTCACCTTAAAGAAAGAGTTCTCATCGTATACTGTTGTAATCAGCGCGATTGAGCACGCCTCTCTGTGGGAACCGGTACTGACACTTAAAAAGTTGGGATTCAAGGTTAAAAAAGTTTATCCTGACAGCAGGGGAATCATCCGGGCGGATAGTTTGGTTCAAGCGCTGGACAAACAGACAGTTATGGTCATTGTAATGCTTATTAATAATGAAACAGGCGCGGTTCAGCCTGTCGCAGAGCTTGTACAAAGCGTACGAAACTATTCCAAAACAACCGGAAGAAAGATAATTTTTCACTGTGATGCCGTGCAAGCGGTCGGTAAGATTCCGTTTTCACTTCGCGAACTCAATGTTGACTCGGCTTGCTTAAGCGCTCATAAGCTGGGCGCCGCTAAAGGAATCGGGGCTCTGTTTATTAAAAAGCGGCTGGAACTTGATTTTTTTTATGGCGGCGGCGGTCAGGAAAGAAACAAGCGTCCGGGTACTGAAAACACCGCAGGTATTTATAGTTTCTCAAAATTAGTGGAAAAAAGACAAACCTCTTTACAGAAAAATCTGGAAAGCGCAGGCCGGGTGATGAATTTTTTAATTTCTGAACTAAAGAAATTATCGCGGGTTGTACTCATACCTAAGCAGAGAGCGGAAAACGATGCCACTCATTACTCACCCTATATAATAAGTATGGCTTTTCCTCCGCTGGCGGGTGAAGTCGTGGTGAGAGTGTTAAATGAACTCAATATTTATATTTCAACAGGATCGGCCTGCCACTCCCATAAAAAGGAACGGACCAGAGTGCTTGAAAGCATGGGCGTTCCATCATCCCTGGCGGCGAACGCTGTTCGCGTTTCAATCGGTTTTCAGACTACTCAAGCGGACATATCCGCTTTCCTCGCGGCCGTAAAAGGCACGCTTTCTAAACTGCAACAGCAGACGCACGGGAGTTAAAGGTAACAGCTTATATGGAACAGCTTTATCTGATTAAGTACGGTGAGATCTCATTAAAGGGTAAAAACAGAAAATTTTTCGAACAAAAGCTTATGGCAAATATAAAACAGCAGCTCAAGCCTGCCCCCTTTTCCCTGCTTAAGCGCGTGGGCAGGCTTTATCTGGAATATGACGAACAGTATGAACAACAGATAAGTCAGGTCTTAAAAAGAGTATTCGGTATTGTCGGTTTCTGCAAAGCATTGCGGACCAGGAAAGATATAAACGCTATCGGCAAAGCCGCCCTCTTAATTGCCCGGCAGCTGCTTGAAGAAAAAAAGGGTACCAGATTCAAAATAGAGGCCAGAAGAACCGATAAGGGTTTTGCTTATAATTCATATCAAATCGCCTGTAAAATCGGGGATCTGCTGCGCAGCCATTATAAAGATGTAACGGTTGATGTTGCCCGTCCGGATTGGATTATTAATATAGAAGTGAGAGAACATGCCTACATCTACGGACCGGCTTCTGCCGGTAGAAAAGGGCTTCCGGCCGGCTGCAATGGCAAAGGACTGCTCCTGCTTTCAGGCGGTATAGACTCTCCCGTGGCGGGTTTTCTCATGGCTAAGCGAGGACTAACCCTTGATGCCGTTTATTTCCATACCCACCCTTTTACGTCACAAGAGGTCTTACGGAAGGTGGAAGATCTTGCTAAAATTCTGGCCGCGTATATTCCGGGTTTGAAACTCTATATCGTAGATTTCACGGAGGCGCAGCTTGCCCTCAAAGAACGCGGCTCTGAAAAAGCGCTTACCCTGTTTTCCAGAGCCGCTATGATGCGGATCACAAGTGCTTTGGCACGCAGGTTTGACGCCCTCTGTCTGGTGACCGGTGAAAGCCTGGGCCAGGTAGCCAGCCAGACTCCCGCGAGCATGCACTTTACCGGAAGTTTTTCCACTCTGCCGGTGTTCAGACCGCTGATCGGCATGGACAAAGAGGATATAATAGATCTGGCCAAACAGTACGGCACGTACGAACTTTCAATTCAGCCGTATCCTGATTGCTGCGCCCTTTTTGCTCCTCAACACCCGCTTACCCGTCCCGATGTTCCCGAACTGATAACGGAATTTAACAACCTTGCTGTAGAGGAGATCCTGGAAAAAACAGGGTCAAAGATTGAATGCAGGGAGTTTTAACTTATAAGGAAATTGCATTTCTAAATTTAGGATCTAATTCAGGCGCTTGTCTTCAGACTTTCCTGTGCTGTTTTTTTTTGCGTTGATGTGTTGTGCTCGGCAGTTTTTTTCTTATCCTTCTTGGACGCAATAGAGGAGCTGGCCGCGGCGGAAGATTTTTTATAATCCGTGGTATAGAATCCGCTGCCTTTAAAAATAATACCCAGGCCGGCACTGATGAGCCGTTTTACCTTTTTACCGCATTGCGGGCATTTCGCAAGAGGTGCGTCGGTTATTTTTTGAAAGGCTTCAAACCTATGACTGCACACGGTACATTCATACTCATACGTGGGCATGTTCAAACTCCTTATCCCGTAACTACGGTTTACCGTAATCTACAGATTTTATCCGCATTGTCAGTGATAATATAGCCAAAAATCGGCTAAAGGACAAGAGTTTCGCCAATGATATTTACGGGGCGGTATTACTCTATTAATAGGTCATCATGATCAGCGAAATCATGGAACAAGTATTCAATCCGTCCGCCTGTCGTCACATGCATCTCCACGTATCCCTTTTTAGCCATGTCGGAAAGTTTTTTTTCCACCTGTTCCAGCGGCAGATCGCTGTTAAGCGCTACCAGTGCGGGTGTTACTTTGCCTTTGTGCTGTTTCGCCACCATTAAAATCTGCCGCTCAACACTCTGTTTACCCTTTTTATATCCCAGTTCTTTGCCCGATTTTCTGAAAGAGAGTTTGCTGAGGCCGTCAATCATGGGGAGCACGCCCGCAAAAACCATAGGAAAAACGAAGAACCAGCCGCCGGTAAAAAGCATGGCCAGTCCGAATGCGCAGGCGAAAGCGAGACCTGTTATAATAGAAGTAAAAGGAGATTTGGACTGTTCGTTATGTCTTTTATGTTGATGCATCATTGTGAATATGCATATAATAAAAGCAGATATTTAAAATAAGTCAAGCACATTTTTATAATTACGTCACCTGAAATCAGCAACAACCGAATCCAATCCGCGTGAATATATATCATATGCTGTCTTTACTTTGACTCTGTCCAAGCTGTCATATTCAAAACAGGTCACTCTTGGGAAGCTATCATTTTCAATCCGCAATTGCTTCAGAATTCTTCCTTGGTCATCGAATATATACAGGTAATCCCATAAGGTTGAATATATTCTTTCTTCATCCAGTATATGAGCTATTATTTCATATCTTGTGAGGTTGCCGTCCCCATCATACATCATAAAAAAATCTGTAATTTCGCTCGGAATTTTCCATATTTTATGTACCATGTTCCCATTCTCATCATATTCGTAGATCAAATCATCGTAAATATCGCCTTCGCTGTCGCGTGCCGTGTACCTTATTATATTGCCGAACTCGTCAAAATGATGCTCTATGGTGCAGGCAAGGGAATTGTCGGCAGCATTCATGTAAACAGCTTTTTTTATCGTGCCGGCTGAATTTATTTCATAAAAAATATATTGGTCGTAAGCTATGCTCCCGTCAGCCTGTTTTTTTATTTCACGTACAAGCCTGCCCATGTCGTCATACACGTACGTAATGCAGTAATCGAATTCCTTACCACCTTTAAACCGGGTTTCCCTAATAAGCTGTGCTCTGGGGTTGTATAAAAACAGTAAGGTTTCAGAAACTCCGCGAAATCCCCAACGCGTTTCCTTGCATACGTTACCCTGCCGGCTGTAATCATAAACAGTTTTAGAATTATAATCCGGGTAATAATCACAGGAAACAGAGAGAGAACACAGGAATAAGGCGAAGAGCAACAGTCCCGCAGGCAGTACAGGGTGATTCTTTTTATTCCCCCTATATTTTAATTTCCCGATATACAGCATGTAATAAATTTTAAGGTTTTTTGCTTTTGGCTGTCAAGCAGCATACTCCTGAAATCCAACCTTCCGTGCGGATTTATTACGATATCATCCGGAAATGAAATCCTTTATTTCAGAAGCTCATCGACCTCAGTCTTATCCGCATCCATAATATATTGAATGCCGCTTACACGTGAAGCTTCGGACGTCAGTGCTGCCAGGTCATTCCGCGAAATATACTGCAATGAGAACTTTCTGCTGCCCGCCATAAGCTGGCGCAGCCCCTGCGCTAATCTTTCATAATATGTATACAAACCAATAGCTCCCGTAGGCAGCTGTTCGTATACTTTAGTGCCGAGTTCCTTGCGCAGATGAGCAGCGGTTACGAAAATTTCATCCTTTGATCTGCCGAAACGTTCGATATATACGGGTATCTGCTGTTCATCAATGGTTTTACCGATTGTTTTCCCTACCATGGCCGCGGCAATAGGCGCGCGGGCCATACCTATAAGCTTGACAAACGGCGCTCCCATGGCCAGACCTTTGAATATCTGGTCCTCAAAAATAAATCCACCGCCAACGGCCAGGGCCGGTATATATTCCCCTTTGTCCGCCAACCGCTTTGCATACTGATACAAAAGCGTATGCAGCTCTACGGGAGGCACTCCCCATTCGTTCATCATGCGCCAGGGGCTCATCCCTGTGCCGCCTCCGGCCCCGTCAACCGTGAGCAGATCAAGCTTATACTTGGAGGAGTACAGTACCGCGCGCGCCAGATCGGCCGGACGATATGCTCCTGTTTTTAAGAAAATGTATTTGGCGCCCGCTTTACGCAGCTCTTCCACTCTCCCAGCGAATGACTCTTCAGAAACCATTCCCACCCGAGAATGACGCTCAAACTCTTTAAAATTGCCCCGCTCAAAGGCTTCGATTACATGAGGATCGGTGGGATCGGGCAGCACAATATAACCGCGTTTATACAAGAGTTGTGCTTTTTTCAAATCCCTGATTTTTACTTCACCGCCGATATCCTTGGCTCCCTGTCCCCATTTGAGCTCAACCGCCTCCACTCCCAATTTTTCAATTGCGTACTCCTGCACACCCAGGCGGGTGTCTTCGATATTGGCCTGCACTATGATGGCGCCGTAACCGTTACGCTGATAGTCTTTATATAACTTGACCCGTCGTTTCAGGTCCACGGTATCTGCAGCTTTGCCGTCATTGATTACCGACTCGGGGTCCATACCCACGACATTTTCACCTATGGTAAGAGCGGTGCCTGCTAATGCCGAACCTATTGCCAGACCTTCCCAGTTGTTCTTGGCGATATTTGTCGAGCCTATGCCTGATATGAGCCACGGATACTTGAATTTAAGGCCCTTGTCATGGCCGATAAGCACCTCCAGATTCACCGCCGGAAAAATTGCTTTATCACTGTCCGCTTCAATGCCGTGCGCTCCCACCGCGGTCCCCATGATATTGAAATGAGAATAGTCCACAGGATACTTCTTTTCACCCGCCGTGGTAATGACCCCGAAGGGCTGGGGATAGATAACCTCGTGGCCGCGGTAGGCTGACTTGCCGATTTCACACATACCTATGCAGCCGTCCACACAGGTAACACACATTCCCGATGTTGGAATAACGGAATCTTCAGTTCTGTTCTTGGTAAGGGTCGCTGCTGAAGAATTTATTCTTGAATACGACATTATTTGTTTTCTCCTTTCATTGTACTAAATAAAATAATTCCCTGCTTTTACTCTTTCTTTATTTCACAGGCAACACAGGGTGCCATATAACACATCATATCGTTAAACTGCTCTTTCTCTAAACAGGGCGGACTTAAGTTGGCGCAGCCGCCGCAGACCGCCGCGTCTTTTTCCATATAGGTACAGCGCAGCTGGCAGGCCGGGCACACGTACATGCACCCCCCACACAAGCGGCACACGTCGGACTGAATGTCGAACGGGGTACCGATGCTGCGCTTCTCGCCCCTGCCGCGAAAACCGATGGCTTTTGCCATCATCTGTTCCTCGCACATCCTTACGCACAAACCGCAGAGGATGCAGTCTTCGTACTCCTGTTTAAAACGCTGCTGACGCACATTATGGGCCGAAGCCAAATCCTGAATTATCTTCGACTGAGGACAGGACGCCAACAACAATTCAAGAATCATCTTTCTGGCCCTGACCACACGCTCCGATGAGGTGCGTACTTTAAGCCCTTGCTCGGCCGTATAGGTACATGAAGAGACAAGTCTGGACTTTTCACCCTCGCCGATCTCAACGACACAGAGGCGGCAGGCGCCCAGGGAGGAAAGCCCGTCCATGTGACAAAGGGTGGGTATGGGGAATCCTAAAAAACGTGCCGCTTCCAGCAGCGTTGTGCCCTTTTCCACCGAAACATCAAGGCCGTTTATGGTAAGATCTATCATGCCTTTTTCTCTCCTGATTTTTCAGTTTGTAAAACTACGGCTTGAGTAAACTCCAGATCACAGCGCAGGCATCTGCGAGCCTCCTGTCTGGCTTGTTCGGCAGACATGGTTTTTTCGACTTCCTCAAAGTTCTTTTTCCTTTTTATAACAGGCAGAACCGGAGGAATTACTCTTCGCGCTTTTTCCAGTTCTTCATCGCTGATCTCGGCAGGTTCTATAAACACCTGCGGTAACGACAGAGCGCGCGGTTCTTTAAGCTTTTCATTATGCAGAAAACGCTCAATAATCCGTGCGGCTTTCTTTCCTGCCGCAATGGCATCGATTACGGTGTTGGGTCCGGTAACCAGATCTCCACCGGCAAAAACGCCGGCCTTATTTGTACACATTGTATCCTTATCCGCACGAACCCTGCCGTTCTTCTCAACGTTAATGCCCATTGAGGAAAGGCATTCGCTACCGGGTCGTTCGCCGATCGCCACAATCAATGTGTCCAATGCCACACGAAACTCGGTCCCCGGCACGGGGACAGGCTTCCGCCGGCCGCTCGCATCAGCGTCACCCAGCTTGTTTCTGATGCACTCGATGCCCGTAAGGTTTCCTTCCTTGGCGTATATCTTTATGGGAGTAACCAGGGTTTCCAGCTCCACACCCTCTCTTAAAGCTGCTTCGATCTCCTCCTGCCTGACATGTATTTTTACCGGCGACACCAATGTTTCGATTGTCACTCCTTCTTCCAGCGCGGCTTCCACTTCTTCTTCATAGGCAGGCATCTCTCCGCGTGTTCTGCGGTAAAAAAGCGTGACGCTTTTAACATGCTTCTGGCGCAGCGCCACCCGTGCGGCGTCCACAGCGGAGTTGCCGCCGCCCACAATACCCACGTGACCGTGCGCCCACTCCTCGCCCCGTAAATTAAAGGCCTTTAAAAAATCTATTGAGGGATACACCCCTTTCACGTCTTCTCCTTCAAGATCCAGCGGCCAGCTTACATGCGCGCCGATCGCCAGAAAAACCGCTTTAAACCCGTCTTCGAAGAGGCCGTCTATTTTTATATCACGACCCAATACGGATCCACACTTAAGAGTGATATTCTCGTTCAAAAGCGACTGTATCTCTTTTCGCACGACCTGCTGAGGCAGGCGATAAGCCGGAAGAGAACTCACCAGCATGCCGCCCGGCTCCTTTTCAGCCTCAAAAACGCTTACTTTATAGCCTGAAAGCGAAAGACAGTGAGCCGCCGTAAGTCCCGCAGGACCCGCCCCTATGATTGCAACTTTTAAACTACCATTGCCATTTCCTGCTGTAATATCCGGTTTGTACACCGAGGGGTCGACACGGTCGACCACAAATCTTTTCAGAGCGCGGATGGCAATCGCTTCTCCTCCGCTCATTCCCAGATTACACTTGTGCTCGCATTTGCGGTCGCAGGCCCGGGCACACACAGACGGAAAGGGATTAACCTCTCTGATAATCTTATAAGCCTCGTCATACTCACCCTTTTCGATAAGGGCGATATAGCGCCAGGCTTCGGTATCAAGAGGACATGCGGCCTGGCAGGCGGCGCCCACCAGATTTTTACATACAAACGAGCTGCATTTTTTATCTACCACATGCTCTTCATACTCATGGTAAAAATAACGCAATGTGCTCAATACCGGATTGGACGCAGTCTGGCCCAACCCGCACATTGTTGTATCCTTTACCACATGGGCCAGCTCCTCGAGCAATTGAATATGCTCAAGTGTTCCCCTGCCCTCTGTGATGTCATCCAGGAGTTCATACATGCGCTGCGTGCCTTTACGGCAGGTAAAGCACTTGCCGCACGATTCGTTTTTTAAGAAACTCATGAAATATTTGGCTACATCCACCATGCAGGTGTTCTCATCCATAACAATCATGCCGCCCGAGCCCATGATCGAGCCCACGCTCGCCAGACTGTCATAGTCTATCGACAGATCGAACATGGAAGCGGGAATGCAGCCGCCCGACGGGCCGCCGGTTTGAATGGCTTTGATCTTGGCTTTGCCCACAGGACCGCCGCCGATTTCATACACAACCTTGTTTATCGGGGTGCCCAGCGGTACCTCGACCAGGCCGGTATTTTTTATTTTTCCTACCAGAGAAAATATCTTGGTTCCGGAATTATTTTCCGTGCCGATTTTAAGATACTCATGCGCACCTTTTTTAATAATGTAGGGAATATTCGCCAGTGTCTCTACATTATTGATACAGGTCGGACAGCCGTAAAGACCCTTTTCAATCGGATACGGCGGACGCTGCCGCGGCTCACCGATTTTGCCTTCGATTGATTTTATCAGCGCGGTCTCTTCTCCGCAGACAAAGGCGCCCGCTCCATGAAATATTTCTATGTCAAAATCAATACCTTTCCCGAGAATATTTTTACCCAGCAGACCAAGCTCCCTCGCTTCTCGTAAGGCGATTGTCGCGTGCCTGATGGCCAGCGGGTACTCGCTGCGCACATAGATAATACCTTTACATGCTCCGATAGCTATTGCGGCGATAATCATCCCTTCAATTATTGCGTGAGGATTGCCTTCCAACAGGCTGCGGTCCATATAAGCTCCGGGATCTCCCTCGTCCGCGTTGCAGATTATGTATTTTCTGCCATTACCGTTGCACGCTTTGCGCGCCAACTCCCATTTTCTGCCGGTAAGAAATCCGGCACCGCCGCGTCCCCTCAATTTTGATGTTAAAACCTCACTGATTATCCACTCCGGATCGGATTTTTCCAACACCTTTTCCAAGCCGGAGTAGCCCTGCATTTTTATGTAGTCGGCTATTCTGATGGGATCAAGATATTTATTCTGACCGAGGATGATTCTTGTCTGTCCCTGAAAAAAGGGGATCTCCTGCTCTGAAACTCGCTTTATTGTAGAGCCCGGCTCTCTGTATAACAGCTCTTCAATTACATCGCCCTTTAACGCCGCATCGATTATCTTCGGGACATCATTCATCTTTAATTTGGGATAGAGATTATTCCCCGGTTCAACAATAATAAAGGGATCCATCTCGCAAAACCCCAAACACCCCGTAATGCGCAGCGATATTTTATCGTGCAGGTCCCGCTCCAGAATCTCCCGTTTTATGATCCGTATAAGATCGTTTGCTCCGCTCGCCTGACCTCCGGTCCCTCCGCAGATAACCAGACAGGGCTTATTATTATGAGAGGCAGACAAAATTGCTTTACGGTATTCTTTAAACTCAGTTATAGTGGTAACAGCCTTCATCCATTATTTCCTTACTTCATGTTAAGCGCATTGATTGGATTTAGATTCAACATATGCCCTCTGCAGCCTCTGCGCGTACAGATCTCCAACGTGCAACCGTCTCGGATCAACAGAGCGGCCATGGAACTGCCGCATTGCGGGCAGTGAGAAGAGCCTGAAATTTCATCCGCGCAGTGCGGACAATAAAATTTGGATTGTTCATTTGAAGGAATCTTAAACTCTGATGCGATATTATAACTTCCATAAAGCGAAGATAATCGCAGCCAGCACTGTTTGCCGTTGTAGTTAATATTTATTTTAATAGAGGGATATCCGTCAATAAGATAATCGGAGTCCATAAGGCTTTTTTTGCACACGGAGCAGGACACTTTAACGGGAAATATTCTGCGGTCACTTCCGATGTCTATGGTATCGAGGCCCTGCAGAGTTTTGGTAATTATTGTCTTTACCTTTTTTCTGCTCACATGTGAGAAATAATGACCGTCCACCACAACAGTCGGCCCCAGCGCGCAGGCGCCCAGACAGTTAACCGTTTCAAGCGTAAACTCCTTATCAGCCGTGGTGTCGCCTGACACTACTCCCAATTGCTGTTCAAATTCTTCAACGATCTTGGGAGCACCCCGGACATGGCAGGCTGTGCCCAAACAGACCAGCACCAGATGTTTTCCCCTGGGTTTAAGACTGAAAGCTTTATAAAAAGTAGCCACTCCGTAGATATCGACTAAAGAGTGCTCGGTATGTTCGGATATTATCTTTAATGCCTGGCCGGGGAGATATCCGTACATATTTTGGATTTCCTCTAAAATGGAAATAAGCTCGGCATGATTTTTCGTATATTTCTTTATGATACTCACAATTTCTTTTTCTCTGCCAATCTCCAATTCAGTCCTCCAGATATATTTATTTACTCATTACGAAGGCAACCATATTTTTCTTAATTTTTGATATCAGCTTATAAAAGGCCCTTAAAGGTAATTTTCACAATGCCAGATTCCTCCTTCACAGGATGCATGAGCGCAGGTATCTCTGTTGTCACAATTGATGCAAAGGCCTTTATTTTCAGCGGTGTCATCATTACTTCCCGGATTATCAGTTTTTTTCAATGCTTCCGCTGATTTGTTTTTTATTTTATGTATATGTTTCTTTGGTGTGCTGTTATCGAATTCATCGCATTGCCAGATATACGAGATAAGATTCCGGGGGAAGGTACAGCTTGCGGAATTATTACATGTTGAGCAAAGCCCTTTAAACCCGCTGTGCTTATCTCTGGAAGTCATAATATATATGTCTCCGATATCTAAGTGCTTTCCCACTCTCACTACCTCATTCACTATTCATAATGCAAAAAATGTACCAACTGCATTTAATTTTTTCAGATTACTGGTGTACAGGGAGAAGAGCTGAAACATGCGCAAATTACGCACAAATCCATTCCTTTTAGATATGTACAAGGATGCAAACCGCAGAGGAAAATGACTTTTTTACGGAGAAATCAATTAACCAAACGGGTAAAACAGTTACAGCGGGTAATTTTTACCCGATATAATAACAGATTGTATATACACGGATGAACGGCTATTTTTTTAATTTTTCACGTAAAGTCTTTCTGGTGATGCCCAGTATATGAGCGGCTTTGGTTTTGTTACCGTTTACCATCGCAAGCACATTATTGATATAATCTACTTCAACCTGGGCCAATGTGCGGTTGAAACCGTTTTCTCGCATCGCGGAAAAACGCATAAAGGAAGGCAGCTCGGGTGTGTCGATTATTGTACCTTCTTTCATAATAACCAGGCTTTGAATCAGATTTTCCAGCTCCCGCACATTTCCCGGCCAATAATAGTTCCGGAATACCTTTAATGCGTTCTGAGAAAACTGGCAGGGCGGCTTATTATACTCCTGTGAATATTTTTCCATAAAATGTCGTGATAGAATCAGAATGTCCTGATCCCGTTCTCTCAAGGGTGGGATATTGATAGAAATAACATTGATGCGGTAAAACAGATCTTCTCTGAATGTTCCCTTTGCAAGTAATGCAGACAGGTCTTTATTGGTAGCGGCTAAAATTCGTACATCTACTTTTTGAGGTCGTCTGGAAGCGATCATACACACTTCTTTATCCTGAAGTACTCTAAGAAGTTTTATCTGCATGGCAGTACTTGTCTCACTAATCTCATCAAGGAAAATTGTGCCGCCGTCTGCTGTTTGAAAAAATCCCGCTCGTGATTCAAAAGCTCCGGTGAACGCTCCCTTAACATGGCCGAACAGCTCACTCTCCAGAAGAGTTTCCGGTATACCACCGCAGTTGACAGGCACAAAGGGCGCTCCCGCCCTGGAGCTTGTATAGTGAATCGCCCGCGCTACCAGTTCCTTACCAGTACCGCTTTCCCCTGTAATCAAAACGGTTGCCGAAGTGGTCGCGGCTTTTTCTATGGCTTGAAAGACTTTATGGATAACTTTGGAATTCCCTACAATGCCGAATGGCGCGGATTTATTTTTTTGCAGTTGACTCCTCATGTTCTTTCTCAGCAAGAGTTTATCCAGCGCCCTGCGGGTTGCGGTAATAAGCTCATTATCTGTAAAGGGTTTTGGCAGATACTCCTCGGCACCGGTTTTCACGGCTTCCACCGCGCCTTTGATGGAAGGATATCCGGTAATTACAATTACTTCAGTTTCACAAAGATTTTCTCTTACATGCCTGATAAGATCATGTCCGCTGACGGTGGGCATTTTTATATCGGTTATCACAAGATCGATAGGACTAGAATCAAGTATTTTTACGGCATCCGCTACATTCAGTGCTGAAAATACTTTATAGCCTTGTGATTTCAGGTTTCTTTCAATGATCTCTACCGTATTAAGCGCGTCATCCACTACAAGGATGGATTGTTTTTTTGTTGGCAGTTGAGTTTTCATACATCTCCTTCCACACATGATTGATCGATGGGTAATGTTACTTGAAACCTGGTACCTTTACCGGGACTGCTGTCTATTTCTATTGATCCTCCGTGTGAAGTCACAATACCGTGCACCACAGCCAGGCCCAGACCGGTACCCTGGCCTACTTCCTTGGTGGTAAAAAAGGGAAGAAAAATCTGCTTCAGAGTATGTTCGGTCATACCCTCTCCCGTATCCTCAACTATAAGCAGTACATTATTTTTCCTTTTGCATGTTTCTACCTTTAAAGTACCGCCATCCGCCATTGCCTGGATGGCATTCACGACAAGATTAACGAGCACCTGAGTTATCTGGGCCGGATCCACCGTCAATTTAGGCAGATCATGATCCAGCAGCCGGATTACCGCAACACCTTCCTTGGAGCACCTGGATTCCAGAAAAAAGAGTCCGTCTTCTATTATCTGATTTAAATCTGATTGAATCATTTTAGTGGGCATCTGCCGGGAAAAAATAAGCAGCTTCTTTACAATCTCTCTTGCATGAAGAGAAGCGTTTACGATCTTCTCAATATCCGCTTTAATTTGTATGGACAGATCCTTACTTTTAGTTATAAGCTGGGCAAATCCGAGAATATTGCTTAACGGTTCGTTGAGCTCGTGAGCCACACCGGCTGCCAGCTGACCGATAGTCGCCAGCCGGTCGGCATGACGTATCTGCTCTTTAAGTCTTTTTTTATCTTGCTCCGCCTGTTTCTGCTCAATAATAAGCGCCAATGCTTTGGCAATATTATCAATCAATTTTCGTTCTTCCTTTAAAAAAGGACCTTCATCGATCTCAACCGTCTCTTCCAAATAGATTACTTCAATGCTGCCCCGATTTTCTCCTCTTACAATGAGATCAGCGTGTAATTTAATAGGGCTCTCTCTGAAACCTGAAGTCGCATACACCTGTCCGTCTAACACTATTTTACCGCAGGTTATCTTCGGGTACTGCCAGGCCGGCGGGAGGAGTTCTACGGCGCTCTGCATTATTTCATCAATTGAAATACCTGCGCCGGCCGCCTGCGCGATACCGTACATGCATGTCAGTTCTTTTACCCGCTCACGCAAGGCTGCCTGAGTGCGCTGATTCAACAGAGATATACTCAGGGTCTGAGTTAATTGTTCGAATAAATCTATTATCTGTCTGGTACAATAACTTGTTTTCGGATTAAAAAGTTTTAAGAGTCCGACTCTCTCATCGCCATTGATAAGCGGGATGATAATGAGAGATTTCACATTATTATGCAATGCGAGTTTGTAGTTATAAATTTGATTTTTAATTCTGTATTTGAATAAATAGTCATCTTCTGTATTATTAATAAAAAAACTCCCTTTTGTGGTAAAAAGCGGCAAAGCGGGATCAAATTTACCTTTCATAATATTTATACAGAGGTTCTCCATGTTCAACAGTCCATGTGAATCATTCGAATTATTTTCATCTATCACGGAAACAACGGCTTTGTTTTCAATAGAAAAACTTCTACCGGTAGAGCGTACAATTTCATACTTTTCTTCCTTATCGCTATGAATAAGTCGTAATTCTATTTCCTCACAAGAACATAGATCAATAAACAGCCGGATAATTTTTTTTAAAAATTCAACTCGTGAAAACCCGCCATTAACATACTTAGTCACCTTATTAGATAATACACGAAATTTTTCTAAAAGAATCCTCTTCTGAATATCACTTTTTATATCAGTTGCCGTATGTTTCACAATCGGATCTATTGTAGCAAATTTTTGTTGAATAGCAAGAAGTATTATTAAAAACCGGCTGCAATCATTTATAAACTCTGTCAAAACACACCCCTTTCCCGTAAGTGTAAGGCCGCATAAAATAACAATTTTAAGGTTGTGAACAGACAGGAGATTACTATATAATTAGGGAGAGTATTTATGCCGGAAAAAAACAAGAAGAGAGCTTCAGAACGTAATCTCACAAAAAAGCTGAAGGATCTGATAAGTTTACTTGACGTTACCCGCCTGCTTTCATCCGATATGTCGCTCCCGAACATCCTGCAAACCATGTTTCAGACAACCAATCATATCATGAACTGCGACCGCTACAGTCTCTTCATTTATGATGAGGAGAAAGACGAGCTTTATTCCCGCATCGCGCTGGGATCGGAGGCTGAGGAAATTCGTTTTCAGGCGGACAAGGGGATCGCCGGTAATGTGTTTAAAACAGGCAAACTGATTAATCTGAAAGACTGTTATGCTGATCCTCGCTTCAACAGGGAAGTGGATCTCAAGACCGGATACAGAACAAAATCCCTGCTTTGTGTGCCCGTAACATCCTTCGACGGAAAAAGAATCGGTGTCATTCAACTGCTTAATAAGCGGAGAGGGGTGTTTACACCCTATGACGAGTATCTGTTAAACCTGCTCGCCTCTCATCTGGGAGTGGCCGTGCAGCGAGCCATCCTTATGGAAAACTATCTGGAAAAGCAGAAACTGGAAAGCGAGATGAATATCGCCTATAAAATTCAGGCATCGCTTACTCCGGACGGGGCGCCGGTGTACAGTGGACTTGATATCGCCTGTTTCAGCAAACAGTGCGAAAGCACGGGCGGTGATTATCTTGATTTTGTGGTTGTGGATGAAAGCAAACTGGGTATAGTAATCGGTGATGTAACCGGACACGGACTGGGAGCATCGTTATTGATGCTGGTGGCCAGGAGTACTTTCAGGGTGCTTATCGAGGACATTCACGATATGCCGGAACTTGCCGCCCGCATGAATAACCGGATTGTGCAGGATTTCAGCCAGGGCAGAAGCATGACCTTGTTTTTCGGCATCCTGAATAATCAAAACAATACACTTAAGTATGTTAATTGCGGACATGACGATCCCCTGTGGTATCACGCCGAAGACGGAACCGTAAGCTATCTGGCTCAGAGCGGCCTTTCCCTGGGAATGCTGCCGGGGGTGGTTTATAAAGAAGGAGAAGAATGTAAGCTAAAGCAGAATGATATTCTTGTTTTTTACACGGACGGCATCACCGAAGCCATGAACCGGGAAAAGGAACTGTTCGGAAACGCGAGATTGGAAGCGGTAATTAAAAAACACGCGGCCGGGAACTCCGCCGCCATCCAAAAACAGGTGCGCCGGTCGATTGCGGATTTTTTACAACAGGAAAAACAGCAGGATGATATGACCATGATCGTTATTAAAGCTACGGGACGCGAATAGACCGTTTGCGCTATTCATCACATTACTCCAGTACAATTTTAATTCTTTCAAAAATCTCTTCGATACTGCCCATACCGTCGATATCTCTGACCACAGTCCGCGGTCTGTAATAGTCAAGGCACGGTTCGCTTTGGTTTTTGTAGGTGTTAATCCTGTTTTGAATTACAGCCGGATCGGCGTCGTCGCTGCGGCCTTCTATTTCCGCGCGCCCCTTCAAACGCTTCATGATTTCCACATCGGAAACCGCGATGTTGATCACATGGTCGAGTTTGATTCCAAGCTCTTTAAGTATTGTATCAAGAGCTTCCGCCTGGGGAGTGCTTCTGGGAAAACCGTCCAGCAGGAATCCCTGTTTCACGTCAGCGCGGCTTAAGCGCTCTTTGACCATGGCAATGGTAATCTCATCCGGCACCAGGGCTCCCTTGTCCATGAAAACCTGAGCTTTTTTGCCCAGCTCCGTGTTGTTCTTTTTGTGATAGCGGAACATGTCTCCGGTGGAAATATGCGGTACCCCTAAAAGCTCCACCAGCCTGGCGGCCTGCGTGCCTTTGCCCGCGCCCGGAGGTCCGAATAGGATAATATTTTTTCCCGGCATATATACAATCCTCTCTATTTATAAATCTTGTATTCGCGAAGCACCATAAATCATAAATAAGACAAAGTCAAGGGCAAAAGAATAATCTGTTTTAATGGTAATATCAATTCAAAAGATCAAGTTGAGAGTAATCTTCTCTTTTTATTTCTTCAATTGGAATTGTTTTAAACTTATTTGCTACCCACGGCTTCTCACTAAAAAAGTAAAGTACATTAAACCCAACTTTTGGAAACAGCATGCCTGAATCTTCATCTAGAAAATAAACATAAGCAGCATTTTGCTGTTTTACTATTGAAGAGTAATGATAAAATAAAAGCATATTGTCTTCAATCTGAATTCGAAATAAAAAACTTCCCGTCACCATAACACCGCTGCCGCACCTTTGCAAAAGTGCCATTTTATCCCCGTTATTGGTTTCATAGAAGGTAACAATACCCCCTGTCCAGTTGTCTTCGTAGCGCCACGAAGTTTCTTTGACCGCATCCCAGATGTCTCCCTCTTGAGCGGTTATCTCCGAACATATGATAAAAAACAATATAATAACCAATAGATAGTTAGTTGTGAGTTTCATTATAAAGTCCTTCTGAATCATTTTTACTAATGATTATATCTGCAAGTGGTCACGGTTTTATATTGAAACTGTAAAAGATTGTAAATAATTGTAAAACATCCAACTACTCCCCCATACCACCTCAGTTATTTTCTCTGTGCTTTATGATCGAAATACAGTTTATGGTTAATATTATGAGCAGCACAGTATTCCTGGATCTCCTGCCCGACTGTTTCCCAGAATACGGTACGCTTACTTTGAATACTCATGTACTTGGCAAGGCAGTCTTTGTCATGTTTTCCTAACCAGGCATATATATTCTTTTTTATGGTTCCGTATATATTCAGGTTTTCAAAATAGTAGCAGTCTGTAAAATCTTTTGTACGTTTTATAATCTCTTTCCAATCGGTAATAAAGGGCAGCAGCGGTCCTATAAACACATAGGTGGTTAATCCCTGTCGCTTTAACCGCTTGAGCGCGGCTATCCTCCTCTCCACGCTTACAGCACGCGGTTCGATCTGAGCCCTGACCGCATCATCGAGTGTGGTAATGGTCAGTCCCACCCTGCATTTGTTAAAGCGTTTCAGCACATCGCAATCACGCACAACAAGATCGGATTTTGTCTGAATGCTTAAGTCCGGTTCAAATTCCGCGAGTTTTTCCAGGATGCTTCTTGTGAGCTTGTATTTTTTTTCCAGCTCAAGATAGGGATCGGTAACCGAAGACATGAAAAGAGCCTTGCCTTTAAACTTATTTCCATTATGCGGAATGACTTGCGCGCAGTTTATTTTCACGTCAACAAAGCTTCCCCAAGGTTCGTCATGCCCGGTGAATCGCTTTATAAAGCGCGCGTAACAGTAAATACAGGAATGCAGGCAGCCCGAGTACGGATTAATCACATAATCGGCGTCCGGCAGGTTGGATGCGGTGATAAGACTCTTTATGTTTACTTCCGTTATGTTAATTTCAGAAGACATCGCAGTTTACCATATACTATTTTTTTGCCTGATAATACGGCAAAAACTAGATTTTTTCTCTTGCCAGGCGTCTGCCCAGCTCATGAGCCTGGTCAAGGAGCTTTTGCTTTTTCAAGACTTCACCGCGCGCTCCCACTCCCGGGGCAAGTATTTTACCGCCCGGCTTGATTTCCAGATAGGCGAAACATTTCTCAAAGAACGCGGCCACAAATTCGCCTGTTTCTGTATTTTGCTCTTCAAAGGGAATGGCGATAACAGCGGTTTTCCCGCGGATCTTTTTCCGATTTTCAGGACAGTTAAAGTATACAAAACGGTCGATAAACGCCTTCATGATCGCGGTCGGTCCGTACCAGTAGACCGGAGTTCCGAAAACCAAAATATCGGCGGCCATAATTTTAGGGTATAACTCATTCATATCGTCTTTTTTGGCACACGGTTTGCCCTTCCAGCACACATGACATCCGTCACATTCATTGATATCCAGGTCGGCCAAAAAGGTTGCTTCGGTAAGAACTCCTTCATACGCCGCGCCTTGCAATATTTTAGCCACTAAAATCTGAGTATTGGCATTGCGGCGCGGACTGCCGATTATACCGAGAAATCTTTTCACTTTACCTCTCCTCTGAGCTGCCGGGCAGGCGACAAGCCCATCCTGCCGCTCCCCGGCCGCCCGCGTCTCCATGGTACCGGGGCGTCGGTTTCCAGCCCGCGTTCCCACGGTACTGAGGAATAGCTTTCAGGCTCGCGGCCCCCGCCCTACTCAAAATATTCATACGCTTCGATTATATCGAGATATACGCCGTCAAAACCCGCGTCCAGGATTTTTTTTAGGTACGAGCCGTCATTACCGTATATTATGCTCTGCCAGGCAGAATCCCAATATTCAACCAGATAACATCCCGGCCATTCGGAGTTTTCTTCACGCAGCCAGGAAGGCGGATGTACATCCCAGTCCGGCTGCCAGTAGTACCTGAAGTCTTCGGCCTCCCCGATACTCATATAGGCGATTACCAGTCTGGAACCGCCGCCGGCTTTGGTTTTCAACTGGGCAACCTGAGCCGGTGTCAACTCAACGTCTTCATAAAATAAATCAACAACCACAACATCATAATTCGTGCCTGCAACCGCATTAATAAAATCCGTGACATTGGCAAACGCAGAAGGATTTATGATATATAAGAAGTTTTTTGCCTGATCTAAACCGGCTATATCGTTGTTGTTTTCATTATACGGCGCCGCGGGATAGTCGGGGATATTGTCAAGCTCCCTGTGATCCGCGGCAAAGGAGATATACCCCCTCGCGAAGCTTTGAGCGTAGGAGTCGTCAACCCTGGCCTGAGTCAAACAGTAGTCCGCCACCAGTACGGCAAGGCCATTGGCAAGGGCGATGTCAAGGAACTCGGTCATATAATCCGTTTCCGCGGCCGGCGTGGGCAGGTCGTCGCCGTCATACCCGTAAAAAACCTCCTCCCGAGCCACGGCGTCCACTGCGCTTATGTAGGCCGAGCTAAGCGGACCGTCGGATTCGCCGTCCTCTGTCAACAGTTCATGACCGTTCTGCGGTATGATGACAAAATCGTTATTAATGCCCTTGGCATAAGCACTTATGTCCCGAACAAAGTCACGCATGTACTGCCTGTAAATCGGGTTCAATGACCCGTCAACAGTACATGAAAAGCAGATCAACATAAAAAACGGTAAAAACAATAGTTTCTTTATAAGCACCTGAAAATGCCGCGTCCGGATCCTGCGTTGAAACGCGCTATGTATCTTCATCAATAGTTTCATCATATTCGCCTTAAATTCCTAATCTGATGATAGTAAAACGTCCGTGCCTAGTCAAGCTTGGGTATACCGGTTGTGAAAGGCGCGCGCACTCATCTAATCCTTTTGCGGTGCTTCGGGGTGGCTTCCGGGGCACCGCATACTATGTACGGAATACAGTAAATCATTTATATCAGCCGTTACTTTATTCTCCTCACATCGTATTATTTATATAGAAAAAATCAGGATAAATAATCAAGTAAAACAGTACTAAGTATACTATAGTTTTTAGAAGAGGAGAAAAACATGAACAAACGGATCGTTGCCATATCGATAATTTTTTTAATGCTTCAGGTACTGTCCTGGGCGCAGGAAGTTCCGCCGGCCTTGTTCGTTAAGGAAAATGAGCAATCCCAAGCCCTGGCAGTGACTTCGGTAACCGTACAAACACGCATCTACGGAAACCTGGCCCAAACCAGCATGACGCTTACTTTCTACAATCCGGCCTCCAGAGCCGTGGCCGGAGATCTTTATTTTCCGTTACCGGAAGGCGCCACGGTGAGCGGTTACGCTTTGGATATAAAAGGCGTGCTGGTTGACGGCGTAGCGGTGGAAAAGGACCGCGGCCGTCAGGTGTTTGAAAAAATAGTGCGTCAGGGTATCGATCCCGGTCTGGTTGAATGGGTAAAAGGAAATAATTTCAAGACAAGAATCTTTCCCATTCCCGCCCACGGCACAAGAACGGTAAGAGTGAGCTATCTGACCGATCTGGTAGAGCGGCAGCAAAAGCGCTATTACTACCTGCCCCTTAATTTTAAGAATAGAATAAAAAACTTCTCCATTCAGATTCAGGTGATAAAACCGGGTTCCGCGCCCGAAATAGAAAAAGGCGGCCCGGCGAATTTCAGTTTCTCCAAATGGCAGGACAGCTATATGGCCGAGACGACCCTGCAGGACGCGGACCTAAACCGCGACCTGGTTATAGCAATCCCGACCGTAAACCAATCGCCGGTGCTGGTTGAAAAAGCCAAGGACGGTACCGTGTATTTTGTAATCAACGATACCGTATCGCTTTTAAGCCGTGAGGAAAAGATTCCCTCACCGGAGCGGATTACCGTTTACTGGGACGCCTCCTCATCGCACGGCTTGAGCGACCACAACCGGGCGTATAAAATCCTGAAGGAATTTTTCAAACTTCACAAAAAACAGAGTATTACAGTTGAACTTATCGTATTCAGAAATACCGCGGAAAAAGCCCGCCAGTACATCATCAGCAATGGCGACGCACAAAAGCTTATCACGGCCCTGCAGCAGCTCGACTATGACGGCGGCACTCAGCTGGGCTCATTACCCGCTGCAGCCAAGAATACGGATTACGCGCTGCTTTTTACCGACGGCATCTCCAATTTCGGCAGGGAGATCCCGCCCCAATTAGGCGCGCCGCTCTATATTATCGCGGACCAGGCGCAGGCCAACCACGCCTTTTTACGCTATCTGGCGCTGCAGAGCGGAGGAGAGTACTTTAATTTAAACCGCGCCCAGGATGATATCGTAACAGCCGGCATCGGACGTTCCGCATACAGCTTTTTGGGTGTTAAAACGGAAAAAGCACAGGTTACGGATATATATCCCTCCATCCCCGAGGCCGTGGCCGAACGTTTCACACTGGCGGGAATTTTAGTCGATACATCCGCGCGTGTTGTCATCCGGTACGGCTACAACGGCATCGTGAAAAAAGAACAGAGCTATACAATCGCAAGTAGTGATGCCGCCGACGGAGACCTGCTGCGCCTTGCCTGGGCGCAGAGAAAACTGGCCGAGTTGGTTATATACAGCAAGCGGAATATGGATGATATCATAGCCCTGGGCAAAGAACACGGTCTGGTCACGCCCGGCACCTCGCTGATCGTACTCGAGAGTATAGAACAGTACGTGGAACACCGGATCGCGCCTCCTGAAAGCCTGCCCGATATGCGGGAAGAGTATTTTGAAACTGTTGCCCGCCTGGACAAGGAAGAAAAACAGAAAAAAGAAAGCAAGCTTGAGCAGATGGTAAAACTCTGGGAGGCACGCGTGAGCTGGTGGAATACCAAATTCGATTATCCGCCTAATTTTAAGTATCAGGAAGCGGACAAAAAAGACGCAGCAGAAGAAAGCGATGGCGGACGCGGCGGAGAACCGGATTCCCGGCCATCCACAACTGAAGGGTTTAGTGAAGGAGATGAAATGGATATCGTGGAACGCGAAGCTGCCAACGGTGACGACGCGGACAAGTCCAAGCCCAAGAAAGAGGAAATCGGCGCGGCCGCGGAAAAACCTGAAATCGAAGTGCAGGCCTGGGATCCCGATACCCCCTATTTAAACGCCCTGAAAAAAGCCGATAAAAAGGAGCTGTATCAGATCTATCTTACCTATAAAAAAGAGTACGGCGCCTCTCCGGCCTTTTATCTGGACTGCGGCGATTATTTTTACAAACAGGGATTCCCCCAACTGGGCTTAAGAATCTGGTCCAATATCGCGGAGCTGGAGCTGGAAAACGCGGCCCTGCTGCGCGTTTTGGCGCACCGCCTGTCGCAGGAGGACGAACTGGAATTAAGCGCCTTACTGTTTGAAACCGTGCTTGGCTTAAGGCCCGAAGAACCCCAATCGTACCGCGATCTGGCTCTGGTACTGGGGCGCAAGGGCGAGTATGAGCGGGCCATCGAGCTGCTTTACCACGTAGTGCTGGGCGAATGGGACCGCTTTCAGGAGATCGAACTCATCGCCCTGATGGAAATGAACGCTCTCATAGCCAAGCTTCAAAAGACGGCTGTCAGGGCGGTGATCCGCGATTATAATATTGATCCGCGCCTTGTCAAGCTGCTGGACGTCGACGTAAGGATCATCATGACCTGGGATGTGGATTTAACCGATATGGATTTGTGGGTAACCGAACCTTCGGGTGAAAAAGCCTATTACGGCAACAGGCAGACCACGATCGGCGCCAACTTCTCCCGCGACTTTACCCAGGGGTACGGACCGGAAGAGTACATCATCAAGAAAGCCATGAAGGGTAAATATAAGATAGAAGCCAATTATTTCTCCAGCAGCGCCCCCGCCATTGCCGGTTCGGTGACCATTCAGGTCGATGTTTTTACAAATTACGGCAGGCCCAATGAAGAACGCAAATCAATCACCATTCGTCTGCGGGAAAATAAAGAGACCCTTTATATCGGAGAGATAACGTTTAACTAGAAGCTAAAGATCGGCTAAAGCTTTCTTTATCTCATTATTAATCTGTTTTTGCGTCTTGAATTGAGACAGGTGCCTGGACATATAATCAATCAATTCCTGCAGGTCTTTGACCCTCTTTTCCTTTTTATGATGCATGGCCATTTTGACAATCTGCAGGCAATGACCGGGCAAATCGGGATTCAACTGTTTGGGATTTGTATAATCGCCCAGGGTAATCTTTCTGATATTTTCAGCGGTAAACTCACCGGGATAAGGCTTTTCCCCCGTAATCATCTGGTAAAACATCACGCCCATGGAATAGATATCCGTCAGGATATCCACATATTTGGTATCGATCAGCTGTTCGGGGGACATATAGGCGGGCGTGCCCATGACCACGCCTGTTCTGGTAAGAGCTTCATCCTCCTCCCGCAGAGATTTGGCGATACCGAAATCCAGCAGCTTTACCACACCGGTTTTGGAGATAAGCACATTATTCGGCTTTATGTCACGATGAATTATCTGCCTGTCATGTGCATATTTCAATCCCTTGCATAACTCATTGAAGATAAGAAGCGCCCGGACAGGTTCGAGCCTGCCTTTTTTCCAGATTAAATCTTCAAGAGGAATTCCATCCACGAATTCCATGATGATAAAATACGAACTGCCTTTCTTAAGGTAATCATAGACCGTAACGATATTTTTATGGTTCAAAGACAGCATGAGATCCGCTTCCCGTTTGAAGCGCTTTACAAGTATTTCTCTTTGCGTAAGGATCAACTGTTTCATAATGATGATTTTCTTCTTACGTTTATCAAGCACCTTGTATACTTTTCCCATTCCGCCCTCACCGATCATACTCACTATTTTATAGTTATCAAGCGTATTCTTTTTCGCGGCGGGCTTGGCGCCGGCAGCCGCCTTTTTTGCGGCCGGCTTTGCGCGCGCGATCTTCTTGACGGCCGGCTTGGCCCGTACGATCTTCTTGACGGCCGGCTTGGCGCGGGAGGCAGCTTTTTTGATTTTACGCGCGGATCGGACAGGAGTTTTTTTAGCGACCGCTTTTTTGGGCGCTCGCGCCGAGCGGGCCGCTACTTTTTTCTTGGCTGCTTTCTTCGGCTTGCCACGCGCGGATCGGACAGGAGCTTTTTTTGCTTTTGCCTTGGGCGCAGATTTGGCTTTAGCTTTAGACTTGGGTTTGGATTTGAGTGAGGCCCTTTTCGCGGCAGGCTTGGCGCGGGAGGTTTTCTTCTTTGGCGTGCGCGCGGAACGGGCGGGCGTTTTCTTGGTTTTTGCCTTGGACTTAGCCTTTGGGGCAGCCTTTTTCGGCGCGCTTTTGGAACGGGCAGCTGATTTTTTCCCAGCTGCTTTTTTCGGCGTGCTTTTGGAGCGGGCAGCTGATTTTTTGGCTTTGGCCTTGGGTTTGGATTTGGGAGATGCCTTGGACCTGGATGAACTCTTTTTTGATGTTTTTTTTGGAGGGAATAAAAAGCGTTCAAGCGTGTCTTTTCGTTTTCTACCGCTTTTCTTTGTTGTTCGTCTGGCCGCCATTGTCCTTTTCCCGCTCCTTCTTCTTATTGACTAACGCAATCATAAGCATTAAAAACAGATTTTTCAAGAGTTTTTAAAGACAGCATTGCCGACAGATCAACAATATTATGTAAACTGCGGATTTCGCGGCACTTATTGGTAAACGTCTGTCCAATGGGGGAAGGTAAGAAGGACGTATAACTTAGAACTTAAAGAAGAAACTCATATTTTCTTTTCCCATGTAAGATGCGTCTGATTTCAACAATTTTTTCTTTTATTACATAGAATACGATATACTCTTCAATTATTAACATTCTATATCCAAGATTTTTTAATCTACTATCATTTGGAACTGTACCCATTTCAGGAAAATCTGCCAACTTTGCTATTGTATTATCAATTGTATTGAGGAATGAAGCTGCTACGTAAGGATTATCTTTATAAATATATTCAAAAATATCTGTTAAATCACGTTCAGCTATCGAAAGGTATAATATATCATATTTTTTAGGCATTTATTTTTTTCCGTAATTTGAGCATGAGATCTTTATGAGAAATTTTAGAAGAATCCTTGTTGCTCTCATCTTCCGCTTCACCAAGCTTCTGGTATAGATCGATAAGTGTTTGCTGTTTTTCATACAGCTCTATACTCATTACTACTAAATCACCTTGCCCATTTTTAGTAAGAAATACCGGTTCCTGTTCTCTATGACATACTTCTGAAATTAAGTTAAATTTATTTCTTATATCCGAAATTGGTCTTATAATTGGCATAACAACCTCCTTATCATTATAATATCATTATTATGATAAGGAGGCAAGTATATTATTTGCTTTTCCTCATGTCAGCCCCAATATGAGGCATTATTGACTCGGCACGATCCGGCAATAGCCTTTGTCCGCCAGCTCCTGGTTTAAGTACTTGCC
>JAFGGG010000018.1 GCA_016930675.1 Spirochaetales bacterium
ATAACATAACATAACAGTTTATACCTTTTTAGATTCATCTCTTTTTATTCATTCCGTTCAGCGTAATGATTTCAATATCTCCGTTTTTCAAATTAAAAAAAACCTTGCGTCCTTTATTGCCGCCCACTTCCAACTCTAAAAATCTCAAATTTTCCCGCTGCAGCAGTTCTCTTACCGCGTCCAGATTCCTCCTGCCGATATTGAGCAGGCTCGACTGGTGTTCATCAAATAAAGAGGCTCCGCCCACCAGATAGGTGGCGAAGAAACGTTTGTTGCCGTTTTTCTTTAAAATATCCTTGATCATTTTGGGAAGTAATATGTCGGCGAACTTTTCACTGCTGATACTTTTTCCATAATTGCTGCTATATCCCTTTTCCGTAGGCAGGTACACATGCGCCAGGCCTCCTATTCTATGAATCTTATCATACATAATAACAGCCACACAGGAACCCAGTATGGTTCGTAAAATAAGAGGGCTGTGCGCCACTTTATATTCACCGATACCTACGGTAACAATCTGCTCATTCATAAAGCTTTCTTTACCGAAGTGATGAGCCTCTCAGCTTCGAACGGTTTGATGATGAAGTCCATCACACCCATATCGATGGCTTTATTGATAATTTCATCCTGCCCCAAAGCGGATACCACAATAATCTTGGCTTTGCTGTTTAACTTAAATATCTCGGTAATAGCCTCAATCCCGTCCATCTCATCCATTGTGATATCCATTGTTACCAGATCGGGGGACTGCTCTTTAAACATGGATACGGCGATTTTACCGTCGGCTGCTTCTCCGACGATCTGGTGTCCGTTCTTTTCCAACTCATCCTTAATAATGTTTCTTATCAGTTTTGAATCGTCGACTATTAATACTTTGGCCATAATATCTCCTTTCCTTTAATTCAATGTTAAAATTATATCAACAATCCCATAGGCGAATTCAATAACCGCATTTAATGCGTTATTTTCATATACCGTAATTTTCAACTGATTACCCGAGACAATAGTCGGAGTAGTTATTCTCGTGGTGCCGTATTTCCTCTGAAAGTGGTAGGCGATTTTACCCGCTAAAATATTCATCAACTCGCCCAGACTGTCTTTGAACACCTCCTTCTGGTCTTCAAAACTCAAGCCTTCTTCAAAGAAATCGGGAGAAAGCGCTTTGGCGATTCTATTGGCGGTGGAAAGTGAGCAGGTAAGGATGATCTTTCCCTCCACTCCTTCGGTAAGCTGAATAAGGATCGCTATCTCCCTTTTTTCCGCAGCAGGAAGCGCCGGAAGCAGCTTGATTTCATCCTTAGCGTTCTTCTGTTCAAACATAACTTCTAGAATATGCTCAAATGATTCTCTGATAAGCATATCATACTCTTCTTTTACCACCTTCATTGTAACTACTCCTTTTTATAAGTTTAAAGTTGTTTTACCAATGTATTGACATCGATAATCAAAGCCACGCTTCCGTCTCCCAAAACCGTGACACCGTTTATACCGTAGGATGTTCCGAACGGCTCCGGAAGCGGCTTAACCACTACTTCCTGTTTCTTTAATATTTCTTCTACGGTGAGTCCGAAACGCTGCCCGTCACTCTCGATTATAATCACGGTGGTTTTACCGTTCACAGGCGGTGCTTGAGTTACTTCAAAATATTTTTCAAACTTAATAAGCGGCACCACAGTATCACGCAGCATGAAAACCTCATTATTCTTTACTGTTTTTATGTCTTGATGAGCTATATCTATGATCTCGGTAATTGCGCCGAGCGGAAGCGCGTAAATCCCTCCGGCAGCTCTAATAATCAGCACGGATATAATTTCCATAGTGGAGGGCAGAGAAATGGTAAATGTCGTACTCTTGCCTTTTTCCGTGCCGGTTGTTATTTCACCGCCCAGTTTTTTAACCGCTTCGGCTACAATATTCATACCCAAACCCCTGCCGGCCAGTTCATTGGCTTTTTCCTTGGTTGAGAAGCTGGATAAAAAGATAAGCTCAATAAGCCTTTCCTCTGTTATCTCATCGGTTGCTTCGATAATCCCGCGTTCTACCGCCTTTTTCTTAATCATCTCAGGATCTATTCCTCTGCCGTCATCATACACTTCGATAAAAAGCCGGTTCTGTCTTGAGTAACTGCGCAGCTCAAGGGTTGCCTCCGCCGGCTTCTTAGCTTTAACCCTCTGTTCCGGCGTCTCAATTCCGTGATCGATGGCATTACGCACTAAATGAAGCAGAGGTTCAAACAAAAGCTCGATGGCGTTTTTATCAATCTCCTCATCCTCGCCCTTTATCTTTAAGCCCACTTTTTTGCCAAAGTTGGCGGCGATATCCCGTACCGGTCTGTGAAATCTTTGAAACAGATGGGCAATGGGAACCATACGCACCCGCATGATCTCCTGATGGATGTTTTGAGTGGTTTTAGCCAAGGCATCAATGGGATTATTCAGATCCGACGCCAGGTCATCCAACGACTTAAATTCATTAATGCGGTCAAAAATATTTTGAAAAGACAGATTAAGGATTGTAAGCTCCTGAGCGTAATTCAGGAGACTGTCCAGTTTCTCTACTTTTACCTTTACGGTATCCTTATCGGCAAAGGCCTTTATCTCTTTTCCCACCGCAGCCGGGGCCGCTTTTTGCGCTAACTTTTTACTGTCTATCTCTTCATAGGAAAATTTATGTATTCTATCCACTCTTCGCACATCCGCCAACAGCTCATCCGTTACAGTTCCTATAAACAAAGCATTAATTTTCAAATCATTTTTTGTGTAATAATCGTCCGTTCTCCTGGGCCTGTAATCGAGTATCTCACCATGCTTTGAAAGCCGGCGAAAAAGGATTCGTCTTCTGGAATCCTTGACCTCTTCTTTTTTGTCAATAATAAAACTGAAGGTATAAGCCTGCTGCTTTTGCTCAAGCGCCTCATAAATTTTATCGTTATATTTATTTAGATCGAAAGAATAAGGAATGGGATGCTTTTTTCTGGATTTCTTAGAGGGTTGTTTTTTAATGAACTGCGAGAATTGATCACTTTGTTTTTTAAAATCCATGGCAGGTTGTCCGCCCTCACGCAGGGAATTAATAGTGCTCTTTAAAACATCACTGACCTCAAATAAACTTTCTATAATTCTCGTATGCAGGGTGATTTCTGCGTTCAAAACCATATCCATACAGGTTTCCGCACTGTGCAACATGGAAGACATATCGTTAAATCCGACGATCCCGCTGATGCCTTTTAGCGTATGCATAATGCGGTAGATCTTTTTCAGTATTTTTTTGTCTTTTTTATTCTTCTCTAAATCTACCAGCAGGATATCCAGCTCTTGGATATGTTCGCCCGATTCCTCGATAAAGATATTGATATACTCTTTAAGATCTATCTCCACTTTTTACACTTCTCAGTTTAAAATTTAGCCGTTTTCCTCATAATTCTAAAAACTTCCCAATAATAGAAATTCTATACAAATGATAGCCGAATGCAAGTGAAAGATGGATATATTTCCTATACACCGCATGTTTTAATCACCAGACCGGCAATCTGTACCAAAGGCACAACCTTATCCACCGCGTCCAATTTAATCGCCTCTCTGGGCATACCGAAAACCACACATGACTTCTCGTCCTGGGCAATAGTATGCGCTCCGGCGTCCTTCATTTCACGCATTCCTTTAGCCCCGTCGTCTCCCATGCCCGTCATGATTACCCCCACGGCGTTCTTCCCGGCGTAACGGGCTGCCGAGCGGAATAACACATCAACCGAGGGGCGGTGACGGCTGACCAACGGTCCGTCCTTAATTTCCACATAATAACGGGCTCCGCTGCGCTTAAGCAGAATATGATGATTGCCCGGGGCAATAAGTGCCCGGCCCCGGATCACGGTATCGTTCTGTTCCGCTTCTTTTACGGAAACCTTACAACTGCTGTCAAGGCGCCCCGCAAACGCTTTGGTAAAGTGTTCCGGCATATGCTGTACGATCACGACTCCGGGCGCATCAAGCGGCAGACCCTCTAAAAAAGACCTTAATGCTTCCGTGCCGCCTGTTGAGGCGCCGACCACTACGATCTTTTCCGTGGTCTCGATATGCAGCGCGGATTTAGGTTTCGCGATAATGGCGTCCGCCGTCAGTTTTGGCTGAATATCAAGCTGAAAATCCTGTTCCACTTGCTTAAGCGCCGTGCAGTGGGCCGCTTTAACGGCATCACAGATGAGCACCTGTGATTCTTCTATAAACTGTTTGGTCCCCAGTTTCGGTTTTTCTATTATTTCAACAGCTCCGTATTCCAGCGCTTTTAAAGCATTGTTTGAACCCTTGGGTGTCTGGCTGGAACAGATAACCACAGGGATGGGATGCTGAGTCATGATTTTTTTTAAAAAGGTAATCCCATCCATGCGCGGCATTTCAACATCCAGCACAATCACATCGGGCGCTTCAAGTTTCATCATATTAGCCGCGATATAGGGATCCGAAGCCACGCCTATTACATTGATTTTCTTGTCCGCGGAAAGAATGGTACGCATACTGTGTCGTACTATGGCGGAATCGTCAACCACTAAAACTTTAATGCTTGTTTTGAATAATGAAAGTTCCGCCATCTGTTTTAACCTATCTTTTTATAAATCGTAGGGAGTGCCGTAACCAGCGGTATGGGCATACCGCAGAGTGTCTCTGAGTGTCCCAAAAATAAATATCCGCCCATCCGCAGACATTTGTAGAACTTTCCAATCAGCAGCTCCTGAGTGGGACGTTCAAAATATATGATAACATTCCTGCAGAAGATAACATCCATCTCATGGGGAAGTGAAAAATTGCGGTCCATCAGATTAAGCCGTTTAAACTGCACTAAAGATCTTATCTGGGGTGCTACGCGCACAAGCCTTTTACTCCGGTCCTTGCTGCGTAAGAGATACTTATTTTTAAAACGGGTGGGAACCGGTTCGATTTTATCCTGATTATAAATGCCCAGCTCGGCTTTTTCCAACACCTGGGTGGAGATATCGGTTGCATAAATGGAAAACCGAAAATCAATCTGCCGCTTGCTGAAGTCATGCAAAACCATAGCCAGACTATAGGGTTCTTCACCTGTGGCGCAGCCGGCGCTCCAGAAGTTCAATTTCTTTTTTATTTTTTGATCGCGGTTAATAAGCTCAGGCAGGATATAATTAACCAGCTGCTCAAAATGAACGGGCTCCCGGAAAAAATCCGTTTTGTTTGTGGTAATCACATCAAAAAAATGATGCAGTTCCTTGTTAAAACCTTCATCGCTGAACAGATAATCGCAGTATTGGGGAAAAGAAGTAAAGCCTAAGGCGCGCAGACGTTTGTGCAGCCTGGATTCCAGCATAATCTTTTTTGATTCGGGCATTCTGATGCCGATGCGTGACTCAACAAGCTCACTCAGCCTGCGGAACTCATTTTTAGAAAGCGCTTTAAACGTAAAAAATGGATACTCGTGTTCCTGCTTATGTCTTTGTTTTTTCTCAAGCTTCATTATTGTTTGCATTTAAAAAAGGCTGCTGATTTTTTCAGATTTAAACCTTTACTATAAGCATATTTCAACCGGCAGAGCTTTGCAAAGGAATTTAAGCATTTAAATTGGAACGTTCCGGCGAACAGTTGATTCTTATTGTTTTTTGCTTGCGAAGAATAGTATAATTACTGTATAATTGCCTAAACACTCCATCAACCGCTGAACTGGGAGGTAATCAAAGCAGTCGCATAAACCGGGTATGCACCATAGAGATCTGCAAATACAAAAAGCTTTATTCACTGTTTTCGGTCCCAGCTATAATCATCAGAGCATACCGGAGATTTCTCTATTAAAACAGGCTTACAGAAAGCGGGCAATGCTTTTTCATCCCGACCGCTCCAAGTTGACAGGAATGAGTGAGCTCAGGCTTGAGGAGAAGTTCAAAAAATTAAGCCACGCCTATAATCTGCTGGCCTCACTTACCCAAATAAAAAACAACAGAGCATACTCAAAACAAGCCCACAGCATGCGCATGTACAGACCCAAGCATTTTCATGCCAAACACCACCATGACTATAAGTATGAAAAAAAAGTTAAAGTACCGTGCTTTCGCATGCGTCTGGCCTTTTTCCTTTACCGCAAAGGAATTATCGATTGGAATACGACAATCGAGGCCTTGATCTGGCAGTCAAGCAACAGACCCAGAATCGGAGAAATCGCTGTACGCTGTAACTATTTAAAGCGCGAGCATATTTATCATATTTTAAAAAATCGCATACGGGGCGAAAAATTTTGCGAATCGGCAGAGAGAATTGGACTACTTGATGCTTTTAGAACCAATGTCCTGCTTTACCTGCAGCGCTCGTATAATTTCCCGATCGGACGCTATTTTATCGAAAGAAATATCCTCACTGAACAAGAAATCGAACGGTTTGTCGCGGAATTGAAGGAATATAATCTTCGCTTTAAAAAAAAGAGGCACAACTAAATCCTTTTATATATACTATATATAAGGGTTTTCTCACATGTATTCAGGATATATAAAAAAGCGTATCTTAATAGTAGAAAGCCATCCTATTGTACGCAGGGGTTTAAAGGATCTCATCAGCGAACAACCTCATTTAGAGTGCGCGGGTGAAGCCGAGGACGCTCTGCAGGCATTACAGCAGATAAAATCATTACTGCCCGATTTGGTTATTACCGAGCTTGCGCTTAAAGCAGGGAACGGACTGGACCTGATCAAGGAACTCAAAGCGCTTTATCCGGAGCTGTATATTTTGGTCTTTTCCGGATACGATGAGATTCTGTTCGCAGAGCGGGCCATCCATTCAGGTGCCATGGGCTATGTTATGAAATCCGAACATGTCAATACCCTGTTGAGCGCTTTGCATACGGTTCTTTCCGGCAAGGTTTATGTAAGTAATGCGTTAAGCGGAACAATTCTTACCGCCGCTTTGAAGAAAGCCTCCCCCCAAACACAAACAGCATTGGAACGCCTTACCGACCGCGAACTGGAAATATTTCAAGCCCTGGCCGGCGGCTTAAAAGCGGATGAAATCGTAAAAAAACTTAACGTAAGCTGCAGCACGGTTTACACGCATCTAAGTCATATTAAAAAAAAGCTGGGGTTAAAGTCGAACCATGAATTAATGCGTTTTGCACTGCATTGGCAGTTTCAGGACAGACAGGCGAAAATCCCAACGTGACTCTTATTTGTTTTAATCGGTAATAGGAATCTCTCTTTATAGCTTATAGTGAAATTCGCTAAATAGTATCATGAATCATAGTAAAAATTATGATAAAGCGGCATAAAGATCATAATAATTGCAATAGCAATCCGTATTTATATACATAGAATTAGTTAAGTATTAATATATCCATTTTTATTAATGTATTTAAAAACATAAAAAACTCTAAAAAGGTTTTTTATATAAAAGGAGGGCTATATGTTAGAAAAATTAAAAATCGGCGCAAAGCTGGGTATTGGTTTCGGGTTAATAATCGCCATTACAGCGCTAAGCGGACTTTTAAGTTTAAACAGCATTATGGAACTGCGTTCTTATTTTGACGATTTCGCCGTTTGGAGTAATATCGATATGGTAATGAATGAAGATATTACCCAGGAAGTAATAAAACTAAAAAATGCTATAGATGTATATAAAACGGAGAGTACGGAGAAGAATCTGATTCTCGTGGGGAATTCGGTTAAAGCGGTGCATGACGGCATTGAAACATGGAATGAAATGGTAAAGGAATATCCCGATCTGGTAAGAATTGTAAAATCCTCACAGGATAATACTACCACATTTGAATCGATTATTGCGAATTATTCCAGTTCAGTTACACAACTGCAAGAAATAAAAAAGAAGTGGGATGATATCATCGCACAGACAATCATAATGCTTGAAGAAGTGATGGAGGAAACAATTGATCCGGCTAAAGCAAATGCCGCTTATTCAGGAAATATCAGTTTATTAACCAGATGGTCCAATATAGACATGATTATGAACGAAGCAGTGATCACAAATGTATTGAAACTGCAGACTGCGGCTCACGATTTTTCGGAAAATCCTACCGCTGAAAATTTGAATGTGTTTACAGCTTCCGCAAACGATGCCAAAGCAGGTATAAGGGAATGGCAAAAAATTATTACCGGCGTGGAAAACCTGGAAAAGGCCGCCGCGTCCATCACCGACTCTTTTAACAATTTTACGAATTTGGGAAATGAATACAACACAGAACTAAGCAGTCTCAACGGATTGGCCGCTGAATTGGAGTCTCTTAATATCACCATACTTGAAGAGCTGGAAACAGCAATGGAAGAGGTGATCGATCCGGCCAAGGCGGCCAAGCAGCAGGCGGCGCTTGATACTCAAACCAGGGCGGTTATGTTTTCCATTATATTTATTTTGGCCTGTATAGGGTTAGGTATTGCCCTTGCCATATTGATTACAAAGGGAATTACCAAAGCCATAAAAACAGCCTTGAATACGGCAAATCGGCTTTCGGAAGGTGATCTTACCGTGGATATTACCGTCGACAGGGAAGATGAAACAGGAATGCTGCTGCTATCCATGAAAGAAATGGTGAGAAGGCTGAAAGACGTGATTTCCAATATCATAGCCGCTTCCGATAACGTTTCGTCCGGAAGCGAACAGATGAGTTCAACGGCGCAGCAGCTTTCCCAAGGCGCCACGGAACAGGCAGCATCGGCCGAAGAGGTCTCTTCTTCCATCGAGGAAATGGGCGCCAACATCAGACAGAACGCGGATAATTCTCTGCAAACCGAAAAGATCGCCCTTAAAGCGGCCAACGATACCCAGGAAGGCGGCAAAGCCGTAGAAGAGACGGTAGCGGCCATGAAAGAGATCGCCGAGAAGATCAGTATTATTGAAGAGATTGCCCGTCAAACCAATCTGTTGGCTTTGAACGCGGCCATCGAAGCCGCCCGTGCCGGCGAACACGGCAAGGGGTTCGCGGTTGTAGCGTCCGAAGTTCGCAAGCTGGCCGAGCGCAGTCAAAAGGCGGCCGGAGAGATCAGTGAGCTTTCTAAAAGCAGTGTGGATGTGGCGGAACAGGCGGGCGGTTTATTAACCAAAATCGTGCCCGATATTCAGAAAACAGCAGAACTGGTACAGGAGATCAGCGCGGCATCGGGTGAACAGAAGTCCGGAACCGAACAGATCAACAAGGCCATTATGCAGTTGGATACCGTGATTCAGCAGAACGCTTCGGCGTCCGAAGAGATGGCGTCTATGGCCGAAGAGCTCTCATCGCAAGCGGAACAGCTGCAGACTACGGTATCATTTTTTAAGACAAACGGTAACGGCAACAAAGGATTAATCAGCGGAATCACGCGAAAGCACGTAAACACAGCCCAGGACCACAAAGTCCGAATCGGCCATATTGAAGATAAAGACCAAACGCATAAAGGAACAACAACGGCGGTACTTGACAAACCTAAAAACAAAAAAAAGGGTGTGGAACTGGACATGCCTGACGAGAAAAAAGGCGATGAGATCGACAGCGAATTTGAAAAGTTTTAAAGGAGGAGTAAAGCTATGGCAACACAGGTTATAAATAAAACCGCGACCTATCTGACATTCAAACTCGGGCAGGAGGATTACGCAATTGACGTGCTCAAGGTAAAGGAGATTTTGGAGGTAACCAGAATAACCAAAGTACCCAAGACTCCCAATTTTATGAAGGGTGTGATAAATCTGCGCGGCAATGTGGTGCCGGTTGTGGACATGCACCTGAAATTTGGAATTGAAAAGACGGAACAAACCGTTGATACCTGTATCATCGTACTTGAAGTAACAATCGATAAGGAAACCGTAGTTCTCGGTGCTTTGGCCGATACAGTACAGGAAGTCGTTAATATAGAACCTGAGAACATCGAAGCAACGCCTCACGTGGGCACTCATTTAAATACCGAATTTATACTGGGAATCGGGAAAATGGATGAGCAGTTTGTGATAATTCTCAATATAGATAAGATCTTCTCGGAAGAGGAGATTACAGTTGTTAAATCAGCCGCTCACACAGAAGGTGTTTAAAGAAGAAAAACTTATTGAAAAAAAAACGGGTTGTAAGAAATATAACAAGGCTGTCTATAAACCTTACATATGGTGAAAGGCAGCCTTTATTTTTTAAAATACTTATTTATATAGTCCTGGATCGTTCTTTTAACCTTATCGTCCACATCCCAGAACTCAATTCCGCTTTCACAAACATGAGGGGCAATCTCTTTACTCCATTTCACTTTACCGAAAACCTTTAGGTGCTCTTCCTTGCTGTTAGGCAGGGTAAAAATGATGGTCATATCCTTGCCCTTTTCCAGAGCCTCTATGGTTACCACGCAGATACCTCCCTGGCTGATGTTTTTGGCATCACCTTCGTTAATAATCGCGTACCTGACTTTGGTACTTAGATCCACCCTCTCGTACTTTCGCTTATTATCCATGAGAAAGCCCTCACTTTCACAACATCTTGATCCTACATTTTTAATTATAGAAAATTTCTGGGTAAATACAACCATTTTATGCTGCTGCGCCGCTGTATTCCTGTATTTCAAAGGCGGGTGATCGCAACACGCGGTTTTTTAATCATTTTTATTGCCTTTCACTGCTAAATTTGATTATTTTTTCCGCAGGAGGAGTTATATAATTGACCGATCTGACGTTAAAAGATATGGAGGAATTGCTCAATCTCACGCAAAGCGAAATCACAGCCATGATTGAGTCAAACAAAATTCCCGCCTATAAGATTAAAGGACATTACCATTTTAACAGGGCTGAAATCAAGGAATGGATAATTGAAAACAATATTAAAGTATCAAAGAAGATCCTGGATATCGATCTGTCCCATACTGGTGTCAGTCTTGTGAACCTCATCGGACGGGGCGGCGTGTTCTACGACGTAGAAGGCGCCACGGTAACGGATGTAATCAAAAACACGGTGCAGGTTATCCCGCTTCCGCCGACCATACCCCGGGAAACACTCACGTACAGTCTGCTGCACCGCGAAGAGATGATGCCCACCGCTATCGGCAAAGGCATCGCCGTACCGCACCCGCGCGAGCCGCTGTTGACCAAACCGGAAAATCAGTCCATCTCCATCTGTTTTTTAAAAGAGCCCATAGATTTTCACGCTTTGGACCACGAACCGGTGCATACCCTGTTTGTGATTTTAAGCGCCGACCAAACCCGTCATGTGGAAACCCTGTCGCGTATTTCCTTTCTCTGCCAGGATGAAAAATTTATCGATCTCCTCAAGACCAAAGCGGCTGAAAATGAGATTCTGGATTATATAATGGTGAAAGAGCTGGAATGGCATGAAGGGTAAAGCAGGCTTATTAAGGAACCATATAATAAAAACCCCGGCCGCTAAAGCCGGGGTTTTTATTTTCTACGCCAAACTAACCAATATCAATAATTCAGATCCATGCCGAAGCCGATCAACAGCTGGATGTTGTCCTGAAACCATTGCTCGCCATAACCGGAAGTTTCCGTATGCCTGCTGGTCAATCCCAGTTCGTAGCGCGCGTCCAAAGTCACGTAAAAGCCTTCGAACGGAATGTCGATCCCCGCTCCTATTACAAGAGCGTACTGTATGGTGTTCATCTCATCCTCAGGCCATCTAAGTTCATCTAATAAACTTCCATCATCCGGATCTATTTCCTGTTCCACGAAATATCCCACTTTGATTAAGATATCGGGACCCGCGTATACGGACACGATCATGTCGTCCACACGGAACCTGAGCTTTACCAGAATAGGTATCTCAATAAAGTTATCGATGCTGTTATACACGATATTACTATCACCATAAGCACCGCCGGCGGAAGTGACGAACAGATCCACCTCCAGCGCCACCATTTCCATGCCGATCGTGAGAAAACCGCCGCCCGCGAAGGCGATCAGCATCTGGGTATCATAACCGCCTTTATAATCTTCATAGTCCGCACCAGCGTAAAAGGCAAAGCCGGCTCCACCCTTAATGCCCACGGTTATATCAATACTGAACGCGGCTGCAGCCAAGAGCAGCATGACAAGCGCAGCACCGATTATTTTTATCTTCTTTGACATCTTATTTCCTCCTTACAAACATTTCTTATTTAAGTATATCGTAAACCGGGCAAAAATCAAATCTGTTTTGTAACTATTCAGCTATTTCACCTCCAGCTTCCAGAATATCATCTCTCCGTCCGGGCCGTGTCCGTCCTTTTTGGCCGCCGCGTCCTGAAAGGGAATAAGGTCTTTCAGATCAACAAGCTCACGCGCTGCGGAAGCGTCTTTTACCGCGCCTGCGGGGATGGCTTTTCCGTCCGCCTCTCCCAACCCCAAGTCTTTCACCTGAGGGGAATACGCACTCAGGGAACTCACGCCTTTGTACCAGTACCCCCAGTAGCGCACTCCGTTATTGTTTCCCGTATACACCTGGCCGATGAGGTACAGGGTATTTCCCTGGACCGCCAGGCCTTTGACCCTGTGCTCGGCCAGCTCGTCCGGGCCTTTACCGCAGAAGTAAAACGCGCTCCACAGCTCTTTGCCGTCCGCCGTGCTCACCTTGATCAGCTTCGCGTCGCCCATCTGCGCGTCGTACCAGGACTGGCCTGTGCGCCCGCCGATATAGAGGGCGTCGCCGGCCACTTTCACCACATTGCAGTTGTTGTTCTTGTTGCTGCCGCCGTTATAGGTTTTCCCCCATACCAGATTGCCGTCGGCATCAAGCTTTAAAAAGCTGAAATAGGTCTGCGCTCCTCTGCGGTCGATGGAGGCGTACACATTCCCCGCTGCGTCCGTGTCCAGGCAGTTGATGTTGCTGCCCCAGCCGGTTTCCAAAGTCTTGACCCAGGCCACTTTGGGATTATTGGTGGCCGCGTCTCTAAATTTTATCAGCAGACTGATCTTGGCCGCCAATCCCCCGATATACACGTTGCCGGCCGCGTCCGCTTTGACACAGTAGGCTCTGTCGTTGGTTTTGGGCGTGGGATCCACATAGCGTTGATACTCGATGCTGCCGTCGCCTGCTTTAAGCGAGAGCAGGAATACCAGGGCGTCCGAGTTTTCGATTGCGGCTCCCGTTGTTCCCACCACGTACACATGTCCGCCTTTTACATCCAGGGCGTAGCCTTCGGCGCTGTGCTTGGCCAGCAGGGAAGAAGGCCAGTCCGGCCGCCACATCTTTTCCCACACAGGCACACCGTCCGCCGGATTTATCTTTAAGATAAGCGCCGCGTAATTATTGTTGGAGCTGCCCGGACTTACAGCGCCGGCAATATACACAAACCCCTGCTCATCGACGGCAATGGCATTGGCGCTGCCGCCGGTTTCGTCATTCTGTCCCGGGTCACGTGTGTAGTCGCGGTAGGGCCCGGCCCACAGCTTTGCCCAGGCCAGTGATCCGCCGGAGGTTATTTTTCCGTAAAAGATGTCATAGGCGAACTTGTCTTTTACTCCGGTTACCTGTCCCACAAAATAGGTGTTGCCGCTTTTATCAAGCACTATGCCCGTTATCATCTCGTCGGTCTTTTGCCCGCCGAATACCCGGTGCAGAGAGAGATTCACGTTTTCCGAGAAAACAGCGCTGTCCCTGCCCTTGCCTTTTACCGTGAACTCGTGCTTTTTCCCCGCCCCGTATACCACGGTAACCGTTGCTCCGACCTCTTTGGACTGCACGGGATAGTAGCGGATGTAGAAATCAAAACTCTTTTTGCTCTCAACCGTTGTCTCCTTGAAAGCAAGCGGTCCGGGTTTCAGTTCCGTGTTCTGCAGGGTAAACTCCTCCTGCATTACGCCCGCGTCAAGCTTCAGACTGACGGACTTGATGGTAAGGGGAGAATCTCCCACATTGGAAATACTGAACGGCTCGCGCTGCTCGCTGAAAAGCGCCACTTTGCTGGAACCGGAGTTCATGGGTATAAACCAGCTGCCGCCGTCGGCGATCACCTTGCCTTGACTGCGCACCTCTATATTTTGGGCAAAAATTAGGAAGCCCTGCAGCATGAACACTGCCATACAGAACGCGACCAAAGCCGCCTTGCATTTGGCTATTTTAAATGCGCACATTTTCTTATCTCCTTTCCCAAGTTTTTATCTAGTATACTCCAAAGCGGCAGGTCTTGCCATTATTTTTAATACCGCGAAGCAGGATTAGGAACACCATATAAAAAATAAGCTTTTACTTACTACAATCCTTAAAATCACAAGAAAATAATTTGTCCATGCGGATAGGCAAGGTCGACTTGCATTACAAAATATATTAATTTTAACGTTAAAGGAGGTTTTATATGAAAAAAAATATTTTTTATCTTTTTACTACGTTATTTATAGTATTCGGACTTATCAGTTGCAGTCTTCCCACTACAAAAAGTGATGACAACCTGGAAAACCCGACCGTAAAGTCCATGGCCATAGTAAGACAAGATACAGTAGCTCTTCAATCGCTGGCCAGCGGAAAATATTTATGCGCCGATCTTAGTTACGGACCGGATGCTCCCTTGTACGTCAATAGAGATGGGGTCGGTTATGACTCAAGAGGTATATCATGGGAACATTTTGATCTGATAGAGTTCGATGACGGTTCTTATGCAATACGTGCACATGCAACCGGAAAGTATGTCTGCGCTGAAAACAATGGGACCACCCGTGCGGTGGCAAACAGGGACTGGGTTCAAGAGTGGGAGACTTTCTATGTTAGTATAGATGTTAACCGGGGTGGCATATACTGCTATATAAAATATCCTGCAGACTACGGAAAATATTTTAATTATAAAACTATGATTCCGGATACGAAAAAGTGTGGTTCCACATGCTTTAAGATTACAGTATTTCAATAATAATAATAAAAGGGGCTGTCTTTAAAAGTCAGTCCCTTTTATATTATATCAAAAAGAGCATACCTCACCTGTAAAAACCATAGAAATTATTATTCAACCTGTCAAAGACTTGAAGGGTGACTTTATCGACTACTATAAATCCGGTAAAATCGAATACTCACTCATTGCCGTTTTGGGGCGATTTAGAAATTTCGCAAATTCAAAATTTATGATGGTAGAAAGCAGATTTCGCAGCACTTATTATGCTTTTCGCAGACAAGCGGTGAGATTTCGGGGATTTCTCCATATTCGCCCCAAAAAAATGTAAAGTGTTATGAGGAGTGTGAACCCATGAGCGGACTGTTAATAAATATAGGCGGCACCGCTTCCGGCTACTATTCCATCATTGTAATAAGCACCGATAATTGCATAAGTTTGGGATATGGATACGCTTTCACCGAAGAACGCCTGGTCCTTGGGGCTGGGTGATATTACCTTTATTCCCTTGTTCCAGGTATTTGTCCCGGTTCTCTGGAATTTATACGCAGCCCCCCTGATATCGCCGGAACCGTCATTATACCTGGCGCCGACCAGAGCATAATCACCGTATATTGACACGCTGCAGCCGAAAGCATCATCATCCGCCGCATCGGTTGCTTTGATCTTTATACCCGTATCCCATGTGTTGGTATCTGTCCGGTGAAAAATATAGGCGGCTCCCCGGTCCGATCCCGCCCCGTCTTCCTGGTGAGCTCCCGCTATGGCATAATCACCTGATATAGCCACACTGTATCCGAAATAATCAAGGTTCTCAGGATCGGTTGCCGTGATTTTTGTACCCGCGTCCCATGTGTTGGTATCTGTCCGGTGGAAGATATAGGCGGCCCCCCGGTTCGATCCCGCCCCGTCTTCATGGTAAGCTCCCACTATGACATAATCACCTGATATAGCCACACTGTACCCGAAATTGTCACCATCCGCCTTATCGGCTGCCGTGATCTTTGTACCTGTGCCCCATGTGTTCGGGCCCGTTCGATGGAATATGTAGGCGGCCCCCCGCCCTCCATCCTTTAATGGTGCTCCCGCTATGGCGTAATCGTCTGATATGGCCACACGGTACCCAAAACGGTCGTTAACTTCAGATCCATCGGTTGATGTGATCTTTGTACCTGTGTCCCATGTGTTCGGGCCTGTTCGATGGAATATATAGGCGGCCCCCCGCTGTTCATTCTTATACGGCGCTCCCACTATCACGTAATCGCCTGATATGGCCACACTCCAGCCGAAGTTATCTATCTGCTCCGCATCAGATGCCATCACCTTTGTTCCCGTGTCCCAGGTTTTTATACCTGTCCGACGGAAGATATAGGCGGCTCCCACCTCAACCTCCGGGTCATCAACATACTTGGCGCCCACCACGGCGTAATCTCCATCTATTGATACACTGTAGCCGAAATAGTCCCCACTCTCCGCGTCAGGGGCTGTGACCATAATTCCATCATCCAATACCGGATCACCCCCGCTTGGGTATGAGCATGAAGCTATAATAAAAATCAGGAAGCATAAAAATAAGGCAATAGATACCTTTAATCTTTCGACATTTTGCATAAACTGCACTCCTCAACAATGCATAAGATACTAAATCATAAGAAATTATTTTTACAAGACCAACTTTTGGGGGGTATATTCACTCCTTTTGGGTCTGTATGAAAAATCATACGCTTTTACCTTTTTCTAGTAAACGAAGCAAGGTTCATAGTACTTAATAACTAAACTGCGGATGTCGCGGCACTTATTGGTATCATTGGACTGTTCTATAATTGAAGTAGTTTTTCTTCGCGGCAGCCCCAAAGGGGGTTAAATAATAGTCTCTGATTGATTTTTTTGCTTTTTTGATAATACACCCTTAAACTCATATACTTCGATAGCATTTTGTGCAATCCGAATTTCTGCTTCTCCTATCTTAACAAAATAATCAAGTATTTTTCTGCTTTCCTCAATACTTTGACCAGTTTTTTGTGATAGATCAAAAGCTGTAACTTTACCTCCCATGAATTTAATTATTTCGTACATATTTTGTTCTAAATCATTTTTTATAAGTCCTGGGAATCTATATAATACACCTCGTGTGGGTGATTTCCTTTCATTTGCATGACCTTCCTTAACAATTTTGTTTAAGGCTTTTTTACTTTGTCTTGTTGTAAGATTTAATTCAGCTACCACTTCAGAAATTGAAATTTCTCCTCCACTTTTTTGAGCAAGATTTATAATTTTTCTTTTAATCTTTTTTGGAATCGCAAATCCCCGAATAATCATTATAATCCCTGATATATTAGTTATTCCTAAGAAAATAAATGCTGAAAATGCCCCACTATGTTGTGGAATAATTTATAAAACTTGTAATAATGCTATAATAACACAAGTTGAGCTAAACAATGTAATAATAGATCCAAAAATAATTAGTAGTTTTTTCCCCAGCATATGCATCCTATAATTTCAAATGATAATAAAACTTATGGTCTACTACAAGCCTTATTTTATAAGTTATCATCCATAAATTAGGGTGGATTATAATCACTTACGTCATGGTAAACATATTTATTAACCAAATTGTGACGATGAACATCTTGTATTGAATAATGAAACAATAAACGATGTACTTAAAGTTATAGTAAATATATGTCAACAACGTTTTAAGATTACAGAAACTACTATAGTTGAAATGCAGGTTCCTGCTCTCTATTTATCAAGTATAAGGTTTGTAATCCGAAGCATGATTCAAAGTACTTATTGGCCCATATATGTTCACTAGGGAAAGTGGAAAGAAAACGTTTAATACTAATTTTATTCTTCCTCTTCTAATCTGACATTAGTGATAGATAATCTCCCCGATTCTATCATATTTAAAATTGTTTGAGCGTAAGGTGGGATGTGTCTTAACTTTGATTCGATCCTCATTTTAATATAATCTTTTGAAGTCATAGCAACCTTTAGTTTTAGATTTAATTTAGAGGGATTCTGTTCCAGTAATTCCATTAGCTCTCTTACCGCATCCACAATTGCGATTGTTTTTTCTTTAAACCAAGGAATAAAGTTCCATTTAGGATGGTCTTTGTCTACAATCAAGACATCATCCTGGAAATCTTCAGTTGTGGCTTCCTTTGGCAAGCCGTGTATTTCTCCCGATGTTGGCAGCGGGTATACTAATTCAAGCATTTTATTTGATGCTACTGACATAGCTATAAGATTTCTGTCAATTTCTGCTCTATTCGACGAATGAAAATCATACTCTTCTAAAAGGTATTCAAGATTTTTATGACTCTGAAGGATTATCTTGCAACAATCTACAATTAACTCATTATATTCTTTTACTTGTAAATCCATTAGTTCTTATATCATGTCCTTTTTGGTATGTCAAAGTAAATATAGTTAGGTAAATTTGTTTTCTTCATGTCAGCCCCAATATGAGGCATTATTGACTCGGCACGATCCGGCAATAGCCTTTGTCCGCCAGCTCCTGGTTTAAGTACTTGCC